>NZ_SSMW01000019.1 GCF_004799405.1 Bradyrhizobium sp.
CTCCCTTTGTCGGGCTGATCGGCACAGCAGCGCCACTGCCGCGAATGACTTTGCGCCAAAGAGTCGGGCATTTCTTTCAGTGGCTACCACATTGGATCTGGTATGGTCGCGCCAGCTGGCGCACCAGGCTTAGACGCCTTCCTCAGTTTTTTCGGCTTTTGCACTTAAACTTCGTAAGACAAACCCGCGCAGAGCCAGAGCTCCCGGATTGGGCTGAAGATCGTACGACAAAGGAATATTTCGCACTTGGGATAAATTATAAACCAAACGTCGGCCAGCCGATTCCTATTGATCTTTTTCGATTGCTTCGTGATCATCGGCCCTCTGGAGCACACCCGCTATGGTGGTGGGAGTTCGACTATCTCTGGGATGGTGGGTGGAGTCGCTGGGCGGGAGCGCTTCCAACGATCCACTGGTGTGAAGGCGATCATGTGACGGCTCTGCGGCCGCCGCTGGTAGGTGGACTGGCGCGGCAAATTCGAGCAGCGATGGATGCCCATGACGACGCACCGAAGTGAGGAATTGTTGCACTTTCTGAAGATTAACGTCTCTTGCAATGTGTAGAAGATTTCGCCAGTGGTTGGCCAATTCTGAGCAGACTTTTCATTCGACAAACCGGTGACAATCGCGCTTGGCGCGCTTGGCAAATTCGCAACAGCTATTCAATTCTCGGTGCAACCTCATGCGCCGGCCCTGCGCCGACTGCATGAACACTTCAAACATTTCGGACATGACCTCGCGCCCCCTCGGAAATTCCGAAAGTGCAATCAAAAGCGAAGCGTCAAGAAATACGATCGAAAGGTTGAGCCGTTCAAACCTGAGATTGGATTACCATCGGCGACCCCAGCTGGTGCCGCCTCGCACAAGTCTTACCAGAAGTAATAATACAACGGCACCGATCGTGGCATTGACGATCGCGCTGACGATGCCGGTGCCGAGATGGATGCCCAATTTTGGGAGCAACCAGCTTCCAATGAAGGCGCCGATGACTCCGATAATCAAATCACCGATAAGCCCAAAACCGGCCCCACGTACAAGCTGGCCTGCTAACCAGCCGGCAACTACACCCACTATCAGGATGACCAGAAGACTTTCCCCGGACATGTTCATTGAACAACCTTTCCCCGTTTGCTGAGATTACACCTTACCCGTCAAAAAATTAGTTGTCTGTGCTGAAGTTGGCTCTTTGGGCGCAAGGGCCAAAGGGGGTTGAGAGAGGCCGACCATCGTTCGGCGATGAGCAAGCCGCGCGACGCATGAAGACATGACTTTCTTGCGTAAATTCTTGGGCGACGACGATCTTCGCGAGGCTCTCGACCATGCTCCGCCGGGGATCATCGACCCCGCGTTCATGGGCTTATTGGAATTCCAGGTTAGGGCGCTATCCGGCTCCGCCGATGCCCGAGCGTCAATTGGCTTGACCGGAGATCTTCAATCGGCGGAAAATCATCGTCGAGCGTGGCGCTTCATCTAATCTTATTGATCTTTCGTAGATCAGCATCAATCTTGGATTGCCAGCCTGGTCCCTTCGCCTTGTATGCGTCGATCACCTGACCGGACAAACGGAGAGATACAAGTTTCTTGGTCGGCGCTTTGTTCGGACCGCGGCCTTTTCGGATCGATGCCGCCAACTCAGGAAGGGCTTCAGCGAATGGCCTCGCCTTGGCAAAATCTTCCTTGGTCAATTCGGGGTTATCGCTGACATCCCGAAGATCGCGGGCGCTGTAGCCCTTCTTTTTAATATTCGGCATAGAGTTTCCTTTCGTTCTTACTGGCTGGGCGCATGCTGATGACGCTGACGGCCTCCTTACCCAAGGCAACGAACACCACGACGATCACGCCACGCATGTTTTTGCCAATGCCGAGCCAGCGCTCGTGGTGGGAGGG
Source organism: Bradyrhizobium sp. (assembly GCF_004799405.1). GTDB lineage: Bacteria > Pseudomonadota > Alphaproteobacteria > Rhizobiales > Xanthobacteraceae > Bradyrhizobium. The sequence continues at coordinate 1,888 of NZ_SSMW01000019.1, forward strand.
CAAAACCAGAGCGCTGTCAAAAAAAGTCTCGTTGAGATCGGCGAAGTCCAGCCCGTGCTTATCAAGATTGGCGAGGCGCTTCGGTTCGTCCCATACGATTTGCATGGAGTATTTCGTATCTACATTTTAGTCTGAAGTCAAACGGACTTTCTGGAAGAAATTCGATATCGCAATGGGTGACCTATCGTCGTTCCGTTGACGCGCTTTTCCTCCGCCCACCTTCGCTTGGTGAGCGCATTCGTGGATGGATCGACCAGCCAACGTGCCTATCGACGCCATCCTGATGGAGCAGCGCGCGTTGGTCATCGACAAGGAACCGGACGCTGTCTCCGCGACCGATGTTTGCCGGCTTTAGTGTTTGGGCCGGAGCGTCTGAGCGCGTTGCGCCGATTGGCTTCGACTCGGGGGGCGCGTACTGCCTATCGACGAGCCGGTCGCGGAAGCTTGGGCGCTCCTGGGGATTCCAAATCCGTTGCCTTTGATCGACGGCCTGCTGGCGGCGAAACGTGCCGCCCGCTTACGCATCAAATGGATGTTCACAACAAACAAAGCCCGCGCCAAAATGGGCCGCGGCTATCCCGCCACTTCCAAAGAGTCATAATCACTGTGCAGAGCTACCAGTTTGATGACCCAAGGTACCTGCGCAATGATAAGTCACTCTTCAAAATAGATAATGCTGCAGCGTCGATGAGGGCGCGCTCTGTTGACGCGTGCTACGCGACCCGGCGCCGCTTTGACATCTGTCGGCTCGCCACGGGGTGCGCTGAAAGGGTTAGACCCAGGGCGCGAACAATGCGCATGACCGTGCCAAATTCTGGATTGCCGGTCTCCCCGAGCGCCTTGTACAGGCTTTCGCGGTTCAAGCCGGCCTTCTTCGCAATGCCACCCATACCGCGTGCGCGTGCAACGAGACCAAGCGCGTCGCGCACGAAATCCGCGTCACCGGATTCGAGCGCCGCCGCAATATAGGCAATCTGACGCTCTTCGGTGTCGAGATAGTCGGCGGCATCAAATCGCGTTGTCTTAGGCGCTGTCTTGAGCGTTGTCTTGGACATCACCTTGGGCATCACCATGTCTCCGCCAGTTCCCGAGCCCGTTTGATATCCTTCGGTTGCGTGCGCTTGTCGCCGCCACACAACAGGATCACAATTTGTGCTCCACGATGCACATAGTAAATCCGGTAGCCCGGCCCATAGTCGATGCGCATTTCGAAGATGCCGTGACCGACGTTTCTGGTATCGCCGGGATTTCCCATCTCCATGCGACGAATGCGGCCGACCGCATTGGCATCCCTGAGACGGAGTAGCCAGCCCGAAAACTCCTCCGTCTGACGCACCTCGGCCATGGCGGTCCAATGTAGTCCATAGGCTACAAGGCATCAAGCGATCTCGGCGCTACCGAGCACAAAGACGCTTTGCGTTGGTGTTGAAGCGACCGGCAGCATTTTTCATGTGCGGCTATGCGCCGATGAGGGCGCGCTCTGCTCGCGTGGACTACTCTCGCAATCGAACGCCCGGCCCGCCGCCGTTTTTGGCGATGAACTGAATTCCCGCTTTTTCCAGAGCCCTCTGCAGCGCGTGAGCGTTCCGCGGCCGAAAAGGGCATCTCATCGTAGATGCATGGAGAATTGGCTTCGTTTCGTAAATCTGGGTGCTAACTGTTTTTTGTTGCCGAATCGCAGGGTGACGCAACTAAAACTGCTGCGGTCGTGCTGAGCGCCGAGCAGTTCGACTTTCGGCGCGCGAAATTCAGTCACGAGCGACCTGGCGGTACCAGGCCAGCGTCTGCTTCAGCTTTTTATTTGGCTTCGGTGGATGCAACAGCAGCGCTTGGAAACGTTCCCATTCCTCGGCGCTGAGGCTGATAACCTCGTTCTCGCGCACGATCGCGTCAGCCTTCTTCAGAGACACCTACCAGCCTCGGCGGCGAGTTTTGATCGTGCTTCACGCGATCGGCTTCGGTCAGCAAGTCGGCTAATTGCGCCCGGCAGCACAAAGCGGATCGGTAAGGTTGAGCGGTTAGGTTAAATCGCAGATTTCCTTGACCGGTAGTGCAAGACCGCTCAATTGCGGGTCATGTTTGATCACGACGATAATTTTGAGCTGGATTCAGACGGTGAACCCGTGCTCGTTGGTCTGACGCGCAGTGAAATGCTGGAATTCATTCGTCTTGATGAGCTTATCAACGCGGATGGATCATTTCCGGGTATTCTACGAGACGAATGGCATAGCGCTGACGAAAAGCGATGGCTTGAACTTTGGGACAAGCATGAGGCGGCAAGGCACCTATTTTTGAACGGTAATAAGACGAGGCATTGAGAACGCGGCGGCTCGATGTCGAACAAATGAGGGGTCTCGCCGATCTCCACGCAGCGCCGGAATTTCATCTCAGCGGTGAGCAGCAGATGCTGATGAGAACGCCACTGGCTCAGTTAATAGCGGCGCGATTCTCCAAATGCGACCCCTCGCGAGTGGCTTGAGGGTATTGAAGTTTATACCTAAATGAATATAATCTGCTATTGCCTTCGTTGGCAGGCGCTTTCCGCAGCAATGCTCGTGGGATCAAAATGACCGAGGGCAAGATGGGGCGTCGGCCTCTATTCTGGGAGGGCTCCGCGAAGAGGGACTTTAAGCAGTTCCCGGAGGCCGTTCAGAAGGATATGGGTGTCGCCCTCTTCGTGGTGCAGCTTGGCGGGACGCCACCATCTGCAAAACCCTGGAAGGGGCTCGGGCCGGGCGTCTTTGAATTAGTCGGGGACCATCGGGGCGATACCTATCGAGCGGTTTATCTGGTCCGGATTGCTGGAAGGGTACATGTGCTGCATGCGTTCCAGAAGAAGTCTAAGTCAGGGATCAAGACGCCACGAGCGGATGTCGAACTGGTCGAGACGCGATTGAAGGCCGTTCTAGGGAGCTATCGATACGAAGGGGAATGATGATGACACGGAAACTGCGAACTCGCGGGACCGACAATGTTCTGGTCGACCTTGGCTTCGACGATGCAGAGGAGCTGTCGGTTAAGGCGATGCTTGCGATGAAGTTGAATGCCCTGCTCGAAGCACAGGGCCTGACTCAAGCCCGCGCCTCGAAGATACTAGGCATGCCGCAGCCCAAAATTTCGGCGATCAGAAACTATAAGCTCCGTGGTATCTCGCTTGAGCGCCTGATGCTGGCACTGACGATACTCGGTCAGCATGTTCGGATCGTCGTTAGTCCGTCCAAAGGCCGATCGATGGCCCGTATCGACGTAGCGGCCTGATTTGCGCAACCATGGTTGGGCGTCCTTCGTGTCGCCGCCGCTTTCGCCGACGCCTCTCGCTGAACCGAGCAGTTTGATGACGCTTGATCACCGGCCGCGCGCCGACCTCAGCAGGAAAATCGTTCTCAGGGTTTGGCGGGCGAGGGCTGCTTCGTATCGTCCGAGCCGCTCGAAGATCGCACTGTCGAGGTTGGCGAGTCGCTGGAAGCTGAGGGTCAGCTGGCGTTGGGAGCCGAGGGGCTGGGGCGTCCAGGTAGGGGCGTGGCAGCAGGGATCCCGGTCGGTTGGCCAAGGGGAGTCGTCGCCGTCGGCGTCATTGGTCGCAGCCAGAACGGGATAGGCGGTGCTTCCAAGACCGGGTGGCGGGTTTGGCGACCGGTCCGGTCGGCCAGCCGACCTGCGCTCCCGAATGATCTCGGCCTGAATCCTTAGCAGGTCGGTCTCGATGGCCGTCGCCCGCCGCAGTCGCCATAACAGCGATGCCAGGCGAAGCACGAGTTCCCGCTCGACTGCCGTTCGCGCGTCGTAATCGGCAATGATGGCAGCTTCGAATCCGCGGTAGTCATCGATGTCCTCGACAATTTCGACCACGGTTTCGGCACACAGCCCGTGCCGGACGGCATTTTGGCGCGACCGATGTTTGCCCTCCTCGGTAGTTGGCCCGGTGCTTTTGACTGCGTTGCGCCGATTGGCTTCGATTTGTCGAAATGAGGTCATGGGACGGTCCGGCCGTCTGGACGTGGTTTCCCGGTGGGATCGGATGTCGGGGCAGGCGAGCCCGTTCCGGTCCCATTTGTTGCTGTTGGAGGCTCGCGCTCGGTGACGTCCTCGACGGCTACGGTCGTTCCATCGCGTCGCGCGTGCTGCCACAGCCGATGCGCGACCGGCAACGGATCAATCTTGATGCTCTGCCACCATGCGATCTCTGCACCATGCCGGTGCAACTCGCGGTGGTGGACCCGGCACAGCGGGACGGTGAACTCATCGCTGACCTTGCGGCTGAGCGCGCGGGGCTGGGCAAACCGCAGATGATGGGCTTCCGCGGGCGAGCGGCCGCACACCAGGCAGGGCTGGGCGGACACGAATTTGCGGTGGTCCTTGTCGCGCAGGCGGATGGTTTTGGCCGCGACCCGGCCACATCGGGTGCCGGGTTCTTTTGAAAGAGCCACAGGTTTGGGGGTATCCAGCGATGGTCGGGTTCCTTGGGCCGCTTCCTGATCTTGCGCAGCCTCCGGAAGCTGCGGGATTGGCTCATCGCCCAAGGCCGCCAGCTTGATCCGGAAGCCGTCTTCGAGAAGGTGGGCGTCCGCGACCGTCAGCGTGTTCTTGGCTGGTAGACTCCGCTTGGCCCAGCTGGCTGCCTGATCGCTCGATTGCAGGCCGCCCAGTTCGGCCAGCAGGCGATCCCGCTGCAGCGCGGACTGATCAGCAGGCAGGACGGGGGCCGCTATACGCGTGATCGGGACCCGGCGGCGGCCGTCCGACACGCCGGGAGTGTGAGCGTGCCCGTTCAGGGCCCTTGCACCCGACCCGTTTGGCTGATCCGCAACGGCTTTCGGGGTTGTTTCCGGGTCCGGTGCATCCAGATCGTCCTCGCCGGCGATGCCTACCAGCGTGAACAGCGCATAGCGGCGGGCATAGGTCAGGGCAGCTCCCATGCGGTGCGGCGCTGCGGTTTCGCTGGTCGCGCAGACCGGCCAATCGGAGGAAATCCACTCCCCGGAAGCGTGTGCCAGAAGGGTCGTGAGGCAGATCTGCCCGCTGGCCTGATCGATCCTGGTTGTCTGGATTGTCGCGATCTCGTGCTGGCCCAGGCTCTTGCGGACGATATCGAGGCCGCTGGCGAGCGAGGCGTAGCGGAAGGTCACGTCCCCCTCCCTCGGAAAGGGCGAACGGAGGGTGGCCGTAAGCGATTTCTCGGGGTTGCTGAGCTCGCCCTGGGCCTTGGCGAGGGCTGTGGCGATCGCACCGATGGTCTCACTGGAGCGGTGCACTGGCGGCCTCCGCGTCCATAAGG
>NZ_SSMW01000002.1 GCF_004799405.1 Bradyrhizobium sp.
TTGTCGCGCAGGAACGCCCCGGTCATGACGTTGTCGAGCACGGTCATGGCGCCGAACGGCTTTGCGACCTGAAAAGTGCGAACGAGGCCATGCGCGCAGATGTCATGCGGTTTCAGGCCGGTGATGTCGCGGCCGTAAGCCGAGACTGAACCGGAGTCGGGCCGATGAAATCCGGTGATGAGGTGGAAGCTCGTGGTCTTGCCGGCGCCGTTCGGGCCGATCAGCGCCACGGTTTCGTTTTCCTGCACGGTGAAGCTGACGTCCTGCACCGCGCGCAAGCCGCCGAACCGCTTGCTGAGACCGCTGATAACCAGTGCTTCCGCCATACCCTTACGCTCGCGCCGGTTTGCGGCTGACATAGCGTTGCCAGGCTTCGCGCATCATTCCCATCAACCCCGTCGGCCGCCACAGGATCACCGCCATCAGGATCAGGCTGTACACGGTGAGCTGCACGCCGGCGATCGAATTGCCGAGCCAGCTCTGGAGCAGCGTGGAAGTCGTTTCCAGCAGCACGGTTCCGATCACCGGGCCCCACAGCGTCCCGATTCCGCCGACGATCGACACCAGTGCGGCCTCGATCGAGATGTTGAAGCTGAACGCGGTCGCAGGATCGATGAAGTAGATGTACTGGGTGTAGAACGTGCCGGCCAATGCGGTGAGAAACGAGCTGATCATGTAGATGTCGCGCTTGATTTTGGGGGCGTTGACACCGATCGCTTCGGCGGCGTCTTCGTCTTCGCCGATCGCGACGAGGTAATATCCCATCCAGGATCGTTCGATCAGCCAGGTGATCACCAGCCCGACCGCGAGCAGGCCGAGTGCGACATAATAGTAAGCCGCCTTGGCCTCGAATTGCATCATCAGCGGCGCGTTGCCGAGGTTCGGGATGGTGGTGCCTTCGGCGCCCCACGCGAAATCGCGAAACTTGAGGAAGATCAGCATCAGGGCTTGCGCGGTGGCGATGGTGGCGATGGTGAAATAGGGGCCGCGCAGCCGGAAACACAACCAACCGATCGGAAGGCTTGCCAGCATCGCGACCACGCCGCCGGCGATCATCCCGATCCACGGCGAGATGCCGAAATCGATCTGCAGGATGGTCGAGGTGTAGGCGCCGAGGCCAAAATAAGCGGCGTGACCGAGCGACAACTGCTTGGCGTAGCCGCCCATCAGGTTCCAGGCGACCCCGATAAAGGCGAACAGCAAGATCCGGATGAAAATGCTGATCGCGAACGAACTGGTCACGACCAGCGGCAATGCGATGAGGACCACGGCCCCTGCCGCAATCCAGAGCGCATTTCGTGTTCGTATCAGCCCCATCGTCATCGCGCCTTACCCCCGAGCCCGGTCGGCTTGAAGGCCAGCGTCAGCAGCAGCATGGCGAATACCACGATCAATCCGGAATCCGCGCCGATGTATTGAATGCCTAAGGACTCGGCGATCCCCATCATCAGGCTGGCGACGAGCGCGCCGATCACGTTGCCGAGCGTGCCCAGCACCACCGCGACAAACGCCATCAGCACGAACACCTGCCCGACGAACGGGTAGGCCGAATAGAACGGCATCAGCAGCGAACCGGCGGCGCCCGCCAGCGCCAGCGCGATGCCGAGCGCGACGCAGAACACCCGGTTGGGATTGATGCCCATCAAGGTCGCCACATCGCGGTTCTGGGCCGCGGCGCGCATCGCCTTGCCGAGATCGGTGGTGTGCAGGAAGACCCAGAGCGCGCCGCTCAGGATCATGGCGACGACAAAGGCGATGAGTTTTGCGACCGGGATGTAAAGTCCGCCGAGATGGAAGGCTTCATCCGAATAGGAGGTGTGGACGGTGCGGTAGTTCGCCGAGAACAGCATCAGCGCCAGGTTCAACAGCAGCAGCGACAGCGCGAAGGTCAGGAAGATCTGGGGCATGTCGTTCGGCCCCAGAACCCGGCGGATCAGAAAATGCTGGACCAGCACCCCGATGACGAACAGCACCGGCATCGTGACCACCAGCGACACCAGGGGATCGACGCCGAACTGATTGGCGAGGAAGAAGGAGATGTACATCCCGATCATCACGAATTCGCCTTGCGCGAAATTGACGATCTTGACCACGCCGAAGATCAGCGTGACGCCGATACTGACCAGCGCGTAGATGCCGCCGATGAGCAGGCCGTTGATGACGGCCTGGGCCACTGTCTCCCACATCGCCTAGGACCAGCGTCAGGTCTTCATCAGCGGGGCGCGGGCGTCTTCCTTGGGAAATACGCTGGCGAGATCGCCGTTCTGCCATTGCACGCCGACCGGGCGGCCGTAGATGTTCTTGCCGTCGGGACCGAACTTGACCTTGCCGCCCGGGGCCATCGCGGCGTAGCCGGAGGAGACATCGAGCGTCGACAGGGCTTCGCGCACCTTCTGCGGGTCGGCGGAGGCGGCGCGTTCGAGCGCGTCCGCGATCATGAAAGTCTGGGCGACCAGGCCCCCGGCATATTCGAACAGGAACTCGCCGGTGCGCTTCTTGTATTCGGCATTCACCTTCTCGCAGTCGGGGTTCATGTCGTGGTTCCAGTGCGCCACGCCTTGCAGGCCTTCGGCGAGTTTTCCGACGTTCTTGTAGAAGTCCGGAATGACAAAGCCGCCGGAGCCGCCATTGATCGCGATATTGAGGCCGACCTGTTTGACGGTCCGCACGATCAGGATGAGGTCGTTCAGGTAGGAGACCGAGAACAGCGCGTTGGCGCCGGACGCCTTGACCTTGTTGATCAGCGGGCTCGCATCGGTGAAGCCTGCCGAATACGGCTCGAACATCACGATCTCGACGCCTTCGGCCGGCGCCAGTTCCTTCAGGCCATTGGACGTGGAGGTGCCGAACGCGGTATTCTCGAAGATGACGGCGACCTTCGGCTTGTCGCCGACCAGCTTCGACATCTGCAACTGCGCCTGCGCGAACTGCGAGGCCCGCGCAAACGGCGTAAAGGTGTAGGTGCGGCCCTTGTTGAGCTGATCCGAACTGGATCCGGTGATCAGCGGCACTTTCGCCCGTTCCGCCACTTCGCTGGCGATCAGCGTCAGCGCGCTGGCGAAACAGCCGTGGATCGCCGACAATTTGTTGCCGGTGATCAGCCGGTCGGTCTCGGTGCGCGTCACCGTGGTGTCGCTCTGCACGTCGGAAATGACGAGGTTGAGCTTGGCGCCGCCGAGCGATTTGATGCCGCCGGCGTCATTGACCATCTCGACCGCGAGCTTGGCGGCGGCGACGCAGCCGACGCCGATCTGCGCCATGCTTCCCGTGGTCGGGTAGAGCGCGCCGATATTGACCGGCTCGGCCGCCCAGCCTCGCAACGGCACCGCGCCGAACGCGCCGGCGGCGAGCATGCCCCCGGTCTTTATGAGAAATTCGCGGCGGCCCCGCCGCTTCGACAGTGTTTGAGCAAGACCGGTCTTTTGGCTGACGGAATCCGTGCGATCTTTCGTCATGACATCTCCCCTTGGCGCGATCGCGGTACAGGCTGTCCGCTCGCTTTTTGAGATCGTATCTAGCGCATTTTTTGGGATGGTAGCGCCCTTTAATATTGTTTACAATACGGTTTACGATATTATCTTCAAAAGCTTTGGCGATGCCGGCTCGGCGGCGCGCCTGCCAGATCGGGGAATCCATGGCCGGAAAACCTGCCAAACACGCGATGGTCCGCCCGATCAAACCCGGTCAGACACCGGTATCGCCGGCGCGCGAGCCGGTGGCGATCGTCATCGCCAAGCGCATCGAGGAGGACATCGTATTGGGGCGGCGTCAGCCGCGCGAGCGCCTGGTCGAGCAGGATTTGTGCGACCTGTTCCAGACCCATCGCGGCGACGTGAGACTGGCTCTCTTTGAACTTGAGAAAAAGGGCCTGGTCGAGCGCATTCCAAATCGCGGCGCGCTGGTTCGCGGATTGACGCCGCTGGAGGTGAGAGAAATCTACGCGGTTCGTGAGGAGCTCGAGGTGATGGCGGTCCGCATCATCCCGTTTCCGGTCGACCCAAAATATGTCGAGCGGCTGGAGGAACTGCAGCGGCAGCACACCGCGGCGGTTGCCGCCGGCGACTTGCTGACGGTGTTCTACAGCAACCTCAGTTTTCACCAGGTTTTGTTCGGTCTCTGCGGCAATGCCTGCCTGATCGAGACCATCGAACTGCTGGCGCAGAAGGTCTACGGCATCAGGTCCTATGCCAACGCTTTTCCTGAATCGCTTGACCGGGCCCGCCGCGACCACCTCGATATGATCAAGGCGCTGCGCGGTTCGCGCCGGGACGATCTGGTGGCGCTTACCCGGCGCCACCTCAAACCCTCTCCGGAAGCCTATATAAAGGCTTACGAGCGGCGCTTCGGCAAAGCCGACCTGGCGCCCGCGCAATAGAGCATCGCGTCAGCGTGCAAGTTCGGCCTTACTCGGCGCTGCTCACCAGCTTGATGCGCGGCTCAGCGGCTTCGGTCAGGCTGCGATAGGCGGCGAGATAATCGAGCGCCATGCGCCGCGCGGTAAAGCGCGCCTCGAACTGCTTGCGGATAGCGTCCCTGCTCAATCCCGACAGCCGATCGACCGCGGCGACTGCGCTGGTTTCATCCTCGACGATGAAGCCGGTCCGGCCGTCATCGATGATCTCTGCGACCGAACCACGGTTATAGGCGATAACAGGCGTACCGCACGCCATCGCCTCGATCATGACCAGGCCGAACGGCTCCGGCCAGTCGATCGGGACCAATAGCCCGATCGCGCCGCTGAGAAAGTCGGATTTTTCGCGATCGCCGATCTCGCCGATATATTCGACCAGCGGATGATCGATCAGCGGACGGATGATTTCATCGTAATATTCCTGGTCGGCCCGATCGACCTTGGCGGCGATTTTCAGTGGGATGCCGCATCGGATCGCGATCTTGATCGCCCGATCAACGCCCTTTTCCGGCGCGATCCGGCCGAGCACCGCGAGATATCCCGGAGTCACCGGCTGCGGCGTCAGCAGCTTTTCCGGCAGGCCGTGGTGGATGGTGCGAACCCAGTTGGCCTGCGGCACCGGGCGCCGCTGCGCGTTCGAGATCGAAATCACCGGAATCGATGAAAATGTCGTGAACACCGGCTGGTGCTCGGGCAGGTCCAGTCGGCCATGCAGAGTGGTCAGAAAAGGGGTCGGCTGCCGGCAGAACAGCGAGAACGGATAATAATCCAGATGGAAGTGCAGGAAGTCGAATTCCTCGTCGTCGCATTTCTGCCGGACCCGTTCCAGCATCACCATGTGCAAGGCGTTGGGATCCCGGACGGATCCGTCGAGGCGCAGCGCCTTCGGCCACGTCGCGTCAAGTTTCGCCGAGGTTCGGGAATCGCCGCTGGCGAACAGGGTGACGTCGTTTCCCAGCGCCACCAGTTCCTCTGTCAGCCAGTGTACCACCCGTTCGGTGCCGCCATATAGTTTGGGGGGCACAGCCTCGGTCAGCGGAGCAACCTGCGCGATGCGCATCTCACCGTCTCCTATTTGTGATCATGGATAAACAAGCCCCATTCCGCCCTCGGCACCAGCTGCCTGAAAGGGAACGTTTCCGCATATGCGAAGTTCCCCTGAAGACGCCTACTTCTTCCACGCCATGGTCTTGCTGATGCCATCACGTCCGATCAGGTTCTTGCCCAGATCAATGCTGCAAGATTGTTGCGCCGGGATGGCCGCGCGGGACATTGGAGCTGTCGGTCTTCACGTGAACGTGCGCGGGATCGTGCCGTAACAATACAATTCTCTTGCGTCTCCAACAGGTGTGCCGCCACATGGACAATCTTTCAGGATACGCGCACCGCCCGTTTCCCCTTGTGCTGCGCTATATCCGCCAGCGGCTCGCCTCGCATGTGGTCATCCTGACCGCGGTGGTTGCGGCGGTCGCCTGTTCCGTGGGCACGCAATATGGCGTCAAACACCTGGTCGATGGGTTATCGGCCGGGCCGGCCCGCGCGGGCAGCGTATGGCTGGCATTCGTTTTCCTCATGTCGATGATCGCGGCGGATAATTTCCTGTGGCGGATCGCCAGTTGGACCGCGAGTTTCACCTTCGTGGGAGTAACCGGGGATTTGCGCCGCGACATTTTCCGCCACCTTACCGGTCACGCGCCGAGTTATTTTTCCGACCGGCTGCCGGGAATGCTGACCAGCCGTATCACCGCGACCTCCAATGCGGTTTTCACCGTCGAAAACATGTTCGTCTGGAACGTGTTGCCGCCATGCATTGCGACGATTTCGGCGATCGCCCTGATTGGAACCGTCAGCCTGTCGATGTCGGCGGGCCTGATCGTCGTCGCGGGCCTCATGGTGATCGGAATGTTTCACCTGGCCGCCGCCGGCAAGCCGCTGCACGACGAGTTCGCGGACAAGGCCGCGGCGGTCGATGGCGAGATGGTCGACGTCATCAACAACATGCCGCTGGTGCGGGCGTTTTGCGGCCTCCGCTTCGAGCACGACCGGTTTGACGCCACCGTCAACCGGGAATTGACGGCGCGCGGACGCAGCCTGCGTTATCTCGAAAAATTGCGGCTCAGCCACGCGGCGATTACCGTCGTTCTGACGATCGCGCTGCTGGCGTGGGTTATCGTGCTGTGGCAGCGCGGCGGCGCCACCACGGGTGACGTGGTGCTGGTCTGCACCCTGGGACTTTCCATTCTGAATGCCACGCGCGATCTCGCGGTGGCGCTGGTCGATGTTACCCAGCATGTCGCCCGCCTGACCGAAGCGATTGCTACCCTGCTGCTTCCCCACGAACTGCGCGACCATCCGGAAGCCGAGCCGCTGGTGAAGGCGGGGGCGGCGATCGTCTTCAACAAGGTGTCGTTCCGCTATCCCGGCGGCATGCAGGTGTTCGACAAGTTCAGCCTCCGCCTCAATGCGGGCCAAAGGGTTGGGCTGGTTGGACAGTCCGGCGGCGGCAAATCCACCCTGTTCGTGCTGTTGCAGAGATTTTACGACGTGAACCAGGGCCACATCTCCATTGATGGCCAGAACATCTCCCGGGTTACCCAGGAGAGCCTGCGCGAGGCAATTGCGGTGGTGCCGCAGGACATCTCGCTGTTCCATCGATCGATCATGGAAAATATCCGCTATGGACGGCCAACGGCGACGGACGGTGAGGTGCAGCGCGCCGCGATTGCGGCGCGCTGCGATTTCGTCGAGACCTTGCCGGAAGGCATGGCCACGCAGGTCGGCGACCGCGGCGTCAAGCTGTCCGGCGGCCAGCGCCAGCGTATCGCGATTGCCCGTGCATTCCTGAAAGACGCGCCGATCCTGTTGCTCGATGAGGCGACCGCCGCGCTCGACAGCGAATCCGAGGAAGCGATCCGCGAAGCGCTCAGCCGCCTGATGCGCGGACGAACCGTGATCGCGATCGCGCACCGTCTGGCGACGCTGCGCAACTTCGATCGTGTGATCATGTTGCAGGGCGGCCGGATCATCGAAGATGGTCCGCCGGATCATCTGATGCAGGGCAGCGGCCCGTATCGGGAACTGGTGGCGCGAGAGATGAGCCGCCTTGCAGCACATGCGGCCTGAGCGTCAGGCATTGTTCTTAAGTTGCGTACCGTCGCGCAGAGGGCGCAGCAGTCAACGGCCAAGGTCATCCAATGGCAATCGAAGCTACGACTCTAACGACGATTCGAGAGATCGAAGTCGTCTCGGAATCGCCATTCTATATTCCGATGACCGGGCCGGCGGCGAGGCCGCGGCGCTCGCTTAAGCACGACGATACGTTCATCGTACTCGACAGCCATGGCGACATCGGCGCATCCGCCGGCGGACCCGATGGATTGTTCAATGCCGATACCCGTTATCTGGCCCGGCTTGAACTCGTTCTGGACGAGGTGCAGCCGCTGCTGCTCGGGTCGAACCTGCGCGATGACAATTCGGCGTTGACGGTCGATCTCACCAATCCGGATATCTATCGTCATGGCCGGATTGTTCTGAAGAAGGACATGCTGCACGTCGTGCGTACGGTGTTTCTATGGCGCGGGACCGCCTATCAGCGGATCGGTCTGCAGAACCATGGCGACCGGCCCGCGAGTTTCGACCTGACGCTGCAGTTCGACAACGACTTCGCCGACCTGTTCGAGGTGCGTGGCGAACGTCGCCCGCGCCGCGGCATTGGCTTGAGCAAACTGCTGGGTCCCGCCGACGTCGTGCTGGAATACAACGGACTCGACGGCAAATCGCGCAGCACGGCGCTGCACTTCGATCCGCGGCCGACCCGGCTTGCGGTGAACGCGGCGTCCTATCATTTCGACCTGGCGCCGCAGCAGATAAGTTCGCTGTTCGTCGCGGTCTCCTGCAACAAGCCGATCCCCTACAAACCGGCGCCGTTCTTTCGCGGCTTGCTAGCGCACCGCCGCGAGATGCGCCAGTCGACCACCAGCGCCGCCAGCGTCGAGACCTCCAACAACATCTTCAACGAGGTGCTGTGCCAGTCGATGGCCGATCTCAACATGCTGATGACCGAGACGCCGCAGGGGCGATATCCCTATGCGGGAATTCCCTGGTACTCGACGACATTCGGCCGCGACGGCCTGATCACCGCGCTGCAAATGCTATGGATCGATCCACGCGTCGCCCGCGGTGTGCTGAAGCGGCTGGCTTTCTACCAAGCCAGGTCGACCGATCCGCTCGCGGATGCCGAGCCCGGAAAAATACTGCATGAGATGCGCGGCGGCGAGATGGCGGCACTTCGCGAGGTGCCGTTCGCGCAATATTACGGCAGCGTCGATGCGACGCCGCTGTTTGTGCTGCTGGCGGGGCTCTACGTCGAACGCGCCGGCGATGAGGAAACGCTGGGGGAGCTATGGCCCTCGATCGAAGCGGCGCTGAACTGGATCGACGGCGCCGGCGATCCCGACCGGGATGGGTTCATCGAATATCAGCGCGCATCCGAACAGGGGCTCGCCAACCAGGGCTGGAAGGATTCCTACGACGCCATCTTTCATGCCGACGGCCGTCTCGCCGAAGGCTACATCGCGCTCGCTGAAGTCCAGGGCTATGTGTATGCCGGCAAACGGCAGGCGGCACGGTGCGCGGCGCGGCTCGGCAAGCACGACAAAGCGCGTAACCTCGAGGCGGAAGCCAAGCTGCTCGCGGAACGTTTTGAGCAAGCCTTCTGGTGTGACGAACTCGGAACCTACGCGCTGGCGCTCGATGGCGACAAGCAGCCCTGCAGGGTCCGCTCGTCGAATGCCGGGCAACTGCTGTTCAGCGGCATCGTGCGCCAAGACCGTGCCCGCATGGTTGCCGCCGACCTGATGCGGCCGGATTTCTTCACCGGCTGGGGCATTCGCACCGTCGCGCGCGGCGAGGCGCGCTACAATCCGATGTCCTATCACAATGGATCGATCTGGCCGCACGACAACGCGCTGATCGCGCTCGGCCTGGCGCGCTATGGCCTCAAGCATTCTGTCGTACACGTATTCGAGGCGCTGTTCGATGCCGCCGCCTACATGGATTTGCGGCGGCTTCCCGAACTTTTCTGCGGCTTTCGGCGCGAGAAACAACGCGGACCGACGCTTTATCCCGTCGCCTGCGCGCCGCAGGCGTGGGCGAGCGCGACGCCGTTTACGCTGCTGGAAGCTGCCCTCGGGCTCGAATTCGATACGCCGCGCGGCGAAATCCGGCTGCGCAACCCGCGCCTGCCGGCCTTCCTCAATGAAGTGGTGCTGCGCGACCTGAACCTCGGCGCTTCAAGCGTCGATCTTCGGGTTCGCCGCCACGGCGAGGAGGTGTCGCTGGAGGTCTTGCGGACGCGCGGCCAAATCCAGGTGTCGATCGTAATGGCGCACTAGAACCGGTACCCGATCGGAGGAGGCCACATGCGCGCAAAGCATCTGACCGTTTTTGCTGCAATCGGTTTTGCGACGTTGGCGGCTGTCGCATCCTGGGCGCAGACGTCTGCGCCGCAGGACACCAATCCGCCGGTCGCGGCACCGGCGCCGCCGCCATCGGTCACTATCATCGGCGCCAAGGAAGCGCATGGGGTGCTCGGTCGCGATGTCCGCAGCCCGGCTGACGAGGACATGGGGCGTATCGTCGACGTGATCGTCGATCGCGGCGGGACGGTGCGCGCGGCTGTTATCGACTTCGGCGGATTTCTCGGCGTCGGCAGCCGTAAGATCGTTGTCGACTGGAGTGCGTTGCATTTCGGGCACGTCACCGACAAGGGCGACAGCATCACGCTTGAATTGACCAAGGAGCAGGTGATGGCTGCCCCCGAATACAAGGAAGATGCGCCCATTGTCGTGCTTGGGGCATCGGGCACCTTGCACCCGCTACAATTCGATCCCTGAACCAGCCGGAGCACGATCCTGTTCGCAAGTTCATTCCGACACTCGAAGGGCCGGACTGACGATGACCGCCATGCGCGGCCGATCGGGAGCGATAGCGTTTCGTCCGGAAAGCCTGAACCGGTGGCGCGCCCGCCGATGCCAGCGCCTTCGCGCCAGAGCTTGCGCGGCCTCGACTGGTTCATTTTCTTTCTGGCGGACGTGCAGACCGGGTTCGGGCCATTCATTGCGGTCTATCTGACGACACAAAAATGGACCCAGGTCGAAATCGGCTTTGTGCTGTCGATCGGCGGACTGGTCGCCCTGATCGGGCAGATTCCGGGCGGAGCTATCGTCGATGCCGCCCGCTCCGAACGGCTGGTGGCGGGTCTTGCGGTTGCTGCGATCGGCGCCAGTGCACTGGGATATGCGGCATGGCCGCTGTTTCCGGTAGTCGTGGTTGCGGCGACCCTGCATGCCGCCGCGAGCTGCGTGCTCGGTCCGGCAATTGCCGCGATCAGTCTTGGATTGGTCGGACCGTTCGCGATCGGTGAACGGCTCGGACGCAATGCGCGTTATGCGTCGATCGGCAACGGCGTTGCAGCCGCGGTGATGGGTACCTGCGGCTATTTTCTGTCGAGCCGCTCGGTATTTTTTGTCACGTTCGTGCTCGCCGTTCCGACCTTGCTGGCGCTGTCGCGAATCCGCGAGCACGAAATCGATGCCGCGCGCGCTCACGGCGCGGTGATGCGCGAAGTGCCGGATGCCAACGCGACCAGCGTTCTGCGCCTGATGCGCAATCGCTCGCTGTTGATCTTCGCCGGAAGCGTGCTGCTGCTTCAACTCGCCAATGCGGCGATGCTACCGTTGATGGCGGGCGTGGTCACGACCCGCTCCAGCCGATGGGCGCCGGTGCTGATCGCGGCCTGTATCATCGTGCCGCAAGCCATCGTGGCGCTGACCTCGCCGTCGGTCGGACGCACGGCGCAGCGATGGGGACGGCGGCCATTGTTGTTGCTGGGCTTTGCCGCGCTGGCGATCCGCGGCCTGTTGTTTGCGACCGTGCACGATCCGTATCTTCTGGTCGCGGCGCAGATATTCGATGGCATCACCGCGGCGGTGTTCAGCGTCATGATACCGCTGATCGTCGCCGATGTGGCGTTTGGCAGCGGCCACTTCAATCTGGCGCAAGGCATCGTCGGGACCGCGACCGGTATCGGTGCATCACTGAGCACCGTGCTCGCCGGTTACGTCAGCGATGTCTTCGGCAGCAGCATCGCGTTTACCGGTCTTGCGGGCGTCGCCGCGACAGGTCTCGCCTTGGTCTGGTTTGTGATGCCGGAAACGCGACGGAGCGCGGACTGAGCAGAGGGGCGGCCGCGCTGTTACGGGGATACAGCTTTCCGGTACAAGGCGCCGTAGCAGGCGGCGGAAGCGTTCCAGCTAAACGATCTTGCCATCGCGCTGCGGCGCATGGAATCGAGGCGATCTTTCGCCCTGAAGGTGGTGAACGCGCGCCGGATGCCGCCGAGAAAGGATTCGGTTGACGCTTGAGTGAACAGGAAGCCGGTTTCGCCGTCGACGATGGTTTCCGCCAACCCGCCGGTCTGGTGGCCGATCGGCAGCGATCCGAACTTCTGCGCATACATCTGGCTCAGTCCGCACGGCTCGAAGCGCGACGGCATCAGCGTGAAATCGCTGCCGGCAAAAATCCGCCGCGCCTGTCCGTCATTGAAGCCGATGGTGACCCCGATCGCATCCGGCCGGCGGCGGTGTGCGTCGACCAGCGTCTGTTCGATATCGGGTTCGCCGCTGCCGGTCACGATAATCTGTCCTCCGGCTTCGATGATCTCGTCCGCGGCGGACAGCACCAGGTCGATGCCCTTCTGATGGACCAGTCGGGCAACCAGGCCGAAAATCGGGCCGCGGGAAACCGCCAGGCCGAACTGATGACGGACGTAATCCGAATTGGCGCGCTTGCCCTCCCAGTCTCCCGCGGCGAACGGCTGGGCCAATTGGGCGCAGACGCGAGGATCCCAGCTTTCGTCAATGCCGTTCAATATCCCGGTGAGTTGCTCGGCGTCGGAGCGGCGGCGCAGCAGAACCTCAAGCCCGCAACCCAGTTCCGGTGTCGTGATCTCCCGGGCATAGGTTTCGCTGACAGTGGTCAGGTGAGATGCGTAGACGATGCCGCCTTTGAGGAAGGATAATTTGTCGTAGAACTCAAGGCCATCGATATGGAAGGAATCCTCAGGCGCGCCGATCCGCCGCAGCGACTCCCTCGGAAACAGGCCCTGGTAGGCCAAATTGTGGATGGTCAGGATGCTCGGGATCTTGACGCGATTCCAGGCGAGATAGGCCGGGACCAGCGCGGCCTGCCAGTCGTTGACGTGAACCAGATCCGCTGCCCAGTTCTTGTCCAGAGCGCCGGCGGCCAGTTGGGCCGCCGCGGACGCCAGACGTGCGAAGCGCACGTCATTGTCCGGCCAGTCCCGGCCCGAGGCGTCGCCGTAGGGGTTGCCGGGCCGGTCATAAAGCTGGGGGCAAAGCAATACGTAGACGGGCAGCCCGTCTTTGGTTGATGCCAGCCCCAGCGAGCAGGCCGGCATTTCCGCCAGTGCCGGGCATTGCCCGACGATGTGGATATGGGTGAATTGCTCGACCACGTCCCGGTAGCCGGGAAGGATGATCCTGACATCGCTCTGGAGCCGTAATGCCCGGGGAAGGGCGGCTGAAACGGCGGCGAGCCCGCCCACCCGGACGAAGTCATCCATTTCCGTCGTAACGAACAAAACCCTCAAGAAACGCCCTCGTACCAGCCACAACCACAACTATGCAAGAATAGTTCCAGTTCCGCTGCAGTGCGGAAAAGTTGAAGCCGGATAGCGGCGCCGATGGCCTCGGCACCGCCCTGCCGATAATCGCTTCCCACGGATAGCAGCGACACTTAGGGTCGTCTTCGTGCCGTCAAGGGATACAGCAGTTCAGGGAGACTGGAATGACAGAACGGCGAAATGCCGGTGACGTCTCGACCAAGAGCCTCGGGGATCTTCGCGTGCTCGATTTCTCGACCACGATCGCCGGTCCGCATTGTAGCCGGATGCTGGCCGACATGGGGGCCGAGGTCATCAAGGTCGAGTCCGCGGAGGGGGAGACGATGCGACACCGTCCGCCACTCCGCAACGGCTCCAGCACCGTTTTCGGTCAGCTCAATGCCGGCAAGAAGAGCCTCGTTCTCGACCTGAAATCGCCGGTTGCGATCGACGCTATCCACCGGCTCGTCGCCACCGCGGATATCCTGGTGGAGAATTTTCGCCCGGGAGTGATGCGACGCCTGAAGCTGGATTACGACTCGCTGCAAGCGCTCAACCCGCGGCTGATCTATTGCTCGATCTCCGGATACGGCCAGACCGGCCCGTCGGCGGAACTGCCGGCTTACGCGCCCGTCATCCATGCGGCCTCGGGTTACGACATGGCTCACCTGTCGTACCAGCCTGGTCGAACCCGCCCCGATTATTGCGGAATTTATCACGCCGATGTCCTCACCGGCGTCTATGCTTTCGGCGCGATTTCGGCGGCCCTGCATCAGCGTCACAGCACGCAAAAAGGCCAGCACATCGATGTCTCGATGCTTGAATCGATGCTCAGCCTCACCCTGAATGAGGTGCAGTGGTCGCAATTCGAGGTGACATTTCCAAGTCGGCCGATGTTCGGCCCGCTCGAGACCGCGGATGGATATGTGATGGTCGCGATCGCCAGCGAGAAGACCTTCCAGGGTCTGGTCAGGGCGGCCGGTCATCCGGAATGGACCCGCGATCCGCGTTTTGCGAAATACGTCGATCGGCGCCTCAACTGGAACGATCTGATGGACGGTGTCGAGGCATGGTCGCGCAGGTTGACGACCGAGCAGTGCCTCGCGGACCTCAGCAACAACGGGGTTCCGAGTTCAGCGTATCGCAGCGTTGCCCAGGCTTTGTCCGATCCCCAGATCGCGCATCGGGGCGCACTCGCTGAAGTGGAAGACGGCGGCGGCACGTTCAAGGTGATGAATTTGCCGTTTCGGATGTCGGGGGCAAATGTGTCGGCGGGAAAGCGCGCCGCAACCCTGGGTGAACACACCGTGGCGATCCTGAGGGAAGCCGGGCTTTCCGAACACGAAATAGCTGCTTTCACCGGCAAGGCTGCGGTGGTGAAGCATGCGCAAGGCGACAGCGCTTCGACGATGGTATAAGGGCTGCGGCTTTTCATCCGGCAACCGTCTCCGGCCTTGCCGGAGCCGGCAATTCCAGCCAATCTAACCGACAATCTTCAACGATCCGGAATACCGGACGGACCTTCCAGGAGGAGATCACATGACGGTGGCAATCCGAGCGCGCAAGCCTGCGCAAATTTTCTTCGCTACGGTATTTGGGGTCGCGCTGTTTGCGGCGCCGGCCAATGCCCAGAAGCAGGGAGGCAGCATCACTGTCGGCCTTGAACTCGATATTCCCGGTTTCGATCCGCTCAAGGTCGGCGTGTTCGATACGTCGGCTGAAACGGCCGCCGCGGCGATCTTCGATACGCTGACCACTCTCGACGACAAAGG
The DNA here is from genome assembly GCF_004799405.1 of Bradyrhizobium sp. GTDB lineage: Bacteria > Pseudomonadota > Alphaproteobacteria > Rhizobiales > Xanthobacteraceae > Bradyrhizobium. The sequence continues at coordinate 14,867 of NZ_SSMW01000002.1, forward strand.
CGAGCCGCAGCCGAAGCTGGCGTTGTCCTGGACCCATTCGGACGATTTCAAGACCTGGACCTTCAAGCTGCGGCCCGGCGTCAAATTTCAGGATGGCACGCCTTTCAACGCCGCAGCGGTCAAGGCCAATTTCGACCGGCAGAAGGATCCGGCCAACAAATGCCGATGCGCCTTCTACATCTCCTTTATCAACGACGTGCAGGCGCCTGACGAATTGACGCTGGTCTACAATCTGAAAGATCCGTCGGTGAACCTGCCGGCGATCTTGACCCTTCAGAGTTCGAACAACGTCGTCCAGTCACCGACCGCGTGGCAGACCAAGGGCGATGACTACAACCGCAATCCCGTCGGCACCGGGCCGTACATATTGAAGTCGTGGACCGCGGGCGATCGAATGGTTCTGGAACGAAATCCGGACTACTGGAACAAGGGGCATCCGCATCTCGACCGGATCGTGCTGAAGCCGCTGCCGGATGCGCAGTCGCGCTTCGCCAGCCTGCAATCCGGCGAAGCCGATATCGTCTGGGATGACGAGGCCGATGCGGACAGCATCCAGAAAGCGCAAACCGATCCGAAGCTGACGGTCCATTCCTATGCCGGGTCGGGCGCCTCGGTCTATGCCTTCAACACCAAGGTCGCGCCGTTCGACGACGTGCGCGTGCGCCAGGCGGTGGTGATGGCGATCGATCGCAAGAAGATGTCGCAGGCGCTGACCAATGGCATGAGCAGGCCGGCCACCAATCCGTACGGCGACGGTTCCTGGGTCAAATGCACCGACGACGGCGCGCTGCCCAATGATATCGAAAAGGCCAAGGCCCTGATCAAGGACTACGGCAAGCCGGTCGACTTCAAGATGATCGTCACCGCGACGCCGCGCGGACGTACCGTCGGCCAGATCCTGCAGCAGTTCTGGAAAAACATCGGCGCCAACATGGAGATCGAGCAGATCGACCAGGCCTCGGTCGTGCCGCGCGCCTTCATGCGTCAGTTCCAGTTAACGCCATGGCGGATCGTCGACCTTGCCGATCCCGACCCGCAAATGTATGCGAATTTCCACACCGGCAGCCCGGTCGCGCTCGCCAATTATTCCAATCCCGAACTCGACGCGCTGCTCGAGCATGCGCGAACCACGGCCGACACCGGCAAGCGCATCGAGGACTATTGTGCCGTCAGCCGGCTCATCAACAAAGAGGCGATCTGGTTCTGGACTTTCCAGAACACCTACTACGCGCTTTCCAGCGCCAGACTGAAGGGATTGCCGAAGATCTATGGCGGGGTGATCGACGTATCCGACGTCTGGCTGGAATGACCGCGCATGTTCGGATTTGTCGCGCGAAGGCTCCTCTATCTGGTGCCGGTTCTGGTTGCCGTATCGCTGCTGACATTTCTGATCGCCTCGTTGCTGCCGGGCGATCTGGCGTACGTCATCCTGGGCGATCAGGCGACGCCGGACAAGGTGGCGGCACTGCGCCATGACATGGGGCTGGATCAGCCGATCTGGTGGCGTTACCTCAGCTGGCTCGGCCACGTGCTGGAGGGCGATTTCGGAAGATCCTTCCGCACCGGCCAGACCGTGCTGCAGGCGGTGTCGGAACGGCTGCCGGTATCGCTGGAGCTGATGTTCCTCGCCGAGCTCGGCGCGCTGGCGATCGGCATTCCGCTGGCCATCGCCTGCGCGGTGCGCAGCGGCAGCGCGTTCGACCGCTTCATGACCGGCAGCGCGTTCAGCATGCTGTCGATGCCGGCATTTCTCTCCGCTATCTTGCTGATCTACCTGTTCGCGGTGGAGCTTCGCTGGTTGCCGGCGACCGGCTACGTGCCGTTCGAAGAGGATCCGATCGGGAATCTGCGCTGCTTCGTGCTGCCAGCCCTGACACTGGCGCTGGGCGAATGGCCGGTACTGATGCGCGTGTTGCGTTCCGACATGATCGCGACCCTGCAGGAGGATTACATTGCGATGGCGCGGGCCAAGGGGCTGAAGCCGTCGCGCATCCTGCTGGTGCACGCCTTGAAGCCTTCGTCGCTGACCCTTGTCACTGTCACCGGTATCAACATCGGCCGGCTGATCGGAGGCACCGTGATCGTCGAGTCGGTGTTCGCGCTGCCGGGAATCGGCCGGTTGCTGCTCGGCGCCATCTATACCCGCGACCTCGTCATCCTGCAGGGCGTGGTGCTGTTCGTGGCCTGCGGCTACGTGCTGATGAACTTCATCGTCGATATGCTCTACGCCGTCCTCGATCCAAGGATCCGTCATGGCCACGCTTGAGCTCACCATCGACGACGATGTCGCCGTCATTACGGTCAGGCGGACGCGACGGCTGGGATCGCTGTTCTGGGCGGCGATCGGCTGGCTGATCTTCGTTGTTGCCGCCGCCGCCCTTGCCGGCCTGCTGCCGCTGCCGAGCCCGACCGACATGGACATGCTCGATCGGCGGGCGCCGATATCGGCCTTGCACTGGCTCGGCACCGATGGTCTCGGGCGCGATGAGCTGGCCCGGCTGGTGTATGGCGCGCGGATTTCACTGACGGTCGGTCTTTGTGCGCCGGTGATCGGGATCACCATCGGCGGCGCGCTGGGCATGCTGGCAGGTTATTTTCGCGGCCGCTTCGAGACAACAGTGGTCGGCAGCATGGACGTGCTGCTCGCCTTTCCGCCGCTGATACTGGCGCTCGCGGTAACCGCCTATCTCGGTCAATCCCTTCTGAATCTCACTTGTATTCTTGGCGTACTCGGCATTCCCGCTTTCATGCGCGTCGCCCGCGCGACGACGCTCAGCCTGGCGCGACGCGAATTCGTGATTGCGGCCCAGGCTTTGGGTGCGACGCATATGCGCATCCTGCTGCGTGAACTGCTGCCCAACGTCATGCTGCCGCTGCTCGCCTTTTTCCTGCTCGGCGTCGCCGTCACCATCGTGGTCGAGGGCTCGTTGTCCTTCCTTGGTCTCGGCGTGCCGCCGCCGATCTCAAGCTGGGGCAGCATGATCGGGGAGGGGCGCGAGAGCCTGGAAATTGCACCAAGGCTCGCCTTCATTCCGGCGATCGCGATGTTTCTGACGGTGCTGTCGCTCAATCTGGTCGGCGATACCTTGCGGGCTCTCACCGATCCGCGACAGGGCGCGCTGTGACCGAGCCTGCGCTGCTTTCCGTCGAAGGCGTGGCGGTCGACCTGCCGACACCGCGGGGCAATCTTCGCGCGGTGGATCGTGTCGACCTCCAGGTCGGTGCCGGCCGGACGCTCGGCGTTGTCGGCGAATCCGGTTGCGGCAAGACCATGCTGTCGCGCGCCATCCTGCAACTGTTGCCGAAGAAAGCCAAACTTTCCGGCCGCGTGATGTTCGACGGCCGGGATCTCGCCAGCCTCGATCCTGAAAGTTTGCGCAAGCTTCGCGGCCGGTCGCTCGCGGTGGTATTCCAGGACCCGATGACCTCGCTCAATCCGGTGCTGACCATCGGCACCCAGTTGATCGAAACGCTGCAGGAGCATCTTGAACTCGATAGCCATGCTGCAAGGCAACGCAGCACGGAATTGCTCGCCGCGGTCGGCATTCCCGCGCCGGAGCAGCGATTGACGCAGTACCCGCATCAGCTTTCGGGCGGCATGCGGCAGCGGGTTGCGATCGCGATTGCGCTGTCGTGCGAGCCGAAACTGCTGATCGCCGACGAGCCGACCACGGCGCTGGACGTGACGATCCAGGCCCAAATCCTCGATCTTCTGGCGCGCGAGCAGCGCCGCCGGCACATGGCGATGATCCTGATCACGCACGACCTCGGCGTGGTTGCCGGCCGCACCGACGAAGTGGCTGTCATGTATGCCGGCCGCGTCGTCGAACGCGCGCCGACGCCGGCTTTGTTCAAGAAGATGCGGATGCCCTACACCGAGGCGTTGCTGGCGGCGATCCCGAAGCTCGACGCCGCGCCGCATACGCCGTTGCCGGCGATCTCCGGGCGCCCGCCGGACCCGACCCGGTCGCTCAAGGGTTGCTCGTTCTCGCCGCGCTGCCGCTATGCCGCCGGATCCTGTTATCAGGAGAAACCTGCACTGGCCGGTTCAGATGCGCCGGACCACCAATATGCCTGCTTTCACCCGATCGGCGCCGCGGCCGGTATCCACGCATGATGGAGAACACCCAAACGCATTGGTGCGATCCTCTGCTGAAGGTGGAGAACCTCGTCGTCGAATATGCGGTGGGCCGCAACACCGTTCACGCGGTGTCGGACGTCAGCCTGCAGGTTGCGCGCGGCGAGACCCTCGGCCTGGTCGGCGAATCCGGTTGCGGCAAGTCCACGCTCGGCCGCGCGGTGCTGCAGTTGCGCAGGGCGGTTTCGGGCCGTGTGCTGTTCGACGGCCAGGACCTCACGGCGATGCAGGGCGATACCTTGCGGCAAATGCGCCGCCGCGTGCAGCTCATCTTCCAGGATCCGATCGCGTCGCTGAATCCGCGGCGCCGCATCGGCGACATCGTCGCCGAACCGCTGGTGATATCCGGCGTCAAGGATCCGGAGCAGCGAACGCGGCTTGTTCGTGACGTGCTCGGCGCGGTCGGCCTCGACCCCGATCTGGTGATGGGGCGCCTGCCGCACGAGTTTTCCGGCGGGCAATGCCAGCGCATCTGCATTGCGCGCGCGCTGGTTCTCAATCCGGATTTCATCATCTGCGACGAACCGGTGTCGGCGCTCGACGTTTCGATTCGAGCCCAAATCCTCAATCTGCTGGAAGAGATGAAGGCGCGCTACGGCCTGACGCTGCTGTTCATCGCCCACGATCTTGCGGTCGTAAAGGCGGTCAGCGACCGGGTGGCGGTGATGTATCTCGGCAGGCTGTGCGAAGTAGGCCCATCCGAGCAGGTGTTTGCCACGCCAGCCCATCCCTATACCGCACTGTTGATCGAGGCGATCCCGGTGCCCGATCCGGACGTGCGTCCCGCCGAGAGCGTGGCGGTTGGAGAGCCGCCGTCGCCGATCGCGCCGCCCTCGGGCTGCCGGTTTCGCACCCGCTGTCCCCGGGCCGATGCACGCTGCAAGGAAGAAGTGCCGGAACTTCGCGCGGTGGCGCCGGAGCAGTTCGTCGCTTGCCATCATCCATTGATCGCACCGGGCTAAACGTCTAGCAACGGCATCGCAAGGCGTGGCAATGTCCGCACAAGAATTGACGGGAGTAAACCGATGAAGAGTTTCCAGGTCACCGATTTCAACGCTCCCTTGAAGGAAGTGGATCTTCCGACCCCGCAGCCGTCGGGAACGCAGGTGCTGCTCAAGGTGAAGGCCGCCGGTGTCTGCCATAGCGACCTGCACATCTGGGAAGGCGGCTACGATCTCGGTCATGGGCGGAAGCCGCTGTCGCTCAGGGATCGCGGCGTGTCGCTGCCGCGCACGATGGGGCATGAGACGGTCGGCGAAGTGCTGGCGTTCGGACCGGACGCCAAGGCCGCCGCCGGCGATCTCAAGCTCGGCGATGTCGCGCTGGTCTATCCCTGGCTTGGCTGCGGCAAGTGCGAAACCTGCCTTGGCGGCGACGAGAATATGTGCGTCGTCAAGCCGAATGCGATCGGCGTCTATTGCGACGGCGGCTATGCCGACCACATCACGGTGCCGCATCCGAAGTACCTGTTGAATTTGAAGGGCCTCGATCCCGTGACCGCGGCGCCCTATGCCTGCTCCGGCGTCACCACCTACAGCGCGCTGAAGAAGGTCGAGGCCTCGTTCAACACGCCGATCGTGATTTTCGGCGCCGGCGGGCTCGGGCTGATGGCGCTGTCGCTGCTGAAGGCGATGGGCGGCAAGGGCGCGATCGTCGTCGATATCGACGCGCGCAAGCGGGAAGCGGCCGAGCAGGCCGGCGCGCTGGCGACCGTCGACGGCAAGGCACCCGATGCGCTGGAACAACTCGCCGCGAAGGCGGGCGGGCCGATCCGCGCGGTGATCGATCTCGTCGGCAATGCTGCGACCACGCAGCTCGGCTTCGACTGCCTGACCAAGGGCGGCAAGCTCGTGATCGTCGGCCTGTTCGGCGGCGGCGCGCCGTGGGCGCTGCCGCTGATTCCGATCAAGGCCATCACGATCCAGGGCAGCTATGTCGGCAATCTCCGCGAGACGCAGGAGTTGCTCGATCTGGTTCGTGCCAAGAAGATCGCACCGATTCCGGTGACGCCGATGCCGCTCGCCAAGGCCAACGAGGCGCTGATCGACCTGCAGAAGGGCAGGCTGGTCGGGCGCGCGGTGCTGACGCCGTAGTACCTTGTTCATTCGTCATGGCCGGGCTTGACCCGGCCATCCACGTCTTGCTTTGGCCGAACGAGGAAGTAAGACGTGGATGCCCGGGACAAGCCGGGGCATGACGGGCAATTATCAAAGGATTTTTCCCATGTCCGCCAACGACGCCTTCCATATCGCCGTGCTTGCCGGGGACGGCATCGGCCCGGAAGTGATGGCCCCCGCGCTTGAGGTCTTGCGCAAGGTGGAGGCGACCTCGGGCCTGAAGTTTCGTTTCACCGACGCGCCGGCCGGCGCCAACAATTACCGTGAAACCGGCAAGTCGATGCCGGAGAGCACGGTGCGGCTGTGCGATGAAGCCGACGCGATCCTGCTCGGTGCCTGCGGCCTGCCGTCGGTGCGTTACCCCGACAATACTGAAATCATGCCGCAAGTGGAGCTGCGGTTTCATTTCGATCTCTATGCCGGCGTGCGCCCGGCGCGGCTGATTCCGGGCGTGCCCAGTCCGATCGTCGGCGCCGACCGGCACGGCATCGACCTCGTCGTGATCAGGGAATCCACCGAAGGCCTGTTCGCGTCGATGGGCAAGGGCGTCGTCACCGACACCGAGGCGCGGGAGACGCTGGTCATCACGCGAAAGACCTCCGAGCGGCTGTTCGAGTTTTCGTTTCGTCTCGCCGAGCGCCGCAAGGCGCGCGGCAAACCCGGTCAGTTGACATGCGTGGACAAGGCCAATGTGTTCAAGGCGTTTGCGTTCTTCCGCGAGATGTTCGACGAGGCCGCCAGGCGCCATCCCGATGTCAAGGCCGACCGGCTCTATGTCGATGCCTGCTCGGCGCTCTTGGTCAAGCGGCCCTGGGATTTCGACGTGATGGTGATGGAGAACATGTTCGGCGACATTCTCTCCGACATGACGGCCGGTCTCATTGGCGGCATGGGCATGGCGCCATCCGCCGATATCGGCGATCACCATGCGGTGTTTCAGCCCTGCCATGGTACCGCGCCCGACATCATGGGGCAGGGCAAGGCCAATCCGACCGGCATGATCCTGTCTGCGGCGATGATGCTGGACTGGCTCGCCGACAAGCATGGCCTCGAGGGTGCAGCGGAAGCCGGCGAGCGCATCGAACGCGCGGTCGACAAGGTCTATGCCGACGGCATCAAGCCGATGGAATTCGGCGGCGGCAACGGCACCGCGGATATCGCAAGAGCGGTGTTGGAAGCGTTGTAGTGGAGGTTGCAGCATTACTCGCGGATATTGATTTGTATCAAAGGGGCCTGTCGCAGACTCATGCTTTGCTTTCCATGTAGAGGATGATCGCGGCTGGTAAGAATCGGAGCTTCCCTCCTCGGACACTTAACTCGCGGGTGCCTTGAGCTTAGCTCTTGGCACCCGCTTTTGCCGACGGAGGTGCCTTTCATGCGTACATATTATTTCGATATGAAAGACGGAGTTCCGATTAGGGATAGAACGGGATTACCATTCCCCACAGGCGCTGACGCAATTGAACACAGCAAGGTGTTGGCTTTGCGATTCAGCCATGATCATCGTCTCAAAGATCCCATTCGCTCAATCGTCGTCGTTGACGAATCTGGCACTGAAATTCATCGCGAGCCGGTGCACCAAGCCGTTGATCAACCTAAAGTCGTCATCTCTTTTGGAAAAATCGGATGAACGTCGCGGACGGGTCAAAATCGGAAATATTCGCTCCGATCACATGTTCTCCGGCCTGCTACCGATAGCGGACATTTGGCCCCGTCTACTGCGGCCCATCCTCGCTGGATTGGTGGTGCGAGGCTGGCGATTTTGGTCACGCGCACCACCTGCGCAAGTCAAGCCCTATGGCATAGGGTTTATATGGGTCAAGTAGCTATCCCTATGGGGCTCACGTAATGCCCGCCGCCTTCAGCTTCTCGATCTCGTCTTGCTTGTACCCCAGCGATTCCAGAATCTCGTCGTTGTGTTCGCCGAGATCGGGCGTGGCGGTTCGGATCGCGCGGTCGAAGCCGGTCATCTCACAAGGCTGCGCCACGAGATCGATCGCGCCGAGCCGCGGATGGGCGACGGATCGCGCGATGCGCAGTTCCTGCACCTGCGGGTCGGCGAAGACGTCGTTGATGCTGTAGACGGGTCCGCAGGGAAGGCCGGCTTCCACCAGCAGTTCGAACCATTCGCGGCTGGTTTTCGCCCGCAAGGCGCCGGCGATCATCTCGTTCAGCGCTTGCTTATTGCGGCCGCGCAATGCGGATGTGGCAAAGCGCGGATCGGTTGCCATCTTCTCGCGGTCGATGATCTTGCAGAGTTTCTGGAAGTTCTTGTTGCTGGTGGCGGCGAGGTTGAGAAAACTGTCGGCGGTGGGATAGAGCCCCATCGGCGTGTTGGTCGGATGATTGTTGCCTTCCTGAGGCGCGACTTTCTTGTCCATCAGCCAGCGCGTGGCCTGAAAATCCAGTAGCGTGATGCCGGATTCCAGCAGCGAGGTCTGCACCCAGCGGCCTTCGCCTGAGACTTCGCGGTCGAGCAGCGCGATCAGCACGCCTTGCGCGAGGAATGCGCCGGCCATGATGTCGGTAACGGCGACGCCGACGCGGACCGGGCCCTGGCCGGGAAGGCCCGTCACCGACATGATGCCGGTCATGCCTTGCGCGATCTGGTCGATCGAGGGACGCGCCGTATAGGGGCCGTACTGGCCAAAGCCGGAAATGCTGCCATAGATGATCTTCGGGTTGCGCTTCCTCGCGGACTCATAATCGACGCCGAGACGGCGCGTGACGCCGGGCCGCATGTTCTCGATGATGACGTCGGCTTTCTCGGCCAGCCGCATCAGGACCTCGCGGCCCTCGTCGGTCTTCAGGTTGAGCGTGATGGCGCGCTTGTTGCGGTGCAGGTTCTGGAAGTCCGAACCGTCGCGCTTGCCCATGATCTCGTTGGATTCGCCGGTGGCCGGCGGCGGCTCGACCCGGATCACGTCGGCGCCCCAGTCGGCCAGGGTGCGCACGCAGGATGGACCCGCTCGCGCCAGCGTCAGGTCGATCACCTTGAAACGCGACAGCGGCAGGCGCGGCGCCTGCGCTTGCGGGGGTTGGCCAGAGGTTTCGACGGGCTTGTGCATGAGGGTGGTGCTTTCTTTCATTTGAGCATGCCCTTTTCGGAAAACCGGTTCCCACTTTTCCGGGGCATGCTCTATTGCCCTTGAAACTGCGGCTTGCGCTTTTCCATAAAGGCGCGGCGGCCTTCGCGGAAATCCTCGGAGTCCATACAGGCGGTGCCGATCGCCTTGATCGCATTCATGTCGCGTTCCCCGGGGTCTTTCAGTATTTGCGCGATGGTGAGCTTGGCCGCCTTGATCGCGAGCGGCGCGTTGCCGGAAATGGTACGGGCGATCTCCATCGTCGCGTTCCACAATTCACCGTCAGGCACCACGCGATCCACCAGTCCGATCCGTACCGCCTCGGCGGAAACGATCCGCATGCCGGTATACATGATGAGCCGCGCCCAGGACGGCCCCACCAGCGAGACCAGATTCTTCAGGCCGTCATAGCCATAGGCGATGCCGAGCCTGGCGGCGGGAATGCCATACTGGCTGTTATCCGAGGCGATGCGGATATCCGCCGACATCGCCACTTGCATGCCGCCGCCGAGGCAGAAGCCGCGGATGCAGGCGATCACCGGCTTCGGGTAATCCGCCAGCAGCGCGCGCTGCGCGGCACTTTTCCTCGAATATTCCTCCGAGGCCTCGGCGTTGTGACGGGTCTTTTCGAACTGGCTGATATCGGCGCCCGAGACGAACGCCTTGTCACCGGCCCCGGTCAGGATCACGACGCGCACATCCGGATTGTCGCGCAGTTCGATCAGCGCATGACCGAACCCCTCCCACATCTCGAGCGACATGGCGTTGCGCTTTTCCGGATTGTTGAAGGTGATGACACCGACGCCATCGTCGATCCTTTGCAGGATCTTGCCGTCGGCGTAGGATTTTTCGGTGTTGTTGGGGGTGTCCAGCATCAGGGTGACTTTCGGTGGTTAGGAACGATTTACGTAGATTGAAGCATTCGTTCGGTGTCGCGGCAATGACGGTGAGCTCCCTCTCCCCTTGTGGGAGAGGGTTGGGGTGAGGGGTTCAGGTCTATCGATAGGCCGTAACCCCTCACCCGGATCGCATCTGGCGATGCGATCCGACCTCTCCCACAAGGGGAGAGGTGGTATCGAGCCTGATTACGCTAACGCAAATTCGCCCATGGCTTAGCCTCACAACGTGGTGACAAACGGGTCGAATTTCGCGCGCGAGTACGCCGGCCGGGCCTGTATTTTAGCCCACCATTCGGCGACGCGGGGATGTTTCCTGGGGCCGACTTCATCGGGCGCGATTTCCTCGTCGATCCGTTTGACGAACGGCACCGCCGCGATGTCGGCGATCGAATAGGCGTTGCCGACCATCCAGCCCGAGGGTTTCAGCGCTGCTTCCATCCGGTCGAGCAGCGAGGTCACCAGCTTATCCCTGGCTGCGCCGCGTTCTTCCTCGCTGTAGGGCTTGCGCGCGGCCCGCAGCCAGGCTTCCTGGCGCTCCTTGCTCGGGATGTTCTTGAGCACTTCGGCGAGTTCCTGGTCTGACCATTGCGATGCGGTTTTCGCCAGATGATGACGCCAGTTAAAAATGATGAGATTGCCGATCAGCCCGTCGATGTGCCGGATCCAGTTGCGCATCACCGCGCGCTCGTAGGGCGCATCCGGGCGCAGCGGCGGATCGGGATAGGTCTCGTCGAGATATTCGCAGATTGTGCCGCTCTCATGCAGCGGCTTGCCGTCATGAATCAGGGTCGGGATCACGCCCAACGGATTGATCTTGAGGTATTCCGGCGAGTGATGCTCAAGCCTGGCCATATCGACGACATGGCCCTCGTAGCCAAGACCCTTTTCCTCAAGACACAGCCGCACCCGGCGCGAGGCGCTTGAGCGCCAGCCGTGGTGGAGGATTATCATGATTTGCTCCCCGAACGCATTCGTTGGCTCGAACGTCCGGGGTGTGGTGGCACTTTTCGGCGGGTTCGGGAATACCCCTGAAGGTTCTGGCGCCTATGCTCCATGGATCGGGCTATGAGGCGGGCTTGCCTGACGTTTACTGCGCCAGGTGCGCCGTCAACGGATGGTTGCCGGCCTGGCTGAAGAACGCCGCTTCTTCGGCGGTGGCTTCCAGAAGCTGCTGGTCCTGGTCATAGATGTCGTTGCGGAACTGGATGGTCTGGTCCCTGGTCATCCATGCCGTCAGGTAGACCCAGGCCACCGGGACTTTCTTCGGCAGCACGATATCCTCGCGTTGGCCGGTGGCGATGGCGGCATCGATGGCGGCGCGATTCCATTTCGGCATCTCTTCCTGCAGCAGCCACGCGGCGAGGTCGCGCACATTGTCGACCCGCGAGCAGCCGTGTGAATCGAAGCGGTAGTCGTCGCTGAACAGGTTGCGCTGGTTGGTGTCGTGCATATAGACCGAATAGGGGTTCGGCATGTCGATTTTCACCGCACCGAGCGCGTTCCAGGCGCCGGATTGCTGGCGCACCGTGAAGTTCGGCGTGCGCGCGCCGGACCAGTCCACCGCATGCGGGTCGATCGGGGTGTCATGCGCATCGAGCACTTCCATGTGCATGCGGGAGAGATAGGTCGGATCCTTGCGCATATGCGCCGAGATTTCGGTCTTCGAGATCGATGACGGAACGGTCCAGGTCGGGTTGAGATTGACGCTGGTGATCTCGGCGGTCAGCGTCGGCGACGGCTTCTCGGTCTTGCCGACGATCACGCGATAACGCCGCACCACATGATCGTTCTCGACCGCTTCGGCAAAGGCCGCTGGCAGGTTGACGACGGCATAGCGCTGCCCGAATGAAAAGTTCATGTTCTCGATACGCTCGAGCGAGGCTTCCAGCTGCTTGATCCGCTGCTGAACGGGAACGTTGAGGGCTGCCAGCGTCCGCGGGGTCACGGTCCCCGTTGGCGCCAGGCCATGGCGGGCCTGGAAGCGCTTCACGCCTTCGGCGACAACCTCGTCATAGGGGCCGGTGGCTTTGTCCTCGGCAAGATCGCCGGTGATCAGAAGCCGCTTTCGCAACTGATCGTCGTTCGGTCCCGGCACCCCGATCGCAAATTTGGCGTCCGCCGGGATCATCGGCCATCCGCCGCGCACCGCGATATCCGAATAGCTCAACGCGGCTTCCTTGATCCGTTGCGCGGTGCCTTCGTCGAAGGTCGGCTCATGCGACAACGCCAATGCAGCCGCGGAGCGGGATTCCGGCGTGGAGACGGCGACCGCCGGCTTTGCCGCTGCCGCCCGCGGGGCGGGCTTTTCCCCAGCGGCCGGCGCGGCCGTAGCCGGCCTGGCGGGGAGCGGCGCGGTTGGCGAGTTCTGGGCAAGGGCCGGCGCAGCCGCAAGCATCGTGGCAACGGCAATGATGGTCATTCTTCGCATGCTGGATGCCTTTGGAATGGGCCGCGACGGCGATGGCGTTGAAATCGACGGGTTTGGCGGTTTGGACCGGTCGGATGGGGTGAAATCGATCCCGTCATTCGCGTTTGGGGAGTTTAGCCCGCGACAGTTGCGTTCTGATTAAGTCGTGGTACTGCGCTGCCGCAAGCCCCGGATTGGACTTTTGTGGCCTTTGATATGTCGCGGCGGACGCTAATGTGGTTCGCGAGAAAGCCGGCCGATCAAGAAATAAATGTTGGGAGAAACCATGGTGTTGACGCGCCGACAGGCGATGGCCGGATTTGGCGGCGGGCTGGCCTTGCTGAAGGGGTTGCCGGCCATGGCCGAGGCGGCCTATCCCAGCCGGACCATCAAGATGATCGTGCCCTATCCAGCCGGCGGCACCACCGATTTTCTCGGCCGCCTGGTGGCCGATCAGATCCAAACCGGCCTTGGCGCGGCGGTCTTCGTCGAGAACAAGCCTGGCGCCGGCACCACGCTGGGCGCCGAACAGGTCGCGCGGGCCGAACCGGATGGCTATACGCTGCTGATGGCGACCTCGACCACGTTGGCCATCAACAAGACACTCTACAAGAAGCTGCCCTACGATCCGGTGAAGGATTTCACGCCGATCGCGCTGGTGGCCGGCGTGCCCTTCGCGCTGATCGTCAACCCGTCGCTACCGGTGAAGACGCTGGCCGAATTCATTGCTTATGCGAAGTTGAATCCTGGACTGGCGTTCGGCTCGGCCGGCAATGGCAGTCCGCACCATCTCGGCGCCGAGATGCTGAAGACGGCGGCGGGCATCGACATCCGTCACGTCTCGTATCGCGGCAGCGTGCCGGCGATGCTCGATGTGATCGCGGGGCACATTCCATTCATGGTGGTGGACCTGCAACCCGCGCTGCCGCAGATCCGTGACGGCAAGCTGAGGGTGCTCGGCGTCACCACGCTAAATCGTGTCGCCGCGGCACCCGACATTCCGACGCTGGCCGAAGGCGGCCTTGCGGGGTTCGAACTCGTCGCATGGCAGGGCGTCGTCGCGCCAGCAGGCGTACCGCGCGCCATCGTCGACCAACTGGCGGCGCAGATCGGAAAGCTGGTGGCCGATCCCGCCACCCGCGACAAGCTCACTAAAATCGCGCTGGAACCGCTGCCTGCTTCGACGCCCGACAGCTTTGCGGGCTACATCAAGGCCGAGGTCGACCGCTGGGCCGTCATTGTCAGGAATTCGGGCGCCGAAGCGGAATGATCGAGTCTGATGTGCTGATCGTTGGCGCCGGACCGGTGGGGCTCACGCTGGCGATCGACTTGGCGTGGCGCGGTATCGGCGTGACGGTCGTGGAAACGCGCGCCGCCGGCACCGTGCCCGATCCGAAATGCAACCATGTCGCCGCCCGCACCATGGAAATCTTCCGGCGGCTGGGGATCGCCGAAAAGGTACGCAACGCCGGCTTGCCCGCGGATTATCCGCACGACATCGCCTATCGCACCACGTTCACCGGACAGGAATTGACGCGCATTCCGATTCCCTGCCGGCGCGACCGTTTCACGCAGAAGGACGGTCCTGACGGCAACTGGCCGACCCCGGAGCCGCCGCATCGCATCAACCAGATCTTTCTCGAACCGATCCTGTTCGCGCATGCCGCAGCACAAGGCCGCATCCACCTAATCAACCGGACCTCGGCCGAAGGCGTGGTGGTGGAGGATACTTCCGCAACCGTGACCTTGCGTGATCTCGAAACCGGCGCGGCGCGGCGTTTGAGCTGCCGCTATCTGATCGGTTGCGACGGCGCGCGCTCGATCGTCCGCAAGGCGGTCGGCGCTGAACTGACCGGCGACGCCATCGTCCAGCGCGTGCAGTCGACCTATATCCGCGCGCCCGGCCTGATCGTTCTTCAACACCATGAGCGCGCCTGGGGGACCGGTTCGATCAATCCCCGACGTTCCGGCATGGTGTATGCGATCGATGGCCGCGAGCGATGGCTGCTGCATAACTACATGAAGCCGGGCGAGACCGATTTCGATGCGGTCGATCGCGACGCCTGCATTCGAACCATCCTCGGGGTGGATGCGGACTTCCAGTACGACATCCTGTCCAAAGAGGATTGGTACGGACGCCGCCTGATCGCCGACAAGTTTCGCGACCGCTGCGCGTTCCTCGCCGGCGATGCGGCGCATATCTGGGTGCCCTATGCCGGTTACGGCATGAACGCCGGGATTGCCGATGCCATGAACCTGTCGTGGCTATTGGCCGCGCATCTCAACGGCTGGGCGCCATCTGCCATTCTCGATGCCTATGAGGCGGAGCGCTGGCCGATCACCAGCCAGGTTTCGCGATTCGCGATGTCGCATGCCGAGGCCGAGATTCGCCGACGCGGCGCGGTCCCCGACGAGATCGAGGATGCCGGACCGCAGGGCGAACGGGCGCGGCAACAGGTCGGGCGTCTCGCCTACGAAATCAACGTCCGGCAATACGCCTGTGCGGGTCTCAACTTCGGCACTTATTACGATCGCTCACCGATCATTGCCTATGACGGCGCCGAACATCCGGCCTATACGATGAACAGCTATACGCTGTCGACGGTTCCGGGCTGCCGCACGCCGCACCTGTGGCGCGAGGACGGCAGCTCGCTCTACGATGCGATGGGGCCGGAATTCACGCTGCTCAGGTTCGATTCCAGCATCGAGGTCGTGGCACTTGAGGCCGCCGCCGGCAGGCGGGGCGTGCCGTTGAAGGTCGTTGACATCCAGCGGCCAACGGCCGCCGTCTTCGATGGTATCGGATTGATACTGTCGCGGCCGGACCAGCATGTGGCGTGGCGCGGAAATACGATACCGATCGATCCACTGGCGTTGATCGATCGGATTCGCGGTGCTGCAAATTAGATGAGTGAGGGCTGGACCGGATCGACGCCTAGTCTTCGTTGGCGGCGATCGATTCCATCAGGGACACCAACTGACGCTGCACGGTCTGGTCCTTGATCTTGCTGTAGGCCCGCAGCAACCTCAGGCTGAACGCGCTGTCGAGAAACAGCAGGCTTTCGACTTCCCGCGCCTTGCCGTCGCCGTCATAGAAAAATGTCACGGGCACATCGAGCGCTGTGGCGATCTGCTGCAGACGCGCAGCGCCGACGCGGTTGACGCCCTTCTCGTATTTCTGGACTTGCTGAAAGCTGACGCCAAGCTGCTCGCCGAGTTCCGCCTGGGAAATTCGCTGTTCAACGCGCCGCAACCGAATTCGCTTGCCCAACTCAATGTCGGGTTTTCCGGCACTGCGCTGCTTCATCTTCTTTGCCGCTGATTTGTTCATACCGCTCTTACCGTTCTTTAATCGAAAAACCCCCGAATAAGTGGGTCAGGGGTTCGCCCTTATATACCACTTTAAGTTCATCTGGATGGATGAATTCATCCTTGAACCACGGGAATCTAACAGGGTTAAAGGCTTCAACCAGCCAGTCGATCATGCGCCGCACCCGCGGAATGCCGCCGCTGCCGGGATGATAGGACAGCCAGATATCGAATGGCCGCCGCCACTCGATATCGAGAGGTACGATGTTTCCCCCAAGCGCGCAGGCGTAGGTCGGGAATACGCCGATACCGGCGCCATTGGCCACGGCCCAGTAGTTGGCACTGCTGACGTTTGTCTTCATCACCACCAATTCCCCTGGGGGCGACCGGGAAACCAGCTTTCGAAAGCTTCCTTGGCGGCGGTCCGATCGGCGACCTGCAGCACCAGTCGGTGCTTGGCTAATTCCTCGACGGTTCTCGGCGCGCCGAAAGTGTCGATGTACTTTTGGCTGGCATAGAACATCAAATGCATTCTGCCGAGCCGGACGAGTTTGACATCGAGCGTCACCGGCCGCGACAGGTGGATCGCGATGTCGGCCTCGTGCCTCGACACGTCGGCCGAGCGCATCGCGCAGTGGAGGTCGACGATGACGTTTGGGAAGGATTGCTGAAATTCCACAAGGCGAGGGGCCAGCCAAAATGTGCCCAGGCCCTCGGTGATGGCAACACGGACTTCACCCGAAAGAGTGTTGGCGACGGAATTGCCGGCGCGCAGCAGATCGAACGACGCGGCCTCCATGCGTTCGACGGCCGAGACAACCACCGAGCCTTCGCCGGTCGGGCGGGTTCCATGGACATCGCGCTTGAACAGCGTGGCGCCGATTTGCCGTTCGAAATAGTCAATTCGCCGGCGGACGACATTGATGGACAGTTCGAGCCGCTCGGCCGCGGATCTGAAGCTGCCGCAGCGCACAACTTCCAGGAAGACCCTGGCCGCGTCCCAGTCCGTGAGTGTTCCAAGCGCGATCTTGTGGCGTTCCTCCTGAGGAACGCCCCTTTCCAGCACCAAGCGCATACACAGCCCCTTTCCCCGGCTAAACTTGGCAGAATATCTGGCGGACTACAACTATGGCGGGTTCCGGAACCTGTGCATTTTCGTGCCGATATTTGCCGCTGGGACCGGCGCGGAACCCGGGCCTGCGTGCCCGCCGCTGAAAGGGAGCCGCGTGACTTCAGTTGTCAGCCTTCGGACCTTCGCGAATTCATCGAGCGTTCCGATCGTCGTGTTCGTCGATATGCAGCAGGAATATCTGGCAAAGCCGCGCCTGTTCGCGATTTCCGAGATCGACTGCGCCCTGGATAATTGCCGCAAGGTGCTGGATCACTCGCGCAGGATGGGACTGCCGGTCGCCTTCATCCGCATGCTCAGCCAGTCGGCGTTTTTCAATCGCGCCACGCCGTTCGTCCGCTGGATCGAGAGTTTTGAACCGTGCCGCAACGAAATGGTGTTCGAACGCTCCAGCCCGTCCTGTTACTCCAGCGAGCCCTTCAATGCGTTGGTGAGCCAGTGCTGCGGCGGCATCGTGCTGGCGGGATTTGCCGGTGAATCGGCCTGCCTGTCGACCTTGATCGATGCGTTCCACCGCAACCACAAGGTCACTTATCTGTCCGACGCCTCGGCCAGTCACGCGCTCGAGGACGTGTCGGCGGACGAAATCCATCGCGCGGTCTCGAAAATATCCGGACTTTATGGAGAGGTATATGAAACGACCGACTGGATCGCCTCAACTCTACCTGGCAAGCTCGGTAACAGAAAAAACGCTGGTGGCTAATTCAGGCGAACGACTGCACGCCACCGTTGCTGCGCTTGAGCAGTGCCGGGCAACGCTCGCCGGCAGCGGCAATCGGGAGACGGCGCAACTGGTGTCGCTGGCCATTCTTCAGCTCCGGATGAAACTCAACGGAATTGCCGAGGCGGAATTGAAGGCTTTGTGCGATGCAATGAGCCCGGTTGAAGAAGTGGCGGTGGAAGCACGCAGTCCGAAATCGCCGCAAGGCCAGCGTCGGCGTCCGGCCGCCCTGAAACTGGTCCAATAGCCGCGGCCAGCCCGAAGTCCGGCGGACCAACCCGGCGAAGCTGGACGACTCCAGGACGCGACCAAATCCTGCAGCGTCGCGAAACGACGCGTTGCCATCAACGGATATCACACCAAGTCGGCGCCGACCCGTTCTTGCGGCCGCGGCGCTGCGCGCCTATGGCTGAGGGATTCGCTTGCTATCGATCATCACGGCGACCCGGAGGCTTCCGCAATGGCGAAAATCAGGATCGGTCTGGTCGGATGCGGCTTCGTTTCCGAACTGCACATGTACGCTTACCGGCGCGTCTATGGCGTCGATGTCGAAGTCAAGGCCGTCGCGGCGCGCGGCGACCATGTTGTCGATTTCGCCGCTCGGCACCGAATCCCGAGGGTCTACCGCAGTTTTCGCGACTTGATGGCTGACGACGAACTGGATGTCGTTGACATCTGCACGCCGCCCAACTTGCACACCTCGATGATCATCGACGCGATGAACGGCGGCAAGCATGTCATCTGCGAAAAGCCCTTCACGGGCTACTTCGGACGCGATGGCGACAAGGCCCCGATCGGCAAGCACGTCCCGAAAGCGCTGATGTACGAGCGCGTGCTCCAGGAAATGGAAGCGACCTCTGCGGCGATAAAGAACACCGGCAAGCTGTTCATGTACGCGGAAGACTGGATCTACGCGCCGGCGGTGACCAAGACCGTGGAAATTCTCCGGGCCACCAAAGACAAGATACTTTTCATGAAGGGGGAAGAGAGTCACAGCGGCTCGCACGCGGCGCACGCGGCGCAATGGGCGATGACCGGCGGCGGCTCCCTGATCCGGATGGGGTGCCATCCGCTTTCGGCGGTGCTCTATCTCAAGCAAATAGAGGCAAAAGCCCGCGGCGAGGCGATCAGCGTTGCGAGCGTGACCTGTGACGTCGGCAATGTCTCGGCGTGCCTGCGGCCCGAGGAGCGAGCCTTCATCAAGGCCGATCCGATTGATGTCGAGGATTGGGGCACGCTTGCCCTGACCTTCTCCGACGGCACCAAAGCGACTGTGCTTTCGGGCGACATCATCATGGGTGGCGTGCGCAACCTGATCGAAACCTATACCAGCGGCGGCTCGCTGTTTGCCAATATTACGCCGAACACGCACATGATGAGCTATCAGACCAGCGACGAGAAGCTCGCGAGTGTCTATATCACCGAGAAAGTCGATCGGAAGACCGGGTGGCAGTACGTCTGCCTCGAGGAGGAATGGACGCGCGGCTATTTGCAGGAAATCCAGGATTTCATGGAATGCGCCGCTACCGGCCGGCAGCCTCTGTCAGGTCTCGCGCTGGCCTACGAGACGACCAGGGTCAACTACGCCGGCTACTGGGCCGCCGAAGAGGGGCGTCGCGTGACGTTGTGACGCCGCCGGCGCTTGAAGAGTCCGGCGATACCGCGGTCTACAAGGCGTAGACCGAGGACTTCGGCAGCGGGAACACCGGTTGCTGCGTGCTGATGTTGGTCGGCCAGACCACCGAGATATGCTCGCCGGCGTTTTGCATGACGACCGGTGTCGAGCGTTCGTTCTGGCCCGAGAGCGGCGTATCGGGCCGGAAGAATTTAACGCCGTAACCCTGGATGGTGCCGCCGGCCGGGATATCGACGTCGAGCGCCGCCTTGCGAACCGCCTCGGGATCGAACCCGCCGTATTTCTCCTTGGCGACGGGCAGGACGTTGTTGAGCAGAACCCAGGTCTGATTGAAGCCCATCGAACAATGCGGCGGAACGTCGATCGCGCCGGTTTTCGCCTTGAAGCGCTCGACCATGATCTTGGTAAGATCGCCGACGCCTGGTGCCAGCTTTGCGGGGTCGAGCAACTGCGCCGGCACCGGATCGATATTGCAGAAATTGTCGATATCTGCGCCAAAGCTCGTGCGCAATTTGTCGAGCTGGCTGTAGCCGGCGCCGTTCCCGAAAAGCATCTTGAATTGAAGGCCATTCTCGCGCGCCTGGCGCAGGAACAGGGTGATGTCGGGATTGTAGCCGGCGTGGGAGATCACGTCCGCGCGGGAGCGCTTGATCTTGGTCACCAGCACGGAGAGGTCAGGGGCCGCGGCCGAATAACCCTCGTTCAGCACAACCTGCAGTCCGGTCTCCTTTGCATAAGCCTCGTCCGCTCCCGCAACGCCGGAGCCATAGGGACCGTCCTCGTGAATGAGCGCAATCTTGACGTCCTTGGGCTCGATGCCGAGTTTTTCCTTGGCGTGCTCGGTCAGGAAGCTCGCAAAGGCCTGGCCGTACTGATCCGAGTGGATCTGCGCGCGGAAGACGTAATGCAGGTTCTTGTCCTTGAACACGGCGGTCGCGACCGCGGTGGTGATCCAGAGGATCTTCTTCTGCTGCTCAACCTTGGCCGCGAGCGGGACCGCATGCGAGCTCGCGAAGATGCCGTTGATGAGGTCGATGTTCTCCCGGCTGATCAGCCGTTCAGCCTCGTTGATCGCAACTTCGGGCTTGCTCTGGGAATCGGCGGCGACCGGGATGATCTTGTACTTGCCGCCGACGCCGCCCTTCTCGTTGACGAGGTCGATCGCGATCTGCGTGCCGACGGAGGAAGCGACCGAGCCGCCCGCGGCAAACGGACCGGTCAAATCGTAGATCACGCCGAGGCGAACCGTCTCGGCTTCCGCCCGCGCGCGGGTCCAATCGAGGTTGTAGGCGGCTGCTGCGGCCGCGGCATTCTTTAACAGCGTCCTGCGTGAAGTCGGCATGGCATTCCTCCCCGAGATCGTCGCTTTTGCGGCTGTCTTGTTTTGGCCAGGCTTCTTTTAGTTTTGGCCAAGCCTTTGTTGACCAAGTATTTAAAGAATGCGTTGGAAAGTCAACCGGCACCGTTCGGATGTAGTGCCGGTAGCCCGGTTGTCGGCAACGCAGTCGTTCGACGCAACCCCGAGCATCAATCCGGATTCGGTTGCGCGCCAACGAACGCTGGCGCTAGCTCTCGTCTTCAAGCGAGCAGGTCACGGTGTAGACCACACCATGGGGCAGGAAATCGACGGTGGCCTCGCCGCCGAGCTGGTCGCGTGCGCTGCGTTCGATCAACCGCGACCCGAAGCCGCGCTGCACCGGAGCGACCACGTGAGGACCGCCGGACTCGGCCCATATCAGCCGCAATTTTTGCCTGGAATGTTCCGCGATGATTTCCCAATCCAGCCTGACGGTGCCGGTGTCATTCGACAGCGCGCCGTATTTTGCGGCGTTGGTTGCGATCTCGTGCACGATCATCGACAGCACGACCGCCAGCCGCGGCGACAGCGGCACCTTCGGTCCGGACATGCGGATTCGTTCCGGATTGTTGAGCCGATAAGGTTGCAAGACGAGGTTAATCACGTCCTGCAGTTCCGAGCCGCGCCATCTCTCCTGGCTCAGCAGATTGTGTGCCTCCGCCAGCGCGCCAAGCCGGCCTTCGAACGTCTCGCGCTCGGCCTTGGTGGCGCTTCGGAAGGTCTGCACCGCGATCGCCTGCAGGATCGCCAGCGTGTTCTTGACGCGATGATTGAGCTCCTCGATCAAGAGGTCATGGAGCATCTCGCCGCGGGCGATCGTCGTTGCCATGCGCACGGCAAAGGCAAGGCCGATCAACAGCAGGACGCCGCCGATCACGCTGGTGATCGCAAGATTGCGCCACAAGGGATCGACGAGCGAACCCTCGGCGATGCCGGCGGCCACCGTCCAGCCGGTGAGCGAGGATCGCGCAAACGTCGTGATTAGCGGCACGCCCTCCAGCGAGACCGTCGGAAGCGTCGCCTCGGTGGCATGCAACATCCCGGCGTACAGCGACGGCGAGGCGCGCTTGCCGATCGTCTCCTGCGGGTTCGGCACGCGGGCGAAATTGATGCCATCGCCGTCGAATATCGAGATGGTCCAGTTCGGGCTCGGGCGCTGCTTTTCGATAATGGCCTGGAAGATATCGATCGGCGGGGTGAACGAGATGTCATAGATGACGTTGCCATCGCGAAACACCGGGACTTCGACTGTCACGATCAGCCGCTTGCTCACCGCGCCGAGGAACAGATTGGAGTATTGCGGACTTTTTGTCGCGAACACCTTCTCGACCATGTCGCGGTTGTTGCGGGGAGGCAGGCTTGCGGTGTCGGTGGTGATCGACGAGAACAACTGCCGGCCATTGCGGTCCGCCACCAGCACCACGCCGCCTTCGCCATACTGATCGAGGAAACCGCGGGCGATGCGGCGGAACGGTTCGAAATCGCCGTCGCGCAGCGAATCGGTCAAGGACAATACCTGCAGCGCCCCGGCCATGCGCTGAACCTCGGCGTCGAGCACGAGACGGATGCTGCGCACGGTTTCGAGCGCGCGCTGTGAGGCGTCCCTGCGGTCCTGTTCGTAGTCGTTGAAAACAATGACAGCCGCAAAGACGATCAGCGGCAGCGTGGTTCCCGCAACCAGAAGGGCTAGACGCACTGGCAGTGAGGGTTTTGGCACGCGGGTCCCGAACGGATACATTGGTCGCGATGGCGCCAGATCGGCCGGAGCATAGGAGAAGCGCCGGGATTCCGCCAAGGATTTCCGGTCGCCGGGGCCGGTTCCGCCACGCGCCTCGGCGCCCGGTGCCGGGCGCTGTGCGGTTCCCCTAAAGGTTGCTGTCGCTGATCGCGGCGTAAACCATCGTGCGCAACTCGCGCCGCACCGGATAGGCGCTCGACGGCAGCACCTGGGTCATGAAGACGGTGATCAACTCTTCGGCGGGATCGACCCAGAATGATGTGGTCGCAGCACCGCCCCAGGCATATTCGCCGGCGCTGCCCGGAATCAATGTCTGTGCCGGATTCATCGTGACCGAGAAGCCGAGACCGAAGCCGATGCCGTTGTAGGACGCCTCGGAGAACAGCGACCGCGACATTTCCGGCAGGTCGCGTCCGCCGGGCAGGTGATTGGACGTCATCAGCGCCAGCGTCTTTGGTCCGATCAGCCTGACGCCTCCGAGTTCGCCGCCGTTGAGCAGCGCGCGGCAGAAGGTGAGATAATCGGCCGCGGTCGAACACAATCCGCCGCCGCCGGAGATGAACGATGGAGGGCTAAGGAAAGAACTCGTGGCCGGGTCGTCCTGCAGCGTGATGCCGCCCTTGTCGGCCGAATAACAGGCCGCCAGGCGATGGGCTTTCTCCGGCGGCACGAAAAAATCGGTGTCGTTCATGCCGAGTGGATTGAAGATGCGTTCCTTGAGGAATTGCTCGAACGGCTTGCCGCTGATTTTGCCGACGAGATAACCGATGACGTCGGTGGAAACAGAATAATTCCACGCCTCGCCCGGCGAAAATTCCAGCGGAATCTTGGCAAGGTCATCGATCATCGATTGCAGCGTTCCCGCCTTCTCAACCTCGCCGATTTTCATTTCGCGATAGGCGGCGTCGACATTGGACCGCTGCTGGAAAGCGTAGGTCAGGCCGGAGGTGTGGCGCAAAAGGTCGACGATCAACATCGGCCGCGAGGGCGGCCTGGTCAGAAACGCCGGCGCAATGCCGGCCTGAAACACGCCGAGGTTCTTCCATTCCGGGATGTATTGGTGAACGGGCTCATCGAGCGCGACGCGGCCTTCCTCGAGCAGCATCATGAAGGCCACGCTGGTGATCGGCTTGGTCATGGAATAGATGCGAAAGATCGTGTCGTCCCTGACCGGTGCCTTGCGCTCGACGTCGGCGAAGCCTTGCACCGTGCTGTGGACAATCTTGCCACGGCGATAGACCACAAGCCGGGTTCCCGGAAAGCGGCCGGCATCGATGTATCGCCGCTTCAGGTGATCTTCGAGACGGTCGAAGGCGGCCTTGGACATGCCGGCGGATTCGGGCGGGGCGGGGGACGGGGCGAGCATCGAGAGGGTCTCCGGAATTGGCGGGGTTAAGCCCTGATAGCCGAAAAGTGTGTTCTGTTCCAATCGCGGCCCGCTTACCCCGGCCCGGGGGCTGGTGTAGGCTTGACGCACAGTCGCATACAGGACAGCCCGCCATGCCTCAATTCAACGACACCGAACTTACCGAAGCCGTGATCCGCAGCTTCGAGGAGACGCCGAACCCCCGCGTCAAATTCCTGCTGGAGGAACTGGTGAAGTCGATGCACGACTTCGTGCGCAAAACCGATCTCACCCTGGACGAGTGGATGTACGCGATCGATTTCCTCACCCGCGTCGGCCAGAAATGCACGCCGACCCGGCAGGAGTTCATCCTGCTGTCGGACGTGTTCGGGGTTTCGATGCTGGTTGACGCGGTCAATCATCGCGAGCGCGAAGGCGCCACCGAGACCACGGTGCTCGGCCCGTTCTATGTCGGCGAGCACAAGCAGATGCCGCATGGCACGGATGTTTCACCGCCCGGTCATACCGGAGAGCGGATGTTCGTGCAGAGCCGCGTCACGGATCTGAAAGGCAAGCCGCTAGCGAACGTCCCGGTCGACATCTGGCACGCCGACGACGACGGCTATTACGACTCGCAAAGGCCGGGCTATTTGACGGAGGGGCCATCGTTGCGCGCCCGGTTCGTCACCGACGCCGATGGCCGGTTCTTCTTCCGCACTATCCTGCCATGCAGCTACCCGATTCCGACCGACGGTCCGGTCGGCCAGATGATCATCGAGACAAGGCGTCATCCGATGCGGCCGGCCCATGTGCACTTTCTCGTCAACGCGCCGGGTTACGAACCGCTGATTACCCACGTCTTCATCGAAGGCGACAAGTATCTCGACTCCGACGTGGTGTTCGGGGTGAAGGATGAGTTGATTTCGAAGATCGAGCACCATATCGATGGCGTGATGCCCGACGGCAAGCCCGCCAAAGGGCCCTGGCATTTGATGACTTATGAATTCCACTTAAGGCCCGGCGCCGGTGCTGCGCCGAAGCCGATGATGGCGGCAACCGAAGCTGCCTGAAAAAGGCTGGTCGAAGCACATGCCCATTTATTGTGCGGCGCACAAGAAATAAGCGAATCGCAAATTTTAGATGCGGTCGCCGCTCCGGGCCGATGTCCGGCGGTACCTATAACTATTTATAGATAAAAGACTTTTTGCGCTGCGGTAGCTTGGCACAAAGCTTGAATAGTTTGTGCTGACGCCATCGAAGCCGTCGATCGAAACCAATCATCCGAGTCGTGACACCGCAAGGACTGGGGCCTCCCCAGCGTGCCTCCCTGCGTTCGCGCGCGATCCCCGGATCACAGCGGCTTACGGCCCTTCAGAAAGGAATCTCTAATGAGCAACGACCCGACCTGGATTTCAGATTGGAGACCGGAAGATGAGACATTTTGGAATTCGACGGGCAAGACTGTCGCCCAGCGCAATCTGATCTGGTCGATTGTTGCCGAGCACATCGGATTTTCGGTCTGGCTGATCTGGAGCATCGTCGCAACCAAACTGCCGGCGGCCGGCTTCCACTACACCACCGACCAGTTATTTCAATTGGTGGCGATACCGGGATTGATCGGTTCGCTGATGCGGTTTCCCTACACGTTCGCCGTGACCACGTTCGGCGGCCGCAACTGGACCATCTTCAGCGCCGCCGTCCTGTTCATTCCGACCTTCGGGCTCGCCTATTTCGTCAGCCAGCCCGAGACGCCGTTCTGGCTGATGCTGCTGGTGGCTTCGACGGCAGGTCTCGGCGGCGGCAACTTCGCCTCGAGCATGGCCAATATCTCCTTCTTCTATCCCGACCGCATGAAGGGCTGGGCGCTGGGTCTGAACGCCGCCGGCGGCAACATCGGCGTCAGCAGCGTCCAGTTGCTGACACCGATCCTGATGGGCGTCGGCCTCATCAACCTCTATCAGGCGACCCCGGTGACGGGCGTCTATCTGCAGAACGCCGGACTAATGTGGGTGTTGCCGCTGATCGTCGCGATAGCGGGCGCGTTTTTCTTCATGAACAACCTGACCTCGGCCAAGTCCTCGTTCAAGGACCAACTTGCCATCGTCAAGCGCAAGCACACCTGGATCATGGCTTTCATCTATATCGGGACGTTCGGCTCCTTTATCGGTTACTCAGCGGCGTTTCCGCTCTTGATCAAGACGCAATTCCCGGCGGTGACGATTGCGATTGCGTTCCTCGGACCGCTGGTCGGCTCGCTGTCGCGTCCGCTCGGCGGCCTGCTCGCCGACAAGGTCGGCGGCGCGATCGTCACGTTCTGGAATTTCATCGCGATGGGTACGGCCACCATCGGTGTCCTGTATTTCGTCGGGATCAAGGACTTCACCGGCTTCCTGGTGATGTTCCTGATCCTGTTCGTGACCACCGGCGTCGGCAACGGATCGACCTACCGGATGATCCCCTCGATCTTCCGCGAGGAGAATCTGCGCAAGGCCAGGGGCGGCGGCGAAGCCGGCAAGGCGCTGGCGTTGAAGACGGCCGGCATCGAGAGTGGCGCCGCGCTCGGCTTCATCGGCGCGGTCGGCGCCTGCGGCGGTTACCTGATCCCGAGCGGCTTCGGCAAGTCGATCGCCATCACCGGCGGTCCGGCGCTGGCGCTGGAAATCTATCTGGCGTTCTACGCGGTTTGCCTGGCGCTGACCTGGTGGTTCTACCTGCGCCGCGCTCCCGCGGCGGCCGGCGTCGCCAGCCTCGCCGAAGCGCGGGTGTGAACGCTTGAACGGAACGGCCCCGCCCGGCGCGCCGGGCGGGGGGAAATGCAAGCGACAGCAACAGGCAGGAGGCAAGCATGACACCCGACCAGGTCGCACTCGTGCAGCAGAGCTTTGCCAGGGTGGCGCCGATTTCGGAGCAGGCGTCCGTATTGTTTTACGATCGCCTGTTCGAGGTCGCG
This sequence comes from Bradyrhizobium sp., assembly GCF_004799405.1. Lineage (GTDB taxonomy): Bacteria > Pseudomonadota > Alphaproteobacteria > Rhizobiales > Xanthobacteraceae > Bradyrhizobium. The sequence goes on from NZ_SSMW01000002.1 coordinate 41,699, forward strand.
CCCTCGGTGAGGGCGATGTTTCCCGCCGACATGACCGAACAGCGCAAGAAATTGATGGCGATGCTGGCGACGGTGGTGGGCGGCCTTGCCAATCTGGAGTCGATCCTGCCGGCCGCCGGCGCGTTGGCCAAACGCCATGTGGGCTACGGCGCCAAACCGGAGCACTATCCCGTGGTCGGCGGCGCGCTGCTGTGGACGCTGGAAAAAGGACTTGGCGAAAGCTGGACGCCGGAAGTCAAGGACGCGTGGACCGCGGCCTACGGGACGCTGTCCGGCTTCATGATTGCCGAAGCCTACGGCAGCGCCGAAGCCGCAGAGTAAGGACGCGCCGTGAGCGAACCGCTGGTCGTGGTCGGTAATGGAATGGCCGCCGCGCGTCTGGTCGACGAACTGGCGAAAGTGGCGCTCGGACGTTATGCCATCGCCGTCATCGGCGACGAACCGCGGCTCGCTTATAACCGCGTGCTGCTGTCGTCGGTGCTTGCGGGCGAGACCGCGTCGCACGACATCGAACTCAAGCCCGCGACGTGGTGGCGCGACCGCGGCGTTACCCTGAAATACGGCTGCGTCGCCACCGAGATCGACGTCGGCCGCCGCGAGCTCAAGATCGCGCATGAAGAGAGCATCGCGTTTTCCAGGCTGGTGCTAGCCACCGGCTCGACGCCGCTGCGGCTCGACGTGCCCGGGGCCGGTCTCGCCGGCGTGAATACCTTTCGCGACAGCAGGGACGTCGATCTCCTGCTGGCGCTGGCGGCGCAGAAGAAACGCGTTGTCGTGGTCGGCGGTGGATTGCTCGGGCTTGAGGCCGCCTATGGTCTCGCCAAGGCCGGCGCGCCGGTGACGCTAATCCACCTGATGGACCGGCTGATGGAGCGCCAGCTCGATGCGCCGGCGGCAGAACTCCTGAAATCGCTGGTCGAGCGCAAGGGCATCGAGGTCCTGCTCAATGCCAACACCGCGCGCCTGCATGGCGAGCAGCATATCGAAGGCGTCGAACTCGTGGACGGACGCCGGATCGAGGCCGACGCGGTGATCTTCGCGGCCGGCATCCGGCCGAATATTGCGCTCGCCAGGGACGCCGGCATTCCGGTCAATCGCGGCATCGTCGTCGATGAACATCTGCAGACCGGCGCGCCGGATATCTTCGCGCTCGGCGAATGCGCCGAGCATCGCGGCATCTGCTACGGCCTGGTTGAACCCGCCTACGAGCAGGCGGGCGTCCTGGCCCGGCATCTGGCGGGCGCAGCCTCCGCCTATAACGGCAGCGTGGTTGCGACCAATCTGAAAGTCTCCGGCGTCGCGGTATTTTCCGCTGGCGACTTTATCGGCGCGGACGGAAGCGAAGCCATCGTGCTCAGCGACGTCAGGCACGGCACCTACAAGAAGCTGGTGATAGCGAATGGCCGGCTGACCGGTGCGGTGCTGGTCGGCGATACTACCGATGCGTTGTGGTATCTCGGCCTGATCCGCAACCAGAAGCCGGTCGCGGCCATTCGCGCCGACATGATGTTCGGCCGCGTGCTCGCCGTTCCGTCAAGAGCGGCGTGACGCGATGGCCGGATGCCTGACATGACGTCGATCGATCCCACGCAGAGTTTGTCATCGGGCCGCGCACCGCGCGGACCCGTGGGCACCACGCGCACGACCTGCCCCTACTGCGGCGTCGGCTGCGGCGTGCTCGCGACGCCGGATCGCGGTGGAGGTGCGGCGATCGCCGGCGATCCGGAACATCCCGCCAATTTCGGACGGCTATGCTCGAAGGGCTCGGCGCTCGGCGAAACACTCGGGCTTGAAGACCGGCTGCTCCATCCGATGATCCGCTGCAGCAAGGGCATCATGGAGCGGGTGGCCTGGACCGATGCGCTCGATCACGTCGCGCATCGTTTCAAGCATATCGTCGCGCGCGATGGCCCGGATTCGGTGGCGTTCTATCTCTCCGGCCAGTTGCTGACGGAAGATTATTACGTCGCCAACAAGCTGATGAAGGGGTTCATCGGCAGCGCCAATGTCGACACCAATTCGCGGCTGTGCATGGCCTCTTCGGTCGCCGGCCACCGCCGCGCGTTCGGCGCCGATACCGTGCCCGGCTGCTATGAAGATCTCGACCAGGCCGACCTGCTGGTGCTGGTCGGCTCCAACGCGGCGTGGTGCCATCCGGTCCTGTTCCAGCGCATGCTTGCCAACAAGCAGACGCGCGGCGCGCGTATTGTCGTGATCGATCCGCGGCGGACCGACACCGCCGGGGATGCCGACCTGTTTTTGGGATTGAAACCGGGCACCGACACCGCGCTGTTTGCTGGACTGCTGGTGCATCTCGCCGACAGCGCCGCGCTCGATCATGGCTACATCGAACGTCATACTTCCGGTTTCGACGAGGCATTGGCGCGGGCACGCGGCATCGCTGGCAGCGTTGCCGCGACCGCGCTGGCGACAGGACTTTCCGAATCCGATGTTGCCGGCTTCTTCCAGATGTTCGGCACTACGCCGCGCGTGGTCACGCTGTATTCGCAAGGCGTCAACCAGTCGGCGCAGGGCACCGACAAGGTCAACGCCATCCTCAATTGCCATCTCGCCACGGGCCGGATCGGCAAACCGGGCGCCTCGCCGTTTTCGCTGACCGGACAGCCCAATGCGATGGGCGGGCGCGAGGTCGGCGGCCTCGCAAACCAGCTCGCCGCCCATATGGCGTTCACGCCGCCGGATATCGACCGGGTGCGCCGGTTCTGGAAGGCGCCGCGCATCGCCACCCATGAAGGGCTCAAGGCCGTCCAGATGTTCGAGGCGATCGCGCGCGGCGAGATCAAGGCGCTGTGGGTGATGGGCACCAATCCGGCGGTATCGTTGCCGGATGCCGACGCCGCGCGCGCCGCGCTGAAAAAACTCGAACTGTTCGTGATCTCGGAAAACGTGCGCTCCAACGACACCGTGAGCGCCGGCGCGCATGTGCTGCTGCCGGCGCTGGCCTGGGGCGAGAAGTCCGGCACCGTGACCAATTCCGAACGGCGCATTTCGCGGCAACGCGCGTTCCTGCCGGCGCCCGGCGAGGCCAGGCCGGACTGGTGGATCGTCGGCGAAGTGGCGAAACGACTGGGCTTCGGTTCGGCGTTCGATTTCAAATCGGCGGCGGACGTGTTTCGCGAGCATGCCGGCCTGTCGGCGTTCGAGAACAATGGCGGTCGCGATTTCGATATCGGCGCGCTGCAGTCGCTGTCGGACGAGGCGTTCGATGCGATGACGCCGGTGCTGTGGCCGATGCGTTATGGCGATATCCAGCCGCAGCAGCGCTTCTTTGCGGAAGGCGGGTTTTTCGCCAACGACCGCAGGGCGCGCTTCGTCGCGCCCGAGATTCCGGCGTTGCGGACCGAGACCACTGCCGGACGGCCGCTGCGGCTGAATACCGGCCGCGTCCGCGACCAGTGGCACACCATGACCCGCAGCGGCATGAGCGCGCGGCTGGGTCAGCATCTGCCGGCGCCGTTCGTCGAGATACATCCTGCCGACGCCTTGAGGTCTGGTGTCACCGACGACGGCTTTGCGCGCGTCGTCACCGATTACGGACAATGCATTCTCAAAGTTGTCGTGAGCGAGCGGCAGCAGCGCGGCATGCTGTTCGCGCCGATTCACTGGAGCGAGCAGAACGCGTCCGCCGCGCGCGTCGGTGCGCTGGTGGCGCCGTTCACCGATCCGTTTTCCGGCCAGCCCGAGAACAAGGCCACGCCGGTGACGATCGTGCCCTATGAATACGTCTTTCGCGGCTTCGTGCTGTCGCGCACCCACCTCGAATTGCCGCCGCATGTCTGGTGGACGCGAGTCAGCGTCACCGCCGGCTACGGCTATCTGCTCGCCGACAATGCCGACCTGGCGCGATGGCAACCATGGCTGCGATCCTTTGCCGGCAGCGATCTCGCCGAATACCGGGATTTCGGCGGCGGGGTTTATCGCGCGGCGTCGTTTGCGGAAAACCGTATCGAGACCTGTCTGTTTGTCGGTCCAGCGCATGACGCGGGCGACTGGGGTGTGGTCAGGAACCTGTTCGCTCAAGCTGCGCTCAGCGACGATCAGCGCCGCATGCTGTTGTCGGGTAAATCGACGGATGGGCTGGCCAGCGCCGGTCCGATCGTCTGCGCCTGTTTCGGCGTCGGCCGCGACACCATCTGCAATGCCATCGGCGCCGGCGCGCGCTCGGCTGCCAAGATCGGGTTGCAGTTGAAGGCCGGCACCAATTGCGGCTCGTGCATCCCGGAATTGAAGCGGCTGATCGCGCAAGCCGATGTGGCCACCCCGGATGCGCCACGCAGGCAAGCGGTGGCCGCGATCTAGCCGCCCCCGACCGTGCCCACGGTCGATTCCCCCGATCCAGCTTCTGAATCCGCCACGGATTGCTTTGCGGAGCCTGTCATCGGGCGCGCATTCGCGCGACCCGTTGGCTCGCAATGACCGGAACAGACGTGTAATCTGCAAGCTTGCGATGGATAGCGAGGCAACTTTGAGGCGACAAGACTTCGGCAGTGGCGGCCCGCAGCTACCCGTGATCGGGCAGGGTACCTGGTATATTGACCGCGGCGATCGCAAAGCTGCCGTCGCCGCCCTGCGCCGCGGCGTCGATCTCGGCATGACCCATATCGACACCGCCGAGATGTATGGCGATGCGGAACTGGTCGTCGCCGAAGCGATCGCCGGACGGCGCGACGATGTTTTCCTGGTCTCGAAAGTGTTGCCGAGCAACGCCTCGCGGCATGGCACCATCACCGCATGCGAGCGTTCGCTGAAACGGCTGAAGACCGACCGGCTCGATTGCTATCTGCTGCATTGGCGCGGATCGTATCCGCTCTCGGAAACCGTTGCCGCGTTCGAGGAACTGGCCGACGTCGGAAAAATCCGAAGCTGGGGCGTCAGCAATTTCGACACCGGCGATCTCGACGAAATGCTCGCGGTTGCGGGTAAAGGCAGGATTGCCTGCAACCAGGTGCTCTATCATCTGCAGGAGCGCGCGATCGAGCACGCGGTCATTCCATGGTGCGTGCAGCAAGGCGTCGCCGTGGTGGCCTATTCGCCGTTCGGTCACCATGACTTTCCGCAGCCGCGGAGCAAGGCCGGCGAGGTGCTGGAAGCAATCGCGAAATCCCATGGCGCATCGCCCCGGCAGATTGCCCTGAGCTTTCTGACGCGCGAACCCTCGGTATTCGCCATTCCAAAAGCCTCAAGCGAGGGGCACGCCGCCGACAACGCGGCAGCCGGCGAGCTTGTGCTCGGTGCTGACGACATCGCCGCGCTCGAGAAGGCCTTTCCCCGCGGTCCGAAACCCCGCGGGTTGCCGATGCTGTAGTGAATTTCTCCAGGGTAAGGAGCGCCGCCCGAGATGGGGCGAATTGGGGGCAGCGCGGCGCTCTGCCGCGCCCAATCGCGCATATCGGCTGCCTGTTTTCGGACCTTGTCGATGACGGCCAATTGTCGTTTTTTGGGCGCTCGCCCGATTCGATAATTCCTGCGCCCGAGCCCAACCGTGACTCCTCCATCCGCCGTAGCCGCCCGGCTGCATAGCGCGCCCTTGCCTTTGCCCGAGAAAAAATCAGCCGACCGACCCGTGCCAGCGCGCGCCGACCGGCCGTTCCGCGGCATTGCGCTGATCCTCGCCTCGACCGTGTTCCTCGGGGCCTCGGATGTGACGGCGAAATATCTGTCGGCGACGTTGCCGTCGATCGAGATCGCATGGATCAGGTTTTCGGTGTTCGCACTGATCATGGTTCCGGCGATGCTGCCGGGAACGCGATTATATGCCCTGCAGACGCAACGCCGCGGCCTGCAGTTGATCCGCGGCGCTGCACTTTTGGCATCGTCGCTGTTTTTCATTTCCGGCTTGCGGTTTCTCCCGATCGCGGAAGCCTCCGCCACCGGTTTCGTTTCGCCGCTGTTCGTCACCGCGCTGTCGATCTTCTTTCTCGGCGAACAGGTCGGCGTCCGCCGCTGGCTCGCGACCGCGGTCGGGTTGATCGGCGTATTGATCATCCTGCGGCCGGGTTCCAGCGCATTTCATCCCGCGGCGTTCTTCCCGCTGGTGTCGGCGCTGGCCTGGGCCTGCACTCTGATCATGACGCGGATGCTGAGCGGCCGCGAACGCGCCATTACCACCATGACCTATTCGTCGATCGCGGGCGTCTGCATCATGTCGGCGCTGGTCCCGACGGTCTGGGTTGCGCCGAGCTGGCAGGCCATTGCCTTCGGAGTTTTCATCGGCATCGCCTCGACCGCGGGGCAGTGGATCGTCGTGCTCGCCTTTCGCTACGCCGACGCCTCCGTGCTGGCGCCGTTTTCATATTCGCAGCTGCTCTGGGTCAGCATCCTCGGATTCATCATCTTTGGCGAAGTGCCTGATATCTGGACCGTGACCGGTGCGGTTTTCATCGTCGCCGGCGGTCTCTACACCGCACACCGCGAGCGCGTCAGGCGCTCGCAGCTCCTGGTGCTCCCGGCCGAGCCGTCGCCCAACCCGTGATCGATCCATCGTCGCCCCGTCGTTCGCCAGGACGACGGACGGTCACACCGGCAGTGCGATCGAATATTTCACCTGGCTCAGCGCAAAGCTCGACTCGATCGAGGCGATGCCGTCGAGCCGCGTTAGCTTGTTTTTCAGGAACGCCTCATAGGAAGACAGATCGGCGGCGACGACGCGCAACAAATAATCGCGGTTGCCGGTCATCAGGTAGCATTCCAGCACCTCGTCCCATTTCGACACCGCCTTGGCGAAACGGTCGAGATCTTCTTCCTTCTGCCGCGCCAGCTTGATCGAGATGAAGACGCTGACGTGCAGGCCGAGCGATTTCTGGTCGACGGTTGCGATGTAGCGCGTGATCACGCCGCGCTCTTCCAGGCGTCTGACGCGGCGGTGGCACGGCGAAACCGACAGGCCGACCTTGTCGGCGAGTTCCTGCATGGTGGCGCGGCTGTCGGACTGCAGCAGGCCGAGGATTTTGCGGTCGATGGCGTCAAGCGGCTGCATTGGAACAAACTCGCGGTTCGGACGGTTGAAGCGGTGTTTTATACCAATAAATGCGGGTATGGAGCGAAAATTTGGGATTTCTGGTGCCGGCAGGCTGGTTAACATCCTGCCGGATTCCTGCGTTGGAGCACCGCGATGGCCATCGAACCCACACGCCTCGAATTGTTGTCCGCGCTGGCCCGAAAAGTGCTCTGGCTGTCGTCGTGGACCATCCATCACGCCAACCACATCCGGCCCAATGCCGACGGGTTGAAAGTCGGGGGACATCAGGCCTCGTCGGCCTCGCTCGCCACCATCATGTCGGCGCTATATTTCTCGGTCTTGAGGCCGCAAGACCGCGTCGCGGTGAAGCCGCATGCGAGCCCGGTGTTTCACGCCATCCAGTACCTGTTCGGCCGCCAGACCCGCGACAAGCTGGAGAATTTTCGCGGCTTTAACGGCGCGCAATCCTATCCATCGCGTACCAAGGATACCGACGACGTCGATTTCTCCACCGGCTCGGTCGGCCTCGGCGTGGCGCAGACATTGTTCTCCTCGCTGGTGCAGGACTACGTCAAGGCGCATGGCTGGATGAAGGACCGCCCCGAGGGGCGGATGATCGCGCTGGTCGGCGACGCCGAGATGGACGAAGGCAACATCTTCGAGGCGCTGCTGGAGGGGTGGAAGCACGGCCTGCGCAACACCTGGTGGGTGGTCGACTACAACCGCCAGAGCCTCGATGCCGTGGTGCGCGAGGGGCTGTGGGAAAAATTCGAATCCATGTTCCGCAATTTCGGCTGGGACGTGGCGATCGTGAAATACGGCCGGCTGATGCAGGCGGCGTTCGCCGAACCCGGCGGCGAAGCGCTGAAACGCTGGATCGATGCCTGCCCGAACGCGATGTATGCGGCGTTGTGCTTTCAGGGCGGGGCTGCTTTCCGCAAGCATCTGCGCGACGAGATCGGCGATCAGGGGGCGGTGTCGCAACTGATCGACAGACGCAGCGACGAGGAATTGCTGGCATTGATGTCCAATCTCGGCGGCCACGACATGACCAGCATGATCGAGGCATTCGAGTCGATCGACCACGACCGTCCGGTCTGCTTCATCGCCTATACCATCAAGGGTGTCGGCCTGCCGTTCCAGGGCCACAAGGATAATCACGCCGGGTTGATGACGGTCACCCAGATGGAGAAATGGCGCTCGGCGCAGAACATCCGGCCGGGGCATGAATGGGAAAAATTCGAGGGATTGTCGCAGCAACCGGCGGCACTGGAGGCGTTCCTGGCCGATGTGCCGTTCAACCGCGACAGCCAACGCCGCCTGACCGCTGGGGTCATCGACGTGCCACAGCAGCTTTCGTTCAAGCCGTCACCGCAGATGTCGACGCAACAGGGTTTTGGCCTCGTGCTCAACGAACTTGCGCGCGGCGACAGCGAGTTGGCCTCGCGGATCGTCACGGCATCGCCCGATGTCACGGTGTCGACCAATCTCGGCGCCTGGGTCAACCGCCGCGGGCTGTTCGCGCGCGCCGAGAAGGCCGATCTGTTCCGCAGCGAGAAGATACCCTCGACCTTCAACTGGGATTTTTCGCCGAAGGGACAGCACATCGAGCTTGGCATCGCCGAGATGAACCTGTTCATCCTGATGTCGGCGCTGGGGCTGTCGCATGCCATCAACGGCGAACGGCTGCTGCCGATCGCAACCTTGTACGATCCCTTCATCCAGCGCGGGCTCGATGCGCTGAACTATGCCTGCTATCAGGATGCGCGTTTCATGGTGGCGGCGACGCCGTCAGGCATCACGCTGGCGCCGGAAGGCGGCGCGCACCAGTCGATCGCGACGCCATTGATCGGCATGGCGTTGGATGGGCTCGCCTCGTTCGAGCCGGCCTTTGTCGACGAACTCGCCGTCATCATGGGCTGGGGCTTCCGGCACATGCAGCGTGAGGGCGCGGGGGAGGGCGGCTCGGTCTATCTGAGGCTGTCGACCCGCAACTTGGAGCAGCCGCAGCGGATGATGACGCCCGATCTGCAACGCGGCATTACCGACGGCGCCTACTGGCTGCGCAAGCCGGGACCGAATGCCGAAGCTGTGATCGCCTATACCGGCGCGGTGGTGCCGGAGGCGATCGAGGCCATTGGGCTCTTGGGCGAAAGCCGCCGGGATATCGGCCTGCTGGCGATCACGTCGGCCGACCGGCTGCATGCGGGGTGGACCGCGGCGCGGCGGATGCGCCGCGACTGGCGCGGGTTGCCGCATCTCAGCCATATCGAAAAGCTGCTGATGCCGCTGCCGCGCGACTGCGGCATCGTCACCGTGATCGACGGACACCCTGCAACCCTCGGCTGGCTCGGCAGCGTACGCGGTCACCGGGTGGAGGCGCTCGGCGTCGAGCATTTCGGCCAGACCGGCAGTATCGACGAGCTCTACCGCCACCACGGCATCGACGCCAACGCCATCCTCGACGCCGCCGAGAGCCTCACGGCGGGCGCACCGGTGCGGCACCGGAAGATGGCGGTTTGATCTGTCGTCCCGGCGAACGCCGGGACCCACAATCCGTAGCGATAGTTGTTCTAGAAGGTCGCTATCGTCAGCGATAAAACGTGAGGACACGGGCGTCTGGGTCCCGGCGTTCGCCGGGGCGACGGAGCAGCGTCTTGCATCGGTCACACCAGCGACTTTAATATGCTGCGTCCGCTGCAGTGCGGTGTCCCGCATATGGCGGGTTCATTTTCCGGAGGTTTCGTGCAAGGATGCTTGCCGAACGCTCTGTTCCCCCTCCAATTGCCCCTGAAATCAAGAGGTTTACGATGGTCAACCGCATGCAATTCTACATCGATGGCGCCTGGGTCGATCCGGTCGTCAAGAAATCCATACCCGTCGTCAATCCGGCGACCGAAGAAGCGATGTACGAGGTTGCGCTGGGCTCCAAGGCCGACGTCGACAAGGCGGTGGCCGCCGCCAGGCGCGCCTTCGAGACCTTCTCGCAGACCAGCCGCGAAGAGCGCGTCGCGCTGCTCGAAAAGATCATCGAGATCTACAAGACCCGCATGAAGGACATCGGCGCCGCCGTTTCCGACGAGATGGGCGCGCCGCTGCCGATGGCTGAGCGGCTGCAGGCCGGCGCCGGTCTCGGCCATATCACCAATACGCTCGAGGTTCTCAAGACCTACCACTTCGAGGAGCCGCTCGGCTCGGCGATGGTGGTGCGCGAGCCCGTCGGCGTCATCGGCATGATCACGCCGTGGAACTGGCCGCTGAACCAGATCGCCTGCAAGGTGGCGCCGGCGCTGGCCGCCGGTTGCACCATGATCCTCAAGCCATCCGAATTCACGCCGTCGTCTGCGCTGATCTTCGCGGAAATCCTGCATGCGGCCGGCGTGCCGAAGGGGGTGTTCAACCTGATCAACGGCCTCGGCCCTGAAGTCGGTGCGGCCATGAGCGAGCATCCGGATATCGACATGATCTCGTTCACCGGCTCGACCCGCGCCGGCATCGACGTCGCCAAGCGCGCCGCGCCGACCGTCAAGCGCGTCAGCCAGGAACTCGGCGGCAAGTCGCCGAACATCATTCTGGAAGGCGCCGATCTCGCCAAGGCCGTCACCGGCGGCGTGATGCACATGTTCAACAACTCCGGACAATCGTGCAATGCGCCGTCGCGGATGATCGTGCCGCTGTCGAAGATGAAGGAAGTCGCCGCCATCGCCAAGGGCGTCGCCGACAAGACCAAGGCCGGCGATCCCCGAGCCGAAGGCACTACCATCGGTCCGGTGGTGTCCCGCATCCAGTGGGACAAGATCCAGAAGCTGATCCAGAAGGGCATCGAGGAAGGTGCAACCCTGGTGACCGGCGGCCCCGGCTTGCCGGAAGGCGTCAACAAGGGCTTCTATGTTCGTCCGACCATCTTCGCCGATGTCACCAACGACATGACGATTGCGCGCGAGGAAATCTTCGGGCCGGTGCTGACCATCCTCGGCGCCAAGGACGAGGAAGACGCCGTCAAGATCGCCAACGACACGCCGTACGGTCTTGCCGGTTACGTCTCCGCCGACACGGTTGAGACTGCGCGCCGGGTCGGCCGCAGGATCCGCGCCGGCAATGTCAACCTGCAGGGTGTTCCCAACGACCGCTCCGCGCCGTTCGGCGGCTACAAGCAGTCCGGCAACGGCCGCGAATGGGGCCGTTACGGCATGGAAGAATATCTCGAAGTCAAGGCAGTCGCCGGCTTCAACGCCGCGTAATCGTCAGCGCGCTGTCGCAAGCGCCGGGACGGGGATGATCCCGTTCCGGCGTTTTTGCGTTTTGGGGATGACGCGTGGAGAGGGATTGCGTAAATCACGAATATGACTTCTGCCTTCAAGATCCGCAGCCTGCAGGCGTTCTGCTACCGCTATCCGCTGACGACGCCGGTGGTGACCTCGTTCGGCGAGATGCGCGACCGACCCGCGGTGTTCGTCCGCCTCGAGGATGACGACGGCCAATGCGGCTGGGGCGAGTTGTGGTGCAATTTCCCGGCCGTCGGTCCCGAGCATCGCACGCGCCTGATCAACGAAATGCTGGCGCCGATGCTGGCCGGGCGCGCGGTGACCCATCCTTCCGAAGTGTTCGAGGATTTGAGCGCCGCGACTTCCGTGCTGGCGCTGCAGTCGGGTGAGCCCGGCCCGTTCGCGCAGGCGATCGCCGGCATCGATATCGCGCTGTGGGATTTGTTCGCCAAGCGCGCAAAAACGCCGCTGTGGCGGCTGCTCGGCGGCGCGTCGGGGCGCATGCGCGTCTATGCCAGCGGCCTCAATCCGACCGGCAGCGTGGCGATGGCGGAGGCGGCGATGCGCCGCGGCCATCGCGCTTTCAAGCTGAAAATCGGTTTCGATCCGGAACGCGACCGCGCCAACCTTCGCGAACTGCGAAAGCTCGCCGGCGATGGCTTTCTCGCCACCGACGTCAATCAGGGCTGGTCGATCGAGAAGGCGCTGCAATTGGCCCCGCCGCTGGGAGATTTCAGGCTGGCCTGGCTGGAAGAGCCGCTGCGCGCCGACCGTCCCTGGAGCGAATGGCGCCGCCTGCAAGAGGGCTCAACGCTTCCAATAGCCGGGGGTGAAAACATCGCAGGCCGCGAAAATTTTGCGGCGGCGCTGAAAGAAGGCGTCTTGAGCGTCGTTCAGCCGGATGCCGCCAAATGGGGCGGCATCACTGGCTGCATCGCGGTGGCGCGCGAAATCGTTGCCGCAAAGCGCATCTATTGCCCGCATTTCCTCGGCGCCGGCATTGGTCTATTGACGTCGGCGCATCTGCTTGCGGGCAGCGGCGGTGGCGGGTTGCTGGAGGTCGACAGCAACGACAACCCGCTGCGCCAGCAGTTCTGCGGCGCGATCGCCGACATCAAAGACGGCGAGATCGTGCTGCCGGAAACACCGGGTCTAGGCATCGAGCCGGATATCGCGGCAATCGAGAAGTACAGGACGATGTAGGCCTATCCCCCGAGCGCGCCCTGGGTGTTGACATAGAGCGCATAGATCGACTGGCTCGCGGCCATGAACAGCCGGTTGCGCTTCAATCCGCCGAAGCACAGATTGGCGCAGCGTTCGGGCAGCGCGATGCGGCCGATCAGGACGCCGTCGGGCGCGAACACCACGACGCCGTCGAGTTCGGGATCGCCCATGCCCCAGCCGCACCACAGGTTGCCGTCGATGTCGGCGCGCATGCCGTCGGGGGTGCCGGGGCCGGCGTCGACAAAGACGCGTTTGTTGGAAACCGTGTCGCCGCTTGCCGATACGTCGTAGGCGAGGATCTTGCGGGTCGGCTCGCCGCGGGATTCGATGACGTAGAGGATTTTTTCATCTGGCGAGAAACAAAGGCCGTTGGGGCCGAGCACGCCGGTGCGGACGATCGTGGCCTTTCCAGTCTTGCCGTCGATCCGGTAGACGTTCATGTCGATCTCGGGTTCGGCCTTGTAGCCCTCGTAGTTGCCGAGCAGGCCGAAAATCGGATCAGTGAACCAGATCGAGCCGTCGGATTTCACCACCACGTCGTTCGGCGAGTTCAGCCGTTTGCCTTCGAAATTGTCCATCAGCACCGTGATCGAACCGTCATATTCGGTTCGCACCACGCGGCGTCCGCCATGCTCGCAGCCGATCAGGCGGCCCTGGCGGTCGCGGGTATGGCCGTTGGTGAAGTTCGACGGCTTGCGGTAGATGCTGACCGCGCCGGTTTCCTCTTCCCACTTGATGATGCGGTTGTTGGGAATGTCGCTGCACAACAGGTAGCGTCCGTCGCCGACCCACACCGGCCCCTCGGCCCAGCGCAGCCCCGTGGTCAACCGTTCCACGGCGGAGAGTTTCAGCCAGTATTTTTCAAAGCGTGGATCGAGGGCATGGATCGCCGGATCGGGATAACAGGTCGCCGGCTGCCAGCCGGCGCGGGGGGATTTTGTCTCGGACATTTGCTGTTCTCGTTGTTGCGTTTCCTCGCGTTCTGGTTTGCTATCATTGTCGGCCAAGGACCGCAAATCGGTCGCAGAAACGAGGGAAGAAATGCCACGCATATTGATGACCGGCGCATCGGGGGGAATCGGGACGGCCTTGCGCAAATTGTTGCCGCCGATTTATCCGGACCTGCTGCTGAGCGACCGCGAGGCGCCCGCCGAGCTTGGTCCGATAGAGAAGTTCAAGGCGGCCGAACTGTCCGATCTGGCGCAGGTCGAGGCGATCTGCGACGGCGTCGACGGTATTTTGCATTTCGGCGGATTTTCGGTCGAGGGTCCGTGGGACGCGATCCTGCAGTCCAACATCATCGGCTGCTACAATCTGTTCGAGGCCGCGCGCAAGAAGGGCGTCAAGCGCATCGTGTTCGCCTCGTCGAACCACGCGGTCGGGTTCTATCCGCGCCATCACCGCATCGGCACCGACGTGACGGCGCGGCCGGACAGCCGCTATGGCGTCAGCAAGGCGTTCGGCGAGGCGCTGGGCGCACTCTATGCCGACAAGCACGGTCTTGGCGTCACCTGCATCCGGATCGGCAATTTCGGCGACAAGCCGCTGGATCATCGCCGGCTCGCGATCTGGCTCAAGCCCGAAGACCTGGTCCAGCTCTGCCGGATCGGGCTCGATCATCCGGGCATTGATTTCGAGATTTTCTATGGCGCGTCTTACAACGAGCGCGCCTGGTGGGACAATCACCGCGCCTACGATCTCGGCTATCGCCCGACCGGCCGCGCCGAGGATTTTCGCGAACACGCCATGGCCGAACAGGCGAGGCTTCGGCCCGATCCGGTCGGCGATTTCTACCAGGGCGGCGCGTTCTGCAGCATGGAGTTCGACGGCGACGCCGGCAGGATCGTGGACTGGAAATAACGATCAAAGTTTAAGCCCAAGCTTGAAGTATTGCTTCGAGATTGCGACAACGACGGTGAGCACCCTCTCCCCTTGTGGGAGACGGTTGGGGTGAGGGGTCACGGTCTATCGATGGACCTTAATCCCTCACCCGGATCGCATCTAACGATGCGATCCGACCTCTCCCACAAGGGGAGAGGTAGTTGAACGTTGGCACTTGAGCCAAGTTGGAGAGGATACGACGCATGGCTGACGGGCTTCGCAAGGGTTTGACGAGTTATGGCGACGCCGGGTTCTCGCTGTTCCTGCGCAAGGCCTTCATCAAGGCGATGGGCTATTCCGACGATGCGCTCAATCGCCCGATCGTCGGCATCACCAACACCCACAGCGACTACAATCCCTGTCACGGCAACGTGCCGCAGATTATCGAAGCGGTGAAACGCGGCGCGATGCTGGCCGGTGCGATGCCGATGGTGTTTCCGACCATCTCGATTGCCGAAAGCTTTGCGTTCCCGACCTCGATGTATCTGCGCAATCTGATGGCGATGGACACCGAGGAAATGATCCGCGCCCAGCCGATGGACTCGGTGGTGGTGATCGGCGGCTGCGACAAGACCTTGCCGGCGCAGATCATGGCCGCCGTCAGCGCCGATCTGCCGACGGTGGTGATCCCGGTCGGGCCGATGGTGGTCGGTCATCACAAGGGCGAGGTGCTGGGCGCCTGCACCGATTGCCGGCGGCTTTGGGCCAAATTCCGCGCCGGTGAAATCGACGACGTCGAGATCGAGGCGGTCAACGGCCGGCTCGCGCCTTCCGTCGGCACCTGCATGGTGATGGGTACCGCCTCTACCATGGCCTGCATCACGGAGTCGCTGGGACTGTCGCTGCCGATGAGCGCGACCATTCCGGCACCCCATGCCGAGCGTTTTCGTCTCGCGGAAGCCAGCGGCAAGGTCGCCGCCGAAATGGCCAGGGCGAAAGGCCCGCGGCCGAGCGAGTTGCTGACGCCCGCGGCGTTCAGGAATGCGCAAGTCGTGCTGCAGGCGATCGGTGGATCGACCAACGGCCTCATTCACCTCACGGCGATCGCCAATCGCACCGCACATCGCATCGATCTCGAAGCCTTCAACAGAATCGGCCGCGAGGTGCCCGTTCTGATCGACCTGAAGCCATCGGGTGCACACTACATGGAGCATTTCCATCATGCCGGCGGCGTGCCGAGATTGATGGCGCAGCTCGGCGACCTCATCGATCTGGATGCCAGGACCATCACCGGCGCCACGTTGCGCGATGTGGTTGCCGGCGCCGAGGAGGTACCGGGACAGGACGTAATCCGCGCGCGAAAAAGTCCGATCAAGCCGGAAGGCGCGATGGCGGTGCTGCACGGCAATCTCGCGCCGCGCGGCGCCGTCATCAAGCATTCGGCGGCCAGCCCCAGGCTGTTGCAGCACACCGGCCGCGCCGTGGTGTTCGACTCGGTCGAGGACATGACGCTCCGGGTCGACGATCCCGATCTCGACGTCAATGCCGACGACGTGCTGGTGCTGCGCAACGCCGGGCCGAAGGGTGCGCCGGGCATGCCGGAAGCCGGCTATCTGCCGATCCCGATGAAACTGGGGCGCGCCGGCGTCAAGGACATGGTGCGGATATCGGATGCGCGAATGAGCGGAACGGCATTCGGCACCATCGTGCTGCACATCACTCCGGAATCCGCCGTGGGCGGCCCGTTGGCGCTGGTCCAAAACGGCGACATGATCCGGCTCGACGTTGCCAACCGCAGCATCGATCTTCTGATCGACACTGCGGAGTTTAGAATACGCCAGGCAGCGTTGGCCCCGGCGGCGACGCCGGATTGGGCCAAACGCGGCTATGCGCATCTGTTCAATGAAACCATCCTGCAGGCCGACGAAGGCTGCGACTTCGATTTCATGCGCGGCACGGGACCGTCATCCTCCGGGTGAACGCAATTGCGGTTCATCCCGGGGGTGACGGAGCCCATTATCTCGCAGATGCGTTGCGCCCTTTGTTTGATTGACATTCAAACAACCCCGATGGGATGATTGAGAAAATCAAAACAGGGGGGAGACGATGGTCAAGTTGAGAGGAATTCTCGGTGCGGTCGTGGCCGCGTCGGCGATCATGATGGCGACAAGCGCGAGCGCGCAGGAGGTGAAGCATTATCGCTTCGCCTACGACCAGCCCAAGACGACGGGTTACGGAATCCTCGGCGATATCTTCAGCGACAAGCTGAAGGAGCTAAGCAAGGGCACCATGCTGATCGAGCAATATCCCGGCGCGCAGCTCGGGCAGGAGCCGCAAGTCCTGCAACTGGTGAAAGCGGGAGACGTGGAGTTCTGCATTTCCTCCTCGGCCAATGCCGCTACGCTGTCGCCGCAGGCCGGCGTGATGTCGATGCATTTCCTGTTCCGCTCCGAAGCGCACCTCGTCAAGGCGATCGCGGATCCCAGGGTGTCCGCGGAGGTCAAGGCGATGATCGCGGATACGGTGCAGGGCGCGCGCGTCATCGCGCTCTCGACGCTCGGGCTTCGCAGCATGTATTCGAAGCGCGAGATCAAGAAGGTCGACGACATGAAAG
This sequence comes from Bradyrhizobium sp., assembly GCF_004799405.1. Taxonomy (GTDB): domain Bacteria; phylum Pseudomonadota; class Alphaproteobacteria; order Rhizobiales; family Xanthobacteraceae; genus Bradyrhizobium. The sequence continues at coordinate 58,602 of NZ_SSMW01000002.1, forward strand.
GCCTCAAGGTGCGGGTGCAGGCGACGCCGACCGAGGACACCATGTTCCCGGCCTATGGCGCGCAGGTCGTGCACATGCCGTTCGGCAGCGTCTACACCTCGCTGCAGACCGGCGTGGTCGATGTCGCCGAAAACGGCGTCAACGTTTACCTCGCCAACAAGCACTATGAAGTAGCCCCGGTGCTTTCGATGACCGAACACGAGGCCAACAACAGCCTGGTCTGGGTCAGCGACAAGCTGTGGAACAGCCTGACGCCGGAGCAACAGGGCTGGGTGCAAGCCGCCGCCGACGAGGTCAACAAGAACCAGCCGGCGAAGGCGATCGAACTCGAGCATCAATCGCAGGACAAGCTGAAGGCGATGGGCGTCAAGGTCGTCACCGACGTCGACAAATCCGGTTTCATCAAGGTCGCCGACCCCTATCTTGACAAGCTCTCCAAGGAGCTTGGCCCGCACGCCGAGAAGATCAAGGACCTGATCCGGTCGATTAATTAGAGCATCTGCACTCGTCGTCCCGGCGTTTCACCGGGCCGACGAGATGGCCCGATGTCTGATTGACAATCCTGTTACCCCGATGGGATGATTGAAAAAATCAAAACAGGGGGAAGCTTTGAACAATCCAGGAAAAATAGTCGCTGCGGCGGTCGCGGCGGCGGCAATGGTTTTTACCACCGGCGCCGGCGGGCAGGAGGTGAAGCACTATCGTTTCGCCCACGACCAGCAGCTCAATTCCGGCTACAGCGTCGCCTACGATATATTTTCCGCCAGGCTCAAGGAATTGAGCAAGGGGAGCATGCTGGTCGACCAGTATCCCGGCGCGCAGCTCGGACAGGAGCCGCAGATCCTGCAGCTCGTCAAATCGGGCGATATCGATTTTGCGGTCGTCTCTTCCGCCAATACCTCGACGATCTCGCCGCAAGCCGGCGTGATGTCGCTGCATTTCCTGTTCCGCTCCGAGGCGCACGACATCAAGGCGATGGGCGACCAGAAAGTCTTTGAAGCGATCCGGGACATGATCGACGACACCGCGCCCGGCATTCATGCGATCGGGCTTGCCACCCAGGGTTTCCGCAACATGTATGGCAAGAAGGAAGTCCACAAGGTCGAGGACCTCAAGGGCTACAAGGTTCGGGTCCAGGCAACCGCGACCGAGGACACGATGTTTGCCGCCTATGGCGCCCAGACCGTGCACATGCCGTTCGGCAGCGTCTATACTTCGCTGCAAACCGGCGTGGTGGATTTCGGCGAAAACGGCGTCAACGTCTACCTCATCAACAAGCACTATGAAGTGGCGCCCGTGCTCTCGATGACCGAGCACGAGGCCAACAACGCCATCGTCTGGATCAGCGACAAACTGTGGCAAAGCCTCAGCGCCGAGCAGAAGCAATGGGTTCTGACCGCCGCAAAGGACGTCAGTGCGCAGGAGCCGAAGCGGGCTTTCGAGCTCGAACGCTCGGCGGCGACGAAACTCGAGAAGCTGGGCGTCAAGATCGTCACCGATGTCGACAAGACGGGTTTTCAGAAAATCGCCGATCCCTATCTCGACAAGCTTGCCAAGGAACTCGGCTCGCACGCCGACAAGATCAAGACCCTGATCCGGGCGATCGACTAGGCGGCTGAAATAGCATCGTCATGCCCGGCCTTGTGCCGGGCATCCACGTCTTACTTCACGCTGCATCAGGACGTGGATGGCCGGGATATCTAGCGCGAAGACGTGCTTCGCACTTTTGCCCGGCCATGAAGAAAAGCCGGGACGACGGAGAACCTGACGATGTCCATCGCCGATAAACTGGTGTTGCAGCGGCAGCATCACCTCAAGTGGCGGTCGCTCGACCGGCTCGAACTGGTCCTGATGATCGTTTGCGGCGTGCTGTGCTTCGGCTTCTCGCTGTCGGTGATGTGCGATATCGTCACGCGGACCATCGGCCATCCCTGGCTATGGCTGCAGGAAGTCACCTCCACGCTGTTTATCTATGCGATCTTCATCGGCGCTGCGGTCGCCACCCGCCGCAACGACCATCTGTATCTGACCGCGATTTCCGAGGCGATGCACGGTACCCCGCGCCTGATCGTCGAGATCCTGATCCGCCTGATCGTTCTCGGCGTCGCATTCTGCCTGATCGGGTTCGGCTATATCAATTACATCAGGGGCTTCGGCAGTTTCCGGCTTCCCTCGGGCACCCCGATCGCCTCGCTCTATGCAGCCATTCCTTTTGCCGGCGCGCTGATCGCGCTGTTTGCGGTCGAGCAACTGGTCAACGGCATCCGCAACGGCTTTGATCATCCCGAGCCGCCGGAAGAGGACAGGGACATTCCATCGATCGACACCAACATGACCAAGAAGGTGGGCCTGTGAGCGCGCCGGTCATCCTCGCGCTGATGTCGTTCTGCTTCCTGTTTTTCGGCTACCTCGGCGTGCCCGTGCCGTTCTCGCTGATGGCGGGCGTGTTCATCGGCGCGGCGCTGACCGACGTTTCACTGGCGGCGATCGTCCAGAAGATTTTCGACGGCATGGATTCCGAGGCGCTGCTGGCGATTCCGTTTTTCCTGCTGGTCGGCGAACTCATGAGCTCGGCCAACGTGGTGGTGCGGATCGCCAATCTGTCGCTGTCGCTGGTCGGGCACATCAGGGGCGGGCTGTCGCAGGTCGTCGTAGTTTTCAGCATGTTCTTCTCGGAAATGTCGGGATCGACCACCGCCGACGTCGCGGTCATGAGCCGCGCGCTGGGCGGCCCGATGAAGCGGGAGGGCTACAGCCCCGCCTTCATCGCGGCGATCATCGCATCCGCCTCCACCATTGCGGCCCTGGTGCCGCCGAGCATCACGGCCGTGGTCTATGGCGCGGTCGGCAACGTCTCGATCGCCGGGCTGTTCATGGCCGGAGTGGTGCCGGGACTGATGATCGGCTTCGGCCTGATGATCTATTGCTATTTTTTCGGACCCTCCGGCATGCGCAAGCCGCGCGCGCCGTTTCGCCAGGTGGTTTTCGCCGCCGGCGACGCGGCGTTGCCGCTGATGATTCCGGTGATCCTGCTCGGCGGCATCCTCACCGGCTGGTTTACGCCGACCGAAGCCGGCGCCGTCGCGGTGATCTGGATCATCGCGGTGGTGATCCCCGCGCTCAATCGCGGGCACATCAGGAAGATTCCTTACGACTTTTGCCTTGCCGGGCTGATCTTCTCGCTGCCGCTGATCACCATCGGCGCCGCCAACGCGTTCGGATGGATGCTCGCCTATCTGCGCGGCGCCATCGTGATCGCCGACTGGATCACCTCGATCGCCGGCAATGATCCGCAATACATGATGCTGCTGCTGGTGCTGCTGTTCACGGTGGTCGGCGATTTCATCGAGCCGGTGCCGACCATCATCATCTTCATGCCGCTGGTGAATGCGCTGACGCAGGCCGGCGACATCAACGGCGTACATATGGGCGTGGTCCTGATCGCCACACTGGCGTTCGGGCTGATCACGCCACCCTATGGTCTGGTGCTGCTGATGGCGTCGAAATTCGTCGGCGTCAGTTTCGGCAAGGCGCTGCGCGCGGCGCTGCCGATCTACGTGGTGTTCCTGGTGACGATCTGCTTTACGATCTATTTCCCGAAAGTGGTGCTGTGGCTGCCGAAGCACGTGATCCCGGAATCGGTCGGCTGCTTCAAGTCGCCGTCGGGGACCGGGTATATCTGCCCGCCCTAGACACCGTGTCGTCCCCGCGAACGCGGGAACCCATACCGCGTAGTCAGCGCGGCATTTATACAGACGGCTGCGGCGAGCCTACGCTTCGACAATTGCGGTCGGTGATTATGGGTTCCTGCTTTCGCAGGAACGACACTGAGAGTGGGCGATCGGCCGCTACTTTCCCTTGCTGGTGAACTTCTTCACCGCCACGCGAAACTCTTCCGTGTGCATGCAGCCGATGATGCCGTCCCGTTCGGCGTCGAGCTGTTGTTCGATCGGCGTCACATGCGCGCGATGGATCAGCGCCTTCGTCGCCGCCAGTGCTGCCGGTGCGTTTTGCGCCAGACGAAGCGCCAGTTCGCGGGTCGCGGCTTTCAGCTCAACCGCTGGCACGACCCTGGCGACCAGGCCCCAGTCATAGGCCTGGGCCGCCGAAAAGCTGTCCTCGGCCAGATAGATCTGCAACGCCCGGCGCGCCCCGACGCTCGCAACCACGCCGACGGTGCCGCCGCCGTCGGGCGATACGCCGAGCTTGGCATAAGCGGGCGTGAAGCGGGCGTCTTCGGCGGCGATGCAGAGATCGGCGACGAAGGCGAGCGAAAGGCCGGCGCCGGCGGCCGAACCGTGTACGCTCGCCAGCACGATCCTGGGCATCTGCCGCAAGCTGGTGATGAAAGCGTGATAGTGCTTCAGCAATTCACCGACCACAGGCGCGATGTTGTCGGCAGCGGCCGCCGCCCCAATGGTTTGCAGGTCGCCGCCGGCGCAGAACGCGCGGCCTGCGCCTTCGATCACGAGCACGCGGATATCGTCGTTGTCGGCGACCTCGGCGCCGAGTTGTTCGAGCTTCTTTGCGATCGAAAGATCGATCGAGTTGAAAGCGGCGGGGCGATTGAGCGTGATGGTGGCGATCGGGCCTTCGATCCGCAGCAGCGCCGGATCGTCGGGCAGGGAGGCGGTTGCGGGCATCGACATCTGGTGAGTCCCGGTCTTGTGAGGTTCGGGGGCATTTAAATAGCAGAAGCGGTGGGGTGACAATCCCCGCCGAAGTCGTGCAAAATGGGCCGAACCGGCCAGGCGGCGAGGGATGGAAACGGGGACAATATGGCAAGCGACCAAGCGACGTTGAGCCGACCGGTTTCCACCATCGATCCGTTTTCGCACGCCTTCCTGCACGATCCCTATCCGCACCACGAGGCGATGCGGGAAGCAGGTCCCGTGGTTTGGCTCGAGCAATACGGAATATGGGCGATGGCCCGCCACCAGGAGGTGCGGGATTCCCTGACGGATTGGCAAACCTTTTGCTCGTCGGCCGGAGTCGGCTTGAGCGACTTCCGAAAGGAACCGCCATGGCGTCCGCCCAGCATCATTCTGGAAGCCGATCCGCCGCTGCACACGCGTACCCGCGCGGTGCTGACCCGAATCCTGTCACCGGCCGCGATCAATGTCCTGCGCACGACCTTCGAGCGCGAGGCGGAACTGTTGGTCGCCCGGCTGGTGGAACAGCGCGAATTCGACGGTGTCGCGGATCTGGCGGAAGCTTATCCGCTCAAGGTTTTTCCGGATGCGGTCGGCATTTCCGGAGACGGTCGCGAGAATCTCTTGCCCTATGGCAGCATGGTGTTCAATTCCTTCGGCCCGCGCAACGATCTGTTCAACCAGGCGATGGCCAATGCCGGCCCGGTTCGCGAATGGATCATGTCGAAGTGCAGCCGCGCGGCGCTGGCGCCGGACGGATTGGGCATGCTGATTTTCAGGGCCGTCGATGCCGGCGAACTGGCGGAAGATGAAGCGGGCATGCTGGTGCGTTCATTTCTTTCGGCGGGCATCGACACCACGGTGTATGGGCTCGGCAATGCGCTGTACTGCATGGCGCGTTATCCCGAACAATGGACGGCACTTCGCGAGAATCCCGCGCTGATCCGCGGCGCCTTCGAGGAGGTGTTGCGTTTCGAGGCGCCGGTGCAGACCTTCTTTCGGACCACGACCAAAGCTGTCGATGTCGGCGGCGTACGCCTGGGCGAGGGCGAAAAGGTGCTGCTGTTTCTCGCCGCGGCCAACCGCGATCCGCGCCGCTGGGACAGGCCCGATACTTTCGACGTCAGGCGCCGCGCCACCGGGCACATGACCTTCGGCACCGGCATTCATGGCTGCGTCGGGCAGGCGGTGGCGCGGCTTGAAAGCGAGGCGATTTTTGCAGCACTCGCCAAACGCGTAGTTTCCTTCGAACTGACAGGCGAACCGCGTCGGCGGCTCAACAACACGCTGCGCGGGTTCGATACCTTGCCGCTTCCCCTCGTGCCGGCCTGATCGGATGGAGCAGGGACCGGTTCTGATCGTCGGGGCAGGCCATGCGGGCTTTCAGCTCGCGGCCTCGTTGCGGCAGCACCATTACGGCGGACGCATCGTCCTGATCAATGACGAGGCGCATCTGCCGTACCAGCGGCCGCCTTTGTCGAAAGCCTATCTCAAAGGCGGCGGCGCGCCTGACAGCCTGATGTTCCGCCCCGACAAATTTTACCGCGACCAGAACATCGAGTTGACCGCCGATCGTGCCGCCTTCATCGATCGCGCCGCGCACCGGCTGCTGCTCGCCTCCGGCTCATTTTTCGATTACGGCCATTTGGTGCTGGCCACCGGCGCGCGCAACCGGCTGCTCGACATCCCCAATGCCAACCTCGAAGACGTGCGCTATTTGCGGACGCTCGACGAAAGCGAGGCATTGCGGCAAAGGATCACGCAGGGCCAGCGCGTCGTCGTCGTCGGTGCTGGATTTATCGGCCTCGAATTTGCCGCCACCGCGCGGGCCAAGGGACTTGAAGTGGATGTGGTCGAACTCGGACCGCGCGTGATGGCGCGTGCAGTGACCGCGGAAATCTCGGCATTCTTCGAGCAGCGGCACGCCGCTGCAGGGATCCGCATCCATTTCGGCGTGCAGGCCACCAGCATCGAGGGCGATAGCGGCCGCGTGACCGGTGTCAGCCTCAGCGACGGCCGGCATGTCGCGGCCGATCTGGTCGTGGTCGGCGTCGGTGTGTTGCCGAACGTCGAACTGGCGGCGGAAGCCGGCCTGCCGGTGGGGTCGGGGATCATCGTCAACGAGCAATTGCTGACCTCGGATCCGAACATATCGGCGATCGGCGACTGCGCGCTGTTCGACAGCCCGCGCTTTGGCGCGTCGCTGCGGCTGGAATCGGTGCAGAACGCCACCGATCACGCCCGCTGCGTCGCGGCGCGTCTAACCGGCGATGCCAAAACCTATGACGGCCTGCCGTGGTTCTGGAGCGACCAGGGCCCCGACAAGCTGCAGATCGCCGGTCTCACCACTGGCTACGATCGCGTCGTGGTGCGCGGGGACGCCGGGCAGGGATCGTTCTCGGCGTTCTGCTACAAAGCTGGACAATTGGTTGGCGTCGAGTCGGTCAATCGCGCGTCGGACCATGTGTTCGGACGGAAAATTCTCGGACTCAACAGGTCGATCACGCCGGAACAGGCCGCGGACTTGCGGTTTGATTTGAAAGCAGCGCTGGCTTGACTTGTCGTCCCGGCCTCCGAGCCGGGACCCAGACGCCGTGCCATCTCGTTTTGCGCGGTGGCAGAGACCTCTTTCTTGACAATTAACGCCGGTGATTATGGGTCCCGCTCGGTGGCCGGGATGACGTGGAGAGAGCGGCCCCCACTTCCGCGGCTGTCGGCATCGATGGCCCCGCGCCCATCCGTTGTACGCAGATCGAGGCAGCAGCATTGGCGAAGTCCAGCGCGGCCTCGATTGACTGGCCGTCGGCGAGTTGGGCGGCAACCGCGCCGACAAAACAGTCGCCGGCGCCAGTGGTGTCGACGGCCTTGACGGCGTGGCCTGGAATAAACACGGGCTCGTCGTTGACGAGCGCCAGCACGCCACGCCTGCCCAGCGTCACGCAGATGATCCTGTCTTTGGTTGGTAACGATCGCACCGCGCCGATCAATCGCGCATGATCGTCGGTATCAAGAAGTCCGGTTTTCGCCAGCAAGCCGAGCTCGCTTTCATTGAGGATGAGAATATCGACCAGATCAAGCATTGCGGAGTCGAATTCGATCGCAGGCGCCGGATTGAGGATCGTCGTCGCGCCTGCTGCGCGGGCTCGTTTGAAGAAGGCGCTGATCGCAGGCAGCGGAATCTCGAACTGGCTGACAGCGATATCGCCTTTCGCAAGGTTGGATACAGCGATATCGGCAGCGTCAACAAGCGCATTGGCGCCGGGAATGACGACAATGGTGTTGTCGGCATTGGCGACCGTGATGATCGCCGTTCCCGTATGTGCCTCGGCTGTTTCCCGCAGGTAAGCGACGTCGACTCCCTGCGCCGCAAGGAACGCCTTCAACTGATCGCCGAACGCGTCCTTGCCAATGCGGCCGATCAGCGTCGTCGGCGCCCCCAGTTTGGCCGCGGCGACCGCCTGGTTCGCGCCTTTGCCACCGGGAAAATAGCGAACCGCGTTCCCCGTGACGGTCTCGCCGATACGGGGATGGCGCCCGGCCGTCGCCACTACATCCATGTTGATGCTTCCGGCAACGAAAACGCGGCTCATGCTGGCGCCTGATTCATCCCGTCAGGCGCCGCCCGCGAACGCCATCTTGACCACTTCGATGTCGGTCAGTGTCGGCAAGCCGGCCTCGTTGCCGAGGTGCTGGATCTTGTAGGTGGATGCGGCGCGCGCGAACACGAAATGGTCATGCCAGCTTTTGCCCGGATTGCTCAGGTATGAATAGATATAGGCACCGTGGAAGACGTCACCCGCGCCGTTGGTGTCGATGACGCGCTCGCGCGGGATCGGAAGCGCTGGCAGGCTGCGGACGGCGCCGGTCTCGTCATACCAAAGCAGGCCGCGCTCGCCCATGGTGATCCCGCCGACCCGGCAGCCGCGGCTCTTGAGGTAATCCAGCATCTCTTCGGGTGTCTTGTCCATTTGCTCGCACAATCGTTCGGCGACGATCGCGATGTCGATGAACTCGAGGAGTTCGTGGGTATTGCTGCGCAGGCCGCCGCCGTCGAGCGAGGTCAGGATGCCGGCCTCGCGGCAGAGTTTTGCGTAATGGATCGCTGCGTCCGGCTGGTGGCCATCGACATGCAGCGCGCGGCAGCCCTTGAGATTGAGGATCGGAAATGGATGAATGTGCTCGTCGTCGCGGCAGCGCACGATCGCCCGTTTGCCTTCCTTCGGCATGATGAAGGACAGCGAGGAGGCGTTGACCTTGCGCGGATGGATCGAAATTCCGTACTTGGCGCTCATGTCCTGGAACATGCGGCCCAGCCAGTCATTGGCGACGGTGGCGATCAGATCCGGCACGATGCCGAGCTTGGCGCAGCAGAACGCCGCTGTCACGGCGTTGCCGCCGAACGATACCGCATAGTCCTTGGCGACGTGCTTCTCGTCGCCGGTCGGCATGTGGTCGGTGATGAAGGTAACATCGATATAGGTTTGTCCGATGAACAGGGCTTGCATTGGTTTTCCGTCGTGCGCTGAAGGGTGGTCCCGGCGGCAACCTCACATTAGCACCGTCTATCACAGATTATTCGCTAAAATTATTGGCAACCGCGCCGCCGGTATCGCTTGAGATAACCCCATGGCCGGACTACGACCTTCCAAGGGGTATCGTCAGTGCGCCGCGCCGGCCTAACGGCCTGTGGCTGTTCTGAGTTCCTGACAAGAGAAAACAGGGGAGGGAACGATGACGGTTTATTCCGGTCCGGTGTTCGACATGGCGGTGAACCAGTTTGGCGTTATCGCCAATCATCTGTCGATCCCGATGGACGAACGCGACCGCCTGCTGCTGCCGAAGCGGGCCGTTACGGTCTCCTGTCCGATCCACCGCGACGACGGATCGGTCGCGGTGTTCGAGGGCTATCGCGTCCAGCATCACCTCACGCTCGGCCCGACCAAGGGTGGCACCCGGTTTGCCCCCAGCGTCGATATCGGCGAAGTCGCGGCATTGGCGATCTGGATGAGCTGGAAATGCGCGCTGGTCGGCTTGCCCTATGGCGGCGCCAAGGGTGGGATAAACGTCGATCTCAGCAAGATCTCCAAGCGCGAGCTGGAGGCGCTGTCGCGCCGCTATATGCAGGAGATGATCCCGTTCGTCGGCCCCCATACCGACGTGATGGCGCCAGACATGGGCACCAATGAGCAGGTCATGGCATGGTTCATGGACACCTATTCGATGTATCAGGGACACACGGTGACCGGGATCGTCACCGGCAAACCGGTTGCATCGGGCGGAACGCTGGGACGGCGCGAAGCCACAGGGCGCGGCGTCGCCCATCTCGCCAGGCGGGTGATGAACGAACTGTCGATCGACCTCAACAACGCCACCGCCGCGGTGCAGGGCTTTGGCAATGTCGGCTCCTATGCCGCGCTCGGATTGCATCATTTCGGCCTGAAAGTGATCGCGGTCAGCGACCATACCGGCGCGCTTCACGACCCTGCCGGCCTCGATATCACGGCGCTGATGCGCCACGCCGGCGAGCACGGTAGCATCGCCGGTTTTTCCAGCCAGATGCAGTTCGACCCGGCTCAAATCCTCGCGCTGCCCTGCGACGTGCTGGTACCGGCGGCGATGGAGCGCGTGATCGACGCGCGGGTCGCCGAAACCCTCAAATGCCGGGTGCTGGCGGAAGGCGCCAACGGCCCGACCACGCCGGATGCGGACTTGATACTCGAAAAACGCCAGGATGAGATTTTCCTGATCCCGGACATCCTGTGCAATTCCGGCGGCGTCGTGGTCAGCTATTTCGAATGGGTGCAGGACCTGCAGCAGCTGTTCTGGGAAGAAGAGGAGGTGATGCGACGCGAATATCACATCCTCGATCGCGCCTTCGACCACATGGTGGCGCGCGCCAAGGCTGACGGGGTTTCCCACCGCACCGCTGCGATGGCGATCGGCGTGGAGAAAGTCCGCGCCGCCAAGAACACGCGGGGACTTTTTCCGTGATCACCGGGCTCGATCACGTCGTCATTCTGGTCAGCGATATCGCCGCCGGTGCGACTGCCTATCAGACGCTGTTTGCGCGCGCGCCGGCCTGGCGCAACCGCGGCGACGGCGCCGCGCGCGTGCTGTTCACGCTCGACAACATGACACTGGAGCTGATGTCGCCCGATGGCGACGGCAACGCCGCGGACGGGATTCGTGCTGTTATTGCAAAACAGGGCGAAGGGCTGACGAGCATCTGCTTTCGCACCGGCGATATTGCGAAAATGCACCGCAGGCTGGATCGTTTGACGCTGAAGCCCGAGCCGATTGCCGAGGTCGAAAGCCGCGACGCCACGTCGGACGCCGTGTTGTCGTGGAAGCGAACCCGTGCGGCGACCGAGGCCACGCGCGGTGTGCGGATGTTTTTCCTGGAACTGGCGAAGGAACGTCCGCTCTCGGTCCGGACCACGTCCGCACCCGTCACCGCGATGGATCACGTAGTGGTCTCGACTGCGGACCCTGAACGCGCAGCCGCACTCTATGGCGCGCGGCTCGGGCTCGACATGGCGCTGGACCGCTCACACGCCGAGTGGGGACGGCTGATGTTCTTCCGCTGCGGCGATCTCATTGTCGAAGTGGTGCACCGACCGGGCAAGGACACCGATGCGGAGCATGACAGGCTGTGGGGCGTGAGCTGGCGCGTCGCCGATATCGATGCGACGCGGGCGCGGCTGGTGTCGGATGGCGTCGATGTGTCCGAGGTGCGCACGGGGCGCAAGCCGGGGACGCGGGTGCTGACGGTGCGCAACGGTACTTGCGGCATCCCCACGCTGCTGGTGGAGCGGACGGCAAAAGCATGAGATTCCTGCTTCCCTTCTCCGGCTCAAACCGCACTTCACGTGCTACATCCGATCTCCCGCCATCATCGAGCGACCGGCCGCTGGAACAACCAAAAGCAAAACTCCTGCAGGAGCAGACGATATGACGACGAAACGACTGGGGTTGATCATGAACGGTGTCACCGGCCGCATGGGTCTCAACCAGCACCTGATCCGCTCCATCATCGCGATCCGCGATGCCGGCGGCGTGCGGCTTGGCAACGGCGACCGCATGATGCCCGATCCGATTCTGGTGGGCCGCGACGCCGCCAAGGTCGAGCATCTTGCAAAGCAGTTCAACGTGGCGCGCTGGACCACCGACCTCGACAAGGCCCTGACCGAGAAAGGCGACACCATCTTCTTCGACGCCGCGACCACGCAGGCGCGTCCTTCGCTACTGACCAAGGCGATCAACGCCGGCAAGCACGTCTATTGCGAAAAGCCGATCGCGACCAATCTCGATGAAGCCATAGCGGTGCTCCGGCTGGCAAAAGAGAAAGGCGTCAAGCACGGCACCGTGCAGGACAAGCTGTTCCTGCCCGGCCTGAAGAAGCTGGCGTTCCTGCGCGATTCCGGCTTCTTCGGCCGGATGCTCTCGGTGCGCGGTGAATTCGGCTACTGGGTATTTGAGGGAGACTGGCAGGAGGCACAGCGTCCCTCGTGGAATTATCGCGCCGAGGATGGCGGCGGCATCATTCTCGACATGGTCTGCCACTGGCGCTACGTGCTCGACAATCTCTTCGGCGAGGTCGAAAGCGTAAGCTGTCTCGGCACAACCGATATTCCGGAGCGCTGGGACGAGAGGGGCAGAAAATACAACGCGACCGCCGATGATTCCGCCTATGCGACCTTCCGGCTCAAGGGCGGCGTGATTGCGCATATCAACATGTCCTGGGTGACGCGGGTCTATCGCGACGATCTCGTCACTTTCCAGGTCGACGGCACCCATGGCTCCGCAGTGGCCGGGCTCTCGGACTGCGTCATCCAGGCCCGGCAGGCGACGCCGCGGCCGGTGTGGAATCCCGACGAGAAGCGCACCCACGATTTCTATGCCGACTGGCACAAGCTTCCGGAAAACACCGTCTACGACAACGGCTTCAGGGAGCAGTGGGAAATGTTCATCCGCCATGTCTGCGAGGATGCGCCCTATAAACACACACTGCTCGAAGGCGCCAAAGGCGTGCAGCTTGCCGAATGCGCGCTGCAAAGCTGGCGCGAACGGCGCTGGATCGACGTCGCTCCGATCAAGGTGTGAAGTTCAGAAATCTTTCGTCTCACAACCAGACAATTCGCGGCTGGCGGTGAGTTCGCGAATGCTGCGTTAGCGCGGCAACGGAACCTGCCTCAGCGGTCGGGTGGCAGCTCGCTTGCCTGGCAATTTGTCCGGTGGGCCAGCATGCAGTCCTCCTGACGCGAGATATCGACCATCTTGTTCAGGAACAGGTAGCCAAGCAGCAGCGCCGCCACGAGCACAACCAGGAAAATCGCCAGCACGGAATCGGGGATTGGCCGCGAATCCCCGTCAGGGTTTCCATCTGGCGGTTGGCCTGGCGGCGCCGGTGGGGCGCTGTTGTCCTGCTTCGACACGACCCGCCTTTGCCTTCCGCCAGCGAGCCGCTCTCACGCGGCTCTGCTCAAGTCGGAACTACCGCCAGGCGCCCGCCGGCTTGACCCGCCAAACGACTTGCTCGACCGGACAACCGCGCAACCGTAATTCCCGTCGGAGGAACATCGCCCAGATGATTCCGAGGAACATCGCAACATTTTCAAACGTGCCTTGGCGGTAAACCCCCGACTGCCGCAGCAAGCGAACCCGTTCCAGCAGGAAACCTTTTCTCGCTGCCGCGAAAAGCTCAATGCTGGCGATGCTCTCGGGCCGCAGCAGCTGCTTTATCGAGAGCAGCGCGTCGATGTGGATGTCGTTGGTCTCGAATTCTCGGTTCGGAAACAGGGTCATAAAACGGTGAATGAGAGCATCCAGACCGGTCCGTGAACCGGAAACGTTCCGGCCGTGTTGACGATACTTCAGGCAGGGCTGCGGATCATAATCGACGATGCCGCCGGTTGCCGTGACGAGTTGGTATGTCCACCAGTCATGCGCGATGACCTCCACCGGCTCGCATGCCTCAAGCAGCTTTTTGGCAGCCCGGTTAAAGACCATCGTGTTGCCGCCGCCAATGTTCTCCACCAGCGCATTCTGGAAACTTGCTGCTTTGGTGAAAAGTTGCGAATAGCCGAGCGTCAGGCCGGCGCGATCGACGATCTCGGTGCGCCCGCAATAGACCGCGGGAATCGTTTCTGGGATGCCGGCGAGCCAGTTCACTGCGCGCGTCAGCTTTTCTTTCGACCAGATATCGTCCTGGTCACTGAACGCGAAAAAGTCGCCGGTAATGTTGCGGTCCCGGGCAAGCGACATGAAATTGCGCCAGAAGCCCTGGCACGGACCTCTACGCCGTCCAACCCGTTGCGAAATGTCCCGGGCAAATTGATCGATGATATCCGTGGTGCTGTCTGACGATCCGTCGTCGGAAACATGCAGTTCCCAGTTGCCATGGCGCTGATCGCGGTAGGACTGAAGCTGTTCGGGAAGAAATTCAGCGCCGTCTTTCGTCGCCAGCAGAATCGCGACCTTAAATTTTTCCAGGTTACTCATGGTGACGAACTCCGTTACTAACTAATTCCCTCGAATTCGGGCGAGCCGGCGCCCGGTAAGTCACGGTACCGGTGCGTTTCGACCGTCGCAAGCCGGCTTCCGTCAACCAGCCACCACGCACGGCACGCTCAGGAATCCGCGGAAGCGAACGCGGCCGCCGCGCATCGGCGCGCCGTTCAGCGCGTAGCCGGGGAATCGCGCCAGGAATCGCGAAATCGCGATCGCGCCTTCGAGCCGCGCCAGCGCCATCCCGGCACATTGATGGGCGCCGGTGCCGAACGCGAGGTGACGGTTGGGGCTGCGGCCGATGTCGAGATTTTCCGGATCGGCAAATTGCGCGGGATCGCGGTTGGCAGCGCCGATGCACAGCGTGACCGGTGTGCTGGCGGCGAGCTTGATGCCACCGAGTTCGACGGGCTCGGTGGTCATGCGGTTGCCGAGCTGGTTCGAACTTTCGAACCTCAGGATTTCCTCGACCGCCGTCTTGATCAGGTCCGGACGTTCGATCAACCGTTTTTTCTGCGCAGGGTTCTCCGATAACGCCACCAGCGCGTTGCCGATCAGGTTGGTGGTGGTCTCGTGCCCGGCGTTGAGCAGGAAGATGCAGTTATGCAGCAATTCCTTCGCCGTCAGCCGTTCGCCATTGTCTTCGCCCTGGATGAGGCGGGTCAGCACGTCGCGCTGGGGATTGCCGGGTTTGGCCCGGCGCCGCTCCACCAGGATTTCCAGATAGGCGAGAAAATCCCGCACCGCTTCGTTGCCGCGAGCGAATGCCTCGGGCCCGATCACCGGCTCCAGCGCGCCCAGGATCGCCAGCGACCAGTCGCGCAACGGTTCGCGCTCTTCCACCGGCACATCGAGCAGATTGCCGATCACCTGAATGGGGATCGCGGAGGCAAAATCCCCGATCAACTCGACGTCGCGCTTCGCTGCAAGAGCGTCGAGCAGCCGGTCCACCAGCGCGATCAGGTCGGGCTCCATCTCGGCGATCGCGCGCGGCGACAGCGCGCCCATGATGAGCCGCCGTACCCTGGTGTGCGCAGGCGGGTCGTTGAAGACGAGGCTGGTGGTGTGGTGCTCATAGAGCAGCGAAGCGCCGTATTTCGGCGCGAACTCCTTTTTCTTGTCGGAGCTGAACAGCCTGGTGTTCTTGTAGGCGCTGACCAGATCGTCATACCGCGTCAGGAACCAGGAGCCGTTGGGCAATCGCTTGACCGGCTCGTTCTCCCGCAGTGCACGATAGGTCGGGTAGGGGTCGGCATAGAATTCCGGCGTCAGTTTCTCGAGGTCGAAACGCTCCGCCAGCTCTCGCGCGTTCGCATTCATGCTGCCATACTCATAAATAGAGACCGATATGCCGTTTTCGCTCTTTCGGAAACCGCAGACGGCTCTATGGTCCCGTCCCGGAATACAATCTCCTAGATCGCCTGGAAATGAAAATGCACGACCGCGCCGCCACGGCTGCCGAAAATGCGGCCGAAACGACCCCTTCCTGGCCGGAAGATATTTTTGCGATTTTGCAGCGCTTCGATGTGCGCCAGGTACCTTACGTGCCGGACGCCGGGCACTCGCAACTGATCGAACGGGTGCTGGGCGCGTCCTCGATGCGCGCGGTGCCGTTGACGACGGAAGAAGAAGGCGTGGCGCTCCTGGCCGGCGCCTGGGCCGGCGGCCAGCGCGGCGTGCTGCTGATGCAGTCGAGCGGCGTCGGCAATTGCGTGAACATGCTGTCGCTGACCCAGATTTTTCGCTTTCCGTTCCTGACGCTGGTGACGATGCGCGGCGAATGGGGCGAATTCAATCCCTGGCAGGTGCCGATGGGAACCAGCACCGCGGGCGTGTTCGAATTGTCGGGCATCAAGGTGCTGCGCGCCTCGCATCCGGAGGAGGTGCGCGAGGTCGTGGAGGCCGCGGCGGGGCAGGCCTACAATGCCTGCACGCCGACCGCCGTCCTGCTCTCGCAACGTTTGATCGGCGCAAAGGTTTTCACCAAATGAGCAAGGCCAATCTTCTCGACCGGCGCGAAGTCGTCGGCAGTCTTCTGACGGAACGCAAGGATGCCATCGTGGTCGGCGGACTGGGCGCCTCGACCTACGACATCGCCGCGGCCGGCGACCACGACCGCAATTTCTACCTGTGGGGCGCCATGGGTGGCGCGGTCATGATCGGGCTCGGCGTCGCGCTGGCGCAGCCGAAGCTGCCGGTGGTCGTGATCACCGGCGATGGCGAGATGCTGATGGGGATGGGAAGCCTTGCTACCGTCGGCCTGCAACAGCCAAAGAATTTCAGCATCGTGGTGCTGGACAATGAGGTCTATGGTGAGACCGGCGGGCAGGCGAGCCATACCGCCGGGACTGCCGATCTCGTCGGGGTCGCCCGGTCCTGCGGGATATTTGACGCCCGCGCGCTGTCGACCATGGCCGAGATCGAGGCCTTCGCATCCTCGATGCATGACCTCTCCAGCGGGCCGCGCTTTGCCAGCATCAAGATCGACAGCGCCAATCTGGAGCGCGTGCTCTCCAGCCGCGACGGCCAGTACACCGTGACGCGGATCCGCGGCGCGCTGGGGTTTGGGCCGATTTAGAGCCCGACCCAGCCTGGTGCACTGCAGCAAAACCCTTGACAGCTGGTAAGGTGAGTGCTTACTCACGAGCATGTCTACGCTACGCATGACGAGTGATTTGCGGCGGCAGCTCATATTGAGCGCTGCCAGGCGGTGCTTTGCCCGCAACGGCTTTGCGGGCACCACGACCAAAAGTGTCGCGGCGGCGGCCGCCATTTCGGAAGGATTGTTGTTCAAGCACTTTCCGACCAAATCGGCGCTTTATGCGGAAATTCTGGCTGAAGAGTGCGAGGCCGATCCGGATCTCGCGCACTTGCTCGGGCAGGAACCGTCGACGGCTACGCTGGTCGAACTGGTGAAAGGCATGGTCCGGCACTTCCTGCAAATAATGGACGGTCCGGACGAACAGGAAGGGCAACGCCTTCGGCTGATGACCACGAGCCATCTCGATGACGGCGAATTCGCACGGCTGCTCTACGCGAAAGTTGGCGATTTGATCGGGCCGGTTTTTACCGCTTCGCTCGATGGCGCGGTGGCGGCGGGCGATGCGTCGCGTATCGGCAGCGAGCCGCTCAATCTCTTCTGGTTTGCCCATCACACGTTGCTGATGGCGGCGTTGGCAAGGCTTCCGGCCGTGCCTTGTTTGGCTTACGGCAATGCCGGCGGTCTCGAACGGCAACTTTGCGAATTCATCCTCCGCGGAATTGGATTGAACGAAACCGCGATTGCCTCCCATCTGGATCGCGATCTCGCGCGATCTCCGGGGCAGCCGGTAACTGCAGAAGGTGTATGACATGAATATCGTGACCGAATCCAACATTTCGGGCCAGCCGATCGCCGAGAAGCCGCGCGCGCGTCCGGTCCGGATGATGCGCTGGTTCATCATCGTCGGGCTGCTGCTGGCGCTGCTGGTTGGCGCTCTGGTCGGCTTCAATGCAATCCGCAGCCACGCGATCGCGCAGTTCTTCGCCAACAACAAGCCGCCGCCGGCAACGGTCACTATCGCCGAGGCCAAATCCGAGGTGATCCCGAACCTGCTCACCGCAGTCGGCGATCTTGCCGCCGTGCATCAGGTCAACGTCACCTCCGATGTCTCGGGCCGCATCACCGACATCATGTTCACCGCCGGCGCCAACGTGAAGGCGGGCAGTCCGTTGCTGCAATTGTTCGACGCGCCCGAACAGGGCGATCTCGCCGGCTTCAAGGCGCAGGCAATCGGCGCGCAACTAGCGCTGGATCGCGCCAAGCAACTGGCGGCGCGCCAGTTTGGTCCGCAGTCGACGGCCGATGCCGCGCAGGCGACCTATGACCAGGCCAATGCCGGCATCGCCAAGACCCAGGCGATCATTTCGCAGAAGGTGGTGCGCGCGCCGTTCGACGGCGAACTTGGCGTCCGCCATGTCGAGGTCGGCCAGTTCCTGACTGCGGGCACCCAGATCGTGACGTTGACGAACCTATCGGCACTGTACGCGAACTTCACGGTGACGGAAAAGGACAGCTCAACGCTTAAGGTTGGGCAGACCGTGCGCATCGCGGTCGATGCCTATCCCGGCAGGACGTTCGAAGGCAAGATCACCACCGTCGAACCGCAGATCTCGACCGATACGCGCAACATCCATGTCCAGGCCACGATGGACAATCCCGACCATATCCTCAAGCCCGGCATGTTCGCCACCACCACGGTCGTGCTGCCGGACAAGCCGGCGGTCGTCACCGTTCCCGAAACGGCCGTCGATTATACGCTCTACGGAGATTCGGTTTACCTCATCACCGAGAAGAAGGAGGATGACGGCAAGAGCAGCCTGACCGTCGTTCGCACCTTCGTGCGGACCGGTAACCGGATCAATGGACGCGCTGAAATCCTCAGCGGCTTGAAACCCGGCGATCGCGTGGTTGCCGTCGGTCAGCTTAAGCTGCAATCGGGAGCGGCGGTGACGATTTCCGCCGAGCCGCCTCCGCCGATCCCGGCTAATCCGCCGCGTTACTGAAGCATGATCCGGAACCGGTTTTCGGAAAGGTCATGCTTGAACAATGGGAAGATCGCGATCACCGATCCGGATTGACCGGATCGTGATCTAACGGAGCGCATCGCGATGGTCTGGACCGATATTTTCATCAAGCGGCCGGTGTTGTCGGTGGTCGTGAGCCTGCTGATCCTTCTGATCGGTTTTCGGGCGGCGACCAGCCTGCCGATTCGGCAATATCCAAAGCTGTCGAATACGGTCGTCAACGTCACCACCGTCTATCCGGGCGCGTCGGCCGATCTGATTCAGGGATTCATCACGACGCCGATCGAACAGGCCGTCGCGTCCGCAGAAGGCGTCGATTACATGACGTCGTCTTCGGTGCTCGGCACCAGCACGATCCAGGTCTACATCAAGCTGAACTTCGATCCCAACCAGGCGCTGACCGAAGTTCTCGCCAAGGTGAATTCCGTCAAATATCTCATTCCGAAGGAATCGAACGATCCGATCGTGACCAAGACCACGGGTCAGACCACGGCCGTGATGTATCTCGGCTTCTCCAGCGAAGTGCTGTCGGGGTCGGCCATATCGGACTACCTGACGCGGGTGGTTCAGCCGGTGCTTTCGACCGTCGATGGCGTGGCTTCCGCGGACATTCTGGGTGGTCAGACGTTTGCGATGCGGCTGTGGCTCGACCCGGTCCGGATGGCCGGTCGAAGCGTTTCGCCGAGCGATGTTTCCGCGGCGATCGCCGCCAATAATTTCCAGGCTGCGGCAGGCCAGGCCAAGGGCTTTTTCATCGTCTCCAACGTATCGACCAACACCGACCTGAAGAATCTCGATCAGTTCAAGCGCATGATCGTCAAGTCCAAGGACGGCGGGTTTGTGCGGATGGAGGATATCGCCACCGTCGAACTCGCCGCGCAAAGCACTGACGCCAGCGTCGCCTTCAACGGCGAGCATGCGATCTTCATCGGCGTGCAGGCGACGCCGCAGGGCAACCCGCTGACGCTGGTCCGGGGCGTCCGGGCGCTGTTTCCCGAACTGGAACGCAATCTGCCGCCTTCGATGAAAATGAAGGTGGCGTACGATTCGACCAAGTTCATTCAATCGTCGATCGACGAGGTCGAGAAAACCCTGGGCGAGGCGGTCATCATCGTGGTGGTCGTGATCTTTCTGTTCCTGGCGTCGTTCCGTTCGGTGATCATCCCGGTCGTGACCATTCCGCTGTCGCTGATCGGCGTTTGCAGCCTGATGCTGGTCGCCGGATTCAGCTTCAATCTGCTGACCCTGCTGGCGATGGTGCTGGCGATCGGGCTCGTCGTCGATGACGCCATCGTCGTGGTGGAGAACATCCATCGCCACCTGGAGGAGGGCAAACCTCCGGTGCAGGCCGCTATGCAGGGCGCGCGCGAGATCGTCGGCCCCGTCGTCTCCATGACCATTACGCTCGCGGCGGTGTTCGCGCCGATCGGTTTCCTCGGCGGCCTTACCGGTTCGCTGTTTCGCGAATTCGCGTTCACGCTTGCAGGCTCGGTGATCGTGTCGGGCGTCATCGCGTTGACGCTTTCGCCGATGATGTGCTCAATCTTCCTCAAAAACGCCGAGGAAGGGCGATTTGCAAAAATCGTCAACCGGGTGTTCGGAGCGATAACGCGCTGGTACGGCCGCCAGCTCGACCGTTCGCTCGACTATCGTCCGATTACCGCGTTGTTTGCGCTGACCATCCTCGGGCTGGTCGGCTTCCTCTATCTGCACACGTCGAAGGAACTGGCGCCGGAAGAAGATCAGGGCATCGTGTTCGCCGTCACCAAGGCGCCGAAATACGCCAACATCGACTATTCGGACTATTACGGCGAGAAGCTCGACAAGGCATTCGCCAGCTTCCCGGAGACCGATCTGCGCTTCGTCATCAACGGCATCAACGGTCCGCAAAACGGAATTGCCGGCATGCTTCTCAAGCCCTGGGACGAGCGCGTGCGCTCCTCGATCAAGCTGAAGCCGCTGGTGCAGGCGCAGCTCAGCAAGATCGAGGGCGTCAACGCGTTTGCGTTCAACCTGCCACCGCTGCCCGGCGGTCCCGGCGGATTGCCCGTGCAGATGGTGATCAACTCGACCAACGGATTTCAGTCGGTCTATGAACAGATGGTGAAGCTGAAGGACGCGGCGCGAAAGAGCGGGCTGTTCATCGTCTCCGACAGCGACCTCGATTTCAACCAGCCGGTGGTGCGGGTCAAGGTCGACCGCTCGAAGGCGAGCGACCTCGGCATCACCATGCAGAACATCGGCAATACGCTGGCTACCCTGCTCGGTGGAAACTACGTCAACCGGTTCAACCTCGAGGGTCGGTCCTATCAGGTCATCCCGCAGGTGCCGCGCGACCGGCGGCTGTCACCGGAGGCGCTCGGCGGATACTACGTATCGACCGCGACGGGCCAGCAGGTGCCTCTCTCCACCGTCGTCTCGATCGAGACGGCGACCGATCCGAACGCGTTGACCCACTACAATCAGTTGAATTCGGCAACCTTCCAGGCGGTGCCGATGCCCGGGGTGACGGTGGGAACGGCGGTCGATTTCCTCGAAGGCGAAGCCAAGAAGCTCCCGGCCGGATTTAGTCACGACTATCTCGCGGATAGCCGGCAATATGTGCAGGAAGGAAACCAGCTCGCGGTCACCTTTGCTTTTGCGCTGATCATCATCTTCCTGGTGCTGGCGGCGCAATTCGAGAGCCTGCGCGATCCCTTGGTCATCATGATCAGCGTTCCGATGGCGATCGTGGGTGCGTTGATTCCCCTGTTCTTCGGCGCCGCGACCATGAACATCTACACCCAGGTCGGATTGCTGACGCTGGTCGGCCTGATCAGCAAGCACGGCATCCTGATGGTGGAGTTTGCCAACGAGCTCCAGCTCAATGAGAGTCTCGACAAGCGTTCCGCCATCGAGATGGCGGCGCGGGTCCGGCTTCGTCCGATCCTGATGACGACGGCGGCGATGGTGACAGGGTTGCTACCGCTCTTGACCGCGTCGGGCGCGGGCGCAGCGAGCCGGTTTTCGATCGGGCTGGTCGTTGTTGCCGGCATGTCGATCGGAACGCTGTTCACGCTGTTCGTGCTGCCGGCGGTCTATGTGGCGATCGCCACCGATCACCGGGCGAGCGCGGAATCCGACCGCAGCAAGCAGATCGCCGAGTTCGGATTGAGTCCGACCTGATCGGGGGTCGGCCGCAAACAAGAACGGACCGGCTTCCTCTGGGGAATCCAGCCCATTTCCTTGGCTTATCTCCGAAACCGCATGGTACCCTGCCCGGGGGTGCCAGGCGACTGAGCGCCCGGCGAACAGGATGCCGGGATGAAACGGCGTGAGTTCATCGGCCTGATGGGCGGTGCCGCGGTTGCGGCGGCAAGCGCTGCGCGCGCGCAGCCGAACCACATCCGGCGTATCGGCATCCTGATGGGATACGCGCAAGACGATCCCGATACCCAGGCGCGCATCTGGGCGTTCAGGGAAGGGCTGGAACAACTCGGCTGGATGGATGGTCACGACGTCGCGATCACCTATCGCTTTGGCGGCGGCGAAATCGACCGGGTTCGTGAGTACGCCAGGGACCTGGTCGGTTTGAAGTCGGATGTGATCGTTTGCGAAACCACGCCAACCCTGAAAGCGGTCGCGGACCAGACCTCGACGATCCCGGTCATCTTTGTTTCGGTTACCGATCCCGTCAGCAACGGCTTTGTCGCAGACCTCGCCCATCCCGGCGGCAACATCACCGGCTTCACCAACTTCGAAGCGACGATGGGCGGCAAGTGGATCGAGCTGCTCAAGAAGATCGCACCCGCATCCAGGCGGGTCGGCGTGATTTTCAATCCGGAGACCGCGCCCGGCGGTGGGGCTTTTTTCCTGAAGTCGGTTGCCGCCTCGGC
This sequence comes from Bradyrhizobium sp., assembly GCF_004799405.1. GTDB lineage: Bacteria > Pseudomonadota > Alphaproteobacteria > Rhizobiales > Xanthobacteraceae > Bradyrhizobium. The sequence continues at coordinate 81,202 of NZ_SSMW01000002.1, forward strand.
GCCCGCTCTGGCGGTGGAGTTGCTTCCTGTCCCGGTCCGCAGTGACGACGAGATCAGGCGGGCCGTGAGCGGACTCGGACGCGAGCCGGGCAGCGGCCTGATCGTCATGCTGGATGTCTTCACGGCCGTGCATCGCCCGGCGATAATCGCGCAAGCCGCTGCCGACCGGGTGCCGACGGTATTTCCGTGGCGGTTCGGGGCCACCGATGGCGGGCTGGTGTCGTATGGGGTCGATGTGGCGGACCTGCACCGGCGCGCGGCTGACTATGTCGATCGCATCTTGAAGGGCGCCACGCCAGCCGACCTGCCGGTCCAGCAGCCCACCAAATTCGAACTGGTGATCAACCTGAAAACCGCGAAGGCGCTGGGGATCGAAGTATCGCCGACGCTGCTGGCGACCGCCGACGAGGTCATCGAATGATCTTCCCGCACTGCGACAAGAGACATCGCTGTCCGTTCTTGCTAAATGGGGCCGGATGAGCATTTCCATCCACCCCGACACGCCCAAAGGTCGACCGCTGGAGGCATCGCCTGTGGCGGAAACGACGCCTTTGGCGGGTGCTTCCGGCACCAGGATCCGCAGCCGGTTGTTCACCAAATATGTCGCGCTGTTCGTCGCGGTGGTGGCCGTGGCGCTGCTATCGAACGGGATTTTCGAAGTTTTCTTCTACTACCGCGAACACAAGGCGGCATTGATCCGGATTCAGCACGAGCAGGCCGAGGCGGCGGCGGCCAAGATCAGCCAGTTCATCAAGGAGATCGAAAGCCAGCTCGGCTGGACCACCCAGTTGCCGTGGTCCGCGGGGTCGATCGAGCCGCGCCGATTCGACGCGCTGCGGCTGTTGCGCCAGGTGCCGGCGATCACCGAACTGGGGCAGATCGATTCCACCGGCAGGGAGCGGCTGCGGGTGTCGCGGCTCGCCATGGACGTGGTCGATAGCGGTGTCGATCTCTCCCATGATCCGAAATTCACCGAGGCCGTCGCACACAAGGTCTATTACGGCCCGGTCTATTTCCGCCGCGAGTCCGAGCCGTACATGACGCTGTCGCTGGCCGGCACCCGCAAGGACGCCGGCGTCAGCATCGCCGAGGTCAATCTCAAGCTGATCTGGGATGTGGTGTCGCAGATCAAGGTCGGCGAGCACGGCCATGCCTACGTCGTCGGCGCGCAGGGACGCCTGATCGCGCATCCGGACATCAGCCTGGTGCTGCGCAACACCGACATGTCGAAGCTGGTGCAGGTGCAGGCAGCCCGGGCGGGGGCTGCGAATTTCGATCCCGACTCCCTGCAGGGCGCGCGCAACATCCAGGGCCAGGAGGTGCTGACGGCGTCGGCGCCGATCGCGCCGCTGGGCTGGACCATGTTCGTCGAACTGCCGGTCGAGGAAGCCTATGCGTCGCTGTATCTCGCCTTGCAGCGTCTCGCCATCGTGCTCGCGGGGGCGTCGTTTTTCGCGGTGCTGGCCGGGATATTCCTGGCCCGGCGCATGGTCGGTCCGATCCAGGCGTTGCGCGCGGGTGCCGAACGCATGGGCAGCGGCGATTTCGCCCAGCGTATCTCGATCAAGACCGGTGACGAACTCGAAGGTCTTGCCGATCAATTCAACGACATGGGCGCGCGGCTGCAGGAATCCTACACCGACCTTGAGAAGAAGGTTGAATTGCGAACGGCCGAATTGAGCGAGTCGCTTGAGCAACAGACGGCAATCAGCGACATCCTGCGAGTGATTTCGAGTTCGCCGGGGGACCTCAGGCCGGTCTTCGATACGGTTGCCAGGCACGCAGCGCAGATCTGCGAAGCGCAGATCGTCGACATACTCACCGTCGAAGGCGACACATTGCGTTATGCTGCAGAGTTCGGTGACTTTGGAAGGATGGTCAACGGCGAGACGGCGCCCCTGAACCGAGACTCAGTCATGGGACGTTCCATAACCGACAAACAGCCCGTGCACGTGGCCGACCTGCAAAGCGCGGACCACGATTTTCCGCTTGGCCGGGAGTTTGCGCTGAGGCTCGGGCATCGAACCACCTTGGCTGTACCGCTGGTCAGAGACGCTCGCGCGCTCGGCACGATACTCGTCCGCCGCGCGGAGGTGCGACCGTTCGAAGACAAGCATATCGCTTTGTTGAAGATGTTCGCGGATCAAGCCGTGATCGCCATCGAAAACGCCCGCCTGCTTAATGAGCTGCGGGTACGCACCGACGACCTCAGCGAGTCGCTGCAGCAGCAGACCGCGACCGCTGACGTGCTCAAGGTCATCAGCCGCTCTGCCTTCGATCTGAAATCCGTGCTCACCACCCTGACCGATTCAGCGAAAGCGCTGTGCGGCGCGTCGCTTGGCATCATATGCCTGCGCGACGGCGAGGTGATGCGACTGCAGGCTGAATCCGGCTGCACGCAGGCCTTCGTCGACTTTATGCACGCCAACCCCATCAAGCCCGGCCGCGATACCATCACCGGTCGGGTCTTCATGGATAGCGAAGCTGTCCACGTCCCCGACGTGCAACTGGATCCCGAATACAATTTTGGCCGTGCGCCTGTTCTCGGCGATTATCGCGCGGTGCTCGCCGTGCCTTTGATGCGCGACGGCGCGGTCGAGGGCGTGCTGCTGTTGGGCAGGCCGGAACCCGGACCGTTCAGCCAACGGCAGATCGATCTCGTCCAGACCTTTGCCGACCAGGCCGTGATCGCCATCGAGAACGTGCGGTTGTTCGATCAGGTGCAGGAGCGCACCAGGGAGCTGTCGCTTTCGCTCGATGAGTTGCGCACCGCGCAGGATCGTCTGGTGCAGACCGAGAAGCTCGCTTCGCTTGGCCAGCTCACCGCCGGTATCGCGCATGAAATCAAGAATCCGCTCAATTTCGTCAACAATTTCTCGGCGTTATCTGCGGAATTGATCGACGAGTTGAACGACGCGCTCAAGCCGGCCGCGCTCGATGACAAGATCCGGGAAGAGATCGACGAGCTTACGAATATGCTGAAGGGCAATCTTGAGAAAGTGGTGCAGCACGGCAAGCGCGCCGATTCGATCGTCAAGAACATGCTGTTGCATTCGCGCGAGGGGTCGGGCGAACACCGGCCCGCTGACATCAACGCGATTGTCGAGGAGAGTCTCAATCTCGCCTATCATGGCGCGCGCGCGGAGAAGTCCGGCTTCAATATCACGCTGAAGCGCGACCTCGACCCCGCCGCCGGGATGATCGACCTTTACCCGCAGGAAATCACGCGGGTGTTCCTCAATCTGATCTCGAACGGCTTCTACGCCGCCACCAAGCGCAAGGAGGCCGGCGACCAGAGTTTCGAGCCCGTGCTGAGCGCGACCACCAAGAGCCTCGGCAACAAGGTCGAAATCCGCATTCGCGACAATGGCACCGGTATCCCTTTGGAAGTGAAGGAGAAAATGTTCAATCCCTTCTTCACCACCAAGCCGGCGGGTGAGGGTACCGGACTTGGCCTGTCGATGAGTCACGACATCGTGGTGAAACAACACGGCGGCAAGATCGACGTCGATACCGAACCGGGCGCATTTACCGAATTCATTATTACGCTGCCGCGGACCGCGGCGCAGGCACAGGCTGGAGGCACCCATTGAGCGTCTATATACTCGTCGTCGATGACGAGCCCGATGTTGAGGCCCTGTTCCGTCAACAGTTCCGGCGCGATATCCGCTCCGGGCGTTTCACCATGGAGTTCGCGCCGTCGGCGCCTGTGGCCCTGGCCCGCGCCTCCAATGTCGCCGATCCGTCGCTGATCCTGATCCTGTCCGACATCAACATGCCCGGCATGAGCGGCCTTGAAATGCTGCCGAAAGTGCGTGCCGAGCGGCCCGACGTTCCCGTGATCATGATCACCGCCTATGGCGATGCCGAAACGCGGCGCAAGGCGATCGAGCGCGGCGCGATCGGCCTGTTGACCAAACCGATCGATTTCGCGCTGCTGCGCCACGAGATCGATACCAGGCTCGGGCAGGCCGCATGACCGCAACCATCCTCGTCGTCGATGACGAGCCCGATCTCGAGGCTCTGGTGCTGCAGAAGTTCCGCAAGCAGATCCGCGACGGCACGGTGACGTTCATGTTCGCGCATGACGGCATCGAGGCGCTGCAATCGATCGAGGACCATCCGCATGTCGATATGGTTGTGTCGGATATCAACATGCCGCGGATGGACGGGCTTTCGTTGCTGCAGAAGCTGCAGGAAGCCGAGGACAAGAAATCGACCATCATCGTGTCGGCGTATGGCGACATGAGCAACATCCGCGTCGCGATGAACCGCGGCGCGTTCGACTTCCTGACCAAGCCGATCGACTTCGGCGATCTCGAAATGACCATCGACAAGACCATCCGTCATGTCGAGATGATGCGCGATGCGCGCCGCCGCCAGGCGGAAGCCGAGCGCGCGCACGCTTCGCTGTCGCGCTATTTTTCGCCGCAGATCGCTTTGCGGCTCGCCTCCGATGGCGAGGGCAACGGCATGGAGGTGCATCGCCGCGAGGTCGCGACCATCTTTACCGATATCACCAGCTTCACGTCGCTGGTGGAGACCGCGGCACCCGAAGTGCTGGGTGCGCTGCTCAACGAATATGTCGGCGGCATGACCGACGTCGTGTTCGCGCATGAAGGCACCGTCGCCAAGATCATCGGCGATGCGATCCAGATTCTGTTCAACGCGCCCGGCGACCAGCCGGACTATGCCACCCGCGCGATTGCCTGCGCGCACGATCTCGATAACTGGGCGCAGGAATTTCGCGAGCGCTGGAAGGCCAAGGGGGTGAATTTCGGCGCGACGCGGATCGGCGTTCATGCCGGCCCCGCGCTGGTCGGGAATTTCGGCGGCAGCCGTTTCTTCGATTACACCGCCTATGGCGATACCATCAACATCGCGGCAAGGCTGGAGGCCGCCAACAAATTCCTCGGCACGCGGATTTGCGTCAGTGCCACGGTCGCCGATGGTACCGAGAAATTCAAGGGCAGGCCGGTCGGCGATCTGATGCTGCGCGGGCGCAGCGAGCCGCTGCGCGCCTACGAGCCGCTGTCGGCGGCGGCGTTCGAAGGGCCGGCGAGGGTGCAATATTGCGAAGCCTTCGCCAAGCTTGAGACCGAAGATGCCGCGGCGATGCCGGCTTTTGCGGCGCTGGTCGGGCTGCATGCCGACGATGCGCTGGCGGGCTTTCACCTGCGGCGGTTGCTCAACGGCGCCAAGGGCGCCCGCATGCAATTGGAATAAAAAATCAGGGATGCCAGACATGACGCGTGAGTTTGCCGCCTGCAATTATCGTTTCATCCCCGGGGTGTTTCAGTATTCCGGCGGCATAGCGGCGAACGCCGGTTATGAAGTAGAACGCGTGCGCTTCGACAAGATGCCGCCGTTGGCCGAAGGTTTTGGACTGGTCGCAAAATACATCCAGGCCGCCGGCCGGCCACTGACGGCGTTTTGCGCCTGCGAGTTGCGCTCGCCGGCGGCGTTCACCGATGACGGGTTTCGCAGGTTCAATCAGCATTACGTCAAAACGCTCGCGGAATGGGGCCTGTTCGACGGCACCACCAATCCGGTGGCGCGCAGCAATGTCTGCCCCGAGATCGATCCGCCTTCCGAACCGTCATTCTACGCATTTTCCTTTGTCCGGCCGAGCCAGAACACGACGCCGAGTTTCGTGATCGCGGGCAGCGGTGAAGCGCGCGAAGGAGGGGCCACCTATTCCGAACGTACCGTGCGCTACCGCGACCTCAGCCCGGACGGCCTGAAGGAAAAAGTCAGCTTCGTCGTCGACGCCATGGAACGTCGCATGGGCGAGTTCGGCTTCGGCTGGAGGGATACGACGGCGGTCCAGACCTACACCGTGCATGATTTTCATCCCGTCTTTGCCGAGGCCCTGGTTCGTCGCGGCGCCGCGCGATCGGGATTGACCTGGCATTTCGCGCGGCCGCCGGTGATCGATCTCGAATACGAGATGGATTGCCGCAGGGTGATGCGGGAAACGGTGATCTAGAGCCGCCGCTTTTCTTCCCTCCCCCGCAAGAGCGGGAGAGGGAGCGCAACTCGCGCAGTCGTTACCGCGCGCGGGGATCGAGCGCGTCACGCAGGCCGTCGCCGACCAGGTTGAACGACAGCACCACCAGAAAGATCGCCAGGCCGGGCCACAACGCCATCCAGGGCGCGTTGACGAGGAAGCGCTGGGCGGCGTTGAGCATGCTGCCCCAGGACGGTGCGGGCGGTTGCTGCCCCAACCCGAGGAACGACAGCGCCGCTTCGGCGATGATGGCGGCTGCAATCGACAGCGTCGCCTGCACCAGCAGCGCCGGCATGATGTTCGGCAGGATGTGGAACAGCGCGATGCGCCAGCGCGGATTGCCCATGGCGCGGGCGGCCTCGACGTAGTCTTCGACCTTGACGCTCATGGTCTGGCCGCGAGTCAGCCGGACAAATATCGGCGTCGTGGTAATGCCGATGGCGATCATGGCGTTGCCGAGGCTCGGTCCGAGAAAGGCCGCCAGCGCAATCGCGAGAATCAGGAACGGGCAGGCCAGCATGGCGTCGGTAATCCGGCTGATCAGGGCGTCGATGAAGCCGCCGCGATAACCCGACAGCAGCCCGAACGGCACGCCGATGCCGAGCGCGATCCCGACCGAGATCGCGCCCGCCACCAGCGAAGCGCGCGCGCCATAGATCACGCGGGCCAGGATATCGCGGCCCAACTCGTCGGTCCCGAACCAGTGCAGCGCCGAAGGCGGCTTGCGGACCAGCACAAAATTGGCTGCGATCGGATCATAGGGCACGATCAGGGGCGCAAACACCGCGAGCAGGATGAATGTCGCGATCACGACCAATCCGACCACCGCGCCTTTGCGCGCGAACAACCGACGCAGCGCGCGCCGCGCCGGGCTTTCAAGTTCGTCGGATCCGGCGACAGGAGTTGCGCCGAGCACAGCGTCAGTCATGCGCTACGCCCTCAGCCTGGGATTGACGAGGATATAGGCAATATCGGCGATCAGGTTCAGCGTGATGTAGATGGTCGCCGTCACCAGCACGACGCCTTGCACCACGGCGTAGTCGCGGTTGAACACGGCGTCCACGATCAGCTTGCCGAAACCCGGAATCGAAAATATCTGCTCGGTCAGAACCGCGCCGGACAATAACGTGCCAAGTTCGAGCGCACCGAGCGTGATTACCGGCGTCAGGGCGTTGCGCATGGCGTGCTTGAGAATGACCGAGCGTTCGGAAAGGCCCTTGGCGCGGGCGGTGCGGACATAGTCGCTTTCGAGCACCTGCAACATGGCGCTCCTGGTGTGCCGCATCAGGATCGCGGCAATCGCATTGCCGAGCACGAAGGCTGGCATGATGGTGGCCGCGAGGCTGGCGCGCCAGTTTTCGGAGAGCGGGACGTAGCCCGACGCCGGCAACCAGCCGAGCTCGATCGAGAACAGGAAGATCAGCATGATCCCGAGCCAGAAATTCGGCGTCGAGATGCCCCACAGCGCAAATAGGTTGGCGCCGTAGTCCCATGCGGTGCCCTTCTTGACGGCGGACAGGATACCGGCGGGGATTCCGATCAAGAAAGCGATCACGATCGCCATCGCCGCCAATTGCATGGTCACCGGAAGTTTCTGCGCGATCAGCTCGCGCACCGGCACCTTGATGCGCAGCGACTCGCCGAAGTCGCCGGCGAGAACACCTTTGACCCAGTAAAAATATTGTACCGGTATCGGACGATCGAGCCGGTACTGCTGGCGGATCTGCGCGATGACGGCGGGATCGTGCTCCTCGCCGGCCATCACCAGCGCGGGATCGCCGGGCAGCAAATGCTGCAACGAGAAGATCAGGATCGACACAAAGAACAGCGTCGGGATCAGCTGGACAATGCGCCTGACGAGAAAGCTCAGCATGGCTTCGTTTTCCGGGCGCAGCGCAGCGTGTAATGGTGCGCTGCAGAACCGGGATCCATGTTGCGGCTGGGTCCCGGCTCGGCAGTGCAGCGCTGGCGCGCCGCACTATGTCCGGGACACGAGAATGAGCTGCTCATCCTCACTTCAGCGTCAAGCCCGTCACGCGCACCAGCCCGTCCGGCATCTGCTTATAGCCCTCAAGCCTGGTGGTATGCGCGATCAGGATGCCGCGGTGGTAGAGGTAAAGGATCGGCTCTTCGTCGAGCACCGTCTTGGTCAGCTTCTGATAGATCGCCTTGCGCTGCGCCTGATCGGTGATGAGACGGGCGTCATCGAGCGCCTTGTCGGCCTCGGGATTGGACCAGGCGCTGTAATTCTGCGGCGCGTTGGTTTTCAGAAAGATGTAGGAATTGCCGTCCGGATCGATCCGTCCGCTCCACGCCAGCATATAGGCCTGGTAGTCGCCGGCCTCGGCCGCTTTAAGCGATGTCGCAAACTCAGTCACCCTGATCTTCATGTCGAACCCGGCTTCAGCCGCCATCGACTGGATTACCTGCGCCACGGCCTCGGTTTCCGCGCCCTTGGGGACCATGAAATCGACGCTTACGGGCGCAGTAACGCCGGCTTCCTTCAATAGCGCCTTGGCCTTGGCGACATCGCGCGACCGCAACGGAAAGGCCTTCTGGTAATACGGATGATCCGGGTTGACCCACTGATTGCCGGGTTTGAATTCGCCGTTGAACACGACCTGGTTGATCGCCTCGCGGTCGATCGAAAGGTCGAGCGCCTGGCGCACTTTGGCAGACTGGCTCAACGGACCGTTGGCCTTGTCGTGGCCGACGTTCAGCGTCACGCCCTGATAGCCGAGTTCGATCGCGGTCGACAGTTCAAGCTTCGGGTCCGCCTTGACGTCCTTGATGTCGGTCGCGAGCAAACGCTCGATCAGGTCGAGTCCGCCGGATTTCAGATTGGCGAGCCGCACGGTGGCATCCACGATCGGCAGGAACACCACGCGATCGATATGGATATTGTCCTTGTTCCAGTAATCCGCGAATTTTTCGAACACCATGCGATCCTGCTGCACGCGTTCGACGAATTTATAGGGTCCGGCGCAAACCGGATGCAGTCCGAACTTGTCGCCTTCTTCTTTCGCCGCCTTGGGAGAGACCATCATTCCGGCGCGGTCGGTAAGCTGGGCGATCAGCGGCGAATAGGGCGACTTCAGCACGAGCTTGATGGTCAGGGGGTCGACGACGTCGACATGGTCCAGCGTGGCCAGTTCCGGCTTGCGGAACGATCCCGGCATGGTGAGATGGCGCTCAAGCGAGAATTTCGCGGCCTCCGCGTCGAATGGCTCGCCGTCCTGGAATTTCACGCCCGGCCGCAGCTTGATCGTGACTTCCTTGCCGTCGGCCGATGTCTCGTGGGACAGCGCCAGTTGCGGCACGATATTGAGCTTTTCGTCGATGTCGAACAGCTTGTCGCAGAAGGCTGCGAATACGATGCGGCCGACATAGGTCCGTGCCAGCGTCGGATCGAGAATATCGGGATCTTCGGCCAACCCGATGCGAAGTGTGGTCTGGGCCTGAACACCGGCTCCCAGCGACAACAACAACGCCGCCGTGGTCGCCGCCAAACGCAAAAGCTTCATTGGACTGTTCCCCTCTATACGAATTCAAACGGCCGCCGGTGGCATGGCTCCGACTATACCAACCCCGGAGGAAACCGGTACTTCCGCAGCTCCGCTGAAAGCCGCGACCAATCGCTCCAATGCCGGCGAAAACCCGCCATCGACCGGCACGAAGGCTTCCGACGGCGGCAGTTCCGTCGTGCGGTGGCATGCGGTGAGGTGTCCGGCCGCGTCGGCGAGCAACTCCGGCGGTTCAACGCGGCAGCGTTCAATCACATAGGGGCAGCGGGTATGAAAGCGGCAACCCGATGGCGGATTGAGCGCGCTCGGCATCTCGCCCTGCAGCAGCATCCGGCTGCGCTTGGCTCTGGGGTTGGGCACCGGAATCGCCGACAATAGCGCGCGACTATAGGGATGGCGCGGCGAGGCAAACAATTCCTGCGCCTCCGCGGTCTCGACGATGCCGCCGAGATTCATCACGGCGACGCGGTCGGCGATGTGCTTCACCACGGCCAGATCGTGCGAGACGAAGATATAGGCCAGCCCAAGCCGGTCCTGCAGGTCGCGCAGCAAATTGAGGATTTGCGAGCGGATCGACACGTCCAGCGCCGAAACCGGCTCGTCGCAGATGATGAGCTTCGGTTCGACAGCAAGCGCGCGCGCAATGGCGATACGCTGGCGCTGGCCGCCGGAAAACTCATGCGGATAGCGGCGCGCGAAGCGCGGCTCCAGCCCGACCAGGCGCAACAGTTCCTCGACGCGTTCGCGGCGGCGCTGGGGTGGCACCAGATCATGCAGCGCCAACGGCTCGGTCAGGATCTGGCTGACGGTCATGCGCGGGTTGAGCGAGGCGTAAGGGTCCTGAAAGATGATTTGCGCATCGCGGCGAAAGGCGCGCAATTCGTTGGCGTCCAGGCCGAGCAGATCGCGGCCTTCAAAACTGACGCTGCCTGAATCAGGTTCGATCAGCCGCAGCACCAGCCGGCTCACGGTGGATTTGCCGCAACCGGATTCCCCGACCAGCGCCAGCGTCTTGCCGGCCTCTACGCGGAAGGAGACGCCATCAACCGCCTTGATAAAAGCGGTGGGACGGCCGAACACCGAACGTGCCGCGACGAAATGCTTGACGAGGTTTTTGACTTCGAGCAGGGCCATCACGACACCAGCCTCTCCAGCGGCGCCTTGATGCAGCGCGACCAGTGACCGGGGCTTGACGCCACCAATGGCGGCGGCGCCTCGATGCAGATGTCGCTGACGAAGGGACAGCGCGCGGCGAAGCGGCAGCCGGATGGCGGCGCCGTCATGTTGGGGACCATGCCCTTGATGGTTGCCAGATGCGACGCCCGCCGATCGAGCCGCGGGATCGAGCCGAGCAGCCCCACCGTATACGGATGCTGCGGCCGAGCGAACAATTCATCGACGGTGGCGCGTTCGACGATCTCCCCGGCATACATCACCGCGACCTCGTCGCAGACTTCGGCGACGACGCCGAGATCGTGGGTGATCAGGATGATCGCCGCCCCGCTCGCCGCCTTGAGTTCCCGCATCAGACCGAGGATCTGGGCCTGCAGGGTCACGTCCAGCGCGGTGGTCGGCTCATCCGCGATTAGCAACATGGGATCGCAGGCCAGCGCCATCGCGATCATGACGCGCTGGCGCATGCCGCCGGAAAGCTTGTGCGGATATTCGTCGATGCGGCGTTCCGGCGACGGGATGTGCACGCGCCGCAATAGCTCGACCGTGCGCTCGCGTGCGCTGCGCCGCGAGCCGCCGCGGTGGCGCAGGATGGTCTCGATAATCTGGTCGCCGATGGTGAAACTCGGATTGAGCGACGTCATCGGTTCCTGGAAGATCATGGCAAGACGATTGCCCCTGAGATCGCGCAGGGTCTGGTCGGGCACGTCAAGCAGATCGAAACCGTCGAACCGGACCGAACCGGTGACTTCGGCGGAATGCTTCGACAGCAGTCCCATGATGGCCAGCGAAGTCACGCTCTTGCCGCAGCCGGATTCACCGACGAGGCCAAGCGTCGCGCCGTTGGCGACGCTGAGATCGACACGGTCGACCGCGTGTGTCGAACGCCCGTCGTCGCCGTGGAAGATGACCCGCAAACCCTCGATCTCGATCAGCGGGGCCGCGGTCATTTACGGCCTTCAATGCCGGCCTCGATGGTCTGGCGATCGGTAATGCCGGCAGGGTTGTCGCGGCTCGGCAGGTATTTCCGGAAATGCACCCAGCGCTCTCGGCTGACTTGTTCGAGGCGGGCGAGTTCGGCCAGGGGGTCGGCGTGGTCGTCAACGCGCAGGTCGAGCGCCGACCATTCCTCTTCGTCGTGGATCAAGAGTGCGGCCGATTGCCTGCCGCGCTTGTCGCCGCCGGCGGCTTCGCCTGAAAGCATCGCCGCGATCAGGCGTTGCGCGAAGGGCAGCTTTTCACCGGCGATGTAGGTTTTGGCGGTGTTTTCCAGCACGCGGGCGCCCGCCAGCATGTTGCCGGCAATGGAAAACCCGTTGCCCGCGATGTGTCCGCACCAGTCGACGCATTCGCTGCCCGTATGGGAGGCGATGCGTCCTGCGGCGTCCATGATGTGGAGCTGCCGGCTCGCATGGCCGCGATCGGCTGCGATCAGGCTCTCGACGATGTCGCGCGGCTGGCGCCCCTCGCGCAGCAGCTTCAGGCCGTCGATGCCGTAATAGGGATTGACCAGCGCCTGCGTGGCAATGCCGCCGAAGCCTGCGGCAATATAAGGCACCCGAGCGCCGACCGCGAAAAACCGCGTCGCGACTGCGATGCCGAATTGGCCGGTGGCGTGGTCACGGGCGATGATCGACCAAGTCATCTCAACTCTTTCAGATCCGGCCCTTACCGTCCGGCCGCGTAGCCCTGCATGCCGCGGGGATTGGCGGCGGCGCGCCGGCGGCGGCCGAGTTTCGAAGCCGCGGTGAGGCGGCCCTCCGACCAGTCGGGGCCGGTTTCGACGATGTGGCCGCGGCTCTTCAGAGTATCGACGGTCGCCTTGGGCACGCGGTTCTCGACCACAAGCACGCCGGGACGCGCCTTGCGCGGCCAGAACGATGACGGGAAATGCTCGGAATGCCAGGCCGGCGCGTCGATCGCCTCTTGCAGATTCATGTTTGCGTGGACGTGGCGCAGGAAAAATTGGGTGATCCACTGGTCCTGCTGGTCGCCGCCGGGCGAACCCCAGGCCAGATACGGCTCGCCATCGCGCAGCGCCATGGTCGGTGTCAGCGTCGAGCGCGGACGTTTTCCCGGCATCAGTGCCGCCGGATGGTCTTCGTCGAGCCAGAACATTTGCGCGCGGGTGCCGAGGGGAAAGCCGAGTTCGGGAATCACCGGCGACGAATGCAGCCAGCCACCCGATGGCGTTGCCGTAACCATGTTGCCGACCTGGTCGATGATGTCGAAATGGACCGTGTCGCCGGGAATTGCGCCCATCCGCTCGCGCGCCTGCGTGACGTCGGGCAGGTGGTCTTCGTCGTGGGTCCAGTCGATGCCGCCGACGGTCGGCTCGCCCGCGCCTGAGTTTTCGACCGCCGAGCGCACGCCCGAGGCGAGTCGAATGTCGACCTGCTTGCCGAAACCGGTCACTGTTCCGGGCCGCAGCTCCATTGAGGCGCGATCGGTGATCAGCTTTCGGCGCTGTTCGTTGTAGACGTCCGAGAGCAACACATCGACCGGCACGTTGACGAATTTGGGATCGCCGTAGAAGGTGTCGCGATCGGCAAAGGCTAGCTTGGTAGCCTCGACTTGAAGGTGAATGAACTCGGCACTCACCGGGCTCAGCGCATCCAGGTCAAAACCCTTGAGCAGAGCGAGCGTCTGTAGCGTAGCCAGCCCCTGCGTCCACGGTCCGGCTTTCATCACCCTGTAGCGCCCGTAATCGTAAAAGATCGGCGCCTCGATGGTCGCCTGCCAGCCGGCCATGTCCTGGCCGGTCAGGACACCGCGGTGACGCCTGCCCGACGTATCCATGACCTCTTGCGTGCGGCAGAAACGATCGATGGCGTCGGCGACAAAACCCTGCGACCAGGCTTTTCGGGCGCGCTCGATTTCATTCTCGCGGCTTCCTCCGCCGTTTTGCGCTTCGCGAAGGATGCGTTCGTAGGTCTCGGCAAATTTCGGGTTGGTGAAGATGGTGCCCGGCGCCGGCACCTTACCGTTCGGCAGATAAACCGCGGCAGAGGTCGGCCAATGTTCGCGAAACTGATCCTTGACGGTATGGATGGTGGCGCTGGCGCGCTCCACCAGCGGAAAACCGTTCTTGGCATAGTCGATTGCGGGGCTAAGCACATCGGCCAGCCGCATCGTGCCGTAGTCGCGCAGCAAGGTCATCCAGGTGTCGAAGGTGCCGGGGATGCAGGCGGCCAGCAAACCGGTGCCGGGTATGAGATCCAGGCCGAGCTCGTCGCGGTAGTGCGCAATGGTGGCTTTGGCAGGTGCGGGCCCCTGGCCGCAGATCACCTCGGTGCGGCCGCGCTTCACGTCGTGCACAATGACAGGCACGTCGCCGCCGGGGCCGTTCAAATGCGGTTCCAGCACCTGCAGCGTGAATGCCGTGGCAACGCCGGCATCGAACGCATTGCCGCCCTTTTCCAGGATGCCCATCCCGACCGCGGTCGCGATCCAGTGGGTCGAGGTCACGACCCCAAAAGTGCCTTCGATTTCCGGCCTTGTGGTGAACGGATTCGGATTGATGTTGCTCATGGGGTTCCATCTTTGCCTTGACGCGGCGCGGCCGGCGCACTTGACCACAGCCGGCGTAGCCTGCCAACCGGTACCGGATCCCGCGCCGCTCGCATCCTTGTGATCAAGCCGGCACGGTGGCGGCCGCCGCATTGTTCACGGCGTGGCAGGCGACACCATCGATCAGTTCGGGCGCCTTCTGGCGGCATAGATCGAACACCAGCGGGCAGCGCGGGTTGAAGGCGCAACCGGGCGGCGGGTCGATCGGGTTGGGGATTTCACCCTTTACGGGGATGCGCTGGCGGCCGGACATCGCCAGATCCGGCACTGCCCCCAGCAGCATCCTGGTGTAGGGCATGCGCGGATTGTCGAACAGTTCGCGCGCCTGCGCGACCTCGACGATGCGGCCGAGATACATCACGCCGATGCGGTTCGCCATGTGACGGACCACCGCCAGGTTGTGGCTGATGAAGAGATAGGTGAGACCGAACTTGTCCTGCAGGTCACGCATCAAATTCAGGATTTGCGCCTGTACGGACACATCGAGCGCGGAGGTCGGCTCGTCGCAAACGATGAACTCGGCCTCTGACGCCAGCGCGCGGGCAATCGCGATGCGCTGGCGCTGCCCGCCGGAAAACTCATGCGGATATTTCAATCCGTCATCGGCGTGCAGGCCGACCAGATTTAGCAGCTCGCCGACCCGCCCCTGAATGTTGCGCTCGCCCTCGATCAGGTCGAAAGCGCGGATCGGCTCGGCGACGATGGCATCGACCCGCAGCCGCGGATTGAGGCTGGCATAAGGATCCTGGAAGATCATCTGGATGCGGCGGCGCAGCTGCTGGCGCGCCTGCAATTGCCTGGTGTCGCTCATCGAGACACCGTCGATCACCACTTCGCCCGAGCTCGGCGGCAACAGGCCGACGACCATCCGGGCGACGGTGGTCTTGCCCGAACCGGATTCACCGACGAGCGCGAAGGTCTCGCCCTTGGCGATGTCGAAGGTGACGCCATCGACGGCCTTGAGGAATTCGAGATGGCCGCCTTCAATCACCCGGTTGAGCCACGGCTTCGAGACGTCGAAGACGCGGCGCAGGTCTTTGACGTCGATAAAGCGCGACGCGGTCATGCCGCGGTCTCCGCGGCGGCGTCATAGAGATGGCAGGCCACGGCCTGCGCGCCCTGTCGTATCGGCTCCGGCCGTTCGACCCGGCAGCGGTCGAAAGCAAATTCACAGCGCGGATTGAAGGCGCAGCCGGTCGGAATGGCTGACAGCCGCGGCATCGACCCCGGGATCTGCATGAGCCGCCGGGCGTCGCTGGCCAGCGTCGGAATGGCGCCCATCAGCCCCTTGGCATAGGGATGCAGCGGATGCTGCACCACATCCTGCACCGGGCCGATCTCGGCGATGCGGCCGGAATACATCACCGCGACCCGGGCGGAGGTCTCGGCGATCACGCCCATGTCGTGCGTCACCAGCATCACGGCGGTGCCGTGGTCGCGCCCGAGCCGCTTGATCAGGGTGATGATCTGCGCCTGCACCGATACGTCGAGGGCGGTGGTCGGCTCGTCGGCAATGATCAGTTCCGGTTCGGCGCAGATGGCAAGCGCAATCACGACACGCTGGCGCATGCCGCCGGAGAATTCGTGCGGGTAGGCGTCGATGCGCTTGTCCGGCGCGGGAATGCCGACTTCGGCCAAAAGGTCGATGGCGCGCTTGCGCGCCGCTGATTCCGAAAGGTTGAGGTGGGTGCGAATGGTCTCGATCAGTTGATCGCCGATCCGGTACAGCGGATTGAGGCTGGTGAGCGGATCCTGGAAGATCATGCCGATGCGCTTTCCGCGCAGCCGGCGCATTTCTTCCTGCGGCAGATTGTCGATCCGCACGCCCGACAGATAGATCTCGCCGCCGGCGATGCGGCCGGGCGGATCGATCAAGCCGATCACCGCAAGCCCGGTGACGGATTTTCCGGCGCCGGATTCGCCGACCACGCCCAGCACTTCGCCCTTGGCGATGTCGAAGGATACCCCGTCGATGGCGCGGAGAACGCTGCGGCGGGTGATGAACTCCACCTGAAGATTGCGCACGGAGAGAACGGGCTCGGTCATGCGGTCAGCGCAGCTTTGGATTGAGCGCGTCGCGCAGCCAGTCGCCGAGCAGGTTGATCGACAGGATCAGTGCCGCCAGCGCGAAGCCCGGGAAGGCGACGATCCACCATTCGCCCGAAAACAGGTAATTGTTGCCGATGCGGATCAAGGTGCCGAGCGAGGGCATGGTGTCCGGCATGCCGGAACCGAGGAACGACAATGTCGCTTCGGTGATGATGGCGAGCGCAAGATTGATGGTGGCGATCACCAGGATCGGGCCCATGGCGTTGGGCAGCACATGGCGCAGCATGATCACGGGCGCGGGCAGTCCGATCAATTGCGCGGCCGCGACATAATCCTTGTTCTTCTCGACCATGACCGAGCCGCGCACGGTGCGGGCATATTGCACCCAGAAGCTCAGGCCGATCGCAAACACCAGCACCGCCAGCGTGCTCGTGGCGTCGAGCCGGTTGCCGAAAATCGATTTGACGACGCCGTTGATGAGCAGCGCGATCAGGATGGCGGGGAAGGTGAGCTGAACATCGGCGATGCGCATGATCAGGCCATCGACGGCGCCGCCGACATAGCCGGCGATCAGCCCGAGCATGATGCCGAGCGTGCCGGCGAACAAAACGCCGAGCACGCCGACCGTGAGCGAAATACGCAGGCCGTAGAGAATGGCGGAAAAGACGTCGCGGCCCTGTTCGTCGGTGCCGAGCAGGAACGGACTCTGGCCGTCGGCGGTCCACAGCGGCGCGATGCGCGAATTCATCAACTCAAGCTGCGAGGGGTCGAACGGATTCTGCACCGCAAGCAACGGTGCAAAGATCGCCAGCAGGAAAAACAACGCGGTGACGACAGCCGCGACCATGGTCAGCCGGGAACGGCGGAAAGAATAGAGGATGTCGCTCTCAAGCGCGCGCCTGAACCAGCCCGGCGAGGAGTGCGCGGCAGCGCCTCCGGTGCTGGTTTCGGTCGTGTGCGGAACGAGAGCTTCGGTCATGCCAATCTCGCGTTCAAGCCGGACGGCTGATGGTCGAGCGCAGCCGCGGATCGACCACGGTATAAAGAATGTCGACGATTAGGTTGATGGTGACGAAGATCAGCGACACCACCAGGAGGTAGGCCGCCATGATCGGAATATCGACGTTTTGCACCGCCTGCACGAACAGCAATCCCATGCCCGGCCATTGGAACACGGTTTCGGTG
The DNA here is from genome assembly GCF_004799405.1 of Bradyrhizobium sp. Taxonomy (GTDB): domain Bacteria; phylum Pseudomonadota; class Alphaproteobacteria; order Rhizobiales; family Xanthobacteraceae; genus Bradyrhizobium. The sequence goes on from NZ_SSMW01000002.1 coordinate 98,713, forward strand.
ATGATCGCAAATGCAATAACCGAGCCAAATTGCAGGCCGGCCACCGTGATGACCGGCACCAGCGTGTTCTTGAGCGCATGGCCGAAATGGATCGCCCGCGTCGTCAATCCGCGCGCCCGCGCAAACCGGATGTAATCGGTGCGCAGCACCTCGAGCATTTCAGCTCGCACCAGCCGCATGATCAACGTCATCTGGAACAGGCCGAGCGTGATCGCCGGCATGACCAGCGCCTTGAGCCCCGAGACCGTCAGAAGCCCGGTGGTCCACCAGCCGATGTGCACGACCTCGCCACGGCCGAACGATGGCAGCCAGCCTAGCGTCACCGAGAACAGATAGATCAGGAGGATGCCGATCAGGAATGTCGGCAGCGAAATGCCGACCAACGACACCGCCTGGAATACTTTGGCGAGAAACGAATCCCGCCGCAGCGCCGAATAGACCCCCATCAGGATTCCGAACACCATTGCGAGAATGGTTGCGCAGGTGGCGAGCTCCAGCGTGGCCGGCATCCGCTCCTTCAGCAGGCTCGCGACCGGCTGGCGGAACTGGTAGGAGACACCGAACTTGAACTGCGCCGCGTTGATGAAATAGCGCGAGAACTGCACCGGAAAGGGATCGTCAAGGCCGAGCGAATGGCGGATCTCGGCGCGTTCGGCCGCCGAGGTATCGATTGCGACGATCTGGTTGACCGGATCGCCCGCGAAGCGGAACATCGAGAACGAGATGATCCCGACCGCGATCATGACGCCAATGGCTTGAATGGCCCGGCGAAGAGTGAAAGCGAGCATGTGATCCTTTCACTTCTTTCCAACGTGCAGCGCGCATCAAGCCCCAAACGAAAGTCCCGGGAGCGCGAAGCCACCGGGACTTTTGAATTCAAGCTGCCTATTCCTGCTTCGTTGCCCAGTAGAACAAGACCGCATTGTCCGCACGCTGGGTCAATTTCACCTTCTTCGACACGCCCCATGCCAGCGCCTGCTGATGCAGCGGGATATATGCGAAGTCCTTGTTGGCGATTTCGAACGCTTGCTTGATCAGCAAATCGCGTTTGGTCTGATCGGTCTCCAGCAGCACCTTGTCGCTGAGGGCGTCGAATTCCTTGTTGCAGTAGCCGCCAAGATTGGCCTCGCCGCGCGAGGATTTCGGATCGTCGCGGCAGCCCATGATGTCATTCATGACGTTCTGGGAATCGAGCGAGGCCGGGGTCCAGCCCAGCAAATAGAACGACGTCTGATAACCGCCGGGCTTTAGCACCTTGGCGAAATACTGCTGCTTCGGTTGTGCCAGAAGGTCGACCTTGACGCCGATGCGGGCCAGCATGCCAACGACTGCCTGGCAGATCGCGGCGTCATTGACGTAGCGGTCGTTGGGGCAATCCATCGTGAGTTCGAACCCATCGGGATAGCCCGCTTCGGTCAGCAGTTTCTTGGCGCCATCCGGATCGAATTTCGGCCGCGTGAAATCCTTCGAAAGCGGAAACAGCTGAGGTGCGATCATCAGTGCCGACGGGGTTGAAAGGCCGCGCATCACGCGGGTCTTGATCAACTCGATATCGACTGCCTTGTAAAAGGCCTCGCGCACGCGGATGTCCTTGAAGGGGTTCTTGCCCTTGACGTTCGAATACAGCAATTCGTCGCGGACCTGGTCCATGCCCAGAAAGATGGTCCGCAGTTCCGGCCCGGTCAGAACCTCGGCATTTCCGCTCGCATTCACCCTTGCGATATCCTGGATTGGAACCGGTTCGATGACGTCGACTTCGCCCGACAGCAAAGCCGCGACCCGGGTCGCGTCCGAGCCGATCGGCGTGAAGACGATTTCCTTCAGGTTATGCTCGGGCTTGCGCCACCAGTCCGGGTTCGCCTTGAACACGGTTTTCACGCCGGGCTGATGGCTCTCGATAGTGAACGGGCCGGTGCCATTTTCGTGGAGCGAAGCAAAACTCGGCGTTGTCGCCGAGGCCGGCGTCGGCGCCACCGCGTTGTTCTCCTCGCACCACTTCTTGTCCATGATGTACCAGCCATCCCACTGCGAAATGAGGATGGGGTTGGGCGTGGATAGCACTACGTCAACCGTGTAGTCGTCGATCTTGACAAACTTGGCGTTGGTCGGAACGACGGTCGTGAAGTTGGAGCCTGTGGCCCGCACGCGATCGGCGGAAAAGATCACATCGTCGGCGGTGAAGGGATCGCCGTTGTGAAATTTGACATTCTTGCGCAGATGAAAACGCCAGCGGGTCGGCTCCGGCGTTTCCCAGCTTTCCGCGAGAGCCGGAATGATCTTCAGTTCCCTGTCGCGGGTCACCAGGCCTTCATAGACGTGGGCGTGATGCGCGATGGTGGTGGTTTCCCGGAGCGTATAGGGGTCGAGCGATTTGAGGTCGCCCTGGTTGGCGTAGCGCAGGGTCTGGGCCGATGCCGGGGCCATCGTAAAAGCGACGATTGAGACGGTGGCCGCTGCGAGCAAGGTCTGACGTACCGACATTTGTTCACGTTCTCCGCTGTGGCGCGTGGTTTATTTCTGCACTATCGAGGGCTGTAGCCGATCCATGTTGCCAGAGTTTGGCCGCCGCGCAAGCGCGATTTCCGTAGGGGGTAAGCCGGTTTGCGCCACGATGCCGCAATGATTAACCTTCAGCGCGACGGTGCCAGCAGCCGTGCAATGTTCAACGGGAGCGCCGGATGACGGAACTCAGGGCTGACGTCCTCGTGTTGGGTGCCGGCATGGTCGGCGTCGGTGCGGCCTTGCATCTGCAGCAGCGGGGCCGCGATGTGATCCTGATCGACCGGCACGAGCTCGCCGGCGAAGAAACCAGCTTCGGCAATGCCGGAATCATCGAATGCGCGTCGGTTTTTCCCTACATGTTTCCGCGGGATTTCGGCCAGATCCTGCAATACGCGATGAACCGTGCGCCGCAGGTCCGCTACCGGCTGTCCGATCTGCCGGACTTTCTGCCATGGCTGGTGCGTTACTATCTGGCGTCCTCGCCGGAACGTGCGCTGCACAGCGCGAAGGCCGAATTGCCGTTGATCCGTCACAGCCTGATCGAACATCAAGCGCTGGTTGCGGAGGCAGAGGTGCCGGAACTGTTACAGCGCACCGGATGGATCAAGCTGTTTCGCTCCGATGCGACGCTGGCAACCGCGGTGCGGGATCTCGAACGGGCGAAGACGTATGGCGTCGAGGGCGACGTGCTCGACGCCAATGCCATAGCGGCACGCGAACCTAATCTGACCGGAGATTTTGCCGGCGCCATTCATCTGCCGGCGCCGGCCTTCGTGCCTGATCCCGGTGGATTGGCCAAAGCCTATGCGGCGCTGTTCAAGCGCAAGGGCGGACGGTTTTGGGTCGGCGATGCCAGGACGCTCGAACAGGATCCCGGCGGCTGGCGCGTCAGCGGGCCGGAGGGTGCGGCGATCGCGCGCGAAGTCGTGGTCGCGCTGGGACCCTGGTCCGATCAGGTGTTTGGTCCGCTCGGCTATGCCATCCCGCTTGGCGTCAAGCGCGGCTATCATCTGCATCTGGCGCCGCGCGGCAACGCCATGCTGCATCATCCGGTTCTCGATTCCGATCTCGGCTATCTGCTGGCACCGATGAATCGCGGTATTCGTCTGACGACCGGGGTGGAGTTCGCGCGCCGCGATGCGCCCCCGACACCGGTCCAGCTTGAGCGCGCCTTGCCGCGTGCGCATGCCTTGTTTCCGCTGGGCGAGACGCTCGATGCCAAACCCTGGATGGGCGCGCGGCCATGCTTGCCCGATATGCTGCCGGTCATCGGCAAGGCGCCGCGCCATGCCGGGTTGTGGTTCGATTTCGGACATCAGCACCATGGCCTGACGCTGGGCCCCGCCACCGGGCGTCTGCTCGCGGAGATGATGACCGGGGAGACCCCGTTCGCCGATCCCGCCCCCTTTGCCGTCGAGCGCTTCGGTTGACCATTGGTGCCGAAGCAATTTCCCGATACTGTAACGAGCCGTAATGCCATCAGGAGCGGACATGAAGGTAAACGTCGAAATAGATTGCACGCCGCTCGAAGCCCGGCAGTTTCTCGGCCTTCCCGATCTGCAGCCGATGCAGACGGCGGTGATGGACAAGCTGCAGCAACAGATGATGGCCAACATCGAAAAGGTCTCGCCGGAAGCGCTGATGCAGAGCTGGTTCACCTTCGATCCGAAACTGGCCGAGCGGTTTTCCGACATGTTCGTCTCGATGGCAGGATTGGGCGGCACCGGCACCAAGGCCAAGAAGTAGTGACGGCGATGGACGATGCGCCGGCGGCCGGCCAGCTTCGGCCACCCAGTCTTGGCCTGCTGCTGGCCGAGGTGCGGGGGATATTCGAATTCAACGCCAGCCTGTTGCTATCGCCGCTACTGATGCGCGCGCCGCGCGGCGACGGTCACCCGGTGCTGGTGCTGCCGGGGTTTCTCGCCAGCGATTTGTCGACGGCGCCGATGCGCCGATATCTCAAGGAGCTCGGATACGACGCCTATGCGTGGAAGATGGGCCGCAACACCGGCGGTGTTGCACGTATGCGGGCCGTATTGCGCGACCGGCTTGCCGATATTTACGCAAGCGCCGGCCGCAAGGTCAGCGTTGTCGGATGGAGCCTCGGTGGCATCTATGCGCGCGATCTGGCGCTGCAGGCGCCGGACATGGTGCGCTATGTCGTGACGCTGGGAAGTCCGTTCGCCAACGACGTGAGGGCCACCAATGCCACCCGGCTTTACGAGGCGCTGTCGGGCGAAGCGGTCGAGGACGGGTCGCAGCTTCGGGCGGCGATTTCGGGCGATTTGCCGGTCCCGACCAGTTCGATCTATTCGCGCACCGATGGCGTAGTGAACTGGCAAACCTGCCTGCTGCGTCCTTCCGATATCGCTGAAAACATTGAGGTCCGCCTGGCCAGCCATATCGGCCTCGGCGTCAACGCGGCCGCTTTGTGGGCACTGGCGGATCGTTTGGCCCAACCCGAGGGCCAATTCAGCCCATTTGACCGATCGGGACCCTTTGCCATTGCATATGCACCTGCGGAAAATGCACAATCCCAGGTCTAGACGTCAGAAGCGCCGCCAAGGCGCCGCGTGAGTTGGTTTGCGGGAGGAAAACATGGGTGGCGCCAAGAAGCTGTCCTCGATGGACGCGTCGTTTCTGTATCTGGAAACGCCGGAGATGCCGATGCATGTCGGGAGCATGGCGATCTTCCGCCTGCCGGAGGACTACAAGGGCAACTTCTTCGAGGACTTCAAGGCGATGATCGCCTCGCGGCTGCACATCGCGCCGATCCTCAAGGCGCGACTCGAAAAAGCGCCGCTCGACATCGACCATCCTTCCTGGGTCGAGGACGACCAGTTCGACATCGATCGCCACATCTTCCGCGGCAGCCTTCCCGCGCCGCACGACCGCGCCACGCTGGAGCGCATCGTCGGCTGGATGCATGCCAAGCTTCTCAACCGCGCCCGTCCGCTGTGGGAGTTCTATGTCTTCGAAGGCATGAAGGACAACGAGATCGGGCTTTATTCCAAGATGCATCACGCCTGCATCGACGGCGGCGCGGGAGCCGCGCTCACCAACATGATCTACGATGTGACGCCGGTCCCGAGAGAAGTCGAGCCGCCGATGGCGCGGGCGCAGGTGGGTAACGAGCCGCGCGACATCGCCGCCAATTTGATCGATTCCTATCAGCAGCTTTGGCGCCAGCCGTTCGACGGTTCGAAAGCCGCCAAGGGCATCGACCTGCCGCGCTCGGGAAAAAGCGATCTCGGATCGATCCTGTTCGACAACGCCATGTTCCAGATAGAAAACGCGGTCAAATTCGTCGGCAGCGTTCCGGCGATGCTCAAGAGCGTTTCCGAGGTGGTTGGAAAGATTTCCGATCCGAAATCGCGCGACAGTATCGCCAGCATGATGTCGCCCTCGACCATCCTGAACAAATCGATCTCGTCGGAACGCAGCTTTGCCGGCACATCGATTTCGTTGTCGCAAGCCAAGGCGGTGGCGAAGCAATCCGGCGGCAAGCTCAATGACGTGGTGCTGGCGGTCTCGTCCGGCGTGGTCCGGCGCTATCTTCTGGAGCGCGGCGCGCTGCCGGCAAAATCGATGACCGCCGCGGTGCCGATTTCACTGCGCGAAGAGGGCAACACCGACGCCAACAATCAGGTGTTCGGGATGATCTGTTCGATCGCCACCAACATCGAGGATCCCAAGGCGCGGCTGGAAGCGATCATCGCGCAATCCACCAAGTCCAAGGAAATGTCGCATCCGCTGCGGGCGCTGATGCCGCAGGTGTCCAACGTGTCCATGCTGGGCGCGCCGATCCTGGTTCAGATCCTGGCGCTGTTGTACAGCCGCTCGAGCCTGTCGGACGTGCTGCCGCCGGCGGCGAACATCACGGTGTCCAACGTGCCCGGACCGCGCCAGACGCTGTACGCCGCAGGCGCCGAGTTGCTGCATATCTTCCCGGTATCGATCTCGACGCACGGGCTGGCGCTCAACATCACCGTGCAGAGCTATCGCGACCAGCTCGATTTCGGCTTCATCGCCGGCGCCAATATCATCCCGCATGTGCAAGTGCTGTGCGACATGCTGCCCGAAGAATTCGCCGCCCTTGAAGCCGCCTACGCGCCGCCGGCGTCCAGCGCGCAAAGTGCGGCGAGTTGAACACGATGGCCGCGTTGATCGAGATGCCGCCGCTGCAGTTTGCCCGGACCAACGGCATTCGCATGGGCTATTACGAGGCCGGTCCGAACACCGACACGCCGCCGGTGATCCTGTGCCACGGCTGGCCGGAGATCGCGTTTTCGTGGCGGCACCAGATCAAGGCGTTGAGCGAAGCCGGCATCCGGGTGATCGCGCCCGATCAACGCGGCTACGGTGCGACCGACCGGCCGGAGCCTGTTGAGGCCTACGACATGGAGCACCTGACCGGCGATCTCGTCGGGCTGCTGGATCATCTCAAGATCGACAAGGCGATTTTCGTCGGCCATGACTGGGGCGGCTTTATCGTCTGGCAAATGCCGCTGCGGCATATCGATCGCGTTGCCGGCGTCGTCGGCGTCAACACGCCGCATACGCCCCGCGCACCGTCGGACCCGATCGGATTGTTCCGCCAGCGCTTCGGCGACCAGAGTTATATCGTGCAGTTTCAGGACCCCGCGCGGGAGCCCGACAGGATCTTCGGCAGCCGGGTCGAGCAGACCTTCGATTTCTTCATGCGCAAACCGACCCCCCGCAAGGAGACCGCGCCGACGGCGGGCGCCGGCGAACTCCCGAAACTCAATCTGGCGTTTCCGCAAATGGTCGCCGGCTACGACGCCAAATTCGATCCGCGCACGCCGATCCTGTCGCCTGAGGAAAAGCAGGTGTTCGTCGACACCTTCACCAAAACGGGTTTCACCGGCGGCATCAACTGGTACCGCAACATGTCGCGCAACTGGCAGCGCTCGGCCGACCTCGACCGTACGGTGCGGGTGCCGGCGCTGATGATCATGGCGGAAAACGATCCGGTGCTGCCGCCTTCCGCGGCCGACGGCATGGAGAAAATCATTCCCGATCTCGAGAAATATCTGGTCCGCGACAGCGGCCATTGGACACAGCAGGAAAAGCCCGATGAGGTCAGCGCCAAATTGATCGAATGGCGTAGAAGGCGGTTCGGCTGAGGTAACCGCCGGTCGGCATCCTGACGTGCGGGCCGGGGGTAAAATTACAGGAAGACAATTTGCGATGGCGTCCACCAACAAACTGAGCCCGATCCCGCGACCGCCGACCAAGCCGGTGGTCGGCAACATGCTGTCGCTGGATTCCAGCGCGCCGGTGCAAAACCTTGCGCGGCTGGCAAAGGAGCTGGGGCCGATCTACTGGCTCGACATGATGGGCGCGCCGCTCGTGATTGTCTCCGGCCACGATCTTGTCGAGGAACTCAGCGACGAGAAGCGTTTCGACAAGGCGGTGCGCGGGCCGCTACGCCGGGTCCGCGCGGTCGCCGGTGACGGCCTGTTCACCGCCGACACCACGGAACCGAACTGGAGCAAGGCGCACAACATCCTGATGCAGCCGTTCGGCAATCGCGCCATGCAGTCCTACCACCAGAGCATGGTCGATATCGCCGACCAGCTCGTCAAGAAGTGGGAGCGGCTGAACGGCGACGAGGAGATCGACGTCGTTCACGACATGACCGCGCTGACGCTCGACACCATTGGCCTGTGCGGCTTCGACTATCGTTTCAATTCGTTCTACCGGCGGGATTATCATCCGTTCGTCGAATCGCTGGTGCGTTCGCTCGAAACCATCATGATGATCCGCGGCCTGCCGATGGAGAATCTCTGGATGCAGAAACGCCGGCGCGATCTCGCCGGCGATGTCGCCTTCATGAACAAGATGGTCGACGAGATCGTCGCCGAGCGCCGCAAGAATGCGGAAGCCGCCGAAGACAAGAAAGACATGCTTGGCGCCATGATGACCGGCGTCGACCGCGCCACCGGCGAACAGCTCGACGACGTCAACATCCGCTACCAGATCAACACCTTCCTGATCGCGGGCCATGAAACCACCAGCGGCCTGTTGTCATGCACGATCTATGCGCTGCTCAAGCACCCCGATGTGCTGAAGAAGGCCTATGAGGAAGTCGATCGGGTACTCGGGCCTGACATCGAGGCGAAGCCGACCTATCAGCAAGTCACGCAACTCACCTACATCACGCAGATCCTGAAAGAAGCCTTGCGGTTGTGGCCGCCGGCGCCGGCCTATGGCATCGCGCCGCTGCAGGACGAGACCATCGGCGGAAAATACAAGCTCAGGAAGAACACCTTCATCACGGTGCTGGTGATGGCGTTGCACCGCGATCCCTCGGTGTGGGGGCCTAATCCCGATGCGTTCGATCCGGAGAATTTCTCGCGCGAGGCAGAGGCGGCGCGTCCGGTCAATGCCTGGAAGCCGTTCGGCAACGGCCAGCGCGCCTGCATCGGCCGCGGTTTTGCCATGCATGAAGCAGCGCTCGCGATCGGCATGATCCTGCAGCGCTTCAAGTTGATCGATGTCAACCGGTATCAGATGGTGCTGAAGGAGACGCTGACGATCAAGCCCGACGGATTCAAGATCAAGGTGCGGGCGCGCTCGGAGAGGGATCGCGGTGCCTATGCCGGCCGGACCACGACGACACCGGCGGTAGCGGCCGCTTCGGCGCCGCGGGCGCGGACCCGACCCGGGCACAACACGCCGCTGCTGGTGCTCTATGGATCGAACCTCGGCACCGCCGAAGAACTCGCAACCCGCGTGGCGGATCTGGCTGAGGTCAACGGTTTTGTCACCAGGCTTGCGCCGCTGGACGAATTCGCCGGCAAACTGCCGGAGCAGGGCGGCGTGTTGATTTTCTGCGCATCGTATAACGGCGTCGCTCCCGACAACGCCACGCAGTTCGTCAAGTGGCTCCGCGGGGACATGCCGAAGAATGCGCTCGCCAAGGTCCGTTACACGGTGTTCGGCTGCGGCAACAGCGACTGGGCCGCGACCTATCAGTCGATCCCGCGCCTGATCGATGAGCAATTGGCGGCGCATGGCGCGGTCAGCGTTTACGCCCGCGGCGAGGGCGATGCCCGCAGCGATCTCGAGGGTCAGTTCGAGAACTGGTTCGCGAAGGCGGCACCTCAGGCCGTAAAGGAGTTTGGTGTCGATTCGAGCTTCAGCCGCAGCGCCGACGACGAGCCGCTCTACAGGGTCGAGCCGGTGGCTTCATCGGCGGTCAATGCGATCGTGGCCCTTGGCGGCGCCGCTCCCATGCAGGTGCTGGTCAACACGGAACTGCAGAACAAGACTGGCGCCAATGCCTCCGACAGATCGACCCGGCACATCGAGGTGCAACTGCCTTCCGGCATGAGCTACCGGGTCGGCGACCACCTCAGCGTGGTGCCGCGCAACGATCCGGCGCTGGTGGATTCGGTGGCGCGCCGCTTCGGGTTCCTGCCCGCCGACCAGATCCGCTTGCAGGTCGCCGAAGGCCGCCGCGCGCAATTGCCGGTCGGCGATGCGGTATCGGTCGGACGGTTGCTGACCGATTTTGTCGAATTGCAGCAGGTCGCGACCCGCAAGCAAATCCAGATCATGTCGGAAAATACCCGCTGCCCCGTGACCAAGCCGAAGCTGCTGGCCTTTATCGGCGACGATGCCGCTTCCACCGAACGCTATCGTGCGGAGATTCTCAACAAGCGCAAATCGGTGTTCGATCTGCTGGAAGAGCATCCGGCCTGCGAACTGCCGTTCCACGCCTACCTCGAAATGCTCTCGCTGTTGGCGCCGCGCTATTACTCGATCTCGTCGTCGCCTTCGGGCGATGCGTCGCGCTGCAGCGTCACGGTCGGCGTGGTCGAGGCGCCGGCAAGCTCGGGGCGCGGCGTCTACAAAGGCATCTGCTCGAACTACCTTGCCGGCCGCCGCATCGGCGAGACCATCCACGCCACCATTCGCGAGACCAAGGCTGGCTTTCGGCTGCCGGACGACCCATCCGTGCCGATCATCATGGTCGGCCCCGGCACGGGTCTCGCGCCATTCCGCGGCTTCCTGCAGGAGCGCGCCGCGCTGAAGGAGATAGGAGCAACACTGGGCCCGGCGATGCTGTTCTTTGGCTGCCGCCATCCCGAACAGGACTATCTCTATGCGGACGAACTGAAAGCCTTCGCCGCCGCCGGCATCACCGAACTGCACACCGCGTTCTCGCGCGGCGAGGGTCCCAAGACCTATGTGCAGAACCTCGTCGCAGCGCAAAAGGATCGCGTCTGGAGCCTGATCGAGCAGGGCGCGATCATCTATGTCTGCGGCGATGGCGGCAAGATGGAGCCGGACGTCAAGGCAGCGCTGGTCGCGATCTGCCGCGAACGCAAGGCAGCGGACACGGAAACAGCACAGCGCTGGATGGACGATCTCGGCACCAAGAACCGCTACGTGCTGGACGTCTGGGCGGGGGGATAGGACCGCTTCGCCGCTCCGGTTATCTTACGCCGCCTTCGCACTTGCCCCATGCGCATGCTTGTCGATGGCGTCGATGATCTGCGGCCACATCCGGATCGGCAGCGCGTGCCCCATGCCTTCGATCATCAGCAACTTCGCGCCGGGAATCGAGGCTGCAGTATCCTTGCCGCCTTCCGGACGCGCCAGCGGATCGATGGTGCCGTGAATCACCAGCGTCGGCGCCTTGACCGACGCGAGCCGCTGCTTGCGGCTGCCGGAGGCGAGGATCGCGCGCAGCTGGCGTCCGGCGCCGGCCGGATTGAGGCCGCGCTCGAAGTTGCGTTCGGCGCGCGAGCGGTCGAGCGCTTCGTCTTCGGGAAAGCTGCCGCCGCGCAGGATTTTCCAGGTCTGCGCATGGCGCTCGAAATATTCTTCCTTGGTGGCGGGTGGTGGCGCCATCAGGACCGCCATTGCCTCGCGGGTCGGCTGCGGCGTTTTTGGATCGCCCGTGCTTGACATGATCGAGGTCAGCGAGCGCACCCGCTCCGGAAACGAGATCGCGATTTCCTGGGCAATCATGCCGCCCATCGACATACCCACGAGGTGCGCCGATTTGATGCCGAGCGTATCCATCAGGCCGGTCGTGTCCCGTGCCATGTCGAGAAGTTTGTAGGGGGCGGCGATCGGGATATTCAGGAACCGCAGTTTAAGCAATTCGATGGCGCCCAGCCGCTTGCCGCCGGAAAGCTTGGTGGACTTGCCGATGTCGCGGTTGTCAAAGCGGATTACGCGGAAACCGCGCGCCGCCATCTGCCGGCAGAAATCGTCATCCCAATAGATCATCTGGCCGCCGAGCCCCATGATCAGCAGCATCGGCTCCGCGCCCTGCTCGCCGAAAATCTCGTAACAAATGTCGATGCCGTTGGCGCGGGCCATCCGGGGCTGCTGATGGGCTGATGCGTTCACCTTGGTAGTTCCTCTGGTGGTATTGAGATGATGACTCTATGACACGGTTTTTCACGCCGCAGAAGGCTCCCTCAACTCGCAAATCGACGGCCGCGATGTTGACCGTCCCGTCGCAACAGTGTGGTATGGACCGAAAACGGCGAAGCAATCGCCGGCATTCCGGGAGAGGCGCCAATGGCCGACAAGAGCAACGATCCGGTCGCGATCTGGCAGAACATGATCGGCGAGATGGAGAAGGGATTCAACTCCTTCGCCAACCAGGCGATGGCGTCGCCGGAATTTTCCAAGGTCGTCAATCAGGTCGGCGGGGCCGCGGCGGGCGCCCAAAAACAGCTCGGCGATCTCATGGAGAAGTACCTCGTCAGCATGAACCTGCCGAGCCGGGCGCAGATGGTCAGCATGGGCGAGCGGCTGCAATCGATCGAAGGGCAGTTGAACGAGATCAAGGCGCTGCTGCATCAGGTCCATAATAACTCCGGCGCGCCGGAGGGCGGCTATGCCGGGGCGCCGCGGCCACCGCGCACCAGGCGCCCGCCGTCGGCAGGCGGAGAGCAAAAATGAATGCATCCGCGGGCCTCGACCTGGCGTCGATCCCGGACCGGATCCGGTCCGAGGTGCAGCGCGCGATCGAGCGCAGCATCAAGGGTGTCGAGTATATCTCCTCATCCGGCCCGTCGCTGGGATCGACGCCGAAGGACATATTGAGCGCGCGCGGTACCATGAATCTCTATCACTACCGGCCGGTTGCGGACGAAATCTACCGCGTGCCGATCCTGATCGTGATGGCGACCACCAACCGCGGCTACATCCTCGACATGGTGCCGGGCCAAAGCTTCATCGAGTTTCTGTTGAAGCGCGGCTACGACGTCTACATGCTGGACTGGACCGCGCCCAAGCCGGAAGAGAAAAGCCTGCGGATGGAGGATTACGTCCTCGACTTCATCCCGGATTGCATCCGCCAGGTGCAGCGCGATTCCGGCGAGACCGACGTCACGGTGATCGGTTATTGCTTCGGTGGCGTGCTGTCGTTGTTGTACGGCTCGATCTTCACGGATGGACCGATGAAGAACCTGGTCTGCTTCACCACGCCGGTCGACTTCCGCGAAATGAAGCTGTTCCAGAATTTCGCCGACAGGCGCTATTTCGACGTCGACAGGTTGATCGACAGCGTCGGCAACGTGCCGCCCGAGATGATCCTGTCATCGTTCGAGATGTTACGCCCCGCGTCGCGCGCGGCAAGCCAGGTCCAGTTGTGGGAAAACATCTGGAATGACGAATACGTCAAGTCGTACCGGATGTTCGACCGCTGGGCCACCGACACGCTGCCGCTGGCGGGCGAGTATTTCCGCACCATTACCAAGGACCTGATGTGGGAGAACAAGTTCTATAACGACGCCATGTCGGTCGGCGGGCGCAAAGCTGAAATTTCCAAGATCACGGTGCCGTTCCTGCATGCGGTCGCCGAGCACGACCACATCGTGCCCTACGATGCGGCCAAGCCGCTGGTTCAAAAGATCGGCTCGACCGACAAGGAAGAGGTGATGCTCAAGGGCGGTCACGTCAGCCTGGTCGCCGGCGCCAACGCGATCAAGCGGCTATGGCCGAAACTGGATTCCTGGCTAGGTGAGAGATCGATATGAGCAGCGAGACACGTTCCTATCCGCGCCGCGTGGCGACCGAGGCCGGCGAGATCGAGATACGCCTGATGTCGCCGGCCGACGAGGCCGCCGTGCTGGAGTTCGCACAAAAGCTCCCGGTGCATGATCTGTTGTTCCTGCCGCGCAACATCAGCGAACCCAAGGTGCTGGCCGCCTGGATCAAGGAGATCGAGCGCGGCGCGATCACGAGCCTGCTGGCGGTAAAGGACGGCAAGGTGGTGGGATGCGGCACGCTGGTGCGCGATCCCTTGTCGTGGTCGCCGCATGTCGGCGAAATCCGCAACGTGGTCTCGTCTGACGTGCGCGGGCAGGGGGTCGGACGGGCGCTGTCGCAGGAGACGTTTGCGCTGGCCTTGGGCGCCGGTCTGGAAAAGCTGGTGGTGCAGATGACGGTGGACCAGACCGGTGCCATCGCGATCTTCGAGGGCCTCGGCTTCAAGGCCGAAGCGCTGCTGCGCGACCATGTGCAGGACAAGTCCGGCCGCAAGCACGACATTGTCGTGCTTGGGCACAACGTGGCGCAGGTCCGGGCCCAGATGGAGGCTTACGGGCTGCCAGGGGCTGTTCAGCACTGAAAACACGCTTGCGAACGAAGTGGGCCAGGTTCGCGGCCTGGCTTTCGAGCAAACTGCCCAAACATCCAGCCGATCACGAATTCGTGATATCGCATCGCAACATCCCATGTTGCGTCGCACCATTAACCGTGCCATATATGACTTGCCCCGGGCCAATCCGGACGGGGTGAGCCCATAGCTCAAACCTGAGGATGGAGAGACCCCATGACCGACATCAATGAGACCAATCCCGTGCTCGACACCGTCAAGCAGGCCTTCGCGCCCGTCACCGATGCGCTGAAGAACATCCAGAACATGGAAGTTCCCGAGGCCGCCCGTGAGTTCGTGAAGAAGACCGCCGGTACTGCCAAGGACCGCGCCGCCGACCTGTACGCCGGTTCCGAGAAGGTGACCGCTGCGATCGAGACCGCCGTTACCGGTTCGGTCACCGAGGCCGCCAAGATCAGCCGCAACATCCAGGACGCGATCTATCAGGACGCCGAGGCGTTCTTCGCCGGCATCGACAAGCTCGCTTCCGCCAAGTCGTTCAACGAAGCCGTCCAGATCCAGTCCGATATGGTGCGCGCGCGCGGTGAAGTGTTCATGTCGCGAGCGAAGTCCACCACCGAATATCTCGGAAAGCTCGTCGCCGACGGTGCCAAGACTGCCCAGGACAACTTCTCCAAGGTGTACAGCAAGATCGCCTGATCGCGATCGACAGACTTCCGACATTCGAAGGCCCGCTTGATGCGGGCCTTCTTTTTGCGGCCGTCGTTCGTCGTTGCAAAAAAGCGCGAGCGACGCAGCAATCCGGCTGTTGTTTCGCATTGCCATCGATTGCTTCGCTTCGCTCGCCATGACGGAAGCTGCTATTCTTCACGTTGCGCGAAACCTTGGGTCCGTTCCGGAAACCTTCATGCCCGCCACCGGCACATTCTCGTTCGATGCTCCCGGCGACGCCGCGCGGGCGGCGGAACTGCGGCGGGTCAAGCTGCTGGCGACGCTGGTGCTGGCCGGCACGCTGGCGGTCTTCATCGCCGCCAAGGCGCTGCTGCCTGTACATCCGATGTTCGGCTTCATCGCCGCGTTCGCGGAAGCCGCCACCATCGGCGGGCTCGCCGACTGGTACGCCGTGGTGGCGCTGTTTCGCAGGCCATTGGGATTGCCGATCCCGCACACCGCGATCATCCAGGGCAATCAGCACCGTATCGCGGACAAGCTCGGCGAATTCATCGAGGGGCATTTTCTTGAAGCGGCTCCCGTCGATGCTAAATTGCGACAGATCGACTTCGGCTCGTTCATTGCCGACTGGCTGCGCGATCGCAAGCGCAGCGCCGATCTCGCCCGCTTTGCGTTGCGTCTTCTGCCCGAGGCCGTCTCCGCGACGGAAACCTCGGGCCTGATGAATTTCATCACCCGCCGCGTTACCAGTCAGTTGCAATCGATCGACCTGGCGCCGCTCGCCGCCGGAACGTTGCGTGCATTCGTGGCCGAGGGCCGGCATCAGGGGCTGCTCGACGATTTCCTGCACGCGGTGCATCAATCGCTGACCCAGCCTGAAACCATGGCGATGATCCGCGAGAAAATCCGCGGCGAGTTGCCGACGCTGCTAAAACTCTATCGCACCGACAAATTCCTGGTGAACAAGATCGTAGCCTCCGCCAGCACCTTCTTCGACGAAGTGCGCAGCGATCCCAATCATCCATTCCGCGGCGAGTTCGACCGCATGGTGCTGTCGTTTGTGGACCGGCTCGGTCACGACAAGGCCTATGCCGATCGCATCGACGGGCTGAAGCGCGACCTCCTGGCGCGCCCCGAGCTTGGCGACCTCGCGCGCAACATCTGGTCGAACGCGCAGCTCTTCATCGAGCGCAGCGCCAGCGGCGAGAGTCAGGTGCTGCAGCAGCACCTGGCCCGCATGTTCGCGGCGGCCGGCGAAGCGCTCGCCGGCGATTCCGAGTTGCGAGGCGAGATCAACAAGGGTTTCGTCGCCGTGCTCGGAAGCTTCATCGCCGATCAGAAAAGCGGCGTCTCGAGCTTCATCTCCGATCAGGTCAAGGCCTGGGATATGGGGCAGTTGATTTCGCTGATCGAAATCAACATCGGCAAGGATCTGCAATACATCCGCTTCAACGGCTCGCTGATCGGCGGCCTGGCAGGGTTGGGGCTTTACACCGCCGAATTTCTGCTGCGCTGGCTGTGACTATTTCATCACGCCGAGGGTTCTAAATGCGACGATGCCCGCCTGCGTCATGGTGGTCGGCTTGAAAGGCGGAAAGCCGTTCCCTAGCTTTCATGACGGGTTGTTGCGTTGCGGAACGATTCTACGAGATTTGCGTCTTCCCATGGTCGATCGGCCGGCTGCCGAAGCTTGAGGGGCCGGTCCTGAGAGGAGCTACGATGTCCGTTGCCACGCAGACGCTGCGCCCGCCGTCCAGAACCCTGATGTTTCTGGAGGGGCGCGCCATCCATGAACTTGGCGCCTTTCTGGGCGCTTTGCCACTGCTGAGCCTGGCGCCAAAGGGCGACGGCCATCCGGTGCTGGTATTGCCCGGGCTGGTGGCTTCGGACACCTCGACCCGTCCGCTGCGCAGCTTCTTGAAAAGCCGTGGCTATGCCGTCAGCGGCTGGCGTCAGGGCCGCAATCTCGGCCTGCGCGACGGCGTGCAGCGTGCGATGGTCGATCTGGTGCAGGAGTTGAGCGACACCCATCGCCGCAAGATCAGCCTGGTCGGATGGAGCCTCGGCGGCCTCTACGCGCGGCAACTTTCCAAGATGATGCCGGATCGCGTGCGCTCGGTGATCACGCTCGGCAGCCCATTCGCCGGCAGCCCCAAGGCGACCAACGCCTGGCGCGTCTATGAAATGGCAAGCGGCCGCCGCGCCGATGAAGACGATGGCAGATTCGGCAGCTCACTCGCTGAAACGCCGCCGGTGCCGACCACCGCGATCTTCAGCCGCACCGACGGCATCTGCGCCTGGCAGGGCTGCATGGAAAAGCCGTCGGCGCTGTCCGAGAATATCGAAGTCGAAAGCAGCCATTGCGGCATGGGCCATCATCCGGCCGCGGTCTATGCGGTGGCCGACCGGCTGGCGCAGCCGGAAGGCAAATGGGCGCCGTTCGACCGCAGCGGCTGGCGCAGCATCGTTTATCCGGATCCTGCAAGGTAAGCGCTCACTTCACCTCTCCCCGCAAGAGCGGGGCGAGGGAGAGCAGGCAGCAGGCCGGGGCTGAGCCCCGCCGTTGTCGCAAATCCTCAAAACGCGCTATGCGTTGCCGATGGCGCATCCGCTTGCCCGCATCATCGAACAGCTCAAGCGCGAACCCTCGCGCACCGGCTCCATCGTCATCACCGTGTTTGGGGATGCGATCGTGCCGCGCGGCGGCTCGGTCTGGCTCGGCACGCTGCTGAAATTTTTTGAGACCCTCGACATCGACAACGGGGTGGTACGCACCGCGATGTCGCGGCTGGCGAGCGACGGCTGGCTTGAACGTAACAAGATCGGCCGCAACAGTTTCTATCGGCTGGTGAAGAAGGGACGGCAGACCTTCGATGCCGCCACCAAACATATCTACGATCCGCCGGCGCCGGATTGGACCGGGCGTTTCGAGCTTCTGCTGATCGGCGCTGCCGAGGATCGCGACGCCTGCCGTGACGCGCTGAAGAATGCAGGTTTTGGCAGTCCGCTGCCCGGAGTGTGGATCGCGCCCTCGGGCGTGCCGGTTCCGGAAGAAGCCGCGCGTGCGATCCGGCTGGAAGTGTCCGCCGAGGATGACAGCGGACGCCGATTGCTGCGCGAAAGCTGGCCGCTCGATCGCACTGCGGATGCCTATCTGAAATTCATGAAGATCTTCGAGCCCTTGCGCGGCTGGATCGATCGCCGCGAAATGCTTTCCGATATCGACGCCTTCACCGCGCGGATTTTGCTGATCCACCATTACCGGCGGGTGGTGCTGCGCGATCCGTTGCTGCCGACGGCCCTGTTGCCCGGGGACTGGCCGGGCCGGGCGGCCCGCCGGCTCTGCGGGGAAATCTATCGGGGCGTACTTCCCGCGTCCGAACAATGGCTTGACCGCAATGCCAGCAACGAAAAAGGGCCGCTGCCTGCGGCCGGCCCGGATCTGGCGCGCCGGTTTATCGAGGTGTAATTATGTTACAAAAATAACTTGATATTTGCATTTTCTGTTATATATTAATTGATCTGCCGCGGAGACCGGCCATGTACACCCAAGCGCTCAACACCTCCGACGCCGAAGACCGTCATGTCGAGGACGCTGACCGCGCCGCGCAGTTTCAGGTTCGGATCGACGCCGAAGACCGCATTGAGCCGAACGACTGGATGCCCGCGGCCTATCGCAAGACGCTGACGCGGCAGATCTCGCAGCACGCGCATTCTGAAATCGTCGGCATGCTGCCGGAAGGCAACTGGATCACCCGGGCGCCATCGCTGCGCCGCAAGGCGGCCTTGCTCGCCAAGGTGCAGGACGAATGCGGCCACGGGCTCTATCTCTATGCCGCGGCCGAGACGCTCGGCGCTTCGCGTGAAGAGCTGGTCGACCTGATGCTGGCCGGGAAAGCCAAGTACTCGTCGATCTTCAACTATCCGACGCTGACCTGGGCCGACATCGGCGTGATCGGCTGGCTGGTCGATGGCGCCGCCATCATGAACCAGATTCCGCTGTGCCGCTGCTCCTATGGACCCTACGCGCGCGCGATGATCCGCGTCTGCAAGGAGGAATCGTTTCACCAGCGCCAGGGTTTCGAGATCATGCTGACTCTGGCGCGTGGCTCCGAAGAGCAGAAGGCGATGGCGCAGAACGCGCTCGATCGCTGGTGGTGGCCGGTGCTGATGATGTTTGGTCCGCCCGACAAGGCCAGCCAGCACAGCGATAACTCGACCAAATGGAAGATCAAGCGCTTCTCCAACGACGAACTGCGCCAAAAATTCGTCGATGCGACGGTGCCGCAGGCGCAGTTTCTGGGGCTGACCATTCCCGATCCCGGCATGACGCAGAACGAAGCCGGCAACTGGCAATACAGCACGATCGACTGGAACGAATTCAATGCGGTGCTGGCCGGCAACGGACCCTGCAACCGCGATCGTCTGGCGGCGCGCCGCAAGGCGCATGAAGAGGGCGCCTGGGTGCGGGAGGCGGCGCTGGCCTATGCCGCGAAGCGCAGGAATCGCCAGGCCGCGGCCTAAGCTGCAACAATATTCAGGGAGGCCATGATGGCCACGCCGAACATTCCGCTCTGGGAAGTTTTCATCCGCAGCCGCAACGGCCTCGCGCACAAGCATGTCGGCTCGCTGCACGCCACCGACGCGACCCTGGCGCTGCAGGCCGCGCGCGACATCTACACCCGCCGCGGCGAAGGCCTGTCGATCTGGGTGGTGCCGTCGAATGCGATCACCGCGTCCGATCCCGCCGAGAAGGGCATGATGTTCGAGCCGGCGGAATCCAAGATCTACCGTCATCCGACGTTTTACGACGTGCCGGATGAAGTCGGGCATATGTGATGGCCACCGCTTCGATCTCC
The DNA here is from genome assembly GCF_004799405.1 of Bradyrhizobium sp. Lineage (GTDB taxonomy): Bacteria > Pseudomonadota > Alphaproteobacteria > Rhizobiales > Xanthobacteraceae > Bradyrhizobium. Next base: position 118,360 of record NZ_SSMW01000002.1, read on the forward strand.
GTCTCCGAAACTCCGCTGGTGCTGTACCTGCTGCGCCGGGCTGACGACGCGCTGATCCTGGGTCATCGGCTGTCGGAATGGTGCGGCCATGCGCCCGCGCTGGAAGAGGACATGGCGCTCGCCAACATGGGTCTCGATCTGCTGGGCCAGGCGCGCGAGCTCTATTCCTACGCGGCCAAGGTCGAAGGCAAAGGCAACGACGAGGACAAATTCGCCTACCTGCGCGATGTCAGGCAGTACCGCAATCTGTTGCTGCTGGAACAGCCGAACGGCGATTTCGCGCGCACCATGCTGCGGCAATTCTTCTACTCGGCTTTCGCCGACCTGTATTGGCGCGCGATGATGAAATCCGGTGATGCGACGCTGGCGGCGATCGCGGCGAAATCCGAAAAGGAAAGCGCCTATCACTTGCGGCATTCCTCGGAATGGGTGGTCCGGCTCGGCGACGGCACCGAGGAAAGCCATCGCCGCGCGCAAACGGCGATCGACGATCTCTGGGCGCTGACCGGCGAAATGTTTGAAGCCGACGACAGCGAGCGCAGCCTGATCGCATCCGGCATTGCCGTCGATCCCGCGACGTTGCGATCGCGATGGCTTGCGATGATTTCCGATGTTGTGGGCGAAGCAACGCTTGCGTTGCCGAAAAGCGATTGGATGCAGCAGGGCGGCCGCAGCGGCCGGCACAGCGAACATCTCGGGCATCTGCTCAGCGAGTTGCAGTCGATGCAGCGGACGTTTCCGGGGGCGACATGGTAGCCGCCGTGCACGACGATGCCGAGTTGCGGCAACGCGCCTGGGATGTCGCGGCACAAGTGGTCGATCCCGAAATCCCGGTGCTCACCATCGCCGATCTCGGCGTGCTCCGCGATGTCGCGGTATCCGGCGGCCGCGTCGAGGTGGCGATTACGCCGACCTATTCCGGCTGTCCTGCGATGAACATGATCACGCTGGAGATCGAACTGGCCCTCGAGCGCGAGGGTTTTCATAATCCGAAGGTGCAAACCGTGCTGTCGCCGGCCTGGACCACCGACTGGATGAGCGACGACGGCCGCCGCAAGCTCAAGGAATACGGCATCGCGCCGCCGCAGGCAGGCAGCGGCCGCCGTGCGCTGTTCGGCGAACAGCAGGTCGCTTGTCCGCAATGCGGCTCGGAAGATACCGAAGTGCTTTCCGAATTTGGCTCGACTTCCTGCAAGGCGCTGTGGCGCTGCAAGAGCTGCCGCGAGCCGTTCGACTACTTCAAATGTCATTGACGATGTCGGCTTCGATTCCCCGCTTCCATCGTCTCGCCGTCAACGACCTGCGCCGCGAATCCGCCGACGCGGTGTCGCTGACCTTTGCGATTCCGGAAGAGCTTGCAAACGACTACCGGTTTGCCCCGGGACAGTACCTGACCTTGAGGACGACGATGGACGGCGAGGAAGTGCGCCGGTCCTATTCAATCTGCTCCGGCCCCGACGATGGCGAGTTGCGCATCGCGGTGAAGAAAGTCGATGGCGGCGCGTTCTCGAGCTGGGCTGCCGATGAATTGAAGGCCGGCGACGAACTCGACGTCATGACGCCGACCGGCCGTTTCGGCATTCCGCTCGCGCCCGGCGAGGCGCGGGTCTATGTCGGCTTCGCCGCCGGCTCCGGCATCACCCCGATACTTTCGATCGTGAAGGGCGTGCTGGCACGCGAGCCGGGCAGCCGGTTCTTCCTGTTTTGCGGCAATCGTTCGAGCGGCGGCATGCTGTTTCGCGAAGCGCTGGAAGAACTGAAAGACCGCTTCATGCAGCGGCTTTCGGTATTCCATGTGATCTCCGGCGAAGAGCAGGATATCGCGATCCTGCACGGGCGGCTCGACGGCGAGAAGGTGAGGGTGCTGCTGCGCTCGCTGGTGCCGGCCTCAAGCGTCGACCATGTCTTCATCTGCGGCCCGACCGGGATGAGCGAGGATATCGAGTCGACCTGCCGCGATATCGGCATCGCCGCGGACCGCATTCACGTCGAGCGCTTCGTGTCCGGGCTCGGCGGCAGACCCCGCGCCAAAACGCCGGTGCCGGTGACGGCGCCGCCGAAGGCGATGGCCTCGCTGATCATCGACGGCAAGCGCCGCGAGGTGCCGGTCGCAGAGGGCGAAGCCATCCTCGATGCGGCGTTGCGTGCGGGGATGGATTTGCCGTTCGCCTGCAAGGGCGGCATGTGTTCAACCTGCCGCGCCAAGCTGGTCGAGGGCGATGCGAAGATGGAAGTGAACTATTCGCTGCAGCCGTGGGAACTGAAGGCGGGGTTCATCCTGACGTGCCAGGCAAGGCCGGTGTCGGACAGGGTGACGGTGGATTACGATCACGTTTGAAAAGGCCGTCATTCCGGGGCGCGCCTTTTGGCGCGAGCCCGGAATCCATACGCTTGATCGTGGTTATGGATTCCGGGCTCGCGCTGCGCGCGCCCCGGAATGACGGGCTTACCCCTTCGGCCTTTTATCGTACACGCGCTTGGCCTTGCCCAGCGAGCGTTCCAGTGTCTCGGGCGCCACTGCGCGAACGCGGGTTGATATGCCGATGGTGTTCTTGATGTAGGCGGTGACCCGCTCGGTGTGCTCGGCGAGGCCACTGCCGTCCCAGTTCTCCGGGCGCGCTTCCGCCAACACCGTCATCTCGTCCATCCGGCCCTCGCGGGTCAGCTCGATGATGAAATGACCGCCGCACCAATCGGTGGCGAGCAACACTTCCTCGATCTGGGTCGGGAATACATTGACGCCGCGCAGAATGATCATGTCATCGGAACGCCCGGTGACCTTCTCCATCCGCCGCATGCCCGGCCGCGCGGTTCCCGGCAACAGCCGCGTCAGGTCCCGGGTGCGGTAGCGGATGATGGGAAACGCTTCCTTGGTCAGCGAGGTGAACACCAACTCGCCCTTTTCGCCGTCGGGCAGTACGGCGCCGGTTTCGGGATCGACCACTTCAGGATAAAAATGATCCTCCCAGATATGCAGGCCGTCCTTGGTCTCCACGCATTCCTGCGCCACGCCGGGCCCGATCACTTCGGACAGGCCGTAAATGTCGGTCGCATCCATGTGGAATGCGGTCTCGATCTCGGCGCGCATCGCGTTGGTCCAGGGTTCGGCGCCGAAGATGCCGAACTTCAGCGACGATTTGCGCGGGTCCAGTTTTTGTTTCTTGAATTCGTCGAGGATCGCCAGCATGTAGCTCGGCGTCACCGTGATGATGTCGGGCTTGAAGTCGTTGATCAATTGCACCTGCCGCTCGGTCATGCCGCCGGACACCGGCACCACGGTGCAGCCGAGACGCTCGGCGCCGTAATGCGCGCCGAGGCCGCCGGTGAACAGGCCATAGCCATAGGCGTTGTGCATGATCATGCCGGTGCGGCCCCCGGCGGCGCGGATCGAGCGCGCCATCACATCCGACCACATCTCGATATCGGCCCTGGTGTATCCGACCACGATCGGTTTGCCGGTGGTGCCCGAGGAAGCATGGACGCGGACCAGTTTCTCACGCGGCACCGCGAACATGTCGAACGGATAATTGTCGCGCAGGTCGGCCTTCACCGTGAACGGAAAGCTGGCGAGATCGGACAATTTCCAGAAATCTTTCGGATGCACACCGGCCTTGTCGAAGGCTTTTTTGTAATGCGCGACGTTGTCGTAGGCATACGCCAATGACCAGGCGAGGCGCCTAGTCTGCAGCGCGGTGATTTCGTCGCGGGACGCGCGTTCGGCATCGTCCATCTCGGCGCGATAACCGGTTTTGCTGGAGTGAGGATTGGTCGAAGCCATCTCGCGTTTCCCTGAATGACTGCTTATTTCAACTTGGCATCGGTTGCAGCCGATGGCACCCAGCTGCCGCCGACGGTGCGCGAATGGCCGCGCAATTCGGCGATCACGCTGTCATCTGATGTGACGCGCACATCGTAGATCCCGGAACGGCCGCTGCGCGAGATTTCCCGTGCGGTTGCCACCAGCCGGTCGCCGAGCCTGCCCGGCCTGATGAAGGAGACATTGCACTGTGCCGCGACCGCGCGCTCGTTGTGGGAATTGCAGGCGAATGCAAAGGCCGAATCCGCCAGCAGGAAAATGAAGCCGCCATGGGCGATTCGCTGACCGTTCACCATATGCGGCTGGATCGTCATCGTCAGCGTGGCTTCACCCGGTCTGACCGCGAGGATCTCCATGCCGAGGCCCTTGCTGGCGTCGTCGTCCTTCCACATCGCCTCCGCACAGGCGCGCGCGAGATCGTCGGGCGACAGGGAAGCCTTGACGTTCACTGAGGTCTCTCCGCAATCGGCAACGGATGCAAAACGATCCTCCAGGCACGGGCTTGTTGGAACAAGCCTCTTGAACTAAGCGGTCAGTCGGCTAGTCATGAGGCGAAGCGGCGATGCTGTCAACGACCCCCGCAGGCACAAAAGCGTCCGAAAAGTCGTACTGAAAACAGGAAGCATTCATCATAACTGCGCCCAAAAAACCTGACCGTCCGCCCGTTTCCGTTGACGCCCGCTGCGTGCGGTTGCCGGCGAAGGCGGACAATCCGGCCTCGTTGGCGCCCTCGGTCGAGCGGCGTACGCTGTCGCGTGCCGCAGGCGAGTTGCTGATCGAGGTCAAGGCGGCGGCGGTCAATCCGTCCGACGTGAAGGCCGCGACCGGCCTGATGCCTTACGCGGTATTTCCCCGCACGCCCGGCCGCGACTACGCGGGCGTCGTGATCGATGGCCCGGCCGACTGGATCGGACGCGAGGTGTTCGGCTCTTCGGGCGACCTCGGCATCCGGCGCGACGGCACCCATGCCACCCATCTGGCCGTCGAGACCGATGCCGTGGTGGCGAAACCGGGAAATCTGTCATGGCAAGAAGCCGCCGGGATCGGCGTTCCCTTCGTCACCGCGATGGAAGGTTTTCGCCGTGCCGGAATACCCAACAGCCATGAGACGGTGCTGGTGATGGGCGTCAACGGCAAGGTCGGACAGGCCGCGGTGCAGATCGCAAGCTGGAACGGTGCACGCGTGATCGGCGTGGTGCGCAAGAATGAGCCTTACGAAGGCCACGCCAATTCAAATGTCGAGGTCATCGTTTCCTCAGCCACCGATGTTGCTACACGCGTCCGCGAACTGACCGGCGGCAAGGGCGCCGATATCGTGTTCAATACCGTCGGCGATCCCTATTTTCAGGCCGCGCATCGATCGCTGGCGTTGCGGGGTCGCCAAATCCTGATCGCGACCATCGAACGAACCGTCCAGTTCGATATCCTGGAATTCTATCGCGGCCAGCATACCTATGTCGGCATCGATACGCTGGGACTATCGTCAATTGCGACCGGCGCGGTGCTGAGAGAACTCGGTCCGGGCTTCGCCAGCGGAAACCTCAAGCCGTTTCCGATTCATCCGAATGCAATCTATCCGCTGGAACAAGCCAAGGCTGCTTTTCTCGCAGTCGCCGGTTCGTCGCGCGACCGGGTGATCTTGCAGCCTTCAAAATAGGCGGTTCGGTATTTTTTAGAATCCTTAATGGGAACGAAAACCATCGAGTTGCGATTTGGAGCGAGGGTTTTATTCCCTTTGCGATGCGCCCAGCGATAGCTTCATTCTTAGGCCCTGCGAGCCGTGGACGGCGCCATGCTCAAGGCCTTATAGCAACCGTAAGATCATATCTTATTTGACGGGTTGCCGGCTGTTACAGCTGTGGAAAGCCGAGGAAAAAACCAGTGGGCGGTGGCTATATTATCGCAGTGAGCGGATTGCTGATCGGTCTCGTTTATGGCGCGGTCGGTCTGTTGAGCGGCTTTTGTTTGCTCAGCGGCCTGCGCGGCTGGTGGGCCGATGGCGACAGCCGCCTGATCAGGACCTACGCGCTGGCGCTTGGCGTTGCCATCGCCGCGACGCAGCTTTTGGCGGAAGGCGGCGTCGTCGATCTCGGTAAATCGATTTATCTGCAACCGTCATTTTCGGCGCCGCTGATGTTCATCGGCGGATTGCTGTTCGGTTACGGCATGGTGCTTGCGAACGGCTGCGGCTCGCGCGCGCTGGTATTGCTCGGCCGCGGCAATCTGCGCTCGTTCGTGGTGGTGATCGTGCTCGGCATCGCCGCGCAGATGACGCTGAAAGGATTGTTTGCGCCGGCGCGGATCGCCGTGCTGCAGGTGTCGCAGGCCACGCCGATGGTCATTTCCCTGCCGGCGTTGCTGTCGACGCTGGGCGTTGGCGAAACTTTCGCACGCACGCTGGCGGCTTCGGCGATAGCGGGGGCCTTGATCATCTTTGCATTCGCGCACGCGCCGTTCCAGCGCGCTTGGGGACAGATCGCCGCGGGGCTCATTGTCGGCCTGCTGGTGGCCGCAGGATGGTTCGCGACCGGTTATCTCGCCGCCGACGATTTCAATCCCGTGCCGGTCACTTCGCTCACCTTCGTCGCGCCGATCGCCGACACCGTGCAATACGCCATGCTGTCGACGGGGCTGACGCTGAATTTCGGCATCACCATGGTCGCCGGTGTATTCGCCGGAAGCCTGATAACGGCGCTCGTAACGCGCCGCTTTCACTGGGAAGGCTATACCTCGCCGCGCCACATGCTGCGCTCGATCGGCGGCGCGGCGCTGATGGGAGCCGGCGGCGCGATGGCCTATGGCTGCTCGATCGGGCAGGGCCTCACCGGCCTGTCGACGCTGGCGCTGGCCTCGTTTGTTGCCGTCGCCGGAATTTTACTGGGTACGGCCGCGGGGTTGCGCGGGGTGCTTCGTGTGCAGCCGTTGGTCTCTCAGGATGCGCGGTCAGGCCCGCTGGCTTGAGGTCGCCAGTCGCATCACGTCGAGATATCCGGGCCGTACTTCCATCCGTTCGATCAGGCCCTTTTCGATCAACAGCCGATGCGCCTCGGGAAGCCGGTAGCACGGCAAATACATGAAGAGATGATGTTCGGCGTGGTAGTTCACCCAATAGGGCGCGATCAACAACCGCTCGATCGGGTTGGCGCGCGTGGTGCGGGCGTGGCTGAACGGGTCCTCGCCCGTCGATGTGCAGGCATGTTCGGCAATGTTCCGAATCCGCGTCACCAGCGGCAGCCAGGTTGCCATCGCAAATACCCAGACGCCCCAGAACCAGATGCCCGCGCCGGCCAGCCAGAACAGGCCGAACAGCAGAGCATTCAGGCCGAGAAATCGCGCCATCTTGTCGGCGCCGCTTGATACGAAGCTCTCATGCGAGACCGCTTCATCGGCAATCTTGCGTTTGAACAGCGACAGGAACAGGGGCAGGCGTTGCTTTACAAACGTCTGTCCGGTGAGATCGCGGATCGCCTTGCGGGTGTAGCTCTCCCGCGTGATCGGGAACGGCGCCGACAGCGAAAGATCGGGATCCTCCGGCTGCTGGGTGAATTTGTGATGCTGCAGATGATAGGAACGGTAGCTCGCAAGATCGGCGCCGACCGGCACCGCGCACAGCCATTGTCCGGTCCATTCATTGATCGCTTTGTTGCTGTGAAGCCCGCCATGGGCGGCTTCGTGCATCAGGATCGCGAGCCCGAGCTGGCGTGCGCCAACGACCGTCACCGCGACCAGCCATGTCAGCGGATTGGGCCACAGCGTGACCAGCGCGATCGCCGCAACGATGGTGCCCCAGGCATGAAGCACGAGCCACATGCCGCGCAATGAGCTGCGCGATGTCAGCCGGCTCCATCGCTCCGGCGTAAAAACGGCTCTCGGGTCGACGCGGGCTACCACCGGCATGGTCAGATTCCTTGTCGGACGATGATACGCCGGCTAGTCCGCTCGTCAATCGGCCGCATGGGTCACGATGTGGATCTCCGAGGTGAGGGTGCGATGCACCGGACACTTGTCGGCGATTTCCATCAGCTTGTTGCGCTGCTCGGCATCGAGTGCACCTGCCATGGCGATGGTGCGATCGATCTGGTCGAGCATGCCGTCTTTGGTTTCGCACTCGGTGCAATCCTGCGCATGGATCTTGCTGTGCTTGAGCGTCACGGTCACGCGTTCGAGCGGTAGCGATTTGCGGTCGGCATAAAGCCGCATGGTCATCGAGGTGCAGGCGCCTAGCCCGGCCAGCACGTAGTCATAGGGGCCGGGTCCGCTATCCTCGCCGCCGGCTGCCACCGGCTCATCCGCCAGCATTCGATGCGGACCGACCGTCACCATCTGCTGGAATTTGCCGTTGCCGGTTTCGCGAACCACGACGTTGCGCGCAGCTTCGCCGAGATCGGCGGGTTGCTCGGCGGCCATAGGATCGAGGTAGCGCGCGGCCCAGGCGGCGATGACATCGGCGACATAGGCCGCGTCGCGCTTGCCGGTCAAAAGATGATCCGCGCCGGCCAGCGACACGAAGCTCTTGGGATGCTTGGCTGCGACAAAAATATGCGTGGCATTGTCGATGCCGACGGTGTCGTCGGTCGGCGAATGCATGATCAGCAGCGCCTTGTGCAGCTTCGCGACATGCGCCATCAGGCCATGTTCGGCGATATCGTCGAGGAATTCGCGACTGATCAGGAACGGCCGGCCTGCGAGCGAGACTTGGGCCTTGCCGTGCTTGCGGATGTCCTCGATGCGTTCCTTGAACAGGCCGGTGACATGGGCGGGGTCGGAAGGTGCCGCGATGGTGACGACCGCCTTGGCGTCCGGAATTTGGCCGGCGGCGGCGAGGATGGCCGCGCCCCCAAGGCTGTGGCCAATCAGGATCGCCGGCGCTTTGCGGATTTCGCGCAGATGATCGGCAGCCCGCACCAGATCGGCGACGTTCGAAGAGAACGTGGTATTGGCGAAATCTCCTTCGCTGGAGCCCAAACCGGTGAAGTCGAAGCGCAGCACCGCGATGCCCCTGGCCGCCAGCGTGGTCGCGATCCGCTTGGCCGCCAGTCCATCTTTGCCGCAAGTGAAGCAATGCGCGAACAGCGCATAAGCCAGCGGCTCCCGTTCGGGCAGGTCGAGCGAGGCCGCAAGTTGCTGGCCGTCCGAGCCCGTGAATTGGAAGCGTTCATTTGGCATGGTCGGTCTCCATGGCGAGGTCTTCACCTCTCCCAATGGGAGAGGTCGGCGCGAAGGATGCCGTCATTGCGAACAGCGAGGCGACGAAGCAATCCAGAACGTCGCGTTCGTCCTGTGGATTGTTCCGCGGAGCCGGTCATCGGGCGCGCATTCGCGCGACCCGCTGGCGCGCCATGACGGTTTGAAACGATATCGCTAGCTCAGTTCTTCCCGAACAGCACCGGAAGCTGCCGCGGTCCGCGCACGGTGCCTTCCGACCAGGTGACCTGACCGGCCGGGTCGAGCCTGAAATCCGGAATTCGCTTCAGCCATTCCTCGATCGCCACGGTCATTTCCATGCGCGCGAGATTGGAGCCGACGCAGCGGTGGATGCCAAGGCCGAAGGCGGCATGGCGGTTTTCCTTGCGGTCGATCTGCACCTTGTCGGCATCGGGGAACATCGCGGGATCGCGGTTGGCGGCGGGAAACGACAGCAGCACCATGTTGCCGGGCTTGATCGGGCAGCCACTGATCACCGTCTCCTTCATCACTTCGCGGGCCATCGTTACCGGCGAATAAGCGCGCAGCAATTCCTCGACGGCTGACGGCATCAATTCCGGCTCGGCAACCAGACGGTCGCGATCCGCGGGAGTTTTCGCCAGATGCCACAGCGAGGAGCCGATCGCGCTCCAGGTGGTGTCGATGCCGGCGATCAGCAGCAGCCGCAGCGAGCCCAGCACGTGGATGTCGGACAAGGGCTCGCCGTTCTTGTCCCTGGCCTTCATCAGCGTCGAGATCAGGTCGTCGCTCGGGTGTTGCTTGCGATGCTCGATATGGCCGGCGAAATAGCCGCTCATCTCATGGATCGCGCGCATCATGATCCCGTCATCCTTGATGCCCAGTTCGAGTATCTCGTGGATCCATTTGATGAAGAGATCGCCATCCTTTTCGGGAATGCCGAGCATGTGGGCGATGGCGCGAACCGGAATGTGCTTGGTGTAGCGCGCAGCGGCGTCGCATTTCCCGTCCGCGATGAATTCGTCGATCAGTTCGTTGCAGATGGCGCGAACCCTCGGCTCCAGTTTTTTCATCGCGTCGGGCGTGAACGGCGGCAGCAGCAACTGCTTGGCCGGCTTGTGCTCGGGCGGATCGGAGGTGATTGGCGGCGCCGACTGCGTGATGTCAGGCCTGATGTCGCGCACGATGACGCGGCGCGAGGAAAAATGCTCGGTGTCATAGGCGATCTGCTTCACGGCCTCGTAGGTGGTCGGCAGATAGCAGCCGAGGAAGCGCTTGGTGTGAACGACAGGGCATTCGGCCCGCAATTCGTCCCAGATCGGAAACGGATTCTCGGTCCAGCGCGGGTCGGTGTGGTCGAAATCGTGCACCCAGTCGGTGACGGGAGGGTGATCGGGCATTGTGGGCGCGGGACTGGACATGGCGCGGACGGGGTCGGACATCAGGACAAATTCCTCTGCTTTATTCGCTTGATCTATCACGGCGCTGAAAATCAGCAGTTTTCAAATCGGCGGCACCAAACGGTTCACTCTTCGGTGACTTCAATCGCGATTTCCGGGCAATTGGCCTTGGCAAGCCACGCCTTGTCCTCAAGGCCCGCAGGCACGGCGCCGTCGCCGACTTCATGGGCATTGCCGAATTCGTCGAGCTCGAACAGTTCAGGCGCCAGCGACTTGCAACGGGCGTGGCCCTGACATTTGTCCTGGTCGACATGTACTTTCAGCTTTCCGGACATCCTGAGCGTTCCCCTGCCTCGCGCCGATCGGCCGCGTGTTTTCCGGGCGATTATAACGGTGCCGGCGTCGTCCGCCAGCGCCCAAATCGTGGCTTTTCTGGCTTCGGGCCGGTTACTTGGCGGGCCTCGGATCGATCGGCGTGGTGCCGCGTACGCCAAGAATATCTTCCAGCACCCTGGCGCCGGCGAGAAGCCGGGCCTCGCCGCGCGGGGCGGCCACCATCTGCAATCCGACCGGCAGGCCGGTTGCGGTGAATCCGCAAGGCAGCGACAGCGCCGGGCAGCACACCAGCGTAATGGCATAGACGATGCCGAGCCACTCGACGTAGTTCTCGAATTTTTTCCCGGCGCATTCGGCGACGTAGCGATCTGCGATCGGGAAGGGGGCGACGATGGTGGCAGGCGTCAGCAGCAGATCGTATTTGCCGAAGAATGCGACGGTGCGCGCCGTCATTTCGACGCGCTGCGCTTCGGCGCGCGCAATCTGTTCCACCGATAACTTGAGGCCTTCCTCGATATTCCAGATCACCTCGGGCTTGAGCATGTCGCGTTTGGTTCGCAGCAACTCCGCCTTGGTCATCGCAAAATCGAATGCGCGCAGTACATGAAAACACTCATGGGCCTCGCGCAGGTCGGGATGCGCTTGCTCGACGACGGCGCCGGCCTCGGCGAAACGGGCGGCCACCTTGGCCGTGATGGCTGCGACTTCAGGGTCGACGGGAGTGATGCCAAGATCGGGCGAATAGGCGACGCGCAGTGGCCCCTTGCCGGAGCGCGCGGCTGATAGAAACGAGTCCGGCAGCTTGGGCAGCGACAACGGATCGGCCGCATGCTCGCCGCTCATGGCATCGAGCAACAGCGCGAGATCCTCGACGTTGCGGGCCATCGGGCCGTGGACGGTGAGATTGCGGTCGATGCTTGACACTGGGGTGTGGGCGACGCGGCCGATGCTCGGCCGCATGCCGACGATGCCGCAGAAGCTGGCGGGATTGCGCAGCGAGCCGCCCATGTCGGTGCCATGGGCGAGCCACGCCATGCCGGTCGCAAGCGCCACCGCAGCACCGCCCGAGGAGCCGGCGGCCGAGCGCGAAACGTCCCAGGGGTTGAGGGTGGCGCCGAACACCTCGTTGAAGGTGTTGGCGCCCGCGCCGAATTCCGGGGTGTTGGATTTGGCGTAAACCACGCCGCCATTGTCTTCGAGATGTTGGACCACGAGGTCGGAGCGCGTCGAAATCGTGTCCTTGAAAATCGGCGAGCCCTGGGTGTTGCGCACCCCCTCGACGTTGAACAGGTCCTTGATTGGGATCGGCAGCCCTGCGAGCAGGCCGCGCTCGCCGGCGGGTTTTTTCATCAGCGCTCTGGCGTGGGTGCGGGCGCGATCGAAACAAAGCGTCGGCAGGGCGTTGACCTTGCCGTCGACTTCGGCGATGCGTTGTTCCAGCACGTCAAGCAGATCGAGCGGCGTGACTTCGCCGGCGTTGAGCTTGTCTATCACGGCGCAGGCCGTTGCCCGCACCAGTCCCTGATCGGATGCCACTTGAACGTTCTCCCAGCGTTTCCGCTTCTCGATAGCGGATTGTATAGCCGTGTAAAACATTTTCCGGCAAAGTGGAAACGCGGAGGTTTTATTTTATCGATTGGAGATGCGCATGACCACGCCGTTCGACGCGCCCGACTGGCGCGGCATGAGCCAGCAGGACATTGATCTCGGTCTCAACAATGGCGTTGCGGTCGCCGGAAGCTTTGACATGGCTGCCCGCTGGGAGCGGCTTTCCGCCGAGATGCGGGCGCGGTATCCCCAGCATCTCGATCTCCGATACGGCCCGCGCGAGCGCAACCGGATCGATTTCCTCAAAGCCGCGGATGGCGGGCCGACGCTGGTGTTTATCCACGGCGGCTACTGGCAGACCCGCGCCAAGGAAGTGTTCTCGCTGGTTGCCGAGGGCCCGATGGCGCACGGCATCAACGTCGCACTGTTCGGCTACACGCTGGCGCCGGATGCGACGCTCGACGAGATCGTCGCGGAAATCCACAAGGGGCTGGACTTTCTGACCGGACAATTGCCTGCGCTCGGCGGCGATCCCAAAAGGATCGTGGTGTCCGGCTGGTCCGCCGGCGGGCATCTGACCGCGATGGCGCTGTCGCATCCGCAGGTCAAAGCGGGCATGGCCATCAGCGGCATCTACGATTTAGAGCCGATCCGCCACAGCTATCTCAACGTCAAGCTCGGCCTGGATGAAGCCGCCTCCCGTCGCAACTCGCCGATGATGCAGGCTGGGGGGCCGATGAAGCCGCTGTCGCTGGTCGCCGGCAGCGCTGAATTGCCGCTATTGCGCCAACAGACCGCGGATTTTGCCGGGCATCGCGCCAAGTACGGATTGCCAGTGACCTACGAAGAGATCCCCGGCGCCAATCACTTCACCATCATGGATCAATTGGTTTCGCCGAAGGGGCGGATCACGACGCTGGTCCGGCAGTTGTTCGAACGAGTAGCTGAGTAGCGCTTGCCAATCATCAGCTATCCCCAGCCAGCGCTGATTCCGCCATCGACCGTGTAAATCACGCCCGAGGTATATCCCGAGCGATCGGAGGCCAGGAACGCCATGAGATCGCCGATCTCCCTGGCATGCGCCGGGCGGCCGAGCGGAAGGCCTTTCTGGAATTCCTTGTAGCGGTTCTCGTCGCCGAACTGGTGCTTGGCGCGGGTCTTTAGCAGCGTGACGTGGCGGTCGGTGCCGACCGGGCCCGGATTGATCCCCACCACGCGGATGTTGTCGGCGAGACTCTTGCCGCCGAGCGCGCGGGTGAACGCCATCAGTGCGGCGTTGCCGGCGCTGCCGCAGATGTAGTTGGCGTCGAACTTCTCGCCGGCGGCGCCGATGTCGTTGACGATGACGCCATGGCCGCGCGCCTTCATCTGCGCGTAGATCGCGCGGGTGATATTGATGTAGCCGAACACCTTCAGCTCCCAGGCATGACGCCAGGTCGGCTCGTCGATCTTGTCGATCGAGCCGCCGGGAATATCGCCGGCGTTGTTGACGAGGATGTCGACATCGGACGCATCCTTCACCAGCCGCGCGATGTCCTCGGGCTTGCGCAGGTCGACGACATGCGCGGTGGCGTCGATCTGATGCGCCGATCGCAGGCGCTCGGCCAGCGCCTTCAACTGATCGCCGCTGCGGGCGGCAAGGCGGAGATGGCAACCTTCCTCGGCAAAGGCTTCGGCGGCGGCCGCACCGATACCCTTCGATGCGCCGGTGATCAGGACGCGCTTGCCGCGCAAATGCAGATCCATGGGGTTCTCGCTTCATTGGTTCGGTGATTGACCGGTGAGGGAGTTTCTACTGTTAGGCTGCCGTCGCCAACACGGTCAACATTGCACTGCAGCGTTGCGCGGCGGCCAAGTTTGGTCCATTGCAATCCAATCGAATGACCGGCGTTGCCGGCCCGGCAAGACCAAAGGAATTTTTCGATGAGCGACCAAAAAAAGCAATACCGGATCGCGGTCATTCCCGGCGACGGAATCGGCAAGGAAGTGGCGCCGGAAGGATTGCGGGTGCTGGAACAGGCGGCGAAAAAGCATGGCGTCAGCCTGCATTTCGATCATTTCGATTTCGCTTCCTGGGATTATTACGAAAAGCACGGCGAGATGATGCCGGAGGACTGGAAGACCAGGATCGGCAAGCATGACGCGATCTATTTCGGCGCGGTCGGCTGGCCCGCAAAAATTCCCGATCACATTTCGCTGTGGGGGTCGCTGATCAAATTCCGCAGGGAATTCGATCAATACGTCAACCTTCGCCCGGTTCGGCTGATGCCGGGCGTGCCGTCGCCGCTCGCCAACCGCAAACCCGGCGATATCGATTTCTGGGTGGTGCGCGAGAATACCGAAGGCGAATATTCGTCCGTCGGCGGGCGGATGTTCCCGGATACCGATCGCGAATTCGTCACCCAGCAGACCGTGATGACGCGGGTCGGCGTCGATCGCATTCTCAAGTTCGCGTTCGAGCTGGCGCAGTCGCGGCCGAAGAAGCACCTGACCTCGGCGACCAAGTCCAACGGCATTTCCATCACCATGCCGTATTGGGACGAGCGGGTGGAGGCGATGGCGAAGAACTATCCGAAGGTGAAGTGGGACAAGTACCACATCGATATTCTGACCGCGAATTTCGTGCTGCATCCGGACTGGTTCGACGTCGTGGTGGGATCGAACCTGTTCGGTGACATCCTGTCCGACCTCGGCCCTGCCTGCACCGGCACCATCGGCATTGCGCCGTCGGGCAATATCAACCCGCCCGGCCTTTTCCCCTCGGTGTTCGAGCCGGTGCACGGCTCGGCGCCCGACATCGCCGGGCAGGGCATCGCCAACCCGATCGGCATGATCTGGTCCGGCGCCATGATGCTGGAGCATCTCGGCGAGAAGAAAGCCGCCGCGGCGATTGTCGAGGCGATCGAGCGCACGCTCGGCGAACGCACACTGCGCACCCGCGACCTCGGCGGCAATGCCGATACGGCGGCGTGCGGCAAGGCGGTGGCGGAGATGGTGGAGTAGGGACCTCTTCCTTCTCCCCCCAAGGGAGAAGGAAAGTAAGAACGCGTTGCGCTAGTTAGTCCTTGGCGATCCTCCGGCAGTGCTCCCACGCCGCCGCCATCAGATTCTCGCTCGCTTCGGGTGTGCGGAAGGCCGAATGCGCCGACAGCGTCACGTTGGGCAGCTTCGTGAGTGGATGGTCGGCCGGGAGCGGCTCGGTGTTGAAGACGTCGAGCCCGGCATGCTGGATGTGGCCCGATTTCAACGCGGCGATCATGGCGGCCTCATCGACCATCGCGGCGCGCGCGGTGTTGACGAGGATGACGCCCGGTCTCATCGCCACGATGCGCGCGCTTGAGAGAAAGCCGCGGGTCTCGTCGTTGAGCAACAGATGCAGCGAGACGACCTGACTCTCGGCGAGCAGTCTCTCCAGCGTGACGAACTCCACGCCTGTAAAACTCTTCGGCGACCGGTTCCATGCGAGCACGCGCATGCCGCCGCCAAGCGCGATGCGGGCGACTTCCGAGGCGATCCCGCCGAAGCCGATCAGGCCCAACGTCTTGCCGGTGAGTTGCATGCCGTCCTCGCGCAGCCAGTTGCCGGCGCGCATCTCGCGGTCCATCTGGGCTAGCCCTCGCGCCGCCGCCCACATCAGCGCGATGGCGCATTCGGCCACCGCGGTGTCGCCGTAGCCCTTGATCAGATGAACTTCGATACCGAGTTGGCCAAGCTCCTCCGGGTTCATGTAGCTGCGCGCGCCGGTGCCGAGAAACACCACATGCTTGAGGCCAGCGCAGCGCCGAGCCACATCGGTCGGCAAGGCGGTGTGATCGATCACCACGATCTCCGCGCCGTCGAGCAATGCGGGGATCTGTTCCGCCGCGATATCGGGGTTGCGGTTGATGTGCACCGGTGGATAGCCGGGCTTGTTGAGCCGTTGAAAAATATCCGCCAGCGATCCGTTGGCATCGACAAAGACTCCGCGCACTGAAATCTCCTTAAAAGGTCAGGAAGCGACGCCGGCGAGCGCCAGCACCGTATGCATCAATACGTTGGCGCCCGCCGCGCAATCGGCTTGCGTGGCGTCCTCAAGCTCGTTGTGGCTGACGCCGTCCTTGCAGGGCACGAACACCATCGCCGCGGGAATCCGGGTGTTGAGGTTGCAGGCGTCGTGACCGGCGCCGGAAGTGATGCGGCGGTGGGAATAGCCAAGCGCCTTGGCGGCGTTCTCCACCGCATCGACCAGTTTCGGATCGAAATGGGTCGGCGGCTTGCGCCAAATCAGGTCGAGCACGACCTCGACCTTGCGGCGCGCCGCGATCTCGGCGACGGCTGCGCGCAAGTCCTTGTCGAGCGTGTCCATGATCGCGGCATCGGCGCTGCGGCAATCGACGGTGAAGGCGATCTCGCCGGGAATGACGTTGCGCGAGGGATTGGCGATGACGGCCTCGCCGATGGTACCGACCGCTTTGGGGCCGTGCTTTCCGGCGATGCGCTCCATCGCCAGCACGATCTCCGACAAGGTCGCCAGCGCGTCGCGGCGCAGCGGCATCGGTGTCGAGCCGGCATGGCTCTCGAAGCCGGTGATCCTGCCGTCATACCACAGCACGCCTTGGCCGGAATCGACCACGCCGATGGTCTTGCCCTCGGCTTCGAGGATCGGCCCTTGCTCGATGTGCAGTTCGACGAAGCTGGTGAATTTCTGCGTGCCTACCGGGCTCGCGCCGCGATAGCCGATGCTGTCGAGCGCCTCGGCCACGGTGACACCTTCGGCGTCCTTGCGCGACAGGATGTCGTCGGTGGTGAAATCGCCGACATAGGCGGCCGAGGCCATCATCGCCGGCGCAAAGCGCGAGCCTTCCTCGTTGGTCCAGTTGACGATGCAGATCGGCGTTTCCGTCTCGATCCCGGCGTCGTTCAGCGTGCGGACGACTTCGAGCGCCGCCAGCGTGCCGAGCACGCCGTCGAACTTGCCGCCGGTCGGCTGGGTGTCGAGATGCGAGCCGAGTCCGATCGGCGGCTTCGTCATGTCGCGTCCCCGGCGCAAGCCAAACATCGAACCGAGCGCATCGACATGCACCTCAAGGCCCGCGGCCTCGCATGCCCTGCGGAACCAGTCGCGTACCTGCTTGTCTTCGGGGCCGAGCGTCAGCCGCCGCACGCCGCCTTTCAGCGTGGCGCCGAATTTCGCGGTTTCGTGAATCGTCTCCCAGAGCCGGGCCGAATCGATCTGCAGGTTGGAGGCGATCTTGGTCATGGAGTTATTCCGTCGGGCACGCGCGCACGCGATCGTTTTCAATGACGCGCTTGCAGCGGCGCGTCAATAACGCTTCCCTGCGCCAGCGAGGCGGCGAGTTCGGCCACGCGCTCGACCGCCACGGTGTCGGGCGAAGCCAGCCAGCTTGCCGAGAACGTCAGCAGCGGTATCTGCAGATTGGTCGACAGTAATTGCAGCCGACCGTCGGCCATTTCGTTCTCGACGATCGCGGTCGGGATCACGGCAATGCCGAGGCCTTCGATCGCCATGTGGATCACGGTCGCCAGCGAGGCGCTGGCGTGCAGCCGCATCGGCGGCAGGTCCGGGCGGTTGAACAGCGAGCGCACGATTTCATAGGGCTGGGTCCTGCGCGGAAAAGTGATGATCGGAAATTTCGCGAGGTCATGCACCGTCAGCCGTCCCTTGCCCAATCCAAGCGCGGGACTGGCGAGAAAACCCACGGGATAGTCGCACAGCACCCGGTTGCTGACGTTCGGCGCCGTCAGCGGTCCGAGCAGGAGTGCTAGCTCGATTTCCTGCGCCAGCAGCCGGGTCCGCAAATTCGAGGTGATGTCGACCTCGATTTCGAGCGACAGATTAGGATAGGCGCGATTGACGCTCTTGATCAATTGCGAGAGCCAGGTGTGGACGATGGTTTCGGCGACGCCGAGCCGCAATACGCCGCGCATCGCCGAGCGGTCGCCGACTGCGGCCAGCATTTCCGAGCGCAGGCCGATCAGCTTCTCGGCATAGACCATCATCTGCCGCCCGCCGGGCGTCGGCAGCACCATGCGCCGGTCGCGCTGCAATAGCCGAATCCCGACCTCGCGTTCGAGTTGCGCAATCCGCTGCGAGATCGCAGGCTGGGTGGTGTTGAGCTTCTGGGCCGCGCCCCGAAAACTGCCGAGCGTCACGACCCACATAAAGGTCTCGATTGCCTTGAAGTCAGCCATGCATCCGTCGCCCGCAGATTGATAAATCTGATTTATCGATCTTGATTAAAAACAACGATTAGACATTATGGTAGCCATATGTGCCATTCTGTGTCGAGCAAAATACAGCGGGATCGATCATGATCAGCCTGGCGAGAACGGAACGGCTTTCGGATCGCGCGGACACCGGACTGCCGCCAAGCGTCGCCGCCCGCCATGCCTGCCGTGCCGGCATGGCGTCGAGCACGGCGGGGGTCGCCAACGGTTTCGTCCAGGGCAATCTCGCCATCCTGCCGGAAAAACTCGCGGCATCATTTCACCGGTTTTGCCAGCTCAATCCCAAACCATGTCCCGTGATCGGCATGTCCGACGTCGGCGATCCCAGGATTCCCTCGCTCGGGATCGATCTCGATATCCGCACCGATTTGCCGCGCTACCGCGTCTGGCGCGACGGCGAGGTGGTGGAAGAGCCGACCGATATCATGGCGCATTGGCGCGACGATCTGGTCGCGTTCGTGCTCGGCTGTTCGTTCTCGTTTGAAGAAGCGCTGATGGCGGAGGACCTGCCGATCCGTCACATCGAACGCAAGGTGCGCGTGCCGATGTATCGTACCAATATCGCCTGCGCGCCCTCCGGGCCGTTCGCCGGCCCGATGGTGGTGTCGATGCGGCCGCTTAAGCCGGCCGACGCGATCCGAGCGGTGCAGATCACCTCGCGCTTTCCGTCGGTCCATGGCGCGCCGGTTCATCTCGGCCATCCGCATTCGATCGGCATCGCCGATATCGCCAAACCCGACTACGGCGACCCGGTGCCGGTCGAGGCGGATGAAATTCCGGTATTCTGGGCCTGCGGCGTGACACCGCAGGCGGTGATTGCGGCGGCGAAGCTGCCGTTTGCCATTACGCATGCGCCCGGACTGATGCTGGTGACGGACTTGAAGAACAAGCAACTGGCTGTGCTTTAATGAGCAGCCATTGCCGTTCTTTGAGGCTTTACCGTCTCCTTCAATCGTTTCATCGATAGAAACAGATCAACAGAGGATATCGCAATGACCGTCACCCGCCGAAACGTATTGCTTGGAGCTACCGCCACCGCAGCGCTGTTGCCGATCGCGGCCCGCGCCCAAACCGCCGAAGTGGTGATCGGTATCATCTATCCGTTTTCCGGCGCCAGCGCCCAACAGGGCGTCGATGCCCAGAAGGCGTATGAGATCGCGGCGGAAATCATCAACAACAAATACGATTTCGATCTGCCGCTGGCAAAGGACGCGGGTTTAGCCGGCCTCGGCGGCGCCAAAATTCGGCTGGTTTTCGCCGACCACCAGGCCGATCCGCAAAAGGGCCGCGCCGAGACTGAACGCCTGATCACGCAGGAAAAGGTCTGCGCCGTCATCGGCACCTATCAGAGCGCGGTCGCGGTTACCGTCAGCCAGATTTGCGAGCGCTATTCGATCCCGTTCATATCGGCGGACAATTCCTCGCCGAGCCTGCATCGCCGCGGTCTGAAATTCTATTTCCGCGCCGCGCCGCATGACGAGATGTATTCCGCCGCGATGTTCGACTTCTTCGATGCCATGAAGAAGAAAGGCACCAGGATCGAGACGCTGTCGCTGTTCCACGAGGACACCATCTTCGGTACCGATTCCGGCAACGCCCAGCTCAAGCTGGCGGGCGATCGGGGCTACAAGGTGCTGGCCGACATCAAATACCGCTCCAATTCGCCGTCGCTGTCGGCCGAAGTGCAGCAGCTCAAGGCCGCCAACGCCGACGTGCTGATGCCCTCGAGCTACACCACCGACGGCATCCTCCTGGTGAAGACCATGGCCGAACTCGGCTACAAGCCCAACGCCATCGTCGCGCAGGACGCCGGCTTTTCCGAAAAGGCGCTGTACGATGCGGTCGGCGACAAGCTCGAAGGCGTGATCTCGCGCGGCACCTTTTCGCTCGATCTGGCCACCAAGCGGCCGATGGTCGGCAAGATCAACGCCATGTTCAAGGAAAAGTCCGGCAAGGATTTCAACGACCTCACGTCGCGGCAATTCATGGGCCTGATCGTGATGGCCGACGCCATCAATCGCGCCAAGTCCACCGACGGAGACAAGATTCGCGAGGCACTCGTAGCGACCGATATCCCGGGCGAGCAGACCATCATGCCGTGGAAACGCATCAAGTTCGACGAGATGGGCCAGAACAACGATGCCGATCCGGTGCTGCTGCAATATGTCGGCGGCAAATTCGTCACCATCGCCCCGCCGCAAGCCGCGGTCGCCGAAGCCGTCTGGCCGATGAAGTAAGCGGATCGCGCGGGGGCGGGGGCCGTGACAGCCGAGACCATCATCCAGAGTCTCGCCAGCGGCCTCTTGATGGGACTGCTCTACGGCCTGATCGCGGTGGGGCTGGCACTGATCTTCGGCCTGATGGACGTCGTGAACTTCGCCCACGGCGAGTTCCTGATGATCGCGATGTACGCGACGTTCTTTCTGTTCGCGTTCTTTGCCATCGATCCGTTGCTGGCAGCGCCATTGGTCGCGGCGGCGCTGTTCGTATTCGGCGCGGTGGTTTATCTCCTGATCGTGCGCTTTGCGGTCAGGGCGAAAGCCAATGCCGGCATGGTGCAGATCTTCTCCACCTTCGGGCTCGCCATCGTCATGCGCGGCCTCGCGCAGTTTTTCTTCACGCCGGACTATCGCAGCGTCACCCATTCATGGTTGGGCGGCAAAACAATATCGATCGCCGGCATCTTCCTGCCGGTGCCGCAACTGGTCGGGGCGCTGGTGTCGATCGCGGCCTTCGCCGCGCTTTATTTTTTCATCAACCGCACCGATTTCGGCCGCGCCCTTGAAGCGACGCGCGAGGACGCCGGCGCCGTGGCGCTGGTCGGCATCGACAAGAACAAGGTGTTTGCGCTGGGCTGGGGACTTGGCGCGGCGCTGGTCGGGCTCGCCGGCGCGATCATGGCGGTGTTCTTCTACATCTACCCCGACGTCGGCGCCTCGTTCGCGCTGATTGCCTATGTCACGGTGGCGCTCGGCGGCTTCGGCAGCGTGTTCGGGGCCTTTGCCGGCGGCATCGTCGTCGGCCTGGTCGAAGCTTCCACCGCACTGATCCTGCCGCCGTCGCTGAAGTCGGTCGGCATCTACGCGGTCTATCTGCTGGTGGTCTTCATCCGGCCGCGTGGCCTGTTCGGGTCGATCTGATGGACATGCCGTTCGCCACGCGCCGCCGCCGCGACCTGATCGTCGCAGCCTGTCTGGCGGTGATCGCGGCCTTGGTGCCGTTGTTCGTCAAGGACGTCTACGTCCAGAACATCATGGTGCTGACGCTGATGTATGCGGCGCTGTCGCAGAGCTGGAATATCCTCAGCGGCTATTGCGGGCAAATCTCGCTAGGCCATGCGCTTTATTTCGGGCTCGGCGCCTACACCACCGCCATTCTCTTCACCAAATTCGGCGTGCTGCCGTGGTTCGGCATGCTCGGCGGCGGCCTGATCTCGGCCGTGATCGCGATGGCGCTCGGCTATCCCTGTTTTCGCCTGCGCGGACATTACTTCGTCATCGCCACCATCGTCATTGCCGAAATCGCGTTGTTGTTGTTCCAGAACTGGAACTGGGCCGGGGCGGCACTCGGCATCGATATTCCCGTCCGCCACGATAGCTGGCTCAATTTTCAGTTCACCCGCAGCAAGCTTCCCTATTTCTATTTTGCCCTCGCGCTGGCCTGTGTCGCGTGGCTCGTGACCTGGTGGCTGGAAGATTCCAAATGGGGCTATTGGTGGCGCGCTGTCAAAGACAACCCGGACGCCGCCGAAAGCCTCGGTGTGGTCGTGTTCAATTCCAAGATGGGGGCTGCCGCGGTCTCGGCCTTTCTCACCGCGGTCGGCGGCAGCTTCTACGCGCAATTCGTGTCCTACATCGACCCCGAAAGCGTCATGGGCTTCCAGTTCTCGCTGCTAATGGCGCTGCCCGCGGTGCTCGGCGGCATCGGCACGCTGTGGGGACCGGTGCTGGGTGCCGTCATCCTGATCCCGCTCACGGAGCTGACGCGTTCCTTCATCGGCGGCTCCGGCCGCGGCGTCGACCTGATCGTCTACGGTACGCTGATCGTGCTGATCTCGCTGGCGCGCCCGGAGGGATTGGTCGGACTGTTCTCGCGCCGGCGCAAGGCGATGGTCCGATGACGCACTTGTTGGAAACGCGCGGCGTCTGGCAGCGTTTCGGCGGCCTGATCGCCAACAGCGACATCTCGATTTCGGTAGGGCGCGGCGAGATCGTCGGCTTGATCGGTCCCAACGGCGCCGGCAAGTCGACGCTGTTCAACCTGATCGCCGGCGTGCTGCCGCCAACCCAGGGCTCGATTCTGTTCAACGGCGAAGACGTTACCGCTATGCCGGCGGCGGAGCGCTGTCAGCGTGGCATCGGGCGCACCTTCCAGGTGGTCAAAAGCTTCGAAACCATGACGGTAATCGACAATGTCATCGTCGGCGCGCTGATCCGCACCACCATCATGCGCGAGGCGCGCCGCAAGGCCTACGAGGTGCTGGAGTTCGCCGGCCTTGCCGGGCGCGCCGACGCTCTCGCCAGCGAGTTGATCCCGTCGGAAAAGCGCCGGCTCGAGGTCGCCCGTGCGCTGGCGACCGAGCCGAAGCTGCTGCTGCTCGATGAAGTGCTGACGGGACTGACGCCGATCGAGGCGCAGACCGGCGTCGAACTGGTGCGCCGGGTCCGCGCCACCGGCGTCACCGTGCTGATGGTCGAGCATGTGATGGAAATCGTGATGCCGCTGGTCGACCGCGCCATCGTGCTCGATCTCGGCAAGGTGCTGGTCGAGGGCAAGCCGGCCGATATCGTCCGCGATCCGAAAGTCATCAGCGCCTATCTTGGGGACCGTCATGCTGTCGGTGCATGAAGTCACCACCGCCTATCAGGGGCTGGTCGCGATCTCGGCGGTCAGCGTCGAGGTCGCCAAAGGCGAGATCGTCTGCGTCGCCGGGGCCAATGGCGCCGGCAAATCGACGCTGCTGAAATCGATTGCCGGCGCCGAGCGTCCGCGCTCCGGCACCGTGACCTTCGATAGCGCGCGCATTGACGGCATGGCGCAGCACCTGATCACGGCGCGCGGCATCGCCTATGTGCCGGAAAACCGCCGGCTGTTTCCGCGGCTATCGGTGCGCGACAACCTGCGGCTCGGCAGCTACATGTACCGCAGCGAGACAAACCGTGACGGGCCGCTTGACCTGGTGTTCAAGCTATTCCCGCGGCTGTCGGAACGGCTCGAGCAGCGTGCCGAAACCCTGAGCGGCGGCGAGCAGCAGATGCTGGCGATCGGCCGCGCGCTGATGACGCGGCCCCGGCTTCTGATGCTGGACGAGCCGTCGCAGGGCATCATGCCGAAACTGGTCGACGAAATCTTCGCCGCGGTCAAACGCATCCGCGACGCCGGGATGACCGTGCTGATCGTCGAGCAGCGCATGGCGGAGTGCCTGGACATCGCCGACCGCGCCTACATCCTGCAGACCGGCCGGGTGCTGATGCAGGGGCTTGCGGCCGACATCAAGGGCAATCCCGATGTGCGCAAGGCGTATCTGGGATTGTGATCGCTAGGGCGTCTGCGGGTGATCGTGATGCTCCGGCAATTCCAGCCCAAACACCTTCGACAGCTCCGCCACTTGCGCCGGCGTCAGATAACGCGGGTTGAGCCCGCGCAGCAGCAGATACAATTTTGCGGTCTCTTCCAGTTCCTCGATCGCATACACTGCGCTCTCCAGCGTCTCGCTGGCGACCACCGGGCCGTGATTGGCCAACAATACCGAGGCATATTTCCCGGCGAGACCCTTGATCGCACCGGCGACCGCGGGATCGCCGGGCCGATAATACGGTACCAGCGCCGTTGAGCCGCAGCGCATCAGGTAATAGGCCGTCATCGGCGGCAGTGCGGCGCGTGAATCGATTTCCGGCAACATCGACAGCGCCACCGAATGCGTCGAATGCAGATGCACTACCGCGCGCGCGGTGGTGCGGGTCTGGTACAGCGCGGTATGCAGCGGCACTTCCTTGGTCGGGGCATCGCCGGAGACGAGCTTTCCGTTCGGGTCGAGCCGCGACAGCCGCGCCGGGTCGAGTGAGCCGAGCGAGGCATTGGTCGGCGTCACCAGCCAGCCGCCGTCTTCCAGCGTGACGCTGATATTGCCCGAGGAGCCCGGCGTCAGCCCGCGCTCGAACAGCGAGCGGCCAAGGCGGCAGATTTCCTCGCGGAGTCTGGTTTCATTCATAGGCAGCTTTCTTGGGCAGCTTCCTTGGGTCGAGTTGTCCCATGCTTTGGCAGCGCGGCCAAGCCGTGTTATCCAGAGCCCAACAACGAAAACAGGAAACGCCGCATGCCTGAAACCGTCTCACCAAAACACGTCGCCGTCATTGGGCTCGGCTCGATGGGGTTCGGCATGGCGACCTCGCTGCGGCGCGCCGGTTTTGCTGTCACCGGGTGCGATGTTTCCGAGGATGCGGTGGCGCGGTTCGTCGCAGGCGGCGGAGCGGGCGCCAGGACGCCGGCAGAGGCCGCGAGAGCCGCCGATATCGTCGTCAGCGTGGTCGTCAACGCCGTCCAGACCGAAACCATACTGTTCGGCAAGGATGGTGTCGCCGAAACGCTGGCGAAAGATGCGGTGTTCGTTTCCTCCGCGACCATGGACCCGGACGTCGCCCGGCGGCTGGCGAAGCAACTCGAGGCCAGTGGCCGGCACTATCTCGATGCGCCGATCTCGGGCGGCGCGCAGCGCGCGGCACAAGGCGAGCTCACCATTCTGGCCTCCGGCAGTCCGGCGGCGTTCGCCCGCGCGCGTCCGGCGCTCGACGCCATGGCGGCGAAACTCTACGAACTCGGCGATGCCGCAGGACAGGGCGCCGCGTTCAAGATGATCAACCAACTGCTTGCCGGCGTGCATATCGCGGCCGCCTCGGAAGCGATCACGTTTGCGGCCAAACAGGGCCTCGATATCCGCAAGGTCTATGAAGTCATTACCGCTTCGGCCGGTAATTCCTGGATGTTCGAGAACCGCATGCCGCATGTACTCGATGGCGACTACGCGCCGCGAAGTGCGGTGGAAATTTTCGTGAAGGATCTCGGCATCATCCAGGATATGGCGCGTACCGCCAAATTCCCGGTGCCGGTGGCGGCCGCGGCGCTGCAGATGTTTCTGATGACGGCGGCCTCCGGCATGGGCCGCGACGACGACGCCTCGGTGGCGCGGATGTATGCCCGCGTCACCGGCACGCAATTGCCGGGCGAGCCGAAGTAGCCTGATACAACAAGAGGACAGTCGATGCCCCGTTTCGCCGCCAATCTCACCATGATGTTCACCGAAGTGCCGTTCCTCGAGCGTTTCGACGCGGCAGCAAGAGCCGGCTTCACCGCAGTGGAATTCCTGTTTCCCTACGAGCATCCGGCTGACGCGATCGGCGAACGGCTGCATCGCAACGGGTTGACGCAGGCGCTGTTCAACCTGCCACCGGGCAATTGGGACGCCGGCGAGAAAGGCTTTGCGGCGCTACCGGATCGCTTCGCCGACCTGCAGGCAAGCCTGCGCACCGCGCTGCCTTACGCCAAGGCGACCGGCGTCAAGCGCCTGCACCTGATGGCAGGAATTGCCGATCGCAAGGACGCCAGGGCGGTGGCGGCGTTTCGCAAATCGGTGGCGTGGACCGCCGAATTTCTTGAACCCCACGGTCTCGACGTGGTGATCGAGCCGATCAACCCGCGCAACGTGCCCGGATATTTCCTCAACGACTTTGTCTTTGCCCGCGACCTGATCGATGAGCTGAAAATCCCGAATCTGAAGCTGCAGTTCGACATCTATCATTGCCAGATCATCCATGGCGACGTCACCATGCGGCTGCGCGAGATGATGCCTTTGATCGGCCATATCCAGGTCGCCAGCATCCCCTCACGCAACGAACCCGATGGCGAGGAACTGAACTACCCGTTCCTGTTCGGCGAACTCGATCGTCTCGGCTACAAGGGTTTCGTCGGGTGCGAATATAACCCGCGGGGCAAGACCACCGATGGCCTGGGCTGGTTCAAGCCGTATGCCGGAGTGAAGCCGTGACGCCGGCCAGAAATATCTGCCTGGGCTGCATCGCCGACGATTACACCGGGGCGTCGGATCTCGCCAACACGCTGACCCGCTGCGGCCTGCGCACGGTGCAGACCATCGGCGTTCCCTCCGACGATCTGGCGCTGCCCGAAGTCGATGCGGTCGTGGTGTCGCTGAAAAGCCGCTCCATCGAGGCCGCTCTTGCGGTATCGCACGCGCGTACCGCTGAGAAATGGATGCGCGGGCGGGGTGCGGCGCACGTGCTGTTCAAGATCTGCTCGACCTTCGATTCCACCGACGCCGGCAATATCGGCCCGGTGATGGACGCGCTGCGCGCCGATTCCGGCGACACGATCGTGCTGGTGACGCCGGCGTTTCCCGAGACCGGCCGCACGGTCTATCAGGGTAATTTGTTCGTGGGCTCAGTCCCGCTGAACGAAAGCCCGCTGAAAGACCATCCGCTCAATCCGATGCACGATTCCAACCTGGTGCGGGTGCTGGCGCGCCAGAGCAAGACCAAAATCGGCCTTGCCGATCTCGCGGTTATTGCGCGCGGACCGGATGCGGTGCGCGCGCGTCTTGACGAGCTTTCCAGCAAAGGTTTTGGCGCAGCGGTCGCGGATGCCGTATTCGCGCGCGACCTCGAAACCATCGGCACGGTGGCGCTCGATCATCGGGTCTCCGTCGGCGCTTCCGGTATAGGCCTCGGGATTGCCCGCGCGCTGGTGGCGTCAGGGCGGGTCAAACCGGATGCCACGGCGATTTCCGATGCTCCGGTCGGCGGTTCCGCAGCCTGTCTCGCCGGCAGTTGTTCGCAGGCGACGCTTCAGCAGATCGCTAAGGCCGAACAGGCGATGGCCGTGCTGCATCTCGATCCCGAACAGATTGTCGCGGGCAAGGCCGAAGCCCGGCGCGCGCTGGATTGGGCCAAGGCGCGCCTGGCCGAAGGACCGGTCCTGATCGCCAGCAGTTCGGCGCCGGACCAGGTCGCGGCGCTGCAGGCGCGCCATGGCCGCGATGCCGCCGGCCATGCAATCGAGCAGGCGATGGCCGATATCGCCGAAGGACTGGTCGGATCGGGGGTAAGGCGGCTGGTGGTCGCCGGAGGTGAGACCTCGGGGGCGGTGGTGGATCGCCTTCGGATTCCCGGCTTTCTGGTCGGCGCGGAAATCGCCGCCGGCGTGCCGGTGCTTCGCGCCGTCGGCGCCAAAGAGGGCGAGATGCTGCTGGCTCTGAAGTCTGGAAACTTCGGCGGCCCGGAGTTTTTCAGCGATGCTTTGAAGCTGATGCGCTGAACGGCGCGGCCCTGCCTGAACGGAAGAAAACCTTCGGAAATGGCCGCTGACGATCATTCACGAGATGGTGACCGGGCCCGGCCAGCATCAACATTTTGCGAGCATCGCTGCTATTGTGGGCGGGGTTAACGATATCGCCCGGCGGCACGCGGGAATTCCCGCGGCGCGTTGGCATTTTCGGCGCAGTTCGGTTAAATCAGCGCCGACGATTTCCCTTGAGCCCGCGAGTTCCAGGCCCGCTGGCTAGCCTTGCCCCAGGATTGCCCGTTGCATGACAGCACTGGTCCGCATTGCCCTGAGCCGGCCATACACCTTTGTCGTGCTCGCGCTGCTGCTCCTGATCATCGGACCGCTCGCGGCGCTGCGCACGCCGACCGATATCTTTCCTGAAATTCGAATCCCGGTGATCGGCGTGGTCTGGCAGTACACCGGCCTGCCGCCGGACCAGATGGCGGGACGCATGATTTCGCCGTTTCAGCGCGCGCTGACCACCACCGTCAACGACATCGAGCACATCGCGGCGAATTCCTACAACGGTTTTGGCATCGTCAAGATCTTCTTCCAGCCGAATGTCGATATCCGTATCGCCAACGCCCAGGTCACCGCGATTTCGCAAACGCTGATCAAGGCGATGCCGCCCGGCGCGACGCCGCCGCTGATCCTCAACTACAGCGCATCCACGGTTCCGATCATCCAGGTCGCGTTGTCGGGCGAAGGCCTCACCGAGCAAAATCTCGCCGATATCGGCATCAACCAGTTGCGCACGCCGCTGGTGACGGTTCCCGGCGCCGCGATCCCTTATCCCTATGGCGGCAAGCAGCGTGAGGTGCAGATCGATCTCAATCTGTCGGCGCTGCAGGCGCGCGGCCTGTCCGGCCAGGACGTCGCCAACGCACTCGCCGCGCAGAACCTTATCTCGCCGGCGGGTACGCAGAAGATCGGCAATTTCGAATACAACATCCAGCTCAACAATTCGCCGCTCAAGATGGAAGAGCTTGGCGACCTTCCGATCAAGACCGTCAACGGCGCCATGGTCTATGTGCGGGATGTGGCCAGCGTCCGCGACGGCAATCCGCCGCAAACCAACATCGTCCATGTCAACGGCAATCGCTCCGTTCTGATGATGGTGCTGAAGGCAGGTTACATTTCGACGCTGGATATTATCTCGGGCATCAAGCAGAAGGTGATCGACGTCAGGGACACACTTCCCGACAAGTTGAAGATCGGGTTCATCGGCGATCAGTCGATATTCGTTCGCGGCGCCATTACCGGCGTCGCCCGCGAAGGCATAATCGCCGCATTGCTGACCAGCTTAATGATCCTGCTGTTCCTGGGAAGCTGGCGTTCGACCATTATCATCGCGATATCGATCCCGCTCTCCGTGCTCGGCGCGATCGCGATGCTGTCGGCGATCGGCGAAACCCTCAACATCATGACGCTCGGCGGCCTCGCGCTCGCAGTCGGCATCCTCGTCGACGAGGCCACGGTCACGATCGAGAACATCAACTGGCACCTGGAGCATGGCAAGGAAGTTCGTACCGCGATCCTGGATGGCGCCAACCAGATCGTGGTCCCCGCGTTCGTCTCGCTGTTGTGCATCTGCATCGTGTTCGTGCCGATGTTTTTCCTGCAGGGCGTCGCGCGCTTCCTGTTCGTGCCGCTGGCGGAGGCGGTGGTGTTTGCGATGATCTGGTCGTTCATCCTGTCGCGAACGCTGGTGCCGACCATGGCGATGTACATGTTGCAGCCGCATCTGCACCATGGCGCCGCCGATGCACCGCCGCCGTCGCGCAATCCCCTGGTCAGGTTCCAGCGCGGCTTTGAGGCAGGCTTCGAGCGGTGGCGCGGCGCTTATCGCGACCTGCTGTCGCTCGCGATGGCGCGGCGGCCGATTTTCGTGATCGGCTTCCTCGGCTTCGTTGTGGCTTCGTTCCTGCTGGTGCCGTTTCTGGGGCGGAATTTCTTCCCCTCCGTCGATGCCGGTTCGATCCTGATGCACGTGCGCACCCAGGTCGGCACCCGCGTCGAGGAAAGCGCCAATCAGTTCGCCGAAGTACAGAAGGCGATCCGCAAGATCATTCCGCCTGCGGAAATCGATACGCTGGCCGACAATATCGGCATGCCGATCAGCGGCATCAACATGACCTACAACAACACGGGGGTGACCGGCCCGCAGGACGGCGATATCCAGATCAAGCTCAGGGAAGACCACCGTCCCACCGAATCTTACGTGAAGGCGCTACGCGAACAATTGCCGCGGGCATTCCCCGGCATGACGTTTGCTTTCCTTCCGGCCGATATCGTCAACCAGATCCTGAACTTCGGCGCGCCGGCGCCGATCGACCTTCAGGTTCGCGGCCAGGATCTCAATGCCAATTTCGCCTACGCCTATAAACTGCTGCGGCGGATTCGCCAGATACCCGGCATTGCCGATGCGCGCATCCAGCAATCGCCCAACTATCCGAGCTTCAATATCGACGTCGACCGGACCCGCGCGCAATATGTCGGGCTGACCGAACGCGACGTCACCAACAGCCTCGGCGTCAATCTGGCCGGCAGCGCGCAGGTCGCGCCCACCTACTATCTCAATCCGGACAATGGCGTGTCGTATTCGATCGTCATGCAAACCCCGCAATATCAGATCGATTCGCTGAGCGCGCTGCAGACCTTGCCGATTACCGCCGGCAACACCGACACGCCGCCTATTCTCGGCGGTATCGCCGACATCACGCGTTCGACTTCAAGCGCGGTGGTTTCGCAATACGACATCCAGCCGATGGTGCAGATCTACGCGACGCCGCAGGGACGCGATCTCGGCGCGGTCGCAGCCGACGTCAGGCGGCAGATCGCGGATACCGCCAAGGAGGTGCCGAAGGGCAGTTCGGTGGTGCTGCTCGGCCAGGTGCAGACCATGAACAGCGCGTTTTCCGGGCTG
This sequence comes from Bradyrhizobium sp., assembly GCF_004799405.1. Classification (GTDB taxonomy): domain Bacteria; phylum Pseudomonadota; class Alphaproteobacteria; order Rhizobiales; family Xanthobacteraceae; genus Bradyrhizobium. Next base: position 149,111 of record NZ_SSMW01000002.1, read on the forward strand.
CTGTTCGGATTGCTCGCCGCCGTCGTGCTGATCTACCTGCTGATCGTAGTGAATTTCCAGTCATGGTCCGATCCGTTCGTGATCATCACGGCGCTGCCCGCTGCCCTTGCCGGCATCGTCTGGATGTTGTTCACGACGCATACCACGCTGTCGGTGCCGGCGCTGACCGGTGCGATCATGTGCATGGGTGTCGCCACCGCCAACAGCGTGCTGGTGATCAGCTTCGCGCGCGAGCGCTACGATGAACTCGGCGATCCCGTCGCCGCGGCGATCGAAGCCGGCTTCGTCCGCATTCGCCCGGTGGTGATGACCGCGCTGGCGATGATCATCGGCATGGCGCCGATGGCGCTCGGCCTCGGCGAGGGCGGCGAGCAAAACGCGCCGCTCGGACGTGCGGTGATCGGTGGCCTGCTTTTTGCTACCGTGGCGACGCTGATGTTTGTCCCCGTGGTGTTCAGTATGGTACATAAAAAGCAGGGCGCCAAAGCGGCCGCCTTACCGGAGACACCCGATGTCCACTGAGCAAAGCCCGCCGGTCTCTCGCCGGAAGCTGGGCATTTTCGGGCTGGTAGCCGGAATTGCCGCGGTGCTGGTGGTGATAACCGGCATCCGGGCGCGCGAGGAAGCGAGCGCGAAGCTGCGCGAATGGACCGACAACCAGGCTGTCCCGACCGTGGCCGTGGTGCTGCCTGATGCCAGGGCCCTTGCTGCGACACTCGACCTGCCCGGCCGGCTGGAGGCGTATTATCGTGCGCCGATCTTTGCCCGCGTCAGCGGTTATCTCAAGAGCTGGACCGCCGATATCGGTGCACAAGTCAAGGCTGGCGAAGTGATTGCCGAGATCGAGGCCCCGGACCTCGACCAACAACTGCTGCAAGCGCGCGCCGACCTCGCCAACCAGCAGGCCAGCGCGAAATTGTCGGAAGTTACGCTGGCCCGCCGCAGGACGCTGATTGCTTCGAATTTCGTTTCGATGCAGGAAATCGACGAGCGCACCGCCGATCTTTCCAACAAGAATGCTTCGGTCAAGTCCAGCCAGGCCAATGTCGAACGGCTCGAGGCACTGGCCGGTTACAAGAAGATCACGGCGCCGTTCGACGGTATCGTGACCGCGCGCTCCACTGACGTCGGCGCCTTGATTAACGCCGGGGGAACCGCCGGCCCGGCAATGTTCGTGATTTCCGACATCAAGAAGTTGCGAGTCTACGTCAACATCCCCCAGAACTACGTGCCCGCGATCAGGCTCGGCGCCAAGGCCGTGATCTCGGTGCCGGATTATCCCAACCGTACTTTTTCCGCCACCGTTGAAGCTTCGTCGCAATCGGTCGATGTCGGTTCCGGCACCACGCGGATGCAGCTCGGGCTCGACAATGCCGGCGGCGAGTTGATGCCGGGCGGCTACGCCAATGTGCGCATGTCTCTGGTGCGCGAGGGAGTGCCGCTGCACATTCCCGCCAGCGCCCTCATTTTCAACCAGAACGGCCTGCGCGTGGCGACGGTGGATTCGGACGACCGGGTGCTGTTCAAGACAGTGACCATCGCGCGCGATCTCGGCCGCGACATCGAACTGGCGTCGGGCATCTCCGCCGACGACCGCGTCATCGTCGCCCCCCCCGACGGCATGGCCGATGGCGACCAGGTTCACGTCGTTGGCGCCAAGGGCAGGCCGGCGACGGTGTCGGAAGGACAGGACAGCAAGGGGTAGGGGCCACTAACCCGCCCGCCATTCCAGCACGCCATCATCCGCGCTAACGATATCGCCCAGCGAACCCACCGGCGTGCGATCCATGTTCAGAAGATGCGCCAGCGTCGCGCTGTCGCTTGCGGGCACCCGTGCCAGCGCCCGGGTTTCTTGCGGCGTGCGCATCATCACCACGCCGTGCTCGACCTCGCCGCCGCGGCCATAGATCACGGTAAAACTTTCGACCGTACCCTTGCCGGTGGCTTCGGTGACGAATTCCGGTACCACGCCGCGATGCCGATCAGCATCGGCCTGCACGCTGGTGTCCTGCGCCAGCGCAGCCGGCGACTTCGCGCGCGACAGGACCAATGCGTGATGCTTGGTGACGAAACCGCCCTGGCCGTAGAGCAGGCCGAGCCGGGCGCCATCGCGCAGCTTCCGCACCATCGCGCAGGCGGCATGGGTCATGTAGGTGTTGAGCGGCGCGCCGAAGAACGTCAGGCCGCCGGTCACCGTCGGTTGCACGTCGGGGCCGAGGCTGAGGGTCCGCCGCGCCATTTTCGGCACGCAGGGAAAGCAACTATAGAGCTCGATCGCGTCGAATGCCTTGCCGTCGCCGCCGGCAAGGTCCATCATCGCCTTGAGCACGGCGTTCTGCGGATGACTCTCGAAAAACTGGTCGCGGACGAGATAGTCGCGTGGCTCTTCCGCCGAAGCGCCACCCCAGATGTGAACAAGGCGATGCTCGGCAATTCCGGCAGCGCGCGCCTTTGCCAGGCTGGTCATCAGGATCGCTCCGCCCATGTTGACGGTCGGATTGGCCACCATCAGCTTGGTATAGGGCCAGGCGATCAGCCGGTTGTCCGGCGTCGGTGTTGTGATCTCGTCCGGCGTGAAGCGCCGCTTCAGCCATGAATTGGGGTTTTGCGACGCGACGCTGGAATAGGTCGACCACAACTGGCCGGATTCCGCCATCGCCTCGCGCGGGGTCTGGCCCCAATGCGCCGAAGAGGCCGCTTCATAAAACGGATACACCGTGATCGGCCTGAATACGCCGAGCTTCACGGCCATCGGCTTCTGGAACGCGGCGCCGCGTTTCGGTTCAGGGACATCATGTGCGAACGGCGTCCACGGCAGTGTGAGACCGGCGCGCTCGGCCTTGGTAGCGGTAGACTGCGCTTCGGCGCCACAGACCGCAGCAACGCTGCATTCGCCGCGCGCGATGCGTTGTGCGGCTTCATGCAGGTAGCGGATCGGGCTTTCGCCGCCGACCGGGCCGTAATAGGCATGCGCCGGCTTGATACCAAGGCGATCGGAGAGCTGCGTGGCCGGATCGCGATAGCGCCAGCTCAGGAAATTGACGATGTCGAGCGACTGGATTTCGCCAAGCAACTTGCCGCCGCTGTCCTGCTCGGCGCGCTTGAGCGCCTCGACCAGCAACGTGAGTGGCTCAAGTCCCGCCGCGATTTCCTGCGGGCGATCGACGATCTCGCCGACGCCGACGATGACGGGGATGCGGTCTTCGGAGACGGCTGTATTCGCCATTTTCTTGTTTTCGCGTTCGTTCATTCGCTTCAGCCGTCATTGCGAGCGAAGCGATCCATAGGATTGCTTCGTCGCTACGCTCCTCGCAATGACGAGGCCTGTGCCACTATTCCGCTACCAGCGCGTTCAGATGCTCAACCGCCTCGGCGAACTCTTCCTTGAATTCCTGCACCACGGCGCCCGCGGATTTCACGCTGTCGATCAGGCCAACGCCTTGTCCGACGAAGTAACTGACGAGGTCGCGCGCCTTCGCGTTGCCGGCAGCCGCCGAACGGTCGATCGAGTCGAACGCGTCGCGGCTGATGATGCTTTGCAGCGGCATCGGCAGCGCCCCGGGGCTGTCGGGTCCGCGATCCCAGGCGTCGGTCCAGACCGAACGCAATTGCCGCGCCGGTTTGCCGGTGCGGCCCCTGGAGCGGATAGCGTCGCGCGAGGAGGCCGCGATCATCTTTTCGCGGAAGATTTCGGTGGTCTCGGATTCAACGGTCGCCAGCCACACCGAGCCGGTCCACACGCCCGCGGCGCCCATTGCCATGCACGCGGCCATCTGCCGCCCGGTCATGATGCCGCCCGCGGCCAGCACTGGCACATCGCGGATCGGCTTGATCGCCTTGATCACCTCGGGCACCAGCACCATGGTCGAGACTTCGCCGCAATGACCGCCGGCCTCGGTGCCCTGCACCACGAGAATATCGACGCCGGCTGCGACCTGACGGATCGCGTGTTCCTTGGCGCCGACCAGGGCTGCAACGGGAACGCCGTGCTTGCGGCCCATCTCGATCATCGCCTTCGGCGGCACGCCCAGCGCATTCGCAATCAGGCGGATCGGGTGCCTGCACGAGGCGTCGAGCACCTCCAGCGCGCGCGTCGCGTCGAACGGCTGCGGCTGATGGGGATCGACCTCGGTCGTCGTCAGCTCGACGCCGTATTTCTTCAGAAGGTTGCGGGTGAAGTCGCGATGTTGGGGCGAGACCCGCGCCTCCAGGCTTTTCCAGGTGACGTTCTTTTCGCCCGAGGTCGAGATGTTTTCGGGGATCAGCACGTCCAGCCCATAGGGCTTGCCGTCGACGTGGTCGTCGATCCATTTCAGTTCCCGCTGGATGGATTCGGGCGAATGCGTGGTGGCGCCGAGTACCCCGAAGCCGCCGGCGCGGCTGACGGCGGCTACCACGTCGCGGCAATGGCTGAAAGCCAGCAAGGGAAACTCAATTCCCAGCATCTCGCAGATCGGTGATTTCATGGTTGTGTTCACTCCCTGCGGCAGCTTGTCGGGGCTGCATTTTCCAATGTTGCGAGAACGCTAGCGCATCGGGGGCGGTCATGCCAAGCCGGGGGATCGCCTTCGTACCGCTCTGCGCCGGGAGAGGCGAGGAAGGGTCGTTTTGTCACTTGCGCTTTCATGCTGCGGATAGAATGCTAAATTGCGGTTCGAAAGAAATCCCAGGGGAGCGCGTATAGATGTCCGCCTTGCCATCCGTTTCAGGCAAAAACCGAGCTGTGGGCGCCGGGACTTACGATGTCGTGGTGGTCGGCGCCGGCTTTGCCGGTATGTACATGCTGCACCGGCTGCGTGGGTTCGGATTGTCGGCCCGCGTCTATGAGCAGGGCAGCGATGTCGGGGGCACCTGGTACTGGAACCGCTATCCCGGCGCGCGCTGCGATGTCGAGAGCATGCAGTATTCCTATTCGTTCTCCAACGAACTGCAGCAGGACTGGGAATGGAGCGAGCGCTATGCGCCGCAGCCGGAGATTCTGAAATACGCCAACCACGTCGCCGACCGGTTTGATCTGCGTAAGGACATCCAGCTCGACACCCGCGTCGATCGGGCGGCGTTCGACGAAGAGGCCAACACCTGGTCGGTGACTACGTCCGACGGCAACACCGTCGTGGCGAAATACGTCGTGCTCGCCACCGGCTGTCTCTCCAATGCGCGGATGCCCGACATCAAGGGTCTCGCCGGCTTCAAGGGCAAGGTCTATCACACCGGGCACTGGCCGCATGAACCGGTGGATTTCACGGGCTTGCGCGTCGGGGTGATCGGCACGGGATCGTCGGCGATCCAGTCGGTGCCCGTGATCGCCGAGCAGGCCAGCCATCTTACGGTATTTCAGCGCACCGCGAATTTCTCCATACCCGCCCGCAACGCGGCGCTGACGCCGGAAGAGCGGGATTCGTTCCGCTCGAACTATCCGGAACTCAGACGCGTAGCGCGCGAGGAGACCAAGAACGGCATCCTGCAGGAACTGCCCGACCGAGGCGCGCTCGACGACGGCGACAACGAACGGCGTGTGAAATACGAAGCGCGCTGGAGCCGCGGCGGCCTCACCTTCATGTCGGTCTACAACAATCTTGCGATCGACAAGGCGGCCAACGACACCGCTGCGAATTTCGTCCGCGGCAAGATTGCGGAGATCGTAAGGGATCCCGGGACCGCCAAACTGCTGCAACCCAACAACCATCCGATCGGGACGAAGCGCATCTGCATCGACACGGATTATTTCGCGACCTTCAACCGCCCGAATGTGACGCTGGTCGACATCAAGTCCGACCCGATCGAGGAAATCACCGCAAATGAGGTGCGTACCGGGGCCAGGGACTACAAGGTCGACGCGCTGGTGCTGGCCACCGGCTTCGACGCGATGACCGGCTCGGTTGCCAGGATCGATATCCGCGGCCGCAACGGGCAGACGCTCAACCAGAAATGGGCGGAGGGCCCCAAAACCTATCTCGGCGTGATGAGCGCAGGCTTTCCCAACCTCTTCATCATCACCGGCCCCGGTAGCCCCTCGGTGCTGAGCAACATGATGGTCTCGATCGAGCAGCATGTCGACTGGATCGCCGACTGCGTTTCTTACCTGCGCGACCGCGACCTGGTTTCGATCGAGGCGAAAAAGGATGCCGAGGAAAAGTGGGTGGCGCACGTCAACGAGGTCGCGCAAACCACGCTCTATCCGCAGGCCAACTCCTGGTACATGGGCGCCAACATCCCGGGAAAGCCGCAGATCTTCATGCCCTATATCGGCGGCGTCGCGGTCTACAGGCAAATCTGTAACGACGTCGCGGCAAAGGGCTATGAGGGGTTTGCGATGACGGCTGCGGAGCATCCGCGCGCTGCAGCGGCGTCTTGAGCGCCGTCGGCGGCTCCGTCAGCCCCGCAACCGCCGACCCAACGCCGCAACGAAGCGATCGGCATCGGCCTCGTCGTTGAAAACGTGGGGAGAGATGCGCATGCGGCCAAGACGCGCTGCGACGTAGACGCCCTCGGTTGCGAGTCCCTCAACGAGGCCCGCCGGCAACCCATCCTTGAAGCCAAGGCTCAGGATATGCGGTGCCCGCACACGGCGCTCCGGCACGCCGACGCCGAACCCGCGCACGCCTTCCGCGATCCGTTCGGTCAGCATCAGGAGACGCTGGACAATGGCGGCCTGGCTCCACTCAGCCATCATTTCCATGCCGATCGAGGCCATTTCCATCGAAATGAAATGATCGCGCTCGCCCATGTCGAAACGCCGGGCGTCGGGAACGTAGCGAGTATCCGTGAAATAGACTTCGTTCTCGGCGCGCACGTCGCGGCGGCCGAACGCGGTCTGCTCAAGCGGGATACCGCCCTGATGGCGCCTGGCAATGTAGAGAAAGGCCCTGCCGTAGGGTCCGAGCAGCCATTTGTAGGTCGGAAAAATCACAAAATCCGGGTCGAGGCGCCGCACGTCCATTGTCAGTACGCCGGCGCTGTGCGTCGCATCGATCAGGAACATCGCTCCCCGCTGCCGGAGGGCCGCGCCGACTTTTTCGATGTCGATCGACCCGCCATCGGACCAATGCACCGATGAAATCGAGGCGAGGCTGACCAGGGGTGCGCCCGATCGTTCGATCGCCGCCAGAACCGCTGAAGTCCAATCGCCGTCTGCCGGACGGCGAATCGTCTCGACCGTAAACTCCTCGGCATCGGCCCGCGTTTGCCATTCGAGCACCGGAGAGGAATGATCGTTTTCCAGCACGATGACGCGCGTGCCGCGGGGGATCGTCAGAACCTTGGCCGCGGTCGCCACTCCGTAACTGATCGAGGGTATCAGCGCGATGTCGGCCGGGTCGGCGTTGATCAGGCGGGCAGCCGCAACCCGCGCGCGCTCGTGCTGGCCGTTTGCGAACGCGGCGTCGAGCGTCCAGGGCATGGCTTTGCGTCCAACCGCGGCGCGGGCCGCTTGCTGAGTTCGCAGCGGCAGTGGACTGTAGGAGGCCGAATTCAGATAGCAGATATTGCGCGGCATCTCGAACAGGTCGCGCTGCGAGCCAAGCATCTGGATGATCTCTTGTTGAGGATGGTGGATTGCTTCGTTCTGCTCGCAGTCAAAACGCGGTATAGCCGCCGTCGATCACAAAGCAATCGGCGGTGTGGTACGAGGACGCCCCGCTCATCAGGTAAACCGCGATGCCGCCGAAATCCGCGGGCTCGCCGAACCGCCGCATCGGAATCCGCGGCATCACGTTGGCGACGAATTTCTCGTTGGCCATGATGCCGGCGGTCATCTCGCTCTTGATCCAGCCGGGCAGGATGGCGTTGGCGGTGACGCCCTGGCGCGCCAGTTCGACCGCGAGCGCGCGGACCAGCGCGTTGATGGCGGCCTTGGTCGCGGCGTAGTGCTCGTTGCGCGCGGTGCCGAACAGCGATGCGAGACTCGAAGTTGCGACCAGCCGGCCGAACGCGTCGCCAGCCGTGGCGCGCTCGGTCATATGACGGGCCGCGGCCTGAAACACATGGAACACGCCGTCGAGGTTGGTCGCGAACATGCTGCGCCACTGTTCCTCGGTGCGGTCGATGAAGGCGTGGCGCCCGCCGCCGCCGATGCCGGCATTGGCAAAGCAGCCATCGACCCGGCCGAATGCCTGCAACGTCGCGGCCATCGCCGACTTGACCGAGGCGGGGTCGCTGACGTCGCAGATACGGGTATCGACCTTGCCGGCGCAGCCGGCCATGATCGCGGCGGCGTTTTTGTTCTTGTCGGCGTTGCGGCTCCAGATCGAGACGTTGCACCCGGCAGCCGCCAGCGCCTGCGCGATGCCAAGGCCGATGCCGCCATTGCCGCCGGTGATGACGGCCGTGCGGCCGGAGAGATCGAAGATATTCATGGGGTCGTTTCCGTGGGTTTGGCGCGCGTTGGGCCGCGGGTCCAGTGGCGGACGGATGTCCTGAGACGACCATGGACAAGCCCGCCCGGAAAATCAAATATGAGTTCGAGACCATCTGAATTGGCCGGGCCGCAAACGACCGTGCGGGCCGCACCTCGCGAGGAAACACATGCAGTTCAAACACGTTACGCTCGAGTTCGACCGCCCCGTGGCGATCCTGAAACTCGACCACCAGGAGGTGATGAACGCAGTCTCGATGGACATGCTCGGCGGCCTTGCCGAAGCTCTTGACGAGATCGGTGACAGGAAAACCGAGGTGCGCTGTCTCGTGCTGACGGGCGCCGGGCGCGCGTTCTGCACCGGCGCCAACCTTCAGGGCCGCAACAACCAGAAGCCGGGCCGGAGCAACGCCGGCGCCGCGCTGGAAACCGGGTTTCACCCGTTCCTGCGCCGCCTGCGCAACCTGCATTGCCCGATCGTCACGTCGGTCAATGGTCCGGCCGCCGGCGCCGGCATGAGCTTCGCGCTGATGGGCGACATGATCCTGTGCGCGCGCTCGGCGTATTTTCTGCAGGCCTTCCGCCGCATCGGCCTGGTGCCGGACTGCGGATCGACCTGGCTGCTGCCGCGGCTGATCGGCAAGGCGCGCTCGGTCGAACTGTCGCTGATGGGTGAGCGGCTGCCGGTCGAGAAGGCGCTGGAATGGGGCCTGGTGAATCGGGTCTATGACGATGCGGCCTTGATGGAAGAAACCATGAAGCTCGCGCACGAACTGGCGAATGGGCCGACCATCGCGCTGTCGCTGATCCGCAAATTGTACTGGGAAAGCCCGGACAATTCGTTCGAAGACCAGCTCAATCTGGAATTCGAGTCGCAGCGGATCGCAGGGTCCGCGGAAGACTTCAAGGAGGGCGTCACCGCGTTCCTGGAGAAACGCCCCGCGAAGTTCAGAGGTAGATGATGGAGGCGCTGCTTGCGCGCTGCGTCATGTCCCGGTTTTCGGGCGCGACCGGCGTGATCGATGCTGTCAGGCTTTCCGGCGGCGCCAGCCAGGAGACCTGGTCGTTCGATATCGTGTACCCCGCGCGCAATATCGGCGCGATCCTGCGCCGCGCGCCGCAAGGCTATGGCGCCGCACCCGCGCGCGCTGCCGGACTGAATGTCGAAGCGGTGCTGATGCAGCACGCCTATGAAGCTGGCGTGCCGTCGCCGCGGGTGCTGCACGTGCTCCACCCGCAGGATGAACTCGGCACCGGCTTCATCATGGAACGGGTTGAGGGTGAAACCATTCCGCGCAAGATCCTGCGCGACGACGAATTTGCAGAAGCCCGTCCGAAACTCGCGCGCCAGCTCGGGCAAGTCCTCGCCATCGTCCATGGCCTCGACCTGTTGCAACTGCCGGCGCTTCGCCGCATGACCGCGGGACGCGAAATTGCCGAGCTCGAGCAGGATTACCGCAGCTTCAATTGGCCGCGGCCGGTATTCGAACTGGCGCTGCGCTGGCTGCGCGACAACGATCCCGGGCCATCCCGGGAGGTGACGCTGGTGCACGGCGATTTCCGCCACGGCAATCTCATCATCGGTCCCCATGGCATCCGCGCGGTGCTGGACTGGGAACTCGCGCACAGCGGCGATCCCATGGAGGATCTCGGCTGGATCTGCGTCAATTCGTGGCGCTTCGGCGAAATCGACAAGCCGGTCGGCGGCTTTGGTACACGCGAAGAACTGTTTGCCGGATATGAAACCGCAGGGCGCAGCGTCTACCCCGAACGGGTGAGGTTCTGGGAGGTGATGGGGACGCTGCGCTGGGGCGTGATGTGCTGCGGCATGATGCAGCGGTTTCGAGCTGGGCCCGAGCATTCCATCGAGCGCGCGATGATCGGCCGCCGCGCGTCGGAAACCGAGATCGATCTGTTGCGGTTGCTTGCGCCGCGGCATCATGCCCTCAACATGAGTAGATGACATGCAGGATGAGCCGACACCGGAAGAACTGATCAAGGCGGTCGCGGATTTCCTGCGCGCCGAGATCGCGCCGCAGATATCGGGACACCTCGCGTTCAAGTTGCGGGTGTCGATCAATGCGCTCGATCTGGTGACGCGCCAGTTCGCGCAGGCGCAGGCCGGCGATGCGGCGGAAGCCGCACGCCTGACCGGGTTGTTGGACATGCAGGGTACGCTCGGCGAACTCAACCGCGCGCTCGCAAGACGCATCGCCGAGGGCAACGCCGATCTGCAGACGCCGGGGCTGGCCGATCACCTTTGGCAGACCACGATGGACAAGCTCGCGGTCGATCAGCCGAATTACGCGGCGTATAAGAGGGAGCTGGAGAAAAAAGGCGAATAGCCGCGCTCGACGCACTTTCGTCATTCCGGGGTGCGCCTCCTGGCGCAGACCCGGAATCCATATTCTCAACGGTGATTATGGATTCCGGGTTCGCGACTTCGTCGCGCCCCGGAATGACGAAAGACCTATTTCCCCGCCCACTTCGGCGGGCGCTTCTCCGAAAACGCCTTCGGTCCTTCGATATAATCCTGCGAGGCCGCCATCGCTTTCACGGCCGGGTATTCGCGCTGCTCGGTGATCGCCTGCTCCAGCGAGACCGCAAGACCCTTCTGGATCGCCTGCTTGGACGCGCGGATCGACATCGGTGAGTTCTTGCAGATGGTCTCGGCCCAGCGTTCGGCCGCCGCCAGCGCTTCGCCCGGCGGCACCACCTCGTTGACGAAGCCGAGTTCATGGCCCTCGCGCGCGGTGACATGCCGCGCGGTCAGGATCATGCCCATGGCGCGCTTCAGCCCGATCTGGCGCGGCAGCCGCTGCAATCCGCCGGCGAGGGCGGCGAGGCCGACGCGCGGTTCGGGCAGCGCGAAGGTCGCGTTCTCCGAGGCAATGATGAGGTCGCAGGCCAATGCGATCTCGAAGCCACCGCCCATGGCGACGCCGTTGACGGCGGCGATAACAGGCTTGTCGAGGTCGAAGCGCGAGGTTAGGCCCGCAAAGCCGCCGGTGTCCCAGCCGCGTTTTCCGCCTGCCGCCTGCCATTTCAGGTCGTTGCCGGCGCAGAACGCCTTGGCACCGGCGCCGGTGACGATCGCGACCCATTGTTCGGGATCGGCGGCAAATTCGTTGAACACCCTGTTCAGCTCGAAATGCGCGTCGGTATGGAGCGCGTTGTACACCTCGGGACGCGACAGCGTCACGATCATGATCGGGCCTTTGCGGGTCACTTTGGAGAACTTCAGGTCCATGTTCGCTCCCATCGATTATTTTTCGTTGCGGGGACTTTCGCCTGCATCCGCTGTCGTCCAATTAAGCAGATCGCGGCTGCCTCACAAGCCATATTCGGTCGCTTGACTTGGTTTGCGGTTGCCACCTTAATCGCGCAGCCACGCGGCATCGCAGCAACAATAAAATATCGTTGGGAGTAGCGCCTTGGATTTTGCATTGCCGGCCGACCTTGTCGCCTATCTGGATGAACTCGACCGCTTCATCGCGCGCGAGATCAAGCCGATCGAGGACGCCGACGACAACATCCGCTTCTTCGATCACCGCCGCGAATGGGCGCGCACGGATTTCGAAAAGGGCGGGCTGCCGCGGCATGAATGGGAAGCGCTGCTGCGACGGGTGAAGAATCTCGCCGAAGCCGCCGGGCACCTGCGTTTTGCGATTCCGAAACGCTACGGCGGCAAGGATGGCTCCAATCTCTGGATGGCCGTGATCCGCGAGCATTTCGCGGCAAAGGGCCTTGGCCTGCACAACGACCTGCAGAACGAGCATTCGATCGTCGGCAATTTGCCGCTGGTCACCATGCTCGACCGCTACGGCCGCGACGACCAGAAAGCGATGATCGAAGGCTCGATCACCGGCAAATTCCGCATCACCTTCGGCCTCACCGAGCCCGAACACGGTTCCGACGCCACCCACATGGAAACCCGCGCGGTGCAGGCCACCCGCGACGGCGTCACCGGCTGGGTCATCAACGGCGAGAAGATGTGGACCACCGGCATGCATGTCGCCACCCATTGTGCATTGTTTGCGCGAACGTCCGGCGATGACGGCGACGCGCGCGGCATCACCTGCTTTTTGGTGCCGGCCAAAGCCAGCGGCGTGAAGGTCGAGGAATACATGTGGACCTTCAACATGCCGACCGACCATCCGCGTGTCAGCTTTACCGATGTGTTCGTGCCCGACGATGCGCTGTTCGGCGAGGTCGGCCGCGGATTGTCGCTGGCGCAATGCTTCGTGCACGAAAACCGGATCCGGCAGGCCGCCAGTTCACTGGGTGCGGCCGTCTACTGCATCGAGGAGAGTGTGCGCTATGCGCGCAAGCGCAAGCCGTTCGGCCGCGCGCTGGCCGAGAACCAGGCGATCCAGTGGCCGTTGGTGGAACTGGCCACGCAGGCGGAAATGCTGCGGCTGTTGATCCGCAAGACCGCGTGGGAGATGGACCAGCTAACGCAGGCGCAGGTCGAGCACACCCTGTCCGACAAGGTGTCGATGTGTAATTTCTGGGCAAACCGGCTGTGCTGCGAGGCCGCCGATCGCGCCATGCAGGTGCATGGCGGCATGGGCTATTCGCGCCACAAGCCGTTCGAACACATTTACCGCCATCACCGCCGCTACCGCATCACCGAAGGCAGCGAGGAAATCCAGAAGCGGAAGGTGGCGGGATTTCTGTTCGGATATATGGGGGCGGGTAAGCATTGAAGCCGCGAAGAAACCGGATTGCTTCGTCGCTGCGCTCCTCGCAATGACGGGCTAATTCACCTGGCGATCCTTGCCCGCCCAATAGGGATCGCGCAGGTGCCGCCGCAGTATCTTGCCTGACGCGTTGCGCGGCAGAGCCTGGATGAAATCCACTGACTTTGGCGTCTTGAAGCCGGCGATGCGTTCGCGGGTGAAGCGGATGATGTCGGATGCCGTCGCCTGCTTGCCCGGCTTCATCACCACGACCGCCTTGACCGCCTCGCCCCATTGGTCGTCGGGGATGCCGACGACAGCTGCTTCGGCCACGTCAGGGTGATCGCAGATCGCGCTTTCGACTTCGGCCGGATAGATGTTTTCGCCACCGGAGATGATCATGTCCTTGATGCGGTCGTGGATATAGAGATAGCCGTCCTTGTCCATGTAGCCGGCGTCGCCGGTGCGCAGCCAGTTGTCCTTGCCGAGCGTTTTGGCGGTGGCTTCCGGCAGATTCCAGTAGCCGGCCATGTTGGAGCCGGACCGCGTCACGATCTCGCCGACTTCGCCCGGCGGCAATTTGTTGCCGTCCGCGTCGAGGATCGCCAGTTCCACGCCGGGCAACGCCTTGCCGGCCGAGCGCATCCGCTCCAGACCCTCGACGTGATCCTCCGGCGGAAGGGCCACGATGGTGCCGGTAGTTTCGGTCATGCCGTACATCTGCACGAAACCGCATTTGAAGACTTCGATGCATTCCTTCAGCAGCGCGGCCGGGATCGGCGAGGCGCCGTACAACATGTATTTCAGCCTGGAGAAATCGACCTCGCGGGCGCGCGGCTGCTGCACCACGAATTGCATCGCGGCCGGCACCATGAACAGTTTTGTAATTCCGGAGCGCTCGAAGAAATCCAGCACCTTGGTCGGATCGAACTCGCGCGCGATTATGCCCTTGGCGCCGTGATAGAGACCGAGCACGCCCCAGCCGGAACCGCCGATATGAAACACCGGCATCGCCACCAGCGAGACATCGTCCTCGGACCATTTGTTCCAGTCCGGCCGCTCGCTGCCGCCGGCCCGCACCAGCGACAGGAAGTTCGCGTGCGACAGCATCGCGCCCTTGGGTTTTCCGGTGGTGCCGGAGGTATAAAGCTGGATCGCGATGTCATTGGGCTCGATCGGCACCTTGGGGTCGTCGCTGCTTTGCGCATCGCGCCAGCTCGCAAAATCCTGCCAGCCTGCTGTCTTGCCCTCGGTGACGATGAAGGTGCGCACGCTCGGCAGTTGCGCCCGGATAGCGTCGACCTGCCCGGTGAATTCCGGTCCGACGAACAGCACCGGCGCCTTGCAATCCTCGACGATGAAGGCGATCTCGGGTCCGGCCAGCCGCCAGTTGACCGGCGCCATCACCACATTGGCCTTCATCGCACCCAACAGCAGCTCGAAATAGATGTCGCTGTTCTTGCCGAGGTAGGCGATGCGCTGGCGCGGCTTGACGCCAAGCGCCTTGAGGCCATGGGCGACCTGGTTGGTGTGGGCGTCGAGCTCGGCATAACTGGTCCGCCGTCCCTCGAACTCGAACGCCATGGTGTCGCCGCGGGCTTTGCCCTGCAAGCGAATGATGTCGGCCAGATCCGGCGCTGCATCGATATAGGACATGTTTCTCCCGTTTGATTTTTACAGTGGCGGTATATGGGTCCCCGCCTTCGCGGGGACGACGACAACGCGTTACCCCCTCGCAGCCCTGTCTTTCTCGTTCTGCGCCTTGATCGAATCGCGCGCCTGGGTCCAGTCGGCATCGGACCAGTCGCGCAACTGATAGAAATTGCCGCCCATCGCCAGCGCCTGGCCGCCGTCCATCGCGATGGTCTCGCCGTTGATCCAGTCGCAGCCGCCGGAAATCAGGAACACCGCGAGATTCTGCAGTTCCTCCATCTTGCCGACCCGGCCCATCGGGTTCTGCGCGATGGTGCGCGCGCCGGCTTCGTCGCCGGGCTTGATGCGCTTGCTCATGCCCTCGGTCGGGATTTCGCCGGGCGCGATCGTGTTGAGCCGGATGCCGTAGTGGCCCCATTCCGTTGCCAGCGACATGGTCATGGCGTGGATCGCCGACTTGCTCATCGCCGAGGGCACCACATAGGGGCTGCCGTTGCGCACCCATGTCACGGTTATCGACACCACATTGCCGCGCTGCCTATTGGCGATCCAGCGCCGGCCCACGGCGTGGGTCACATAGAAGGTGCCGTGCATCACGATGTTGGCGACCGCGTCGAAGCCGCGCGGCGTCAGGTCCTGGGTGCGCGAAATGAAATTGCCGGCAGCGTTATTGATGAGGTCGGTAAGCGGGCCTTCCCTGAAAATCGTCTCGATCATCTCGTCGACCGCGAGCGGATTTCGGATATCGACGCCATGGCTGGTCACCCGGCCGCCATGCAGGTCCATCAACTCGGTGGCGGTCTCGTCGCAGACGCTTTTGCGGCGGCCGCAGATATGAACCTCGGCGCCGAGTTCAAGGAAGCGCGCCGCCATCGACTTGCCGAGCCCGGTTCCGCCGCCGGTGACGAGAATGCGCCGTCCCGCGAGAAGCTGTTCGCTGTACATCTGCCGTTTCCGCCCTGAGGGATTGTCTGTTAATTGGTTGATTGACTAAATCCGGACAACGCCTTTCTGTAAAGCGGCAACAACGAACAAGGGCAGGGAGAAACGCTGATGGATGACCGCGTCAGGGTCACGATTTCGGACGGCGTCGCCGATGTCCGCCTAGTGCGGGCGGACAAGATGAACGCGCTCGACGCCGCCATGTTCGATGCGCTGGTTGCCGCCAGCGACCGGCTTTCCAGGGAAAAGGCCGTGCGGGCGGTAGTACTGTCCGGCGAAGGCCGGTCGTTCTGCGCCGGGCTCGACATGGGCCGTTTCGCCGCGATGAAGGAAGGCGGCGGTAACGGGATAGCGGGCGGCGAAAAGCGCGACCTGACCCCGCGCACCCATGGGCTTGCCAACTTTCCGCAGCAGGCGGTCTGGGGATGGCGGCAGTTGCCGGTTCCGGTGATCGCGGCGATCCAAGGCGTGGCGTTCGGCGGCGGCTTCCAGCTCGCGCTCGGCGCCGACATGCGCTTCCTCAGCCCCGATGCGCGGATGTCGATCATGGAGATCAAATGGGGGCTGATCCCCGACATGGCGGGGACGCCGATCCTGGCGAGCCTCGTGCGCGACGATATCCTGCGCGAGCTGACCTACACGGGACGGATTTTCTCGGCGCAGGAAGCGCTCGGTTACGGTCTTGCCACCCGGATCTGCGACGATCCGCGCGCCGCCGCGTTCGAAGTGGCGCGCGAGATCGCCGGCAAGAGCCCGCAAGCCATCCGCGCCGCCAAGCGTCTGCTCAATAATCTCTCCGTCGATCCCGGGCCGGCGCTGCTGGCCGAGTCCGTCGAGCAGATGAAGCTGATGGGCGGCGCCAACCAGCTTGAGGCTGTCCGCGCCAATATCGACAAGCGCCCACCGCGTTTTGCGGATGTTTGAGCCCAAACACCGTCGTGCCCGGGCTTGTCCCGGGCATCCACGTCTTTCCGCATTGAACAACGAAGACGTGGATAACCGGAACAAGTGCGGCCATGACGAAGAAACTATCTCGCCAACAACAAAAAACATAATGACCGAAACATCCTCTCTCTTTCTCGGCATCGTCAGCGGCCAGCGAAAGCGTAGTCACGCCGAAGTCGCCGAGCGCGCCGCCCGTATCGCTAGCGGGTTCTCGAAGCTTGGTGTCCGGCAGGGCGGCAGCGTCTGCATCCTGATGCGCAACGACATCGTTTTCATCGAGGCGGCCTATGCCGCGATGCGGCTCGGTGCCTACGCCGTGCCGGTCAATTGGCATTTCAAGCCGGAGGAGGTCGGCTATGTGCTGGGGGATTCCGGAACGTCGGTCTTGATCGGTCATGCCGACCTCTTGCATCCCTTGCGCGGCACGATCCCCGGCGGCGTCACCGTGCTCAGCGCCCCAACGCCGCCGGAAATCCTCGCGCATTACAAGATCGATCCGGATCATCTCGCCACGCCGGACTTTGCAACCGATCTCGAAGCCTGGCTGAAGCAGCAAGCGCCTTATGACGGTCCGGCGCTGCCGCAGCCGCAAAACATGATCTATACCTCGGGCACGACCGGACACCCCAAAGGCGTGCGGCGGACCGCGCCGACGCTGGAGCAGGCCACCGCGTCGGAGCGGACGCGGGCGCTGATCTATGGCCTGGTGCCCAATGTGCGGGGACTGCTGCCGGGTCCGCTGTACCATGCCGCGCCGAATTCATTCGGCCTGCGCGCCGGACGCCTTGGTGGCGCGCTGGTGCTGATGCCGCGGTTCGACCCGGAGGAATTCTTAGCGCTGGTCGAGGCCGAGAGGATCGACACCGTTTTCATGGTGCCGACCATGTTCATCCGGCTGTTGAGGCTGCCGGAACTAATTCGCCGGAAATATGACACTTCTTCGCTGCGCCACGTCATCCATGCCGCGGCACCCTGTCCATCGGATGTGAAGCGGGCGATGATCGAATGGTGGGGGCCGGTGATCTACGAATATTACGGCAGCACCGAATCCAGCGCACTGACTTTCGCGGACTCCGCCGATGCGCTCAAAAAGCCGGGCACTGTCGGCAAGATCCTGGACGGTGTCGAGCTGCGTTTCCTTGGCGAAAACGGCGATCCGCTGCCGCAAGGCGAGATCGGCGAGATCTATTCCCGCGTCACGGGCAATCCGGATTTCACCTATCACAACAAGCCGGAAAAGCGCGCCGAGATCGAGCGCGACGGGTTCATCACTTCCGGCGACGTCGGCTATATCGACGCCGACGGCTATGTCTTCCTCTGCGACCGCAAGCGCGACATGGTGATTTCGGGCGGCGTCAACATCTATCCGGCCGAAATCGAGGCCGCATTGCATGCAGTGCCGGGGGTTCACGACTGCGCCGTGTTCGGCATTCCCGATGACGAATTCGGCGAGGCGCTGATGGCGGTGGTCGAACCGCAGGCAGGGGTGGCACTGGATATCGCCGCGATCCGCGCTCAACTCAAGACCCGTCTCGCCGATTACAAGGTGCCGAAACACCTCGAAATCCAGTCCCATCTGCCCCGCGAGGATTCCGGCAAGATTTTCAAGCGCCGCCTGCGTGATCCCTATTGGGAGCGGGCAGGGCGGAGGATTTGACCTTCTTACCTTCTCCCCTTGCGGGAGAAGGTGGCTTCGCGAAGCGAAGACGGATGAGGGGTTCCGGTCTATCGATAGAAAGCGACCTCTGGGTCTGTCGGACGATGGAGGCCATCGCCTTTTTCTTGATCTTGCATCCGCCTCCAAAAATTGCGACTGAAAGAGGCCGGGCAGTTTCTGGAGCTTAGTGATGTCGACCCAGATCATGCCTTCCGACCCTGACGCGCGCAGCAATCGCAGCGAAGAGATCGCCGCCCTCGAGGAGGATGTCCGGCTTCGCGAAGACATCCGGCTGCTCGGCCGCATCCTCGGCGACACCGTGCGCGATCAGGAAGGCGCCGACGTGTTCGACCTGGTCGAGCGCATCCGGCAGACCTCGATCCGGTTCCATCGCGATGACGACAAACCGGCGCGGCGCGAGCTTGAAGTCATCCTCGACGGTATGTCGACCAGCGATACCGTGCGCATCGTCCGAGCCTTCAGCTATTTTTCGCATCTCGCCAACATCGCCGAGGACCAGAACAACATTCGGCAGATGCGCGGAAAGCCCGGCGCACCGAAGGCAAGCACGCTCGCCTTGACGCTGTCGCACGCCCGCGCGGCCGGTTTCAGCGCGGCGGATTTGCGAAGCTTTTTCGCAAGCGCCCTGGTCGGCCCGGTCCTGACCGCGCATCCGACCGAGGTGCGCCGCAAGAGCACCATCGATCGCGAAATGGAGATCGCCGAACTGCTCGACCGGCGCGAGCGGGTGCAACTCACGGCGGAGGAGAGTGCTGCAGGCGGCGAACAGTTGCGGCGCGAAGTATTGACGCTGTGGCAGACCAATCTCCTGCGCCGGACTAAGCTGACCGTGCTCGACGAGGTCGGCAACGGATTGTCGTTTTACGACTACACCTTCCTGCGCGAGGTGCCGCGGCTGCATTGCGCGCTCGAGGACCGGCTGAACGAGGAAGACAACAACGCGCAGGGCGAGCTGGCGTCGTTCCTGAAGATGGGAAGCTGGATCGGGGGCGATCGCGACGGCAATCCCTTCGTCACCGCGGATGTGATGCGCGGCACGCTGCGCCTGCATTCAAGCCGCGTGTTGCGGTTTTACCTCGAGGAATTGCACGCGCTGGGCGGCGAGTTGTCGATCGCCGCACACCTTGCCGATGTTTCCGACGAATTGCGCGCGCTGGCGCAGCGCTCGCCCGATACCTCTCCGCACCGAAGCGGCGAACCCTATCGGCTGGCGGTATCCGGAATCTATGCGCGGCTCGCCGCCACCGCGCACGAGCTCAAGGTGGAAACCAACCGGCCGCCGGTAGGGGAAGCGGCGCCCTATGCCAGCGCGAAGGAGTTCAAGGCCGATCTCGACATTCTCGATCGCTCGCTGATCGCGAACAATTCCAGAGTTATCGCGCGCGGGCGGCTGCGGTTGTTGCGCCGGGCGGCGGACTGTTTTGGCTTTTATCTCGCCAGTCTCGACATGCGGCAAAACTCCGCCGTGCACGAACGCACCGTTGCCGAACTGCTGGACTCCGCCAACCCCGGCTCCTCCTATCTGGCCCTGAGCGAAGATGCGCGGATCGCGCTGCTCACCAGCGAACTGCGCGACCCGCGGCCGCTGACCTCGGCCTTCGTGAAATACAGCGACGAGACCGTGGGGGAGCTCGCGATCTTCCATGAGGCCGCCGCGGCGCATCACGCCTATGGCGAGGACGCGATCCCCCAATGTATCATCTCGATGTGCAAGGGTGTCTCCGACATGCTGGAGGTCGCCCTGCTCTTGAAGGAAGCCGGTCTCGTCGATCCCTCCGGGCGCAGTGCGCTCAACATCGTGCCGCTGTTCGAAACCATCGAGGACTTGCAGGCGAGTTCGGCGATCATGGACTGGCTATTGTCGATGCATGACTATCGCAAGCTGGTGGACAGCCGCGGCGGCGTGCAGGAAGTGATGCTCGGCTATTCCGACAGCAACAAGGATGGCGGCTTCGTCACCTCGGGCTGGGAACTCTACAAGGCCGAGATCGGCCTCGTCGAAGTGTTCGAGCGTCACGGGGTTCGCCTGAGGCTGTTCCACGGCCGTGGCGGTTCGGTCGGCCGCGGCGGCGGCCCAAGCTATGACGCCATCATCGCCCAGCCGGGCGGTGCGGTGAACGGCCAGATCCGCATCACCGAGCAGGGCGAGATCATCTCCAGCAAATATTCCAACGCCGAAGTCGGCCGCAACAACCTGGAGATTCTCGCCGCCGCGACGCTCGAAGCCAGCCTGCTGCTGCCGCGGCAAAGCGCGCCGTCGGGCGAATACCTCAAGGCCATGGACCAACTGTCGGCGCTGGCGTTCAGGGCTTATCGCGGCCTGGTCTACGAAACCGAAGGTTTTGCAGATTATTTCTGGGGTTCGACCGTGATCACCGAAATCGCCACCCTGAACATCGGCAGCCGGCCGGCCTCGCGCAAGAAAACCCGCGAGATCGAGGACCTCAGAGCCATTCCCTGGGTTTTCAGCTGGGCGCAATGCCGCCTGATGCTGCCGGGCTGGTACGGCTTTGGCAGCGCGGTGGAACAATGGGTCGCGGCGCATCCCGACAAGGGCATGCCGTTCCTGAAAGAGATTTATCGGGAGTGGCCGTTTTTCCGCATGCTGCTGTCGAACATGGACATGGTGCTGGCGAAAAGCTCGATCGCAATCGCTTCGCGCTATGCCGAACTGGTACCCGACGTGAAGTTGCGCGACAGCATCTTCGGGCGCATCCGGCAGGAGTGGCAGACCTCGATCGACATGCTGCTGGACATCATGGGGCAGCAGCGGCTGCTGCAAGGCAATCCGCTGCTGGAACGCTCGATCCGCAACCGGTTTCCGTATCTCGATCCGCTCAACCACGTGCAGGTCGAGTTATTGAAGGCCAACCGCGCCGAAAATCCCGACGAGGCGGTGCTGCGCGGGATTCAGATCACCATCAACGGCATTTCGGCGGGGTTGAGGAACAGCGGGTAGAGTGTCGTCCCCGTGCATGCGGGGACCCATACGCCGTGTCCTTGCGTTTTGGCGCGGTGGCAAAGACCTTCTTTTGACAACAGACGACCGGGATTGCGGGTCCCGGCGTTTGCCGGGACGACACCGGTTATGGGGCCGCTTCTCAAATCGCATCCCAATTAAAAATATCCGCGGAGCGGTCGAGCTTGTAGAACGACGACTTCAGCGCCGGCATGCCGTGGTCGGCGAGGGTCTGCGGGGTCCAGCCCTCGGCGCGGTGGATCGAGCGCAACGGGCGCGACTGGCTCATCAGGAAGATCTCGTTCATGCGCACCGCAAAGATCTGCCCGGTGACATCCTTGGCGGCGTCGCTGAGCAGGAACGCCACCACGGGCGCGATCTTCTCCGGTCCCATCTGCTGAATTTTCGCCACCCGCGCTTTCTCGGCTTCGGTCTCGGTCGGAATGGTCCCGATCAGCCGGCTCCAGGCGAACGGCGAGACGCAATTGGAGCGGACGTGAAAGCGCTCCATGTCGAGCGCGATCGATTTCGACAAGCCCACGATGCCGAGCTTCGCCGCGGCGTAGTTGGCCTGGCCGTAGTTGCCGACCAGGCCCGAGGTCGAGGTGAAATGCACGAACGCGCCGCTCTCCTGCTCGCGGAACAGCCGTGCTGCGGCGTGCGACACATAGAACGAACCCATCAGGTGGACCTTGATGACGGACTCGAACGCGTCGATGCTCATGCGGTGGAAGATCGCGTCGCGCAGGATGCCGGCGTTGTTGACCACGCCGTCGAGCTTGCCGAAACTGTCGACCGCCATCTTGACGATCCTGCTGGCCGGGATCGCTTCCGCCACGGTTTCGAAATTGGCCACCGCGGTGCCGCCGCGCTTTTTGATTTCCTCGACCACTTCCTCGGCCGGTGTCGCGCTCGACCCCGATCCGTCCGCGGCCACGCCGGGATCGTTGACCACCACCTTGGCGCCTTCGGCCGCGCAGAGCAGCGCGATCTCCCGCCCGATGCCGCGCCCGGCGCCAGTGACGATGATGGATTTATCCCGAAGTGACTTGGTCATGGTGTTTCTCCCGCGTGCGTTCCTGGTCACCTCGCCCCGTTTGCGGGGAGAGGTCGAAATTCGCGAAGCGAATTTCGGGTGAGGGGGACTCTCCGCGAGTCCGGCTGTTGAGAGGGCCCCTCACCCCAACCCTCTCCCCGTGAAGAACGGGGAGAGGGAGCTGAGGGAGCGGCGCTCCCTTCACTTCTCGTTCGTAAAAATAATCGTGCCGCTCGCCGCGAACATGCCGCCGACGCCGTGGCACACGGAAATCTTGGCGCCCGGCACCTGCGCCGGTGCGATCCCGCGCATTTGCCGCACGCTTTCCTGCAGCGCGTACATGCCGTACATGCCCGAATGCATGTAGCTGAGGCCGCCGCCATTGGTGTTGAGCGGCAGCTTGCCGCCGGGCCGCGTGTTGCCGTCGGCGATGAACTTGCCGGTCTCTTCATGCGGCATGAAGCCGAGGTCGCCGAGGCCGTAGAGCGGCAGGTGCGCGAACGCGTCGTAGATCATCAGGTGATCGACATCGTTGTGGGTGATGCCGGCTTCCTTGAACGCGAGCGGCCCCGCAACCTTGAAGGCGCGCGAGGAATCGAAAGTCTTCATCTGACTGACCATCGGCGTCTCCACGCTTTCGCCGGTGCCGAGAATATAGACCGGCCTGGTCTTGAAATCTTTGGCGCGCTCCGCCGAGGTCAGGATCAGCGCGCCGCCGCCGTCGGTGACCAGACAGCATTGCAGGATCCGGAACGGGTAGGCGATCATCCGCGAATTCAGCACGTCCTCGACCGTGATCGGCGCCTTCATGGTGGCACGCGGATTCTTCGCCGCCCACTCTCGCTGCACCACGGCGACCATCGCGATCTGCTCATGGGTGATGCCGTGGGTCTTCATGTAGCGCAGCACCGGTATCGGAAACATGCTGGCCGGGGTCGAGACGCCATAGGGAAGCTCGAACTGGCCGTTGAGGCTGTCGGGACCGGTCATGCGCGGGGTGCGGCCGATATTCGACTTGCCGCTTTCGGCATGCGTGATCAGCACGGTCTTGCACAACCCGGCCTCGATCGCTGCGGCGGCGTGGCGGACATGCAACATGAACGAGCAGCCGCCGACCGAAGTGCCGTCGACCCAGGTCGGCGTGATCCCGAGATAATGCGCGATCTGCTGCGGGGTCTCGACCGCGGTGGCGAAGCCGTCGATGTCGGACAGCTTCAATCCGGCGTCCGCAATGGCGTTGAGTGCCGCATCGGCATGCAACTGGATCTGCGAGACATTCGGGATAACGCCGAGTTCGGTGGTTTCGGCAGCACCAACCACGGCGACTTGATTCCTGCGCATGATGCTAGCCCTTCGCAGGACGGAACAGGGGAAGGGTGATCTTGTCGTCGAGCTTCTCGAACGCGACTTCCAGCTTCATGTCGAGTTCGAGCGCCTCGGGCGTCTGCGGGCAATCGACGATGTTGCTCATCATCCGCGGACCTTCGTCGAGTTCCACCACCGCGATGGCGTAAGGCGGCGTGAAGCCCGGCACCGGGCGGTGATGGATCACGTAGCTGTAAAGCTTGCCCTTGCCGCTGGCCTTGAACACGCTGACCTTGCGCGAGGCGCAGGACGGGCAGAACGGGCGCGGCGGGAAATAGACGTTGGCGCAGGCGTCGCAACGCTGCAGCCGCAACTCACCCGCCTGGGTGCCATCCCAGAAATGCTGGGTTTCCGGTGTCGGTTTCGGTCGCGCGCGCGCGGGCTCGGCCATGTCGGTCATTCCCTCCGGTATTATTGCGAACTTGATGCGACATTGGACTGCCCGCCGTCAATGGTCCAGCAAAGCGCGCGCATGCCGCCTATTCCGGCACACGCATAATGGATGAGGCGGTAACGCTTGTATCCCCGTCACCCCCCGCGTTAGATTGGCGTCAGAACCAAGAAAATCGGGAGGATTTCACATGTCGAAGATCACGGGTGCGGTGCTGGCCGCGGGTTTGACGCTGGCGATGCCGGCCCATGCCGCGGATGCGCCGGCGGAAATCAAGATCGGCACGCTCTATGCGTCGGCCGGGCGCTTCGCCTCGATTTCGATGCCGGTTTACAGCGCGCTCAAGCTCTGGATCGACCAGAAAAATGCCGATGGCGGGGTTTACGTCAAGGCATTCGATAAGAAAATCCCGGTCAAGCTGGTCTCCTACGACGACCAGAGCAACACCGCGACCGCTTCCACGCTCTACAACCAGCTCATCACCCAGGACAAGGTCGACCTGTTGGTCGCCGACTCCGGTTCGGTGCTGACGGCGCCCGCAGTGGCGATCGCGCGCGACCATAAGATGTTCCTGTTCGACCAGACCGGAACCGGCGCCAGCTTCTTTTCCAAGGACAATCCCTACATCGCACTGATGGCGGATCCGGTTTCGACGATCTGGCCCAAACCGGTTGCGGATTTCGTTTCGCAGGATGGACCGGGCCTCGGCATCAAGAAGATCGCCATTCTGTATTCGACCAATGAATTTACCGGAACGCAGGCCAACGCCTTCCGCAAATTCGTCAAGGATTCCGGTGCGCCGATCGAGATCGTCTACGACCAGGGCATTCCGACCGAGACCACCAACTACACCGTGATCATCAACAACATCAACAACACCAGCCCCGACGCGGTGATTCATTTCGGCTACGCGCCGAACGACATCGCATTCCTGCGCAACGTGGCCGACGTCGGCGTCAAGTTCAAGATGCTGTTCTGCATCTATGCCGGCCTCGAGACCGAGCTTCTCGAAAAGAACGTCGGCGAAAAGGGCCTCGAGCACGTCTTCACCTATGTGCCGCCCTCCGAGCTGGACTATCCGGTCAATTTCGGCATGAACATGAAGGACTATAGAGCCGCCTGGGAGAAGAAATACCCCGACGGCAAGATCGAGTTCGGCTTCAACGCCGTGGCCGGATACACCACGGGGCTCATTCTGGAGAAGACGCTGTCGGTGGCGACCAGCCTCGATCAGATGGAACTGCGCCGCGCGACGTTCAGCCTGTCCGGGCAACTCAAGACGCTCGACGGCACTTTCGCACTGGACGAGATGGGCGGCCAGATCGGCGAGTTGACGCCGATGGGGCAGCTTGAACTCCATGATGGTCACCTCAAGTTCATCTCGGTCTATCCGCACGAAACCGCCACCGGCAAGCCTGTCTATCCGCGTCCATGAGGCGATGGCGGGCTGAGAACCGGACGCCGGGGGTGAGGCGCCGATGCTGATTTACGCGCTCGTCGCCGGCGTATTGTTCGGCCTGTATTTCAGTCTGGTCGGTATCGGCCTCAATCTCGTGTTCGGTGTCATGCGCATCGTCAATCTTGCGCATGGCGACTTTCTGATGCTTGGCGCGTTCGTCGCCTTCGGCGTGGTGACGCTTGCCGGCATCGACCCGTTGTTTGCGGTGCCGCTGGCCTTTGTGCTATTCGTGCTGGTCGGCATGCTGCTGTACTGGGTGCTGGTGCCGCGGCTGCAGGGTTCGGTGAACCCGGAAATGCTGTCGATCATCCTGTTCTTCGGGCTGTCGCAGGTGATCGAGGCGGTCACGACGATTTTCTTCGGCACCAGCGAGCGTTCGATCCAGAGCCGCGCGCTCGGCACGGTGTTCCAGACCATCAAGATAAAACTGTTCGGCGGCACGCCGGATAGCGGCGGCCCGATCCAGATCTTCGGCCAGGGATTTCCGGCCTCCTGGGTGATCGCATCCATCACCAGCCTGATCGCGATCGCCTTCGTCTATGTCTATCTGTACCGGACACGGCTGGGTACGCTGACCCGTGCCGTGATGTCGCGGCGCGACGAGGCATTTGCGACCGGCATCGATGTCGATCGCGTCTCCGCCGCGGCCTTTGGCATCGGATTGGGACTGGCGGCGGTCGCCGGCGTGTTCGCGCCTTTCATGTTCGGGTCGGTGACGCCGGCATTCGGTGCGGACGCGACCGTCACGTCATTTGCCATCGTGGTGCTGGGATCGCTTGGCAATCCCCTAGGGACCGCGCTTGGCGGCGTCGTTTATGGCGTCTGCTACATGCTGGTGCAGACCTATCTGAGTTCATGGGCCGATCTGTTGCCATACGTGCTTCTGATTTTCATCCTGCTGCTGCGTCCAAGCGGGCTGTTGGGAAGGCGGGTGCGCGTTGCCTAGCGCCTTCAAACACACCCTGTTCATCGTCGCGCCGTTGCTTGCCGTGTTTGCAGTGCTGCCCGGCGTCTACGAAAATCATCTGTTGCTGTTCAATTTCGTGATCTTCCTGATCCTCGCCCAGGGCGTCAACATCATCTACGGTTTCACCGGCTATCTGCCGTTCGGCTATGTCGGCTTCTTCGGCGCCGGCGCCTACGGCTTTGCGATCCTGGTGATGCACTATCAGGCCCCGGCCGTGATCGCGGTGCTCGCGGCCGGACTGGTGGGCGTGGCGCTCGGGCTGTTGCTGACGCCGCTCTTGCGCCTGTCGGGTGCTTATTTTGCCATCGCCAATCTTGCGGCGTCGCTGGCGGTGCTGCACTTCGTCGCCAATCCGGCGCTGGAGAACATCACGCGCGGGCCCTACGGCGTCTCGCTCACCGGCACCTTCAATCCGACGCTGGCCTATTCGGCGGCCCTCGCCGTGCTGGCGCTGACGCTGGGTGCGGTGGTGTTTTTGAAGAACTCCGGTTTTGGTCTCGCCTTGCAGGCGGTGCGCGAGGATGCCGTCAGCGCCTCGATGGCGGGGGTCAATGTAGTGCGGATGCGCGTGATCGCCTGGCTGGCCTCGGCGCTGGTGGCGGGCCTCGCCGGCGGCGTCTATGCCTGGTACGTTTCGGTATTCTATCCCGACAACGTCTTCAGCGGCGATTTCAGCATCTTTGCCATTGTGTTCGCGCTGTTTGGCGGCGTCGCGACCATCTCCGGCCCGATCGTCGGCGTCATCATCCTCTACGGCATCTACAATTTGATCGGCTTCACCACGCCGCAATATTTCCAGTTGATCTACGGCCTCCTGATCATGGGACTGGTGCTGTTTCTCCCCGCCGGCCTCGTTTCGCTGGCAACACGCAGGGGCTGGCATGTCCCCTGAATCGGCACCCATTCTCAACGTCTCGAACGTCGTCAAGCGCTTCGGCGGCTTTCATGCGCTCGACGGTTTGAGCTTTCATTGCGCGCCGGGCGAAATCTTAGGCTTGGTGGGTCCCAACGGCTCCGGCAAGACCACCGCGATCAACGTCATCTCCGGCCTCTACGCGCCTGACGGCGGCGAGGTGACGTTCGACGGCGCCTCGCTCGGCGGGGTCGCATCGCACAGGCTGGTCCATCGCGGCATCAACCGCACCTTCCAGATTCCGAAACCATTTTTGTCGCTGACGGTACGGCAGAATATCGCGGTGGCCCTGGCCTATGGTCGCGCCGCGGTGGCGCCGCCAGAGATGGCCGCATTGCTCGACGAATACCGGCTCGCTGATGTCGCCGACCGGCCGGCGGCCGATCTGAACAACGCCCAGCAGAAGATGCTCGATCTCGTTCGTGCGCTCGCCACCCGGCCGCGGCTGTTGCTGCTCGACGAGCTCGCCGCCGGGCTCAACCCGGCGGAACTCGACTGGATCGCCGAGCGCATCAAGGCGCTGGCGCAAGGCGGAATGGCAATCATCGTGGTCGAGCATCTCATGGGATTCATCGAACATATCACCGATCGCGTCATCGTCATGAACGCCGGCAAGGAGATTTTCGAAGGCAAGCTTGCGGTCGCGGTCCAGGTGCCACAGGTGATCGAAGTGTTCCTCGGAGGCGAGCATGCCGCCTGAAGCAGCCCCATTGCTGCAGGCCGCCGGCGTCGATGCCGGTTACGGCACCATGCAGGTGTTATGGGGCGTCGATCTCGACGTGCGCGCCGGCGAGACGGTGCTGCTGCTGGGCGCGAACGGCGCGGGCAAGACCACGTTCCTCAAATCGCTGGTCGGCCTGATCGAGGCGCGCCGTGGCTCGATCACCCTCGGTGGCGAAGACGTGACGCGGATGCGCTCCAGCGACCGGATGCGGCTCGGCATGACCTACATGTCGGAGCTTGCGGTATTCCCGGATCTGTCGATCGAGGAAAACATCCGCGTCGGCGCCCAGGCGCTTGGCCACGCCGATTCCGGCGCCCGGGTCGAGGAACTCTATGGCGTATTCCCGGCATTGCGCGACAAGCGCCGCGCGCCGGCGTCGAGTCTGTCCGGCGGCCAGCGCAAGATGCTGGGCATTGCCAAGGCGCTCGCCGCCGAGCCGCGGCTTCTGGTGATGGATGAACCCTCGGCGGGGTTGTCGCCGCTGTTCGTCAAGGAAGTCATTCGAATCCTCAGCGATTTGCGCGGTCGGGGCCTTGCGCTTCTGATTGCCGAGCAGAATATCGGCTTTCTGGAAGTCGCGACACGGGTGTTCGTGCTCGAAGGCGGGCGCATCCGCTTTTCCGGCACGGTTGCGGAAATGACCGACAACGAAGCGCTGCGGCGCGCCTATTTCGGGCTGAAGTGATGCGAACCATCAGGATAGGATCGGGCGCCGGCTATTCGGGCGATCGCATCGAACCGGCGATCGAACTCGCCGAAAAGGGTGACATCCAGTACCTGGTATTTGAGTGCCTCGGCGAACGTACCGTCGCGCTGGCGCAGCAGGCGCGGATGAAAAATCCCGACAGCGGCTACGATCCGCTGCTCGAGGAGCGAATGCGCGCGGTGCTGCCGGCCTGCGCCTCGAAAGGCATAAAGATCGTCACCAATATGGGCGCGGCTAATCCGCTCGCCGCAGCCCGCAAGACCGCCGAGATTGCGAAGTCGCTTGGCCTGCCGTCGCTGCAAATAGCTGCCATCGTCGGCGACGACGTGCTCGATGCCTGCAAGGACGGCGACCTGCCGATCATGGAGTTCGACGGCACCATCAAGCAATTCGGCAACCGGCTGCTCTCGGCCAACGCCTATCTTGGCGCCGAGCCGATGGCGCAGGCGCTGACGCAAGGCGCCGATGTCGTCATCACGGGGCGCGCGTCCGATCCGGCACTGTTCCTGGCGCCGATGATCCATGCCTTCGGCTGGGCGATGGATGACTGGAATCTGCTGGGGCAGGGCACCGTCGCCGGACATCTGCTGGAATGCGCCGGGCAAATCACCGGTGGTTACTTCGCCGACCCCGGCTACAAGGATGTCCCCGATCTGGCGCGGCTCGGCTTTCCCATCGGCGAAGTCGGCGAGAACGGTGATCTCGTCATCACCAAGGTCGCGGGCTCCGGAGGTGCCGTGACGGCGCAGACCTGCCGCGAGCAATTGCTCTACGAGGTGCACGATCCCAGACAGTACATCCAGCCCGACGTGGTCGCGGATTTTTCGCAAGTAAAGGTCGAGGAGATCGCGCCCGATCGCGTGCGCGTCAGCGGTGGTCGCGGCGCCAGGCGAACCGACACGCTGAAGGTCTCGGTCGGCTATGTCGACAGTTTTATCGGCGAGGGCCAGATTTCCTATGCCGGCCCCGGTGCGTTGGCGCGGGGACGGCTGGCGCTGGAGATCGTGCGCGAGCGGCTGAAACTGACAGGTGTTGCCGCAAGCGAATTGCGGTTCGAACTGATCGGCGTCGACTCGCTGCACGGCGCGCAAATCTCTGCCCGCGCCAATGAGCCTTATGAAGTGCGCGTGCGCGTGGCCGGGCGCACCGAAAATCTGCGCGAGGCGATCAGGATCGGCAACGAGGTCGAAACGCTCTATACCAATGGTCCGGCGGCCGGCGGCGGTGCGTTCAAATCGGCGCGCGATGTAGTCGCGGTCGCCTCCGTCCTGCTGCCGCGCGATCTCGCCAGGCCGCAGGTTCGTTTCGTGGGGAGTTGACGCCATGAAGCTGCGCGAGATCGCCCATTCCCGCACCGGCGACAAGGGCAACATCTCCAACATTTCCGTGATCGCCTATGACGCGAAGCATTATCCGCTGCTGCTGGCGCAAGTCACCGGCGCGCGGGTGAAAGCGCATTTTGCCGGTGTCGTCGAAGGCGAGGTGGTCCGCTACGAACTGCCCAATATTGCTGCGCTGAATTTCGTGATGACCAACGCGCTTGGCGGCGGCGTGACGCGCTCGCTGGCGCTCGACGCGCATGGCAAGTCGCTCAGTTCGGCGCTGCTCGATCTGGACATCGAGGATTCCAACCCTTAGTCGTCATGCCCGGACCTGTTCCGGCCATGACGGAGAGAATAGATGGTGAAGAATACTCCGACGCTCGCGACGCTGGCCGCCGACCTCGAAGCCGGCCGCACCAGCGCCCGCCGGTTGGTCGATCAGTGCCTTGCCAGAATAGCCGATGCCTCGGGCGAGGGCCAGCGGGCGTTCATCCATGTCGATGCTGAAGCCGCGATCGAGGCCGCCGAAGCCATGGACCGGCTGCGCGAGGTGAGGGCGGCGCCGTCGCCGTTCGCCGGCATTCCGGTTTCGATCAAGGACCTGTTCGACATCAAGGGACAGGTCACGCGCGCCGGCTCGCGGGCGCTGGAGGATTCGGCGCCGGCGGAAACCGACGCGACCGTGGTGGCGCGGCTGCGCCGGGCCGGCTTCATCGTGATCGGCCGCACCAACATGACAGAGTTCGCCTATTCCGGGATCGGCATCAATCCGCATTTCGGCACGCCAAAAAGCGTCTGGAATCGCAACGTCGGCCATGTGCCCGGCGGATCGTCGTCGGGTGCGGCAGTGTCAGTTGCCGACGGCATGGCACACGGTGCGCTCGGCACCGATACCGGCGGCTCGTGCCGGATTCCGGCGGCCTATAACGGCATCGTCGGTTTTAAGCCGACGCAGCGGCGCGTCCCGCTTGACGGCGGCGTGCCGCTGTCGTTTTCGCTCGACAGTTTCGGTCCGCTGGCGCGCACCGTCGGGTGCTGCGCGGTGCTCGATTCCGTACTGGCCGACGAGCCGTTGATTCCGCTGCAGCCGCGCTCCATCAAAGGCATGCGGCTGGCGGTGCCGACCACGCTGGCGCTCGACGATCTCGACGACACGGTGGCAAAGACCTTCCAGCGCGCCCTGGAGACGCTGGCCCGCGAGGGCGCGTCGATCGAGCGGATCGCGGTGCCGGAATTTCTCGACGTCATACAGATGAACGCCAAGGGCGGCTTTGCCGCGGCCGAAAGTTATGCCTGGCATCGCTATCTGATCGCCAGCAAGGGAGACGTCTACGATCCCCGGGTGTCGGTGCGTATCCTGCGCGGCGAAAAGATGAGCGCGGCGGATTATATCGATCTACTCGGCGAGCGGCGCTCGCTGATTGCGCGCATGGAAAGACGCACCGCGCCCTATGACGCGCTGGTGATGCCGACCACCGCCAACACGCCGCCGCGGATCGCTGATCTCGCCGACGACGCCGCTTTCACCAAGGCGAACCTGCTGTCGCTGCGCAATTGCGCGCTGGTCAACCTGTTCGACGGTTGTGCGATCTCGCTGCCCGCGCATCGCGAAGGCGAAGCGCCGGTCGGGCTGATGCTGGCCGCATCGGCCGGATCGGACCGCCGCATCTTTGAACTTGCCGCCGGCATGGAGGCCGCCATCCGTGTTTGACCTTGCATTCACCGTCGACGCCCAGGACACCACGACGCCACTGACGCTGGCGATCGATCAGGCCGTGATCGCCGGATGGACCGGCCGCGATCCGGTCGCCCGCGACAAGCACATCGCCGAGCTGGAGGCGATCGGCATCGCGCGGCCCGCGACCACGCCGATCTATTACCGCGTCTCGGCCCGACGGCTGACGACGGACGACAGCATCGAAGTCAGTGGCGGGAATTCCAGCGGCGAGGTCGAATTCGTCCTGATCGGCTGGCAGGGCCGCATCTTCGTCGGCCTCGGTTCCGATCACACCGATCGCAAGGTTGAAACCTACAGCATCACGGTTTCGAAGCAGATGTGCGACAAGGTGATGGCGCCGGTGCTGTGGGAACTTGAAGAAGTCATCGATCACTGGGACCGGATGATCCTGCGTGCCTTTGCAACGATCGGCGGCGCGCGCGTGCTGTACCAGGAAGGCGCGCTCGACAGCATGCTTGCTGTTGCGGAACTGGTGCGGGGCGCCTTCGGCGACAAAGGACTGCCCGACGGTTGCGCGATGTTCGGCGGCACCTTCGCGGCGAAGGGCGGCATCCGCCCCGCCAGCCGGTTCGAGTATGAACTCGAAGACCCTGTTCTCAAGCGCGTGATCAGGCATGCCTATGACGTGATTGAGTTGCCGGTATTGGGCTGAAGGCTAGCCGCAGCAATAGTCTGCTCCCTCTCCCGCTTGCGGGGGAGGGCTGGGTGGGGGTCTCTCGGCGGCACCAGTGCAAGCGGAGAGAGTTCCCCTCACCCGCCGCGCTCTGGCGAGTGCCGTAGCCGAAGCTTCGCTTCGGCGTTCTTATTCAAGGACGGCCGCCAGAGGCGGCCTATGCTCCCCCGCAAGCGGAAGAGGTCAAGGCTCTCCGGAAATCGGGTGGCGTGAACTCGTCGCGCCTGTAAGCTTACCGCATGAAACCTGCAGCCAATCACATTGTTCATCCCGCGCCCTCCGGCATCGCCGACCGCGTCGAAGCCATCGACTGGACCCAGGCCAGCGCCGATCTCGATGCGCAGGGTTGCGCCGTCTTGAAAGGCCTGCTTTCGCCCGACGAATGCCGCGAGCTGTCAGCCCTCTATCCGGACGACGGCAAGTTCCGCAGCCGCGTGGTGATGGGACGCCACGGCTTCGGGCGCGGCGAGTACAAATATTTCTCCTATCCGTTGCCCGACCTGGTCGCGGAACTGCGCCCCTTGCTGTACGCGCAGCTCTACAACGTGGCCAATCGCTGGAACGAGGCCATGGGCATCGAGATCCGTTACCCCAAAAGCCATGATGCGTTCCTCAGGCGGTGCCATGCCGCTGGTCAGGTCAGGCCGGCCCCGCTGCTGCTGCAGTACGGCGCCGGCGACTACAACTGCCTGCATCAGGACCTCTACGGCGAGCATGTGTTCCCGCTGCAGGTCGCGATCCTGCTGTCGCAACCGGGACGCGATTTCACCGGCGGCGAATTCGTGCTGACCGAGCAGCGGCCGCGGATGCAGTCGCGTCCCGAAGTGGTTCCGCTCGCGCAGGGCGACGCGGTGGCTTTTGCTGTGCATGTCAGGCCGATGCAGGGGACGCGCGGATTCTACCGGGTTAATCTGCGCCATGGCGTCAGCCGGCTCCGCTCCGGCCGCCGCCATACCATCGGG
The DNA here is from genome assembly GCF_004799405.1 of Bradyrhizobium sp. Classification (GTDB taxonomy): domain Bacteria; phylum Pseudomonadota; class Alphaproteobacteria; order Rhizobiales; family Xanthobacteraceae; genus Bradyrhizobium. The sequence continues at coordinate 182,579 of NZ_SSMW01000002.1, forward strand.
GTGATCTTTCACGACGCGAAATGAGTTCACTTGACGGCCGATCTATTTGAAAGCATTGCCGATAGATGCCCGTCACGGCAGGCGATGGCGGAAGGCGCGGTGCTGTTGCGCGGTTTCGCGCGATCGTTCGAAACCGACGTGATCGCTGACATCGGCGCGATCGTCGCGCAGGCGCCGTTTCGGCACATGGTAACGCCGGGCGGTCATTCGATGTCGGTGGCGATGACGAATTGCGGCGGCGCGGGCTGGGTCACCGACCGCACCGGCTATCGTTACGACGCCAACGATCCCGCAGCAGGAAAGCCGTGGCCGGCCATGCCGGCATCGTTCCGCGCATTGGCCGGACTGGCGGCGGCGGAAGCGGGCTTTGCGGACTTTTCACCGGATGCGTGCCTGATCAACCGCTACCAGCCGGGTGCACGGATGTCGCTGCACCAGGACAGGGATGAGCGCGATCTCGGCGCACCGATCGTCTCGGTGTCGCTGGGTTTGCCGGCGATCTTCCTGTTCGGCGGCCTAAAGCGCAGCGACAAGCCGCAGCGTTACCGGCTGGAGCATGGCGACATCGCGGTATGGGGCGGTCCGGCGCGGCTTAACTTTCACGGTGTCGCCCCGCTGGCGGACGGCGAACATGTCCTGATGGGCCGGCAACGCATCAACCTGACCTTCCGCAAGGCGCGGTGAACTTCTCTCTCCCGCAAGACAGAAAGGCGCCCGCCTTTCCATCGAAGCATTCCCTGGTTTATGCTGCGCGGGCCGAGGACGTGACATGAGCAAAACCCTGGTTGAAACCGTCGATACAAGCGCTGCCAATCGCACCGGCGTGTATCTTGCCGTGCTGCAGCTGGTGTTCACGCTGGGCTGGACCACTTATTTGATCTATCTGCCGAAGCTTGCCGCGGAAGTCGGGATCGCGCCGTCTTCGGTCATTCTCGTGCTGATGCTGGATCAGGCGATCTTCACCCTCACCGATACCGCGATGGGCATCGCCGCCGACAGGATCGCGCCCTTTGTCGGCCGGCTCGGCGTGTTCGTCGGGGCCGTGACCGCGCTTTCATGCGCGGCCTTTGTCGCGCTGCCGTTTGTAGCCGGCACCGGACCCGGCGCCCAAGTCTGGTTCATCGCGTTGATCGTGATCTGGGCCGTCACCTCGTCGGCGTTGCGCGCCCCGCCGCTGACGTTGCTTGGAAAACACCGCGCCAAGCCACAGATCCCGTTCCTGTCGGCGCTGGCGATGCTCGGTTACGGACTGGCCGGGGCGGTATCGCCCTATCTCGGCGTCGTCTTGCGCGATCAGGACGCGCGGATTCCCTTTGTGATTTCCAGCGTGGTGCTGCTGCTGACTGCGCTGGGGTTGTCCAGGGTCGAGCGTCTTGCACAGCAGTCCCCGGGCAAGCCGGCCGAAGCTGCGCCACGGCTCGGCCGGGTGCCGGTGATTTTCATTGCATCGATGGTCATTCTTGCACTGGGGTACCAGTTGCATTTCAGCATCAACAGCGCGCCGTTTTATCTGCGTTTCGCCAAGCCGGCCGATCTGCAATGGCTGATGCCGGTGTTCTGGATCGGTTTCAATATTGCGATGTTCCCGGCCAGCGTCATCACCCGGCGCCGCGGCGGCCTGATCGTGATGGGCGCGGCCGGCCTGCTCGGCGCGCTGGCCGTGGTCGGCGCGGAGCTCGCCGGCAGCCTCAATCTTCTGATCGTCACGCAATTCATCGCGGGTGCCGCCTGGGGCTGCATGCTGATGAGCGCAATCGCGGCGGCTCTGGCGATCGGGGACAGTGGCGCCGAAGGCAAGGTGCTTGGGCTGGTGTTTTCCGCGCTGGCGCTGGCGACCTTTGCGCGGATGGCGGCGGTCGCCGGCGGACTGCAGAAGCTGCCGGAATATGCCCCGCTGCTGCGGTGGACGCCGGTGGCGTGCTGGGCGGTCGCAGGCGCTGGCCTGTTGGTGATCGCCGCGTCGCGGGCGCAGCAAAGCATGCAAGCGCGCCCGCTTTGACGGCTACGGCTTCGGCGGATGAATGAACGCCCAGGGGCTCACTTCCGAATCCGTCGGCACGTCGATCGCGATCACATAGGGGCCGCCGTGTGCCAGCGCCTTTTCCAGCGCCGGGCGAAAGGTCTCGGGCGATTTCACGTTGGCCGCGGCGACGCCGAAGGATTCCGCGAGCTTGACGAAATCCGGATTGACGAGGTCGGATGCCACCACGCGGCCGTCGAAACGTTCACGCTGGTCGCGCCGCACATTGCCATAGGCGTTGTTGTTGAAGATCAGCGTCACCACGCCGATGTTGAACTGCACCGCGGTGGCCAATTCCTGCACGCCGAACATGAAGCCGCCGTCTCCCGTGATGGCGACCACCGGCCTGCCGGGGTTGGCGACCTTGGCGCCAAGGGCGGTCGGAAAGCCAGATCCGAGCGTGCCCTGGTAGCCTGAGGTGATGAAGGTGCGCGGTTCATAAATCGGAAAACCGTACCAGGAGGCAAAACCGACCTGCGACAATTCATCGGTCACGATCGCATTCGCGGGCAGCACCGCGCGCAGGATGTTGAGATAGGCCATCTGGGGCTGGATCCGCTGTATCTGCTTTAGCGCTTCCGCCGAGGCGTCACGGATCGCGGCACGGCGGCCTTTGGTCTTGGCGTAACCGGACTTGCGCACCGCGGCGAGCAGGTCGCGGGTGCCGGCCTTCGCATCGGCAATGATGGCGGTGTCGGGTGTGAACCGCCGCATTTCAGAGGCGTCGATATCGATGCGGATCGATTTCAGCCCGTCGGGGCGAAACGGCCAGCGCGACATGGTCGGCAATTCCAGCCGCGTGCCGATGCCGATCATCAGGTCGGTGTGCGGCCACAGCCTGTAAGCCGCAGCCATCGTCAGCCCGAGTTCATGGGCGTTGCTGACGATGCCGCGGCCGCTGCGGAACGCCACCACCGCCGCGTCGATCATCTCCGCCAGTTCCAGGATTTCATCGGCGGCATGAATGGCGCCGCTGCCGACGAAAATCATCGGCGTCTTGCTGGCGACAACCATTGCGGCGGCGGCCTTGACGCGTTCGGTGTCCGGCTGCGGCGCCGGGAAGGGGTCGAACGGTTTTGAAGCGGCGACGTCGGTCCGCTGGGTGAACACGTCCCACGGCATTTCCAGCGCGGCCGGACCGCGCCGTCCCGACAGCATCTCCTGAAACGCGCGCGACACCAGGGCCGGTGCGGCATCGGGATATTCGATGCGGTCGGCCCATTTGACGAAACTGCGCAAAGTCGCCAGTTGATCCGGCATCTCGTGCAGATGGCCGCGGCCCTTGCCGAGGAACTGGGTCGGCACCTGTCCGGTCAAACACAGCACCGGTTCGTTCGCGCCGAACGCGGTCAGCATCGCCGCACCCGCATTCAATACGCCCGGGCCCGGCACCACGCTGAACACGCCGGGCCGCCCGGTGGATCGCGCATAGCCATAGGCCATGTAGCCGCAGGCCTGCTCGTGGCGCGCGCCGATCACCTTCAACTGCGCCTGATGAAAGGCGTCGAACAATCCATAGATCTGCGCGCCGGGCAACCCGAACACGGTATCGACGCCGTGCGCGACCAGCCCGTTGACGATTGCCTCGCCGCCCGAAGTTGCAGCCATCAGCTGTTCCAATCCTTCACAGACACAATCACACTTCGTCGATCACACCGTTGCGAAGCACGCCGATGTTCTCGGCCTCGACCTCGATGACATCGCCGGGCTTGAGATAGCACGGCGGCTCGAACCGCGCGCCGGCGCCCGTCGGCGTTCCCGTGACGATGACGTCGCCGGGCACCAGCGTGGTGAAGGTCGAGATGTAGTTGATGAGATAGCGGAAGCCGAATATCAGGCGGCTGGTGCGGTCTTGCTGGCGCAACTCGCCGTTGACATGGGTGGTGAGGCGGATATCGGCAATCTGCGCCTCATCAGTATAGGGTACGATCCAGGGTCCGAGACTGCCGGTCGATTCGAAATTCTTGCCCTGGGTGACGTTGAATTTGGCATGCCGGACCCAGTCGCGGATGGTGCCTTCATTGCACAGCGTGACCGCGGCGATGTGATCGAGTGCGTTGCTTTCGGGGATGTGGCGGCCGGGCTTGCCGATCACCAGGACCACTTCGCCCTCATAGTCGAGTTGCGCCGAGGCGCGCGGGCGAACCAGCGGCGTCAGGTGACCGACGAACGAGCGCGGCGTGCGCAGGAACATGCTGGGATATTTCGGCGCGTCCTGGCCGTCTTTATATTCGGCATTGCGATCGGGATAGTTGACGCCGATGCAGATGATCTTTTCCGGCGCGGGTATCGGCGGCAGCCAGGTGATGGCGTCCAGCGCATGGTCCGGCGAACGCCGCGCCGCATCCTCGAACAGTTTCAGCAGCGCGCCGGCGGCGATGGCCTCGCGCAGCGTCGGATAGTCCTTGCCGAAGCGCGCGGTTAGGTCGACCATCCCGCCGTCGACGACCGCGCCGTATCGGGTGGTTCCGTTGAAGGAGTAGGTAGCAAGGCGCGGAGGAGCCATTTGATATCCAATTAACCTTGTCTCAGCCGGGGTTCATGCCCTTGGCCCTGATTACAGCAGTGGCGGCGGGGCTGGTCAGAAAATCGATGAACGCTTTGGCGGCATCCGCCTGTTGGCTGTCCGTGGCGACGGCGGCGGCAAAAACCAGTTCCTGCTGCAATTCGCCGGGGAATGAACCGGCGAGTTCGACGCCCGGCGCCATCAGCACATTGACCAGAAACACCCCAAGCTCGGCATCGCCTTTAGCGACAGCTTCCGCAATCGCCGTGGTCGAGGTCTGCGCCCTGGTCTTGGCCTTCATCGCCTCGCCGATGCCGAGACGGTCGAACACGCTGGAAACATAAGCGCCGGCGGCGCTGGCCGGCAGGTAGGCGATGGACCTGGCGTCGAGCAGTGTCCTTTTTAGCGCATCCGGCGTGCTGACATCGGGCTTGGACGCGCCCGCGCGCACCGCGACCCCATACCCGACGCGCGCGATGTTGACGGTGGGGCCGAAGCGGGCCCTGGCGGCGGCGTCCCTGAAGACATCGATGGGAACCACGCCGAGGTCGAACGGCGCGCTAGTGACCTGCTTGATCAGATTGGGAGTGGAATCGAAATGGATTGCAAGCTTGTGGCCGGAGCCGCGCTCGAACTGAGGGCCGAGTTCGTTCAACACGCCGGTCATCGAGCCGCCGGCCAATACCTTGAGTTCGGCGGCGTTCATGCCGGCGACCGATGGCAGTGCAACCGCCAGTCCGAGCAAAAGCATTTTCATGCGACCCCGCCGCCCTAATCCGCGACCGTGACATCGGCGACGAACAGCGGATCGCGTATCTTCTGTCCGGGAAACGGCGAGCCCTGCTCGAACCAGGAGCGCGGCGCGGGCGCGCCCCACAGCGTTTGCCGCCGCGGGTCTTTCAGCGACCAGCGCATCGGCTCGTGATCGTGGTCCAGGGTGAAGTAATCGCTGGTGTAGAGTTCCATGCGATGGCCGTCGGGATCGCGAATATAGAGGAAGAACGCATTTGAAATGCCGTGACGGCCGGGCCCGCGCTCGATGTTCTTCAAGAATCCGCTCGAGGCCATCACGTCGCACAGATGCAGGATGTTCATCGCGGTCGGCACCCAATAGGCGAAGTGGTGCAGACGAGGGCCGTTGCCGTTGGTGAGGGCAAAATCATGCACGTTGCCCTTGCGGTGCAACCACGCCGCGGCGATGCGGCCATTCGGCCCGTCTTCCTCGGCGTATTCGGTCAGCCGGAAACCCAGCCGCGCATAGAAGTCGACGGTGTCCTGCACTTCGGCGGCGAACACGTTGAAATGGTCGAGCCGCTGCGGATGGCAGCCCTTGTAGAGATCGTAACGGCGGAGCAAATGCGGGCGCTTTTCCATCGAGGCATAGAGTTCGATCTGGAATCCAAAGGGATCGGTGAACTGAAGCGTGCGACCCTGGAACGGCTGCTCGGCAAACGCATAGGCGACGCCGTTCTCCGAGAAGAACGTCGCGGCCTTGTCGAGATCGCCTTCGTTGCCGACCTTGAATCCCAGGCGGTTGCAGGCGGCGGTCGCCGCCTTGCGCAACACCAGCGAGTGGTGCTGGTGCTCCTCGCTGCCGCGCAGGTATACCGCCCGGTCGTCGCGATCCTCGACGTGAAGGCCGACGGTGTTTTCATAAAACTCGCGGCTGGCATTCAGGTCGACAACGTCCAGCACGGCGTGGCTGGAGCGGACGATGTTGAAGGGGGGATAGAAGATGTGGGTAGGGACGGGCATCGGCGTTATCCTAGAGAGTCGGGTTCTTCCTTACCTCTCCCCTTGTGGGAGAGGTCGGATCGCATCGGCAGATGCGATTCGGGTGAGGGGTTAGGTCTGTCGATGGAGCGTAACCCCTCACCCCAACCCTCTCCCACATCGAAGTCGGATATATCCGACTTCGACAATTTGAAATGCCCAGCTCGGGTAAACCCGAGTTGGGTGGGAGAGGGAGCGCACCATTGTTGTCGATCTAGCTGCGTTACACATCATCAGATGCCCGGCTCTAGTCCCAGCCGCTGAATCTTGTGCGTCCCCTTGGCGAGCGAGACGTGCTTGGTTTCCATGTAGAAGTCGAACGAATAATCGCCGCCGTCGCGGCCGATGCCGGAGGATTTCATGCCGCCGAACGGCGTCGGCAGATGGCGGACGTTTTCGGAATTCAGCCAGATCATGCCGGCCTCCAGCGCATCGGCCACCCGCAAGGCGCGGCCCATGTCGCAGGTCCAGACGTAGCCGGTCAGGCCGTACTGAACGGAATTGGCGATCTCGATCGCGTCGTTCTCGTCGCGAAACGGAATGACGGTCAGGAATGGCCCGAACACTTCCTCCTGCGCGACGCGCATCTTGGCATGCGCGCCGGTGACCAGCGTCGGCTGCACATAATGCCCGCCGCCGGGGCCGTCATGCGGCTTGCCACCGACGGCGATCACCGCGCCGTCGTTCCGCGCCACGTCGAAATAGGCGCAGACTTTCTCCAGGTGCCGCTGGTGGATCAGCGGCCCGATTTCGGTTGCGGGATCGAGCGGGTGCCCGACCTTCAATGCCCTCACGCGCGCGGTGAGCCTTTCGATGAATTTGTCGGCGATGTTCTGCTGGATCAAAAGCCGGCTCGATGAGGTGCAGCGCTCGCCGTTGAGCGAGTAGATCATGAACACGACCGCATCGAGCGCGCGGTCGAGATCGGCGTCGTCGAACACAATCACGGGATTTTTGCCGCCGAGCTCGAAATGCACGCGCTTCAGGCTCGGCGCGCCCTGCGCCATGATCGCCGCTCCCGTCGCGGTTTCGCCGACGAACGCAATCGCCTTGATCGCGCGATGCTCGGTGAGCGCCTTGCCGGCCTCTTCGCCGATGCCGTGCACGGTGTTGAGCACGCCATCGGGAACGCCGGCCTGCTTGACAAGTTTCGCCAGCAGGTCGGCCGTCACCGGCGACCATTCCGCAGGCTTGTGCACGACGGTGCAGCCGGCAGCCAGCGCCGGCGCGATCTTCCAGGTCGAGAGCATGAACGGCGTATTCCATGGCGTAATCACGCCCACGGGGCCGATCGGCACCCGCGTCGAGATATTCCAGTGCTCGTTGTCGGGCATATTGAGGCCGTCGCGGGCCTCGGCGCATTTGTCGGCGAAGAAGCGAAAATTCTCCGCGGCCCGGACCGCGGCCTTGGCCATGAAACGATGGGCCTGGCCGGTGTCGATGCATTCGAGCACGGCGATATCGTCGGCGCGGTCTTCAATGGCGTCGGCCACGCGATGCAGCAGCTTCTTTCGCATCGCCGCCGGCATGTCGCGCCAGGCTTTGAACGCCTGCGCCGCAGCCGTTGCGGCGCGATCGATATCCTCGGGTGAGCCGCGCGCGACCGTTGCCAGCACCGCGTTATCGATCGGCGATTTCGTCTCGAACGTGGCACCCGAGATCGACGGCACGATCTTGCCGTCGATGAGGTGTCCGATGCCGTCGGCTTTCAGCCTGGCCAATAGCGGCGCGGTGCGGTCGCGATTGGCGGCGAATACGTCCTTCGGCGTGACCTTATCCATGTGCCGGCTCCACTTTCGCGGCCTCCGCCTTCAGGGCTTCATGGATGTTGTTGCGCTTCCAGCTGGTTTCCTTGTCGTTGATCTGCATGTCGAACGACAGCGCGAACTTGGCTTTAGCGAAGACCGAGTCGAGATAGCTGGCGAGCGCATGGAAGACGTGCTCGCCCGCCTTCTTCCGGGTGGCGAGATCGCGGCCTTCGCCGAGGCGCAGCACCATGTCGAGAAACGCAAAATGCTTGCTGCCGTCGGCGATGGCGTAGTGCTCGCACCTGATGGCACGGACCCGGGTGCCGCCTATGGGAAAGATTCCGGTCTCGATCGCGGCTTTGCGGACCACCTCGACGACCTTGCCCATGTCGACCAGCGCGTCCAGATTGGCGGAATATTCGAGGGTGAAATGCGGCATGTCTGTTCACTCCAACAACTGTTTTTCGAAGGCCTCAACCGAAGTAGCAGCTCACCGTGCCATAGGGGCCATAGTCGGCCTGAATCGTGTCGCCCTTGCGGGCCTCGATCGGGCGAATGAACGACCCCGACAGCACCACCTGGCCGGGTTCTAGTGCCAGCCCCAGGGGAGCGATCTTGTTGACCAGCCACGCCATGCTGGTGGCGGGGTGATTGAGCACGCCGGCGGCAAGCCCGGTTTCTTCCAACTGACCGTTACGATAGCACAGCGCGCCGATCCAGCGCAGATCGGCCTGTAAGGGGCGGATCGGCCGGCCGCCCAGCACGATGCCGGCATTGGCCGCGTTGTCGGCGATGGTATCGAAGATCTTCCGGGTCGATTTAGTGGCGGGGTCGACCCGCTCGATCCGCGTGTCCAGGATTTCCAGCGCGGGAACCACGAAATCGGTGGCGTTGAGCACGTCGAACAAGGTGCAGCCGGGGCCGCCCAGCCGCTGCTTCATGATGAACGCGAGCTCCGCCTCGACCCGGGTGCCGATGAAGCGGTCCGTCGGCACAACGCCGCCATCGGCAAAGAACATGTCGTCGAGCAGCACGCCGGAGTCGGGCTCGTCGATACCAAGCGCGCTCTGCATCGCCTTCGAGGTGAGGCCGATCTTGTGTCCTTTGATGGTGCGGCCCTCGGCCAGCTTGATCTCGATCCACGCCTGCTGGATGGCGTAGGCGTCTTCGATGGTGATCGAGGGATGATCCAGCGAAATCTGCCGGACCTGCTTGCGCGTCTTCTCCGCCTGATTCAGCCGTTCGGCGGCGCGGCGGATATCGTCGTTGGTGAGGGCCATGCTTACTCAATCGCAACAAACGGATCGGCGAAAAGGGGATGCGGAAATCTGGTTAACATGTTAAGTGATGCCGATCAAATCCAATTGCGGCTTGCTGCAACGCAAAATCATGGGTCTCTGGACGATTGAGGATGACGCGAAAAAAATCACCCAAAAGCGTCGACCCCGCGGATAAGGATAAAATCCGGCGGGTGCCGATGCGCGAATTCTCCCGCTCGCTGCCGATGTCGCTGTTGCGCGCCCGCGAGGCCGTGATGCGGCATTTCCGTCCGTCGTTGCGCGATCACGGGCTGACCGAACAGCAATGGCGCATCCTGCGCGCGCTGGCTTCGGTCGACACCATCGAGGTCACCGAACTGGCGCGGGTCGCGTTTCTGCTAGGCCCGAGCCTGTCTCGTATCCTGCGCGACCTGGAAGCGCGGCATTTGATCGAACGCCGGGTGGCGAAAGCCGACCTGCGCCGCGGCATGGTCTCGATCTCCGCCAGGGGCCTCAAGCTGATCGAGGCGGTGGCGCCAACCTCGGAGGCGATCTACGCGGCCATGACCCGGCGTTACGGCGCGCACAAGCTCGCCGATCTGCAGGACATGCTGGCCGCACTGGAAAACAGCCTGTCGGAGTTGCGCGTCGAGGGAAATTCGCAAGCCAACCGCGGCTGACGACGCAAATTTGCATGATGCCGTGAATGGGCCGCATAGCTCCAGTGCTGCTTATTGTTTGAGCAAGGCGGGCGAAGGCGGAAATTGATGCGATATCAATTTACTCTTGCGGCGACACGACGTAGACACCCGGACGGTTTTTCGCTCAAACTCATGAACTTAAAGAAGGCCAGCGCTGAAGCTGGCTTCACGGGAGGACTGTATGACGCTTACGAGACGCGACTTCACGGCCGGATTGGCTGTTGGTATTACCGCACCTTATGTGATTGGCAGCGCCCGCGCGCAAGGAGCAACCATCAAGATCGGCATGTGCGTGCCGGTGACTGGCCCCGCCGCTGAACAGGGTCTTTGGGCTCAGAACGGCGCCAAACTCGCGCTCGCAGCCGTCAACAAGGCTGGCGGCGTGCTCGGCAAGCAGGTCGAACTGGTGATCGAGGACGATCAGACCACCAATCCCGGCATCGTGCTGGCGTTCTCGAAGCTCGCCGCGCAGTCCGACATTGTCGGCTTCCTGGGCTCGATCCGCTCCACCCAGGTGCATGCGATGGCGCCCGACGTGCTCAAGCTCGGCAAGCCCGTGATGATCGGCGGCACCGATCCTGCGCTCACCCACATGGGCAACCAGTGGCTTTTCCGCTTCCGCCCCAATGACAGCTATTCCGGCCGCGTCATCGCCGACTACGGCGTCAACACGCTCGGCAAGAAGAAGTGGGCGATCGTGCATTCGACCGACGCCTTCGGCACCGCCGGCGGCAAGGCGCTGGCCTCGGCGTTGGAAAAGCTCGGCACCCCGGCGGTGCTCGATCAGGGCTATGCCAACCAGAGCCAGGATTTCACCCCGGTCGTGCTGGCGGTGAAGCAGTCCGGCGCCGACGTGCTCGGCACCTACTTCACCTTCGAGAACGACCTCGGTATTTTCGCCCGGCAATTGCGCCAGCTCGGCGTCAACATTCCCTGGGTCGGCTCGCCCTCGGTGGTCGCGGTTTCCTCGACCAAGCTCGCAGGCCCCGCTTTGTTCGGCACTTATGGCGTGGCCGACTACGCGGAAGACTCCAGCGAAGCCTCGAAGAGCTTCGGCAAGGCCTATCGCGACGCCTACAAGACCGCGCCGGATAACCAGAGCGCCTGGCCGTACGATGCCCTGACCATCCTGTCGGCGGCAATCAACAAGGCCGGTTCGACCGATCCGGTGAAAATCCGCGAGGCCATTCTTGCCACCAAAAAATTCGCCGGCGCGGAAGGCGAATACAACTTCGACCAGAATGGCGACGGCCTGCACGGCTACAACGTCGTGAGAAACGAAAAGGGTACGATCGTCTACGACAAGCATATCGACTTCAACGATTGACCGCGTTGCCGGCCCTCTCCCGGCGGGAGCGGGCCGGCGCGTTTCAAACCCCGGGTTCGCGCAACCGCTTGACGTTTGCGCGAATTTCTCCGACCGGATATCGGCCTCTCGGCAATACCGGCAATCACCGATAGCCGGCCCACCGATCTCCCGACCGAGCGTTTTTCATGGATCTCGCGCTACAACTGTTGTTCACCGGGATAGGCATCGGCGCCGTCTACGCGCTGGTGGCACTCGGCTTCGTGCTGATTTTCCGCGCCACCAATGTGGTGAACTTCGCGCAAGGCGAATTCTCGATGGTCGCGGCCTACCTGATGGTGGTGTTCGCCGTCGATCTGGGCTGGCCGTACTGGCTGTCGTTCCTGCTGGCGCTGGCCGGCATGGCGCTGCTCGGCGCGATCTTCAATCTCGGGGTCTATTATCCGCTGCGGCATCGCACCTTCCTGCCGGTCATCATCGCCACCATCGGCGCCTCGATCCTGCTCGCCAATTCCGTGCTGGCGATTTACGGCCCGCAGCCGCAGGTGCTGGAGGGATGGTTCGACACGCCCGGCATCCAGCTTGGGCCGGTCTATCTCGACAGCCAGTATTTGCTGATCATCGCCGTCACGATCGTGCTGGTGATCTTCAACTACTGGTTCTTCGAACACACCATGCTCGGCAAGAAGCTGCAGGCGACCTCGCAGGACAAGGAGATGGCCTCGCTGCTCGGCATCTCCGTTTCCACCATGATCATGATAACCTTCATCTATTCGGCGGTGCTCGGCGGTCTCGCCGGCATCCTGGTGGCGCCGGTGCTGTTCGTCTCGATCCAGATGGGCTCGACGATTGCGCTGAAGGCCTTCGCCGCCACCATCATCGGCGGGTTCGGCGATGTCGCCGGCGCGATCATCGGCGGTCTTGCGCTCGGCATCATCGAGACCTTCGGCGCCGCCTATATTTCCGTGCCCTACAAGGACGGCTTTGCCTTCCTGGTCCTGGTGGCCTTTTTGATATTCCGGCCGCAAGGCATCTTCGGCGAACGTGTCGCGGAGAAAGCATGAGCGCCCCCAGCGACAACATGCCGATCGCGGTATCCGCGCCGCGCACGAGGCCGCTGCTGTTGCGGCATCTGCCGTATTTCATCGGCGCCGCTGTTCTGGTGGCGCTCGCCGCGACGATGCAGTTCGACGGCTATATTCTCAACATTTTGATGGAAGCGACCACCTTTGCCATCGCGGTGTTCGGCCTCTCCGTCGTGCTCGGCCTGTGCGGGCAGATCAACCTGGCGCAGGCGGCCTTCTTCGGTCTCGGCGCCTATGCGGTCGGCATCGGCACCTCGGATTACCACCTCAGCTATTGGTTCTGCATTGCCGGCGGCTGCATCCTGGCGCTGCTTGCCGGCGCGTTGCTGGGGATGTCGACGCTGCGGCTCGGCGGGCATTATCTGGCGATGGTGACGATCTCGTTTCAGCAGATCGTCACGCTGGTCATGATCAACACTATCTGGCTCACCCACGGCCCGGACGGCGTGTCGAACATCGGCCGGCCCGATCTGTTCACGTCCGCGCAGTCGTATCTGGCGTTCTGCGTCGCCATGCTGGCGCTGGTCGGCTATGCCGTGTGGCATCTGTCGGATACCCGGCTCGGACGGGCCATGCGCGCGGTGCGTGACAACGAGTTGGCCGCAGGCGTCGTCGGCATCGACGTGTTCCGCACCAAGGTTTCAGCTTTTGCGTTGAGCGCTGTCTTGGGAGGACTGGCCGGCGGGCTGTTCGCCGGCGGTTTCGCCTATGTCAGCCCGGACCAGTTCTCGTTCGCCGAGTCGGTGGTGTTCCTGACGATGTCGCTGCTGGGCGGCGTGGCCTCGCCGATCGGATCGGCCATCGGCACCGGCCTTTTGATCCTGATTCCGGAATGGTTGCGATTCCTGAAAAGCGTTCCCGGATTGTATCTGGCGATCTACGGATTATCCGTCATCCTGATCATCCGCTACATGCCCGACGGCATCTGGGGCTTTGTCAACCTCGCCACCGCGCGCTGGCGTGCCAAGGCGAGGGTGCATGCCGCGGGCCTGGCGCTGCTGCTCAAGCCCGCGACCATCGGCGGCAACATCGTGCTCGAAGTCAAAGGCCTCGCGAAATATTTCGGCGGCCTCAAGGCGGTCGACGATGTGGATATCGAGGTGCGGCGCGGCGGCGTGCACGCGCTGATCGGTCCGAACGGTTCCGGCAAGACCACGACGCTGAACGTGCTGTCCGGTCTCTACAAGGCGACCGCGGGCAGGGTGATCCTCGACGGCACCGACGTCACCGACATGCCGCCGCATCAGCGCGCGGCCGCAGGGTTGGGGCGGACGTTCCAGAACATCCGGCTGTTCCGCTCGATGACGGCGCTGGAGAACGTGGTGATCGGGGCCGAGCGGCCCGGCAACACCTTGCTCGGCAATGGCGGCGATGCGCTCACGGAGCGGGCGATGTCGGCGCTGACCTTCGTCGGCCTCGGCGTCCGCGCCAACGAGCTGATCTCGAGCTTTTCCTACGGTCATCAGCGGCTGATCGAAATCGCCCGCGCGCTCGCCGCCAATCCGACCTTGTTGCTGCTCGACGAGCCCGCGGCCGGATTGAATTCCAGCGAGAAGATGGAATTGCACGAATTGCTCAAGCGCATCGCCGCGCAGGGCCTGACCATCCTGATCATCGACCACGACATGACGCTGGTAAGCGAGGCCGCCCAGCACATCACCGTGCTCAATTTCGGACGCCGCATCGCGGACGGCGAATCCATGGCGGTGCTGCGCCATCCCGATGTCGTCTCCGCCTATCTCGGGACCGACTGATGGCGCTGCTTCAGATCAACGACCTGATCGTGCTGTACGGCGAGATCGAAGCGCTGCGCGGCGTCTCGCTCAGCGTCGATGAAGGGCAGGTGGTGACCCTGCTGGGCGCCAATGGCGCCGGCAAATCGACCACGCTGCGGGCGATCTCGGGATTGGCGAAGCCCGCGGCCGGTGAAATCCTGTTCGACGGCCAATCGATCGCGGGATTCGGTCCTGAAGCCATCGTCCGGCTCGGCATCTCCCACGTGCCGGAGGGACGGCGGATATTCCCGGGACTCTCGGTCAAGGAAAACATCATGCTCGGCGGCTCGAACCGCCGGGCGGCGAAATCCGAATTGTCGCGCGAAGCCGACGCGATGTTCGACCTGTTCCCCGACATCAGGCCGTTTTCCAACGCGCTGGGCTGGACCCTGTCCGGCGGCCAGTTGCAGATGGTCGCGGTGGCGCGCGGCTTGATGGCGAAGCCGCGGCTGTTGCTGCTGGACGAGCCGTCGCTGGGCCTCGCGCCCGTGATCGTGCAGGCGGTGTTCCGGATCATCTCCGAGATCAGGCGCAACACCACGGTCCTGCTGGTCGAGCAAAACGCGCGCATGGGGCTTTCGGTCGCCGACCACGGCTACGTGCTGGAAACCGGCCGCATCGTGCTCGGCGGCAAGCCGGATGAATTGTGGGGCAATGAAGCCATCGCTGCCGCCTATCTCGGCGGCGGTCACGCCAAAGTAACTGCCTGAAGCGAGCACCTGATCGATGGTCACCATCAAACTTCAAAACCTGATCAACTTCGTCGCCGAGGTCTTCACCCATTCGGAATCCTCGCCCGAAGAGGCAAGAAGGATCGCGACGTATCTGACGACCGCGAACCTCACCGGACATGACAGTCACGGGGTGATCCGGGTGCCGGTCTATATCAGGTGGAAGAAGATGGGCTCGGTGGTTCCCGACCAGACCGTCGAAGTCGTGGTCGATACGCCGTCGCTGGCGGTGGTCGACGGCAAATTCGGCTATGGCCAAACCGTCACGCCGCAGGCGGTCCGGATCGGCATCGACAAATGCAAGAAGGCGGGCCTTGCCGCGATGGCGCTGCGCAATGCCGGGCATATTGGCCGGGTCGGCGACTGGGCGGAAATGGCGGCCGCCGAAGGGCTGGTGTCGATCCACTTTGTTAATGCCGCGGGCTCGCTGCTGGTTGCGCCTTACGGCGGCGTCGAGAAACGGCTGTCGACCGCGCCCTATTGCGTCGGCATTCCACGCCAGGGCCAGGATCCGATCGTGCTCGATTTCGCCACTTCGATCGTGGCCGAAGGCAAGGTGCTGGTCGCCAGCCGCGGCGGCAAGAAACTGCCGAAGGGCGCGCTGATCGATGCCGACGGCACCTTGAGCGAAGATCCGGCGGTGCTGTACGGGCCGCACAGCGCGGATGGCCCGCGTGACCACACCAAGGGGACAGGGGCGATCCGCGCTTTCGGCGAGCACAAGGGCTCGGGCCTTGCTTTCATCTGCGAACTGCTCGGCGGCGCCTTGACCGGCACCGGTGCTACCGCGCCGGACCGGCGTTTCGCCAACGGCATGTTCGCGATCTATGTCGACCCCAGGGTGGTCGACACCAGCAACTTCTTCGATGGCGAAATCTCGCGTTATGTCGACTTTATCCGGGCCACCAAACCGGTCGCCGGCGTCGATGCGGTATTGATCCCCGGCGACCCCGAGCGGAAGATGCGCGCCGATCGCAGCAAAAACGGCGTGCCATTGCCGGATGATACCTGGGCTGCGATAGTGAACACCGCCCGCGAAGTCGGTGTCAGCGAAGTAAGCATCCAGCGGGCGACCGAGTGATTTAGTACCGTCATTGCGAACGAAGCGGACGGAAAATGGCTTCGTCGCCAGGCTGCTCGCAGCGACGGCGAGTTTAGACACAGGGAAGGAAACAAAGTGGCAAACAACGTCAAGAAAGTATGGGCTTCCGGCAACGCCGTGGTGAACGCCTGGCTCGCGATTCCATCGGGCTTCTCGGCCGAAGTGATCGCGCAATGCGGCTTCGACAGCGTCACCGTCGACATGCAGCATGGCGTGCAGGATTACCAGTCGATGGTACAGTGCTTTCAGGCGATGCACGCCCATCCGGTGACGCCGATGGTCCGCGTGCCCTGGAACGAGCCCGGCATCATCGGCAAGGTGCTCGACGGCGGCGCCTACGGCGTGATCTGCCCGATGATCAACACCAGGCAGGAAGCGGAAAACCTGGTCTCCTATTCGAAATATCCGCCGCGCGGCACGCGTTCGAACGGCCCGATCCGTTCCGGCATGTATGGCTCGGCCGGCACCTACCAGCAGACCGCCAATGAGGAGATCGTGTTGCTGCCGATGATGGAGACCAAGACGGCGGTCGAGAACATGGAATCGATCCTCGACGTCAAGGGCATCAACGGCGTCTATATCGGTCCCTCCGATCTCGGCTTCTCCTATGGCCTGGTGCCGAAGCTCGATCGCGACGAGCCGGAAATTCTCAAGATCTACGAGAAGATCGTCAAGGAATGCGGCAAGCGCGACCTCTACGCCGGCATTCACTGCAGCGGCGCCGAAGGCGCGGTGCGCGCGATCAACATGGGCTTCAGGCTGGTGACGCTGTCGAACGAAAGCGGATTGATGGCGACCTATGCCAAGATGCAGATCGCGCAGACCCGCAAGGACAGCGGCGGCAAGGCGTAACTTCCTTCTCCCTCGCCCCGCTCTTGCGGGGAGAGGGTCGGGGTGAGGGGCCTGTCTCCACGAATGCAGTGGTAAAGTTTGACATCGTGCCTCGCCCCTCACCCGGATCGCAAGGGCGATCCGACCTCTCCCCGTAGAGGACGGGGAGAGGTGTAGAACTCAGGAGACCTCCCATGGCCCCGGCCCCTGTCATCCGTCTGCATCCCGATGATGGCGTGCTGATTGCGCGCTCGAGCCTGCCGCCGGGCATGGCGGTGGCCGATGGCGTCACCACGGTCGAACGGATTCCGGCCGGCCACAAGGTGGCGATCCGGCCCATTGCGGTAGGCGAGCCGATCCGCCGTTACGGCCAGATCATCGGCTTTGCGACCGTCCCCATCGCGCCGGGCCAGCACGTTCATACCCAGAATTGCGGCATGGGCGATTTCGCCAAGGATTATGCCTTTGGCGTCGATGTCATGCCGACGCCGAATTTCGATCTGCCCGCGACCTTCGACGGCATCGTGCGTCCCGACGGGCGGGTCGCGACCCGCAACTATATCGGCATCCTCACCTCGGTGAATTGCAGCGCGCATGTCGCGGGCATGGTCGCGGACATCTTCAAGAAGAATCCGTTCACCCATGACAATCCGCTGGCGGATTTTCCCAATGTCGACGGCGTGGTGGCGCTGACCCACAAGACCGGCTGCGGCATGACCCAGGACGAGCCCTTGACGATCCTGCGCCGCACGCTTGGCGGCTACGCCCGGCATGTCAATTTTTCCGCCGTGGTGGTGCTGGGTCTGGGGTGCGAGGTCAACCAGATCGGCGGGCTGATGAAAGAGCAGAAGCTTGCGGGGCGGCTGCGCGAACTCGAAATCCAGGAAATCGGGGGCACCCGCAAGACGGTGGAAGCCGGCGTCGCCTTTGTGAAGGAAGCACTGGTCGATGCCAACAACGTCAAGCGCGAGCCGGTATCGGCCAGCGAGTTGATGGTGGCGCTGCAATGCGGCGGCTCCGACGGCTATTCCGGCGTCTCGGCCAATCCGGCGCTGGGGGCGGCGAGCGACCTGTTGGTGCGGCATGGCGGCACCGTGATCCTGTCGGAGACGCCCGAGACCTACGGCGCCGAGCATCTGCTGACGCGCCGCGCCGTCAGCCGCGAGGTCGGCGAGAAACTGGTGGCGCTGATGCGCTGGTGGGAAGAATACACGATGCGCGAAGGTGCCGAGATGAACGCGAACCCAAGTCCCGGCAACAAGGCCGGCGGCCTCACCACGATCCTGGAGAAATCATTGGGCGCGATGGCCAAGGCCGGCAGCACCAACCTCGTCGATGTCGTCAATTACGCCGAAGCCATTACCAAGAAAGGTTTCAATTTCATGGACACGCCGGGCTACGACCCGGTGGCGGCGACCGGCCAGGTGGCCGGCGGCGCCAACATGGTGTGCTTCACCACCGGCCGTGGCAGCGTGTTCGGCTGCAAGCCCGCGCCCTCGATCAAGCTCGCGACTAATTCGGCGATGTACCGACGGATGGAAGACGACATGGACGTCAATTGCGGCACCATCCTCGATGGCGAGGAAACCGTGCAGCAATGCGGCCAGCGCATTTTCGAGCTGATGCTGAAGACCGCCTCGGGACAGCCGACCAAGAGCGAGGGCTTTGACTTTGGCGGCGCCGAGTTTGCGCCCTGGGTGCTCGGGGCGACGATGTAGACTGTCCCGAGGATGTCCGTCATGCCCGGGACAAGCCCGGCCATGACGAATACCGGTGCAAAGCGCCCCTAAAACCGCCCCTCCCATAGGCATGCGTTGCCCGTTGTTAGTGCTTGATCGCGCTCCGAACCAGTGTTCTGCTTAAAAAAGCTGCTGGAGTAGCCTGCCTGTGTCGATCTTCGTCGCACTACATCACGTCACGCACTACAAATACGACCGTCCGATCGACCTGGGCCCTCAAACCATCCGCCTGCGGCCGGCGCCGCACACGCGCACGCCGATCCTGAGCTATTCGCTCAAGGTCACGCCGGCAAATCATTTCGTGAACTGGCAGCAGGACCCGCAAGGCAACTGGCTGGCGCGCTATGTCTTTCCGGAAAAAACCACCGAGCTGAAGATCGAGGTCGATTTCTCGGCGCAGATGACCGTGATCAATCCGTTCGACTTTTTCGTCGAACCTTATGTCGATAGTTTCCCCTTCGTCTACACCGACGATCTCAAGACCGAACTCGCGCCGTATCTTGTGACCGAACGGCCCGGGCCGCTGCTGTCGGCCTATCTGGCTGATATTCCGAGGGAAGCGTTGAGCACGGTCAATTTCCTGGTCGATCTCAACGCGCAACTGCAGAAGAAGATTCGCTACATCATCCGGATGGAGCCGGGCATCCAGACGCCGGAGCAGACGCTTGTCTCGGGCGCGGGATCGTGCCGCGACTCCGCATGGCTGCTGATCCAGATCTTCCGGCATCTCGGGCTCGCCGCCCGTTTCGTCTCGGGCTATCTCATCCAGCTGCGTCCCGACATCGATCCGGTCGAAGGCCCGCGCGAGGTCGAGAACGATTTTACGGATTTGCACGCCTGGGCCGAAGTCTATCTTCCCGGCGCGGGGTGGATCGGGTTCGACGTCACCTCGGGCATGCTGACCGGCGAGGGGCACATTCCGGTCGCCGCCACGCCGCATTACCGCTCGGCGGCGCCGATCAGCGGCAGCGCCGGGTTTGCCAATGTCGAATTCGGCTTCGAGATGAGCGTCAAGCGCATCCGCGAAGCGCCCCGCATCACCCGGCCGTTTTCCGACCAGTCCTGGGCGCGCCTCGACAGGCTCGGAGAGCAGGTCGATGCCGACCTGAAAGCCGGTGACGTGCGGTTGACGATGGGCGGCGAGCCGACTTTCGTTTCCGTCGACGATCTGGAATCGGCGGAATGGAATATCGCCGCGGTCGGTCCGACCAAGCGCGGGCTTGCCGACGATCTCATCAGAAGATTGCGGAACCGGTTCGCGCCGGGTGGCTTGCTGCATTTCGGGCAGGGCAAATGGTATCCGGGCGAAAGCCTGCCGCGCTGGGCGTTCGGCCTTTACTGGCGCAAGGACGGCGTGCCGATCTGGAAGAACTCCGACCTGATCGCGAAGGTCGAAGGGCCGCGCGAGGCCGATATCGCGGCGGCCGAGCGTTTCGCGGAAGCGGCTGCGCAAAAACTCGGCATCGATTCCGAATTCATCATGCCGGCGTTCGAAGACCCTTCGCACTGGCTGCAGAAGGAAGCAGGCTTGCCGCCGAACGTCGACCCTTCCGATTCCAAACTGTCCGATCCGGAAGAGCGCTCGCGCATGGCGCGGGTGTTCGATCAGGGACTGAATGTTCCCAAGGGTTTTGTGCTGCCGATCCAGCGCTGGAATGCGGATGCAGGCAAATCTTCCTCGCGCTGGCGCAGCGAGCGCTGGAAACTGCGCCGCGGCAACCTGTTCCTCACCCCGGGCGATTCCCCGCTCGGGCTGCGGCTGCCGATCGCCTCGTTGCCGCATATTCCCGCCGACGAATATCCCTACATCGCCGAGCAGGATCCTATGGCGCCGCGCGATGAACTGCCAGTCTACGACGGCGCAACACCGGCTGAGGCCGCACCGGCCCAACAGGTGCAGGAGCAACAAATCGGATCCGGCGGCGTGCGTACCGCGATATCGATCGAGATCCGCGATGGCATTCTCTGCGCCTTCATGCCGCCGGTCGAGCGACTGGAAGATTATCTCGAACTGGTGACGGCGGTGGAGGCGACCGCCGAAGAGATGGCGATCCAGGTGCATGTCGAGGGTTACCCGCCGCCATTCGACCCCCGCGTCGAGGTCATCAAGGTGACGCCCGATCCCGGCGTGATCGAAGTCAACATCCAGCCGGCGGCGAACTGGCGCGACGCCGTCGACATCACTTTCGGGCTTTACGAGGACGCTGCGCAAGTGCGCCTCGGCGCCAACCGTTTTCTGATCGATGGAAGGCATACCGGCACCGGCGGCGGCAATCATGTGGTGGTCGGCGGCGGCAAGCCCGAGGATTCGCCGTTCCTGCGCCGCCCGGATCTGCTCAAGAGCCTGGTGCTGTACTGGCAGCGGCATCCGTCGCTGTCTTATTTGTTCTCGGGCATGTTCATCGGCCCGACCAGCCAGGCGCCGCGCATCGACGAGGCCCGGCATGATGGTCTTTATGAGCTCGAGATCGCGCTGGCCCATGTGCCGCCGCCGGAAGTGAAAGCGCCGCTGTGGCTGGTCGATCGGCTGTTCCGGCACATCCTGGTCGACATCACCGGCAACACCCATCGCGCCGAAATCTGTATCGACAAGCTCTATTCGCCCGATGGCACCACCGGCCGGCTCGGGCTGGTCGAGTTTCGCGCGCTGGAGATGCCGCCTGATCCCCGCATGAGCCTGGCCCAGCAATTGCTGATCCGGGCGCTGATCGCAAAACTCTGGCGCGAACCGCAACAGGGCAAGTTCGTGCGCTGGGGCACCACGCTGCACGATCGCTTTATGCTGCCGCATTTCCTCTGGGAGGATTTTCTCGGCGTGCTCGCCGAACTGCGGCAATCCGGCTATGATTTTTCGCCCGACTGGTACGAAGCGCAGCTCGAGTTTCGTTTTCCGGCGTTCGGCCGTGTCCATCATGGCGGCGTGGCGCTGGAAGTGCGCCAGGCGCTGGAGCCATGGCACGTGCTGGGCGAGGAGAGCTCGGCCGGCGGCACCGTGCGCTATGTCGATTCGTCGGTGGAGCGTCTTCAGGTCAAGGCGTCCGGCTTTGTCGAGGGCCGCCACGTCATCACCTGCAATGGCCGGCGGATGCCGATGACCGAAACCGGCCGCTCCGGCGAGGCCGTGGCGGGCGTCCGCTTCAAGGCCTGGCAGCCGGCGTCGGGCCTGCACCCGACCATTCCGGTCCATGCGCCGCTGACATTCGACCTGATTGATACCTGGAACGGCCTTTCGCTGGGCGGCTGCGTCTATCACGTCGCCCATCCCGGCGGGCGCAGCTACGACACCAAGCCGGTCAATTCCTACGAAGCCGAGGCGCGGCGGCTGGCCCGGTTTCAGGATCACGGCCACACCCCCGGCAAGATCGATCTGCCGCCGGAGGAACGCACAATTGAATTCCCCTTGACCCTCGACTTGCGGACGCCGCTCCTGCATTGAGGATATCGCGATTTGCGGGAGAGTCGGTATGGCGGCCGGCCAGGGAAGTCAGGGAAGCAAGGCCCGTCCGGGCCAGCGCCGCGTGGCGCAGTGGACGCGCGACTATATCCGCCTGCCTGGCATTCCCGATGAATACATCGCCCAGGATGGCGCGCCGCGCGAGGTCTGGACCCGGTTTTTCGACGCCTTCGCGGCCCTGACGCCGAACGAAATCGAACGGCGCTTCGGCTCGGCCGACCGGCAGTTGCGGGAAGCCGGCGTGACCTACCGCGCGCCCGGCGAGACCTCCGATCGGATGTGGTCGCTGAGCCATCTGCCGCTGCTGATCGGCGAAGCCGAATGGCAGCAATTGTGCGCTGGCATCGTGCAGCGCGCGCAATTGCTCGAACTGGTGCTGGCCGATCTCTACGGCGAGGGACGCCTGGTTGCGGAGGGCGCGATGCCGGCGGCGGCGATCGCCGGCAGTCCCGAATATCTGCGCTCGGTCTGCGGCATCAAGCCTCCCGGCGGCCGCTACCTCAATATCTATGGCGCCGATGTCGGCCGCGGGCCCGACGGACGCTGGTGGGTGCTGGGCGACCGGACCCAGGCTCCTTCGGGCATGGGCTATGCGCTGGAAAATCGCCTGGTGCTGTCGCGCGCCTTTGCCTCGCTCTACAAGTCGATGAATGTCGAGCGGGTGGCGCCGTTCTTCGAAGCGTTCCGCGATGCCTTGCGCGGCAGCGCCGACCGCGACGAGCCGCGCATCGGGTTGCTGACGCCGGGCGCTTTCAGCGAAACCTATTTCGAACATGCGACGTTGGCGCGCTATCTCGGGTTTCTGCTGGTCGAAGGTGACGATCTTGCCGTCAGCGGCGACCGCATTCATATCCGCACTGTCGCGGGCCTGAAGCGGCTCGACGTGCTGCTGCGCAGGGTCGATTCCAATTCGCTCGATCCGCTGGAGCTGGACGCGTCCTCCCAGCTCGGCGTGCCCGGCCTGATCGATGTCCTGAGGAAAAACGGCATCGTCGTCGCCAACATGCCGGGCTCCGGCGTGATGGAATCGCGGGCGCTATTGGGTTTCCTGCCCGGCCTGTGCCGGCGTTTCTTCGGCGAAGACTTGAAGATGCCGAATATCGCGACCTGGTGGTGCGGGCAAAAGGACGCGCGCAGGGAAGTGTTGTCGCGGCTTGACGAGGTCGCGATCGAGGGCGCCTACGGCCGCGGCGTTCCCGGTTTCCCCGGCAACGGTCCCGTGCTCGCCGGCAGCTTGTCGGACGAAGAACGGGAACGGCTCAAGACCGCAATCGAAAACCGCGGCGTCGATTATGTCGGCCAGGAACTGGTCAGGCTCTCGACCACGCCGGTATGGGACAATGGGCGCATCACGCCGCGTCCGTTCGTGCTGCGGGTGTTTGCCGCGGCCACGCCCGCCGGCTGGACCATCATGCCCGGCGGCTTCTGCCGGATCGCCGATCAGCTCGACGCCCGCGCGGTCTCGATGGGCGATGGCGCGCGCGCCGCCGACGTCTGGGTGGTGTCCGACAAGGCGGTCTCCACCGCCACCTTGCTG
This sequence comes from Bradyrhizobium sp., assembly GCF_004799405.1. Classification (GTDB taxonomy): domain Bacteria; phylum Pseudomonadota; class Alphaproteobacteria; order Rhizobiales; family Xanthobacteraceae; genus Bradyrhizobium. Next base: position 206,146 of record NZ_SSMW01000002.1, read on the forward strand.
CCTGCGGTTGATACGGTTCGGATCAGGCGCATCGCCGGCTGGGTGCCGAGCCGCGCCGCCGACAATTTATTCTGGCTCGGGCGCTATCTCGAGCGCGCCGAGGCGACGCTGCGGCTGATCCGGGCGCTTGGCGTGCCGCTGCGCGATCCCGGCAAGGGCGCTGCCGCCATGCAGCAGTCGGTCGAGCGCGTGCAGCGGATGTTGGTGACGTGGGGCGCCACTTCGCAGGCGACGCGGGCGCAGCCGGCGAAGATCGCGGCGGAAGCCCTGCAAAGCGAGGAAAAGTTCGGTTCGGCACTGTCGCTGCTGCGCTCGGCGCAGCGAACCGCGACATCGCTGCGCGAGCGCCTGTCGCCCGACGCCTGGCAGGTCATTACCGAGATGACGGAGCGTCTGGCACAGGAAGTCGATGACGACGAGGGCGTCCTCAGCGCCGCCGAACTGACGCTGCAGGAGCTCGCGAGTTTTGCCGGTCTGGCGCAGGAAAACATGAATCGCGCCGCCGGCTGGCGCTTCCTCGACATGGGACGCCGCGCGGAACGCGCCATCAACACTGCGCGGTTCGCGCGCCAGTTCGCCTATGATGAAGCCGGCGGCGAAGACCTCGACATCCTGCTGACGCTGGTGGATTGCCAGATCACCTATCGCTCGCGCTACCTGATCGGGCCGCTGCTGGCGCCGGTGCGCGACCTCGTCGTTCTGGATCCCTACAATCCGCGATCGGTTGCTTTTCAGGTCTCGGCGCTCAACGATCACATCGCAAGCCTGCCGGTCCTGAAGGAGAACGGTTTGATCGAGCGGCCACAGCGCCTCGCGGTCGGCTTGCAGGCGATGCTGACGACGGCGGAGGCAGCTTCGCTCGATACCAAGTCGCTGTTCGCGCTGGAACAGGATTTGCTCAGTCTTGCCGACGCCATCGGATCGCATTATTTCCCGCACGGCGCCTCGGCGAGCCGGCCCGAGAAGCTGACGGGTCTGGCGTGATCTACGACATCCGTCACGTCACCACCTATAGCTACGAGAGTCCGGTCAGCTTCGCCCGGTGCTCGCTGCGGCTGGAGCCGCGCAGCGGCGATGGGCAGCAACTGGTTTCGCATACCGTCGAGATCAAGCCTCGCCCGACGGAACGCACCATACGCCACGACTTTTTCGGGACCCACACCGAGAGCGTGCTGATCGAAACCCCGCACCGCACCCTTCGCATCGATTCCCGTTCCCGCGTTTCGGTTTCCCGCACCGCGCCGGACCGCGCGGCGCCAAGTCCGGCGTGGGAGAGTGTCCGCGACCTCGCATTCGAGGCTTCCAGTCTCGGCCCTTCATCGCCGATCGGTTACGTCTTTGCCAGTCCGCTGGTCCCGGTTCAGCAGCCGGTCACCTGCTATGCCTCGCAGAGTTTTCCGCCGGGCGGCGGCATCGTTGCCGGTGCGGCCGACCTGATGCACCGGATCCGCACCGGCTTCAAGTACGACGCGAAAGCGACCGTGATCTCCACGCCGCTCAATGAAGTGTTCGAAAAGCGCCATGGCGTTTGCCAGGATTTCGCCCATGTGATGATCGCAGGCCTGCGCGGCCTCGGGCTGCCGGCGGCCTATGTCAGCGGCTACCTGCGCACCATTCCGCCGCCGGGCAAGCCGCGCCTGCAGGGAGCCGACGCGACGCATGCCTGGGTGTCGCTGTGGTGCGGCGAGAGATTGGGGTGGATCGGTTTCGATCCGACCAACGACATCGTGGTCGGGAGCGATCACATCGTCCTGGCCGTAGGGCGGGATTTTTCCGACGTCTCGCCGGTCGATGGCGTCATCGTCGGCTCGCGCAAGCAAAAGCTCAGCGTCGCAGTGGATGTGCTGCTGGTGGAATGACGCCAGCCCGCCATCCGCCGCCCGACAGCCATGACGTCATCATATTGGGGGCGGGCGCTGCCGGCCTGATGTGCGCCGGCATCGCCGCCCAACGCGGAAAACGCGTGCTGCTGCTCGAACAGGCACCACATCCGGGCGAGAAGATTCGCATTTCCGGCGGCGGTCGCTGCAATTTCACCAATCTGCATACCAGCCCGGCGAATTTCCTGTCCGATAACCCGCGGTTCTGCCGCTCGGCGCTGAGCGGTTACACCCAGCACGATTTCATCGCGATGGTCGATCGCTATGGGATTGCCTATCACGAGAAGACGCGCGGACAATTGTTCTGCGACGGCTCGTCGCGGCAGATCATCGACATGCTGGTGCAGGAATGCCGGCCTGCCCGGCTGCGGACCGGCGTGCGCATTTCCGCGGTCTTGAAAACCAGCGGCGGTTTTACGGTCGCGACCGATCAGGGCGAGTTTGGCGGCAAGGCCGTGGTGGTCGCAACCGGTGGACCATCGATTCCGAAAATGGGATCGAGCGGCTTCGGCTACAGGATCGCCGAGCAATTCGGCCTCAAGATCGTGCCGCCGCGCGCAGCACTGGTGCCGCTGACGTTCGATAGCGCGCTGCTGGCGCGGTTCAAGGATTTGTCCGGCGTTTCGGTCGATGCCGTCGTCAGCTGCGGCAAGACAAGTTTCGATGAGGCATTGCTCTTTACCCATCGCGGGCTGAGCGGTCCGGCGATCCTGCAGATATCGTCCTATTGGCGCGACGGCCGGGACATCGTCATCGACCTGGCGCCCGATACCGATGTTCTCGCCGAACTAAAGCAAGCGCGGCGCGAGCATCCCCGCCAGGAGCTGGCGACGGTGCTGACCGGCTTTCTCCCCAAGCGGCTGGCTCGGACCGTTGCAGACGAAGTCCGGGGACCCGAGCGCGTCGCCGACTTCTCCGATAGATTTTTGGCTGACGTCGCCGCGGCCGTGAAGGCGTGGCGCGTCAGGCCCAGTGGTACCGAAGGCTACCGCACCGCTGAAGTGACGCTTGGCGGCGTCGATACCTCGGAACTGTCCTCGAAAACCTTCGAGTCGAAATCGGTGCCGGGGCTTTATTTCATCGGCGAAGTCGTCGATGTCACCGGCCACCTCGGCGGCTTCAATTTTCAATGGGCGTGGTCGTCGGGCTATGCCGCGGGGCGTGATGTCCTGGATTAGGGCGTGATGATTTGAAGATCGGCCGCCAACCGGGTATGAACAGCAAATCCCAGACAGGACAGCCGGAAACGCAGCATGGAATTCGTAGAGTTGGACGGCGTCGGGCTGCGCTTTGAGCTGAGCGGGAAGGGTGACCGCACCCTGGTGCTGGTTCACGAAATGGGCGGATCGCTTGAAAGCTGGGACGAGGTCGCGCCACGGTTTGCCGAATCCCGCCGGGTGCTGCGCTATGACACCCGCGGGGCGGGGTTGTCGCAGAAGGTGCGCGGCGATCTCCACATCGGCGCCATGGCCGGCGATATCGCAGGCTTGCTCGATCATGCCGGGATCGAGGGCAAGGTAGCGCTGGCCGGGATCGCCGTCGGCGGGGCGATCGCGCTGCATTTCGCCGCCCGATACCCCGAGCGCACCAGTGCGGTCGCGGTTGGCAGCCCCGCCACCGGCGTCGCACCGGATCGCCGCGCCACCGCACTTGAGCGTCTCGTCGGCATCGAGGCTATCGGCATGGAGTTCGCCGTCGAGGAGTCGATGAAAAACGGCTATGCCCCGGAGCTTCGCGGCGACATCAAGCGCTTCGAGCGATACCGGGCGCGTTGGCTCGGCAACGATCCCTCGAGCTACGCCACGGTCTGGCGCATGCTGGCCGGCACGGACATGCAGGGGGAACTGGGCGGGCTGCGCTGCCCGGTACTCGTGATCGGCGGCACGCTCGACCGCGTGCGCCCGCCGGCGCTGGCCAAAACCGTGGCCGACGCGATTCCGCGCTCATGCTATATCGAAGTTCCGACCGGGCACTATATGTCGGTGCAGACGCCCGATCTCATCTTTGCCTGCATCGACGAATTCCTCAACGCGGCCGGCGCCTGAGCCCAGCCATCCACTTCATTGCATCAAGGTCTTCACATGACTTCGCAACCCGTTCAGCAAATTCCCGGCGTCTATCATCGCAAGATCGGCGACATCGTCGTCACCGCCATCAGCGACGGTTATCTCGACGGCGACCTCGAGGTGATGCGCAACGTCGATCTCGAAAAGGCCCACCGGATCCTGCGCGACGCATTCCGGCCGGCGCGGCGAACCAGCGTCAACACTTTCCTGATCCACGCCAAGGGCCGCATCGCGATCGTCGACACCGGCTCGGGCAATTACCTGCAGCCCAGCGCCGGCTTCGTGCAGCGCAATCTAGCGGCGGCCGGTATCGATCCGAAGTCGATCGATACCGTGCTGCTCACGCATATGCATCCGGATCATTCCGCGGGATTGACCGACATGTCGAACGGCCAGTTGTTGTTTCCGAATGCGGAGCTGGCGATGCACGAGAACGAACCGGCGCACTGGTTCGACGACGGCGCCATGGCCAGGGTCGATGAGCGGTCGCGAAAACTGTATTTTCTGGCGGGCCGCGAACAGGTCGCGCCTTACCGGAAGCGGACCCGATTATTCCGGCAGGGCGAGGTGTTTCCGGGCGTGACCGCGGTGCCGAGCCTCGGCCATACGCCGGGCCACACCGCGTTTCTCATCGCATCCGGCAACGACCAGTTGATGATCTGGGGCGACACCGTTCACGTGCCGGAAGTCCAGACCGCGCTTCCCGAAGCCGGCATGGCCTTCGATACCGATCTGGCCGCTGCGGCGGCTTCGCGCAAGCGCATGTTCGACCGCGTCGCCGCCGATGGCATCCTGGTCGCCGGGATGCACCTGCATTTTCCGGCATTCGCGCGGCTGGCGCGGCGAGGGGACGCCTATGCGCTTTATCCCGAGGCCTGGCGTCCCACGCTGGATGCGGTGTAGTGCGGGATAGCTTCCGACCGCGAAGGGTTGCTGTTAGGGCAGCGCCGTTTCAATGGTGATTTGCCGCCTGCTAACAGTGCTCGATCCGAAGTTTTCTCTTGACCCAAAACCGAAGTTGGCACCCCAAAAAAGAAAGCCAGGCAGGTAGCAGAAGTTTTGAGACTTCCGTCAAGCGAAGGCACCACGAACACTCGTCGTGACATATGGAAAATCCGGCCGACCTTCAAAAATCAAGCCGCGGTCCGTCACGTCGAAGGCGGCGACCTCGAGGCCTGCGGCCTTCGTGCTATAGGTAATTGCGCGCTCGATCGCGTGAGCCAACGTCCCGTTTGACTGACCTTGCTCCGGCTCGAAATCATCCGGAAGCAAGCCCAAGGCTCCCAATGGAAGCAGCGCCTTGGTTCGCGCAAGAAACATCGTTCCCGCGAAGAACGTGTCCTTGTCAGGATCGGCGTCGAAGACGCCCATCCGCTCCGCCAGCCGCCGGACTGCCTGTTCGTTACGGCCGAGGAATGGCCTCATCGAGAGGAGAAATGCACTCGGACCCAATATGCCGACCTCGGCATGGCTCTCGAAAAGCCCAAGAGCTTGCTTCAGGGACGCTTCGTGCGCGAGAGCATCGAACAAGCCCCTTCGCCACAATGATCCGTGACCGCCTTCAGTTGAGCCTTTCAAGTGCAGCTTGAGGATCTTCCCATACTGTCGAAAGTCGAGGGACTGCAAGACTTGCAGGAATGGCGCGACGTCACGGCCGCGATTTTCGGCCGAAATCACCGTCGCCGGAAACCCCTGACGCGCGATAAACGCTTCCACCATGGGCCGCCTGTCGTGCGCCGTCGTGACGAAGACATCATGCGGTATGGTGAGATCGTTGAGCCATCCAAGGCACTCCTCGAGAAGATCGATGTGATAGGCGTGGATTACGACCGCGAGCCGCTCGGGCTCATCGATTTTGCAATGCCGCAGTGCCGAGCGCAAAGTCGCCATCTTGGTCGCCTCAAGATCGCCAAAACCAAAGCGGCGATCGGGTTCGAGGTGCGCTCCCTCGCCCCATTCGTTCCACGCATTGATGAATACCATTCGCCTTTCAGGATCGGGTACATCGCGGAGCGTCTGGTCCAGCACCGTTTCCAGATACTCGAGGTACCTCTGCGGATTGGCGCCCACTAACACCATTCCCCTTCCCGGACGCCGCGCTTCATTGTCCCAGGACGGGCAAACCCCGCGAAACAGGATATAATCCGGTGGAACGAATCCGCGCGCGCGACGCACCAGCGAGCGATAGTCGAACAATCGACCTGAGAATTTCGTGTTGAGCCAGTCAACCGGCCCCGCAAATCGATCGATATTAGGTTCGATCCAACGGGTGTCGCTCGGCGGATTTTGGTAAGCGCTGTCCATTCCATGTTCTGCGGGATCCAGCCGCTCGTAAGCCTGCGAGCAGCAAACATGGATCGGGCCAATTCCGTTTTCCAGACACCAATCGCGCCACCGTTGCACGGTCGCGCGAGCATCAGGCAGCAAGGTCGGCCTCCACACCATGATGAGGGGCTTGCCGTCGACGCGCAGATACTTTTCGTTCTTCAGATACGGCGAAAGATGCGAGATGAATGCGATATCGTCGCGTGCATCGTAGGAGTGCTGCATCAGGATTTCGCTGTCGCCGCTCCATGCCCGGCTCCAGTCGTCATTGGCTCAACACAGGCAAAATTCGAAATCGATGTTCTTGTTCTCGGCAAAATTCTTGATCGGAGTTTCCAGCAGTGTCTTGCCGTTGAACCAGTAAAAATAGAAGCAAAAGGCGGAAATTCCGGCCTGCTTCGCCAGGGCGGCCTGCTGCTCCTGAACTTTCCCCAGGCGAAGGTCATAGAAACCAAGCTCGGTGGGCAGCCGCGGCTGATAGTGACCGACAGCCCTGGTGACATTTCTCCACTCGGTGAAGCCGTTCCCCCACCACTTGTCGTTTTCTTCGATAGGATAGAATTGCGGAAGATATGTTGCCACCAGCTTGACGCCGGGTTTTGGGGTCCGCATCGTCGAAAGAGAGCGAATATCTTGGCTCGCATCCGCAGAATAGTCGAAATAATCGCTGACGTTATCCAAAATCTCGAACTCTTTTTCTTTCACACGCGGTTCTTTCGCACTCATTGCGGTACTTGACTTGACAGTTCCAAGCGAGATCCTGTTCAAACTCAGGCAATCCTGCGTTTGGCATCCTCAATGTCGGCAATCCAATCATTTACATCTTTCGCAACGGCCTTCCTCAGATCGGTCAGTCCGAGCCTGAGACCGAGCGTCGATAGGTCTCTCGTCATGAATCGAAGCCGCTCGTCCATCGAATAACCGGCGTAGTGATGGAGAATCGGATCGGGCGCGACAATTTTCCCCCCGGAACAGAATTCCACTCCAAGGGCAATGAGGTGAAGTGCTTTGTATCCGCGGTCGCTTGATCCGGTTTTCCGTCAACCCAGCCATGGAATCCAAGAAGATGATGTATGGCCGACTCCTCGACGACAGCCCAATCGCGCGCGTGGCGCAACTCCCATGCTCGGGTGAAAAAGTCCTTTGACCAATCGCAATTTCGGATCAGCATCACGCCTGTGTTGTAGTGGGGCTCAGTGTAAGGTCCGAAGTGATCATGCCGCACGATCTGCAGATCATGAGACGGTGAGATTTCGCTTCGAATATCGCGGTCGTGACGAACTGCGATAATATCGGCATCCACCCATAGAACAAAATCGGTTTCTCCGTCGAGCGACTCCACAATGAGAGGCAATTTCGCCCACGCCGGGTGGAGACTATCAGCGCTCATCTCCCATTCGACCACGAACCGATAGCCAAACTGGTCTGCAAGGGCCTTGAGACTCGGAATTGTCATATCGGAGACAGGGCGAAACGCATCGCACGTTCCCGTAACAAGCAAGATACGTTGCACAGCCAGGTCCTTTTAGCGCCCCGATCCAACAGCAAATTGGTACGGCAAGATATCAGAGTCCGTTGCATCGGTGCCCTGTTCGGATAAATCAATCGCCGGCCTGTCGCAAGCGGGCATCTACCCTTTTTGCCCCCGGGATGCACCTGCATTTTTCCGGCATTGGCGCAGCGAGGGGACGCCTATGCGCTTTATCCCGAGGCCTGGCGCCACACGCCGGATGCGGTGTAGCGCGCAAGGTGGGATAGCTTGCGATCGCGAAGGCCTTTGCGGTTTAGGGCGGCGCCGTTTCAATGGCGATTTGCCGCTTGCTTCCGGCTCCGGCCGTGCGTGCAGCCAGCGCGGCTGGTTTCCCCGACCACCACGTTTTCCGCAGTTCGCGGGCGCCCGGATGTTCGGTCCCCATCAGACGATCCCACCAGGTAAAGTAAAATCCGAAATTGTGACGGTAGGTCGTATGATGCAGATCGTGGTCGGTATTGGTAACCAGCCAGCCGAACCATTTGCTGCGTTCGGGGCCGCGCCCGAACAACTCGACGCCGGAATGGCCAAGGATATTGCGGATCAGCATGATACCCAGGGCGATACAGAGAGCCGGCAACTGCATCGGGGCTATCAGCAGCCAGATCGGAAGAAAAACGCCGTGCATGGCCGCTTCCGAAATGTCAAAGGCATAACCGCAATACGGGGTGGGAGTGATGGACCGGTGGTGGGTCCGATGAAACCGGGCGAACCGGCGAAGGTGGAGCAGCCGATGCGTCCAGTAAAAATAGGCGTCGTGCGCCACGATGATCGCGGCAATGCTGAACAGCATGTAGCCCCAGCCGAGAGGATCGATGCCCGAATATACGGTGAAGATACCGGCCTTCACGCCGAAATAGGTGCCGGTGTAGGTGATCGAAAAGATCAACACGGTGCGGAGCGAGCTTGTTATCTCACGGCGAACATCGGCCGGCGAGGCTTGCCTTCCCTGAATTTTATTTTCCGCCGGGCCCTTTTTCCAGAACAGCCGACACGCATAAATGACGGCCGATGTGCAAACGATATAGGCCATCAGGTTGATGATTAGCGATACCAGCCAAACCGCAGCGACATAGCCCACCAAACCGGGAAATTTGATTCACTACCGCCCCCAACGCCCTTTTCGCAGTCATAGCTAAAAAACCGTCAGGCCGCTGTCAACGCGAATTGATGAGGCAGTCATGAAGGAACAACGGCAAAAAAGCTTGCAATTGGAAGTCACCGCAAATCCGGTGGAACCCGTTCCATCGATCGATCGAACAATGAGGGCGATTGACCGCGCCGGCATTGTTCGAATCGAGCCCGATCGCCTGATCGTAGTCCTGGATGGCGCGGTCGTATGAGCCGTTGGAAAGCAATAGAGCGGCATCGCCAGGCCTTGGGGCCGTAGACGCTGGCTGGATTTGGGATTAAATCAGCGAAGGTTTCGCCTGAATTTCCGCTTCCTGGATCGAGCTGACGAGATGGACCAGACAACCTTCCTTGACAGTGGCGACCGCAGCCGGGCGGTCGAGACTTTGGCCGAATTCGTGGTGCGGTCGATCGATGCCGCGCGTGCGGTGGAAAAGCCGTTCTTTCATCTGGAATTCGACCGTCTTTTCCCGGAGGACGTGTACGCCAAAATCCTGGCGCTCATGCCGGAGTCGTCCGACTATCGCCCGATGCATGGCCGCAGCAAGGAACTCGATCTTGCCAACGGCGTCCATACCCGGGTGAAGATCGACCTGTTCCCGGAATACATCCGAAATCTGCCGGTGGAGAAACGCGCGCTGTGGGACGTGGTCGGCAGGGCGCTTTGTTCGGAGCCGGTCAAGCAGGCGTTCATCCGCAAGCTTGCGCCGGGGCTGTCGAAGCGGTTCGGCGCCGATTTCGCCAAGGTCGGCATGTATCCGATACCGGTCCTGACGCGCGATATTCCCGGCTATCTGATCCGGCCGCACACCGATACGCAGTGGAAAGGCATCACCGTCCAGATCTATCTGCCGAAGGACGACGCCAACACGGACATCGGCACCATCTTCCACGAACGGCTGCCTGACCGCTCGATGCCGAAGAGAGCGAAAATGCGCTTTGCGCCCAACTCCGGCTATGCGTTCGCGGTCGGCGACGACACCTGGCATTCGGCCGATCCCGTTCATGACCGCGTGAAATCCCGCGATTCGATTCTGCTGACTTACTTCGTGGATCAGGGGCTGCTGCGAACCCTGCGCAACCGCGGCAAGCGGCTGGGCAATTTCCTGGGCAACGAGATTCGCCACCGCATGCCATTCTGACCGGCCCGCCTCGGGGCCGCCTTGCGCAGTCGGTCGCGGTCGTGGCATCGGGGTGGCTGATGCGTTTGATCATGAGTGAGGAGCAGCCCCGATGAACATTATCGATTCCCAGGTCCATGCCTACGAGGCCAACACGCCGAAACGGCCCTGGCACACCGTGCCGAACTGGCCCGATCACGTCACCGGCGACGAGATGGTGGCGGCGATGGACAAGGTCGGCGTCGATGGCGCGATCTTCATCTCCTCGTTTTCGATGTACCGCTATGACGCCAGCTACGCCGTGGACGTGCAGCGGGCCCATCCCGGCCGGATGGCCATCGTCAAGCCGGTCGACCCTGACAATCCCGATGTGGCCGACGTCGTCGCCGACTGGAAGAAGACGCCGGGCGCGGTCGGGGTCCGCATCATGCTGACCAAGGAGAACGGGTGCGCGCCCGATCACCCCGGCATCGACCGCATCCTGCGCGCGGCCGTTCGCCACGATTTCCCGGTCAACATGCTGTGCTGGGGCAACCTCGAGGCGGGCACCGCGCTGATCGATCGTCATCCCGACAACAGGTTCATCATCGACCATCTCGGCATCCTGCAGCCGCGCGTGCCGCCGGCGCCGCCGCAGCCGTGGGCCGATCTGCCAAAGGTGCTCGAACTTGCCAAGCGCCCGAACGCGGTGATCAAGGTCAGCGGCGCCTGCACGCTGTCGCGGCAGCTGTATCCTTTCCCGGACATCTGGGATCCGCTGGCCCGTATTTTCGATGCCTGGGGTTTCGATCGCTGCCTGTGGGGCACCGACTGGACCCGCGCGTTCGCCGTCGTCAACTACGAGCAGGCGGTCAAGCCCTTCCTCGAGACGACCCGCCTGAGCGATACCGAGCGGGCCATGCTGATGGGCGGCGCCTGCGCCAGGGCCTATCGCTGGTCGCCGAACAAGGGCTAGTGCCGGCAGGTGCCGCTTGTCGCGTCGCGGGGCCCGCGCTAGGCTCCGCCGAGTTGATGCAGGAGGCATGCGTGACCCCATCGGATGACGGCAAGGTTTCGGAAGATCGCCGCGAAGCGCTACGCTACGCGCTCGCAGTCGGCGGCGGCGCGGCGCTGGCATCCGCTTTGGCGGGCCCGGCATCGGCCCAGGCGGCGGCCGACAACACGCTCGATCGCATCCGCGCCAACAAGGTGCTGCGCATTGCCGTGCTGCCCGGCGAGCTTCCTTACTTCAACAAGGACCTTGCCACCGGCAACTGGTCCGGTTTCTCGATCGAGATGGCCAACGACATCGCGAAGATTCTCGACGTCAAGCTTGAATACACCGAGTCGACTTACGGAAATTCGATCCTCGACCTGCAATCGAACAAGATCGATCTCGGCTTCGCCCTCAATCCGACACCGCAGCGCGCGCTTGTGGTGGATTTTTGCGGCGCCGTATTTCTTCATCCATTTGGCGCGATGCTCAGGAAGGGGCTCGACGCCAAGACCTGGGCCGACATCAACAAGCCCGAGGTCAACATCGCGGTCGACGTGGGCTCGGCCAACGAGGCCGTCGCGCGCCGTTTCGCGCCCAATGCGATCATCAAGTCGCTGAAGTCGCGCGATGAGGTCATGCTCGAGATGTCGTCGGGCCGGGTCGATTGCGTGGTCAATGCGCTGGTGCTTGGCCTGACCGCGATTGCCAAGAACCCCAACCTCGGTACTTACAAGATCCTGCAAACCCCCAGCGTCGCCATCCCGAGCAGCATGGCGGTGCGGCGCGAGCCCGACAAGCGTTGGCGCGATTTCCTCTCGGTGTGGGTCGACTACAACCGTGGCATCGGCCAGATGCGCGAATGGTTCACCAAGGGCCTGGCGCTGAGCGGCGTGAAGCCGGAAGACGTGCCGGTCGAACTCAACATCTGACGCGGTTCTCGAAGAGAATTTCTAAACCGCATCGAGTGAGCGTATTCAGCCAAGTCTTCACAGAACGCTTTCGCAATCTTACCGTGCGATTTCCGAATGTGGTACATTATCACATCTGTTGCTTTGGATCGGAAACTCAAGATGTTCTTCGTGGCAGGCATTTTGGTTGTTCTGTCCGGGCTATTTTACGCCGCCGGTCATCATGAGTTGGGCAGCATGGGTGTTGAGATGTGCCGGTACGGTGGCACGTTTTGCGACAACCCGCTTTATGTTCTTGTCGGTGCCGATCTTGCGGCCGCATGGGGCGCTTTTGTCAGCATCCGATGATTCCAGGCGCCGTTTCGGAGCGTGGTTCCGCAATGAGTCAAACCGGCCCTGTCGATCCTGCCGGGACTTTCGAAATACACCGGAAAAGCAGACATTCTCAGCGCGTTGGCATGTCTCAAAAGTGCCAAGAGTCACGCCTTGTCGTAGGTCAGGCCGCTCTCGAGCCTGCGTCCAACCAGCGTGGCCGGAAACAGGATCGCAAAATAGATCAGGGCCACGATGGTGTAGACCTCCAGCGGCCGATAGGTCTCGGCGTTGATCAGCGTCGCGTTGTAGACGAGATCCGGAACCGCGATGATCGATACCAGCGACGTGTTCTTCAATTGCGTCACCGACTGGTTGACGTAGGGCGCCATCATCGGCTTGAGCGCCTGCGGCAGGATCACCAGCCGCAGCACGCGCCATGGCCGCAATCCCAAAGCCTGCGCCGCGTCCCATTGTCCGCGGTGAATGCTCTCGATGCTGCCGCGGACGATCTCGGCGTAAAACGCGCCGCCATAGAGCGACAGCACGGTGACGGCGGCGACATTCGCCGGGATATTCACGCCGATGACGACCGGAAAAGCGTAGTAGAACCAGATGATCTGGACCAGCAGCGGCGTGCAGCGGAACAGTTCGATGTAGGCGACCAGCAGCCAATCGATCACCGGCAAGCGGCGCAGGCGAAGGATGCCGACGATCAGACCGATCGCTGTTCCCAGCAGGATGGTGCCGATGGTGTAGGCGATGGTCCAGCCGAGTCCGAGCCAGAACAGGTGGCTGTATTTGCCGAGGATCGCGAAATCCCAAACGTAGTTCATGTCTGCTCCCGCGACCGCGCGCCTCGCGTGTGTCGTTCGCCGGGCATCAGAGGTAGCGGCCCGGCGAAAAGGCGCCGACTTCGAAGGGTGGCGGCGCGCCGTCGATCATGGCGGCGATCGCAGCTCCCGTCCCAGGCCCGGTCGTGAAGCCGATGTGCTGGTTGCCGAACGCGAGCCAAAGATTTGCATGCCGCGGCGCCGGTCCGATCATCGGCAGGCTGTCGGGTAGGGTGGGGCGCGCTCCGCGCCATGGCTCGCCGACGGCGTCGCCGAATTCGACCACGCCGCGCGCCAGCGGGACCACCTGATCGAGCTGGGCGAACGAGGAGGGCGCGTCGCGGGCGGTCAGCTCGACGCCGCTGGTGACGCGGATCCCCTGTTCCATCGGCGTCATCAGGAAGCTGCCTTCGGCGTCATGGATCGGACGCTGCAACGAACGTGCCGGGTTCGGCTTGAACTCCCGATGGTAGCCGCGTTCGAAAGCCAGGGGAACACGATAGCCCAGCGGCCGCAACAGGTCCGCCGACCACGGTCCCAGCGCCACCACGACATGGCGCGCCGAAATCGCGCCCTCCACGAGCGTCACGCGCCAGCCTTCGCCGTCCGGCGCGATAACCCTGATCTCCGACTGACGGATCTCGCCACCGGCGCTCGCGAACATCCGGGCATAGGCCTTGACCACGGCGCCGGGCGAGTCGACCGAGGCCGTCTGCGTGTGCAAGAGACCAACCTTGTAGACCGGCAAAATGTTCGGCTCGAGCGCAGAGATGGCCTGGCGGTCGAGAAGCCGGCTTTCGATGCCATAGTCAGCCAGCAAGGCCTGCTCCTGCTTGGCCGCTTCCGTGGCCTCGCTGCGCCACGCTTTCAGCCAGCCGGTCTCGCGGATGCGCTGTGCCGCGCCGGCCGTGACGATCCATTCGCGATGCAGTTTCAGCGACGCGCCGATCAGCCCGTGCAGGGCGGTCGCCCGCGGCTTGATACGAGACGGCGCCGCATTGGCCAGGAAGCGAGCGACCCAGTCGATATTCGCGATAACCCAGCCGGGATCCCAGCGCAGCGCCGGGTGCCGGTTGCCGAGATAGGCCGGCAACGCGCGCCAGAGTCGTGGCTGGTTGAGCGGCATGATCGAACCGCTTGAGAGAATGCCGGCATTGCCATAGGAGGTTTCGCTGCCCGGTTCGCGCCGGTCGATCAGGACGACCGACAGCCCGCGTCGCCGCGCGGCATAGGCCGCTGACACGCCGACGATGCCCGCGCCGAGCACGACGACATCCGCTTGCTTGTCCGTGACCTTGTCCGGCATCGGCCGTATCTCCCCCCCGAGAATTCTATATCAGCGTCAGCCCGCCATCGACCGGCAACACGGCTCCTGTCACATGCCCGGCCTCCGGCGACAACAGGAAGCTGACCAATGCGGCCACCTCGTCGGGTTCGGCCAAGCGTGCCATCGGGTTGGCCTTGGCGACCACTTGCCAGGTCTTTGGGTCCAGCGCGCCCAACAGGCCGGCATCCTTGCGCGTGTAGCCGGGCATCACGACATTGGCCGTGGCGCCCGCGCTTGCAAGCTCGATCGCCAGACAGCGGACCAGCACCTCGAGCGCGGCCTTGGCCGCCGCCGATCCCGGATAGGTCGCCTCAGGCGTGAACCGGTGGCGGCGAAACTGCTGATGGCGACGACGCGCCCTTGCGGTCCGCGCGTCAGGTCCGGCAGCGCGGCGGCCGCGAGCTCATGAAACGCCGTGGCCATCACCGCGAACGACCGTTCGAGGCTCGCACGCGGCAACTGCGTGAAGCTGCGCCGGTCGGCATACCCCGCGGCATGGACGATCGCATCGATGCTTCCGAACGCTTTGCGCGTCGCGCCAACGAGCTCGAATGCCGTCCCGGCCTGCGCCAGGTCGCCGGTGTGCCACGCAACGTCGGCGCCGGCACGCTGGCAGTCGGCGGCGACGGCCTTCAACCGCTCGAGCCCTGCCGCGTCGGCGCCTTGTCCATGCAACATCAGGCTCTCATCGCGTTTTGCCAGCCGGCGCGCGACCGCGGCGCCGATCCCGGACCCGCCGCCGGTGATGATGGAAACCCGCATGCATCCTCGCTTTTGACTGGGCAAGCTACAGGTGACCGCGAGGTCCGAAAAGGGTCCATCGGCGGGGCTTTAAAATACTTCAACAAACGCTGAAATGAAAATTGACGCCACCCGGTCATTTCGATATTCATTGAAATATGAAAAAAACAGATGCCGTCGCGGCCCTGGCCGCACTCGCCCAGGACAACCGCCTGGATGTTTTCCGCCTGCTTGTCGAGGCCGGGCCGCAAGGCATGCCTGCTGGTGCCGTTGCCACCGCGCTCGATCTCGCGCCGAATACGCTGACCTTCCATTTTGATCGGCTGCGGACCGCCGGCCTCGTGACCGTGCGTCGCGATGGCCGCTCGATGATCTATGCCGCGCAGTTCGAAACGATGAATTCCCTGCTCGGCTATCTCACCGACAATTGCTGCGGCGGCGCGCCATGCGCGCCCGCCGTCGAATGCAAGCCGGCGCGCAAGCGCACGAAGATTCCAGCCTGAAAGGAAAGACCATGAAGCGCCTGCATGTTCATGTCGCCGTCAACGACATTCCACAGTCGATTGGCTTTTACTCCGCGCTGTTCGCGGCAAAACCTGCCGTGGTCAAAACCGACTACGCCAAATGGATGCTTGATGATCCGCGGGTGAACTTCGCGATTTCCACGCGCGGTCGCGAGCCCGGACTCGATCATCTCGGCATTCAGGTTGAGGACACCGATGAATTGCATGAGGTCTATGCGCGCTTACGGGAGGCTGGCGGCAATATCATCGAGCAGGGAGCGACCACATGCTGCTACGCCAAATCGGAGAAGTCATGGATCGATGATCCGGCCGGGATCGCCTGGGAAACGTTCCACACGACCGGCGAAAGCACCGTCTACGGTGATGGCTCGGGCGAGAACCAGGCGCGCATCGCGCACGAGAAACAGAACGGCGCGTGCTGTGCTCCCCAGCCGGCGGCGAAGACTTCGGCGTGCTGTTAGTCATGGATGTCATCATCTACCACAATCCGGATTGCGGGACTTCGCGCAACACGCTCGGCATGATCCGCAATGCCGGCATCGAGCCGCACGTGATCGAATATTTGAAGACCCCTCCGACCCGCGCGCTGCTCAAACAACTGATCGAGCGCATGGGCATCACCGCAAGATCGCTGCTGCGCGAGAAGGGCACGCCGTTCAATGATCTTGGCTTGGGCCAAGCGGGCTTGACCGATGATCAGCTGTTGGATGCCATGATGGCCCATCCGATCCTCATCAACCGGCCGATAGTGGTTACCCCGAAGGGGGTTCGCTTATGCCGGCCTTCGGAAGCCGTGATCGAATTGCTCCCGACCCAGCGCGGTGAGTTCGTCAAGGAAGACGGCGAGCGTGTCGCCGACAAACGGTCGTCGGCGGGCTGATGCCGTCCCTCGCGCGGCGCATCTTCGCGGAATGGCTCGGCACCGCGTTCCTGTTGGCGGCTGTCGTCGGCTCCGGCATCATGGCCCAGAAGCTCGCGGGCGGGAACGCCGCGCTTGCGCTTCTGTGCAACACGATACCGACCGGCGCAATTTTGACCGTGCTGATCCTGATCTTCGGACCGCTCTCCGGCGCGCATTTCAATCCGGCCGTGAGCGTCGCCCTCGCGTTGCGGCGCGAACTGCCCTGGTCGATTGCCGCCGGCTATATCGGCGCGCAAATCATCGGGGCCATCGCAGGCGTGTGGGCGGCGCATCTGATGTTTGAATTGCCGGTATGGCAGTTTTCGATCAATTCACGCGCCGGCGCCGGGCAATGGTTCGCTGAAGCAGTCGCCACGTTTGGATTGCTGCTTACGATCTTCGGCTGCGCGGCGCGAACTCCCGCCGCCATTCCCTACGCGGTCGGCCTCTATATCACGTCGGCTTATTGGTTCACGGCTTCAACATCCTTTGCCAATCCAGCCGTGACGATTGCACGCTCGCTGTCCGACACTTTCGCCGGGATCGCACCTTCGGGTGTGGCTGCATTCATCGCGGCGCAGCTGGTTGGAATGGCAGTCGCGGTCACCGTCAGCCGCTGGCTCTGGATTGACAGCGCTTAAGTTCGGTGAGTTCAATAGAATCACGCCTCCCGGATCGGCAATTGTCCGGGGTGGATCGATCTTCCGGGGCATCGATGTCGGCAAGACCAGCCCAAATATCGGATCTGGAGCGGCTGCTCGATCTGTTTCGGGTTTCGGAAGTGAGTTCGATAGCGCAGCCACCGGAACGTGCCCAGCGTATCTGGGCGGAAATGCTGGCGCGGCAGGACGTGGCGGTATTCGTTTCGGATGCAGGCGCCGGGATCGCGGCGACCTGCATGCTGATCACCGCGCCAAACCTTCTTCGCGGCGGCCGCGGCCACGCTTTCCTCGAAAACGTGGTGACCCGCCCCGAATATCGCGGTCAGGGCCACGGCCGCGCTGTGGTTTGCGCTGCTCTCGCCGAAGCCTGGGCGAGGGACTGCCATCACGTGCTGCTTCAAAGCGGTCGGAAGGACGGCCGGGTCCATCGTTTCTACGAGAGCTGCGGTTTTGAGCCGGGCGTGCGGACCGGTTATGTTGCCAAGCGCCCGGCGGACCGATCGTGACGGTTGCGATTTTATTTCTGTATTTCAGAATTAAACTTGACAGCCGACCCAAATCAAATCTATACCTTCAGCGTCCCGCCCACAGAGGGGCGTTGCGCAACGTCATCAACGCGCGGCGGGATGCGGTGGACGCGTGAGGTGCCAAAGACGAGTGGCGCCGGCGCGGACGGCGAAGTCGTGTGGTCCTGACACCCCGACGCTGGTGTCAAGTCGTCGGAGTTATCCGCCGATGACGGTGGCAACAAAGCCCGGTCACCGGGGAGAGCGCGAAATAAGCCGTAAAACCATTGTGCGGGGAATGCCGGGTGATGTCCGGTGTGACCGTGGTGACTTTGCTGGCATGGCTTGTTTTTCTGCCCTGCCAGGCTGCGGGCGCATTGGGCGCCCGGCATTCCCTGCGCCCTCTCTTTCGAGGCGAAGGAAATTTTCTGGCAAACCTCGGTCGCATCGCGCCGCGAGATCGCGAAACTGTGTCTTTTCGTCATTGCGAGGAGGGCAAGCGACGAAGCAATCCAAACTTCTTTTGCTGCGACATGGATTGCTTCGCTTACGCTTGCAACGACGTTGAGAGGCTATTTGAAAATCGTCAGGCGCGAACACGCACCTATGTCGTCCCTGCGAACGCAGGGACGACGTTGAGAGATTATCTCATATGCAAAATGTTCATGTATAGATCATTGACCTTTAACCTCGTTCGGGAAGCAAGGCCATGATCTATCGCCACGCCATCGGCGCCACGATTTACGCCTTCGATGATCTGCGCGACCTCATGGCCAAGGCGACGCCGCTCCGCTCCGGCGACCGGCTGGCCGGGATCGCGGCCGACAGCGCCGAGGTGATGATCGCCGCACGGATGGCGCTGGCGGATGTCCCGCTCAAGCAATTTCTGCTTGAGGCGGTCGTCCCCTACGAGGAGGACGAGGTCACGCGCCTGATCATCGACGGCCACGATGCGGCGGCATTCGGGATCGTGTCCTCGCTTACTGTCGGCGGCTTCCGCGATTGGCTGTTGTCGGACGCAGCCACGACCGAGATCCTCGGCAATCTCGCGGGCGGCATCACGCCGGAAATGGCCGCCGCGGTGTCAAAGCTGATGCGCAACCAGGATCTCATTCTGGTGGCGAAGAAATGCGAGGTCACGACCCGGTTTCGCAATACCATCGGCCTGCGCGGGCGGATGAGCACGCGGCTGCAGCCCAATCATCCCTTCGACGACGCCAGGGGCATCAGCGCGTCGGTTCTCGACGGCATCCTGCTCGGATCGGGGGATGCCTGTATCGGCATCAATCCGGCCAGCGACGATCCTGAAGTCATCGGAGGATTGGTTCGGCTGCTCGACGACATCATCGCAACGTTGCAAATTCCAACGCAGGCTTGCGTGCTGACCCATGTGACGACGACGCTCGGATTGATCGGCCAGGGAATGCCGGTCGACCTAGTGTTCCAGTCGATCGCGGGTACCCAAGCCGCCAACCGGAGTTTCGGTATCGATCTTGCGCTGCTGCGGGAAGCCCATCAGGCGGGGCTATCGTTGCGGCGCGGCACGGTCGGCGACAACGTGATGTATTTCGAGACCGGGCAGGGCTCTGCTTTGTCGGCCAACGCCCATCACGGCGTCGACCAGCAGACCTGCGAAGCGCGCGCCTATGCGGTGGCCCGCGCCTTCGATCCGCTGCTGGTCAACAGCGTGGTCGGCTTCATCGGCCCGGAATACCTCTATGACGGCAAGGAGATCATCCGTGCCGGGCTCGAGGACCATTTCTGCGGCAAGCTGCTCGGCCTGCCGCTCGGCGTCGACGTTTGCTACACCAACCACGCCGAAGCCGACCAGGACGACATGGACAATCTGTTGACGCTGCTCGCCGCGGCCGGCGTCACCTTCATCATGGGGGTACCCGGGGCCGACGACGTGATGCTGAATTACCAGTCCACCTCGTTCCACGACGCCCTCTATGTTCGCGACCTCTTTGGCCTGAAACGGGCCCCGGAGTACGATGACTGGCTGTTTCGTAGCGGGCTTGCCGGCGCCGACTTTCGCCTGGCCGGCGGTACCGGCTTGCTCCCGGATTTTGCCTCGCGACTGCTCGCGTGAGGGGCAGGCCGGCCACCACAGGGGAAAGAGGGGGTGAACGCTTATTTCCGATCCATAAGCGCAACCATCCCGCCGTTGACAGGTTGGAACCACCGCCACAATGTTGAGGAATTTATAGCCCAACTTTGACGCGCGTGCTTAGATCACTGGGCCGGCAGAGGAAATTTGATGCGAGTTGAAAGTATTGAGACGGTTCGGCGCGTTCTGTGCGTGTTTCCGCGCTATACGTCTTCATTCGGCACTTTCGAGTACGCCTACCCCCTGACCGACGGCGTCCAGGCCTTCATGCCGCCGCAGGGCCTGCTCTTGATCGCGGCCTATCTGCCGGCGAACTGGCCGGTCCGTTTCATCGACGAAAACATCCGTCCCGCCTCAGCCGAAGACTTCGAGTGGGCGGAAGCGGTCTTCGTCAGCGGCATGCACATCCAGCGCCAGCAGATGAACGACATTTGCCGCCGGGCGCACGCGTTCGATCTGGCGGTGGCGCTCGGGGGACCCTCGGTCAGCGCCTGCCCGGATTATTATCCCTCGTTCGACTACCTCCATGTCGGCGAAATGGGCGACGCGACCAATGAGCTGATCGCGCGGATCGCGCGCGATCCCTCGCGTCCGGAGCAGCAGGTGGTGCTCAAGACCGCCGATCGCCTCGATATGACGAAGTTTCCGATTCCGGCCTATGAACTCGCCGAAGTCAAAAAATACTTCCTCGGCAGCATCCAGTATTCCAGCGGCTGTCCCTATCAGTGCGAATTCTGCGATATCCCGGGACTGTACGGCCGCAATCCGCGGCTCAAGACGCCGCAGCAGATCACCGCCGAACTCGACAAACTGCTGGAATGCGGCGTCACCGGCTCGGTGTATTTCGTCGATGACAATTTCATCGGCAACCGCAAGGCCGCGCTCGATTTACTGCCGCACCTGGTTGAGTGGCAGAAGAAAACCGGCTACGTGATGCGGCTGGCCTGCGAAGCGACGCTGAACATCGCCAAGCGGCCGGAGATCCTCGAGAAGATGCGTGATGCCTATTTCATCACGATCTTCTGCGGCATCGAGACCCCGGATCCGGACGCGCTCAAGGCCATGCACAAGGACCACAACATGATGGTCCCGATTCTGGAGGGGATCGAGACCATCAATCGATACGGCATGGAGGTCGTCTCCGGCATCATCATGGGCCTGGATACCGACAAGCCCGAAACCGGCGAAGCGTTGCTGGCCTTTGTCGATGAATCCAGGATCCCGCTGCTGACGATGAACCTGCTGCAGGCTTTGCCCAAAACGCCGTTGTGGGATCGCCTCGAGCGCGAAAACCGGCTCATCAACGACGACCGCCGCGATTCCAACGTCGATTTTAAATTGCCCTATGACCACGTCGTCAGTTCGTGGCGCAAATGCATGGGGATCGCCTATCAGCCGGAGAAGCTCTACGCGCGTTATCAGTATCAGGTCGATTACACCTATGCGAACCGGATCCCGTTGCCCTCGACGCCGCAACAGAAGACTTGGGCCAATATCAAACGCGGGCTGATCATGCTCGGCAAGATCTTCTGGAAGGTCGGCGTGCTCGGCGACTACCGCAAGGTGTTCTGGAAGTTTGCCCTGTCACGGCTGCGACACGGCGACATCGAGAGTCTGATCAGTGTGACCTTGATCGCCCATCATCTGATCACGTTCGCGCGCGGCGCTGCCCGAGGCCAGGAGATCGCGTCGAATTATTCGTTGCGGCTGGGCGAGGCGTCGGTCCCTGCCGAGTAGCCAACGATGAAGCCGCCATCGGTGCCATCGCGTTCGCTGCGGGATTTGCGGGAACTGACGCCGGCGCGCGTCGGGCTCGGCCGGGCCGGGGCCAGCATGCCGACCGAAGCGCTGCTCGAATTCACGCTGGACCATGCGCGGGCCCGCGACGCGGTTCATGCGGCATTCGATGTTCAAGCCATTACTGCCGGTCTTGGCGATCTCGGTCTTGAGGCATTCGCAGTCGCAAGCCGCGCGCGCAACCGCAAGGACTACCTCAGGCGGCCTGATCTGGGGCGGATGCTCGACGAGGCGTCGCGGCACCTGCTGACCAGCCGCCGTTGCGGTTCATGCCGGCTTGCGATCGTGGTCGGTGACGGCCTGTCGCCATCGGCGGTCAATGCGCATGCCGTCGGACTGGTCCGGAGCCTCATTCCGCGGTTGGCTGATGACGGGATCGAGATCGGCCATGCCGTGGTCGCCTCCGGCGCGCGGGTTGCGTTGGGCGATGAGATCGGCGCCATCCTGGGCGCGCGCATGATCGTCATGCTGATCGGCGAGCGGCCGGGGCTGTCGGCTCCCGACAGTCTCGGGGCTTACCTGACCTTTGCGCCCAGAGTCGGCCTCACCGATGCAGAGCGCAACTGCGTTTCCAACATCCATGGCGCGGGGCTCGGCTACGACGAAGCCGGGTTGCGGATTGCGTGGCTGGTGCGTGAAGGCCTTGCCCGGGAAATCACCGGCGTCGCATTAAAGGACGAAAGCGGCGGCCGAACGCCGCAGCGCATTACGGTGAGTTCAAGCCATTCCGGCAAACCCGCCACTTAACGGGGGCGAGATCGCCGCCCGCGCGTCGATTTTGCACAGGAGAGCCCTGCTTGCGAAGCGCCGGTTAGACCTGCTACACCTCTGGCGGCAAATTTACCACATGTTTTCAAGGGTTAGCGCTGATCGGACGTGGCCCGTCCAGCTTCATTTGCGCCCGCGAACTTAAGCTATACAAATTGAGCCGATGTGAGAACTGGACAAAGCATGCTCGAAAAGAATCGCGACCGTGAAGTCCATGTCGAGAAAACCGAGCCGGAGCGAACGACAGCCAGCATCGCCTTCGGACTGGAGCGGATCGGGCTCATCGCGGTTCAGAAACCGGTGCTGTCCTGCATCGTCCTCCTCGGGCTGGTCATTGCAGCTTTGTTCGGTATCGAGCGCATCAAGATCGACGATTCGCTCAGTCAGTTGTTCCGCTCCAATTCCAAGGACTACAAGCAGTACGAAGCGGAAACCAAGCGCTTTCCGGCGACCGAGTTCGACGTGCTGGTCGTGGTCGAAGGCAAGACGCTGCTCGAGCGCGACAATCTGGAGAAACTGCGCGATCTCGTCACCGACCTGCAACTCGTCGATGGCACCCGCGGCCTGATTTCGCTGTTCTCGGCGCGCCAGGCGCCGGCACCGGGCAAGCTGCCGGCGGCGCTGTTTCCCTCCGAACTGCCGCAAGGCGCCGATTACGACAAGTTCATCGAGACCGTCAAAACCAACGAGATCATCCGCGGCAAGCTGTTGTCCGAAGACGGCACGCTGGCGCTGATCGTGCTGTCGCTCGAACCCGAGGTTGTCGCCAGCAACAGCCTCAGCAAGACCGTCGGCGACATTCGCAAACTGATGGCCGATGATCTTTCGGGCAGCGGACTTAAAGCGGAATTATCCGGCGTTCCGGTGATGCAGCTCGAAATCCGCAACGCGGTCAAGCGCGACGGCCTGACCTACAATATCCTCGGCATCCTGGCCGGCTGCATCATCGCGATCATCTTCTTCCGCAAGATATCGTTCATGGTGGTCGCCGCCTTCCCGCCGATTATCGCGATCGTGCTGGCGCTCGGCGGCCTCGGTTGGGCCAATTTCAACCTCAACATGTTCCTGAACGTGATGACGCCGCTGATCATGGTGATCAGTTTTTCGGACTCGATGCAGCTCACCTTCGCGGCGCGCGACCGCCTGATCGCGGGCCAGGATAAATACACCGCGTTCAAGAACGCCGTACTCGTGGTCGGGCCGGCCTGCGTGCTCACTCACGGCACCGCCGGCATATCGTTCATCGCCCTGCAATTTTCCGATTCCGACCTGATCCGCAAGTTTGGCGAGGCCGGACTTGCCGCCACCATCATCGCACTGATCGCCGTGCTCTCGCTGGTGCCGGTGTTCGGGGTGCTGCTGGTACGCAACGAAAAGGTCTTCGCCGTGAAATTCCAGGGCGCCGACGCCGGCGTTCAGATGTTACGCAATTTTTGTTACTGGATCGCGGTGCGCATGGTCAGCCGCCCCGGCCTGTTTAGCCTGATCGCGGTGATTTTTGTCGGCGGTCTTGCAGCGGTCTATGCCAATCTGGAGCCGCGTTACCGGCTCGCCGATCAGGTGCCGGACAAGCAGCAGGCAGTGGCGGCGAGCGGACGCCTCGACGCCAAGCTGACCGGCGCAAATCCAATCGACGTCCTGATCGAGTTTCCCAAGGACGCCTCGCTGTATTCGCCTGAAACGCTGCAGACCATCGCCGATGTTCACTCGCTGGTGGAGAAACAGGCCGGCGTGGGCAACGTCTGGTCGCTGGAGACGCTGCGCCGCTGGCTGGCGGAAAAGGCCGGAAGCTCCGACGTCGCGACCCTGAAGGAATACGTCAACCTGATACCGGAACATCTGGTGCGGCGTTTTATTTCCGCCGACCAGACGGCGGTGGTGGTATCGGGCCGGGTCCCGGATCTCGATTCAAGCCAAATCCTGCCCGTCGTCGAAAAGCTGGATCACGCGTTGGACACGGTGCGCAAGGAGCATCCAGGGTATGAGATCGCGGTCACCGGCCTTTCGGCCATCGCCGCGCGCAACAGCGCCAACATGATCGAAAAGCTCAATCGAGGGCTGACGATTGAATTCGCGCTGGTCGCGATCTTCATCGGGCTGGCGTTCCGCTCGGTCGTCGTAATGCTCTCCTGCATCCTGCCGGGCATTTTCCCGGTGGTGCTGTCGGGCACGGTGCTGTGGCTGCTGGGGCAGGGGCTGCAGTTCGCAAGCGTCGTCGCCCTCACGGTATCCTTTGGTTTGGGATTGAGCGCGACGATTCACTTCCTCAATCGGCTGAGACTCGAGAGGACGCCGGGCGTCAGTTCGGACGTGGCGGTCGAGCGCGCAACCGTGCTGGTCGGACCCGCGCTGATCCTGACCACGGTGGTGCTGGCGTGCGGTCTGGTGGTGACGGTGTTTTCCGATTTGCCGTCGCTGCGCCTGTTCGGCTGGCTCAGCGCGTTTGCGATGATTGCAGCGCTGGTGGCGGATCTATTCATTCTGCGGCCGACGGCGATGTTCCTGATTAACCTGTCGGAGCGGATTCGCGGAACCCTGGGCCGCACCAAGCCGGCGGAATAAGCGGTGCTGGCCAGCTTCTAGGCCTTCACCATCGTGATGGATACGCCCCTGATCTCGCCCTTGGAACTGATCGAC
>NZ_SSMW01000020.1 GCF_004799405.1 Bradyrhizobium sp.
AAGACAACGGAATAGTCGCGGCGCGCCGCTTCAATGGTTAGGAGACCCTCTTCCACGTCGCGCAGCACAGCCAACGGATCGCGTGACGTCGGCGCGCCAAAACCGCCGCCCGCTGCCATCACGTGTCTAAAAAGATCTCCTTGCTTCATCTCGATCGGAGACGTGAACAGCATCGGCAGATTCTTTTGGTCCGGACCAGGATTTAGAACGCTGACACAGGGCGAACCAACTCCGCCACCCGCCAGACCATGAGGAGGAAAATCTCTCTTGTCTGCGCGAACTGAAAGCGATAACCCATCGACAAGAGCTCGATACTCGCGCAGTAGACCCAGACCGCCACGAAACTCGCCTGGTCCGCCGCTATCGGCAACGAAGCCATAACGCTCTATACGGATCGGATATTCGGCCTCGATCATTTCGATGGGGACATTCGATTGATTTGAGCACATGTGTGGCACGCCTGATTGCCCGTCGTGATTGCTCGCGGCACCCCACGTACCCATGATGCACTCCGAAAACACGAATGACTCGCCATCACGATGGCCAGCAATTGTGGGCAATGTCGATCCCCCCGCGCCGTCTGCGGTAATCGCGCCTGGCACGGCTTGCGCCAATGCACCAAACAGACAATCTGCAATGCGATAGCCCGTGATCCCGCGAGCGCCGCAGGGCGCGGGATGGGTCGCGTTCACAAGGGTGCCCTTCGGAGCCAGCACCTGAATTGGTCGAGTAAAGCCGTGGCAATTTGGTACATCTTCAGACATTATGGCGCGAAGCGCCGCATACACATTGGATTTCAGGAACGATAGCGGCGCGTTTATCCCGCCTTTGACTTGAGGGGATGTTCCCGTCCAATCGGTTGTTATCGTGTCCCCCTCAATTACGACCTTTACTTTGAGCTGGATCGGGGTCGGAGTGTCACCCAAGCCATCTATCCAATCCTCAAAGGAGAACTCGCCATCCGGCATCTGAGAAATTTGTTGTCGCGCCAAGGTCTCCGCGTAATCATGCAACGCCTCGATATAGCGCTGCATGGTCTGAGCGCCGTAGCGCGCAAATAGTTCGCTATAACCGCGAATACCGGCTCGGCACGCCGCTGTCTGCGCCTGCAGATCTCCGATGACTTTCTCAGGTACCCGGACGTTCGCGCGAACAATATCCAGGATAGCGCTGTTCTCGACGCCGGCATCATGGAGCTTGAGAAAGGGAAGGCGCAGACCTTCTTGGAAAATCTCCGTTGCACCAATCGAGTTACTTCCGGCGACAATTCCGCCCACATCGGCATGGTGCGCGATGGTCGTCGCAAAGCCTTCGAGCTTATTCTCGTGGAATATCGGCGCGATAATGTAGATATCGGGAAGATGTTGGCCCGAAGCCAAATAGGGATCGTTAGCGATGTAGAGATCGCCCGGCCTGATGTTTTCGTTAAACTGTCCAATCAAATGCTGCATGGCATCGTAGAAGCTGCCGAGGTGCATCGGGGTAGTGAGCCCCTGACCGACGATGCGGCCTTTGGCGTCGCAAATGGCCGTGGAGAAGTCCATGGAGTCGCGGACGATCATCGAATGAGCGGAACGCATCAGTATCAATGCCATCTCGTCGGCGACTGTACTGAATCCATTCTTTATGATCTCAAGGAGAAGTGAGTCCACCGGGCCCTGCGGTGCGCTTTCTGGTTTGGATGAGCTTTCTGGTTTGCTTGTTTTCATGAGGGTGCCGTATTCGAAATCAATGACGATATTTCCGTTCTCGTCGAGATGTGCACGTCCATCCGGGGGCACTACGGTCGTCCCCTCATATTCCTCAATCACCAGTGGCCCTTGTCGAGGATTCATAGAGAGATTGGCCCGGCCGATGATCTCGGTCTCCAAGAAATCGTCGCCGCCGAAATAGACGGACCTGCGAGTTACCGGCCGCGCCGGATACGCTCGCAGCATCTTTTTCGTATCCAGGCGCGGCGGGACATCGCGGATCATACGGGCGACCAACCTCGCCGCAACGATTTGCTTGGGATGTTCCGCGGGCAGCCGGTGGCCATAAGTCGCTTCGTGCTCCGCATCGAAACGATCTGATGCTGCAATAAGATCGGGGGTTTGTTGCACATCGATCGAAAGTTCGAAAGCTTGACCCAGATAACGAATGTCCAGTCTGAAACCGATCACCAGTGGAGCTGATCCCGCCGAGAGATCGGCACGCGCCGCGTCCTCCAGTTCACGAAACAGACCACGAATTTCCGTAGCGTCAGCTTGATCGATTCGTGCCAGAAATCCTCGTGAAACGGTAACCTCGAGATCGGCGAACAGAAGCCCCAAAGCGCTGAAGACCCCTGCAGCCGGCGGTACCACGACACGACGAATATTGAGTGCCCGCGCGAGATCGGCCGCATAAAGCCCTCCTCCTCCTCCAAACGCGAACAGGACAAAGTCTCTTGGATCACGACCACGATAAGTAGTTACGGCCTTGACGGCTCGCATCATGCTGGCGGCCGCGAGTTGCACTACGCCATAGGCGACGTCACGTAGCGCGTGGTCTTCCGCAACGGATGCGAGAGCTTTTTCCGCGGCCGCCGCATCAATGCGTACGGTTCCCCCCGCAATTGAAACCGGGCTCAAATATCCCAGCACCACATTGGCGTCGGTTACCGTAGGCAAAGTTCCACCACGATCGTAGCAGGCTGGCCCGGGCACAGAGCCCGCACTTCTCGGACCTACCTTGAGGTGGCCTGCCTGGTCACGCCAGATGATTGATCCACCGCCAGCCCCGACTTCGGACACGTCGATCACCGGTAGTTTCAAGGCATAACCGCCTCCCTTGACGAGACGACTGGACAGGGAAATTCCCCCGCCAACCTCATATTCGTCGGTAGAAATAAGGCGCCCATTCTCGATTACGGCGGCCTTTGCGGTTGTACCGCCCATATCGAGAGTGATGATATTGTCATAGCCCGATAAGCCGCCGAGCCGAGCCGCACCAATGACACCGGCGGCGGGGCCGCTCTCGACTACCTGGGCTGGCTTAGAAATAACTGAACTTAGGTCGAGTAAGCCTCCGCTCGATTGCATCATCTGCAGCGGGACGGAGAATCCGGCTTCATCAAGCTTTGCGCGCAGCGATGTCAGGTAGTTCTTTAACGGCGGCCCAACGTAGGCATTGATCACGGTTGTGCTGGTGCGCTCATATTCTCGCACTTCGGGCAGGACGTCGACCGAAAGCGTGATGAACCGTCCTGGGAGTCTCCCTCTAAGAATCTCTCCGGCGCGCCTCTCGTGAAGCGGGTTTACGTATGAATTAATAAAGCAAACAGCAACTGCCTCAATGTTCGAGTCGGCGATTTCGTCGACAACCCGCTCAAGTTCCGCCTCGTCGAGGTCCTTCACGATACCGCCATCCGCACCGACCCGTTCCGTGACCTCGAAACGGTATCGGCGGGGCACCAGCGGGTCCGGCTTGCGATATAATGGCTCATAGAGCCGAGGCACTCGTATCCGGCGCAACTCGAGTATATCGCGAAATCCTGCCGTTGTGATGAGTGCCGTGCGAGCACCCTTACCCTCAAGGATAGCGTTGGTTGCGATTGTTGACGCGTGAAGAAATACCTTGACCGCACTCGGCGCAATTCCTTTTTCCGCAATCAACTTGCGACAGCCATCAAGGATCGCCGAAGCATAGTCTTCCGGCGTCGACGGCACCTTGGCGGTAAAGAGCTCACCGTCGTCGGAAAGAAGGGCAATATCCGTAAATGTGCCGCCGATGTCGGCGGCCAGACGCAGGCTGCTCATACGCATCTCCGAGATTCAGACCCGGCAACATTCGAGCCTTCCATTTTATGACCATCTTGACATGGATCGAGATGCAGACCTATTGGCGGAATTTCAGTAATTTATGTTCGTCTATTTCAATTCCGAGGCCCGGCCCCTCCGGGGGGAAGACCTTGCCGTCGCGGAAGGGAAAAGGCTTGGTAATGATGTCATCTTCGAAATAATTGCCACCGATCCGGCACGGATGTTGTCCTGCCGGCGCGGAAACTGGAATAACTGCGGGCAGTGTTACCGCCGGAGTTGATATTGCGAAATGCACATTGGCCGCGTTGCCAACACCGGATTCGATAGAGCCATTTACGTCGCACGGTAATTGGGCGGCCTGCGCAATTGACGCTACCGCGTTGGCTGCTCGGAAGCCGCCGGCCTTGGCAAGATAGATCGATATGCAATCGGCCGCTTTTTCTTGAACCACATCGAGCGCGTCACGCGGTGTCCAGCAACTTTCGTCGGCTACAACCGGAATTCGCAACTCACGCCGTACCGCGGACATCTGATCGAGGCCTCGCACTGGCTGTTCAATGTAATCTAGCTCTCCGGGCGGAAACGTTGAGAGGATGTTCAGAGCCCGTTTTGCCGTCCCATATCCCTGATTCGCGTCAAGACGCAGCAAGACACCGGGGCCAAGGCGCCGACGCAATTCGCGAATGAGAGCGACATCACGTTCACCATCCTCCCCACCTTTGATCTGGAGCGCGCGAACGCCGTCTGACACGGCGCCTACAGCTTCCGCGACAGCCTCATCCTGCTCCATCAGACCGACCATGTGCGCGATCGGTACGGCATCACGCACTGCACCGCCCAGGAGGCGATACAACGGCTGTCCAATGCACTTCCCCCAGAGATCGTGAAGCGCCATTTCAACCGCGCACTTGGCATAGGTGTGACCGACGACCACTTGCTCCATTGCGGCTATCGCCTCGGAGAGCGCACAAGGATCGCGCCCTAACAGGGCCGGAGAAAACAGGCTGTTAACCATCGAAATAACGGTAGAGCGCGTCTCACCGGCTCGACGCCCAAAATCTCCCCCCCAGTCCGGCAGCGGAACGGCTTCGCCATATCCTGCAAGACCGGAGTCTGTGGTTACTTTTACGAGGACAAATTGCCCGAGACCTTGTTGCAGGCCGTTCCAGCGGAATTCCCTCCTAACGGGCAGAGAAAATGGAATGGCTTCAACGGAGACGACCTTCATGGCGCAAATTTCTTTCTTGACTTAGGTCAAGAATGTTGAACCATAGGAAATATTTTTCTTCAAGGAAAATTTATTTCTATTTTGGACCTGCTGGCTAATGCGAGAAGAATATGATTTGTCCAGGAGGCGCCCGAGGAGACGATGACGTTGGACAAACTCGAACAGGAAGAAAGCGGACATCCTATCGGCCCACGGCTGAAGGCCGCCCGTAAGGCCCGCAAACTTACTTTGAGCCAGACGAGTGAGCTGACGGCCGTATCTGTCTCTGCACTTTCAAAGATTGAAAATGCGGTAGTGTCCCCGTCGTTTGATATCATTAAGAAGATTTGCGATGGGCTCGATCTTGCAATCGAAGAACTCGTTGCCAGCGAACGATCGCAATCGGCTGCACATCGGATGCTGGGCCGCAAGACTACGACTCTCCAAGGGGAAGGCGCGAGATTCACGAGCGGGCAATACGACTATGTAGCGCACGCCACGGAACTTTCTCGGAAAGGAATGGTCCCGCTCGTACTCCGGGTTCGCGCCCGCTCAGTGGATGAGTTCGATCATTGGAGTCGGCACAATGGCGAAGAGTTCGTTTTTGTGCTGTCGGGTGCAATCGAAATTCACTCGGAGCATTACGCACCTTTTCTGCTGAAGCAGGGTGAGAGTGCCTATTTCGATAGCTCTATGGCCCATCTCTATGTTTCGACGAGCGACGAAGATGCCCATGTACTATCCGTTTCTTTCGACCCCAAACAAGGTCAGAAACCGGTGTCCGCCTTCATGAACGCTGCTGCTCGTCCCGTTTCGGCGGAAACAGGCGAAGCGCCGGTGATTAAGCGGCCGACGAAAGCTGGTCGAAGAGTTTCCAGGCCTCGTGAGCGCGCTGCCGGTGCGCGATAAAAAGCGGTAGCACGCACACTACAGACATAGAGAACCTCGCCTCATCGTGCTTTTTGAAAATTGCGGTCCAAAAGTCGGAATTTCAGACGCTCCGGTGCTCAGATCTCGCGCCGAATCCAGGCCTGCGGGGAACGGAATTCTCGGAGGCAGAGACAAAGCGCCGAAAAAAGCCCACTCCAACCGGCGAACGATTGCGGAGACCGAACTCTAGGAAATCAGTGGCCGAAAATCCCCGTGGAAACGGTCTCTTCGGCGTCGCGTCAGAATCGTGGGTTTGCGAAGGCTGCGCGGTGGAGACAGTAGGGCTCGAACTGGGGACCCACCACCCAGTCATCGAACCGGTCTCTGCTTAAGCGGAGAACGGGCATTTTCGATGCAGAGACAGGGCTCCAAAATCGGCTTAAGCCGCAATTAGTAACACCCTCAATAAGCTAGCGCCCACCCGTCCCGGCGCGGATCAGAGCCAGCCCGGATGATCCCGGTGTCGACGTCACTTTGAATGATGGCGACCGAGCACGGACCTTCCATGTCGCCGATCGGTACAATGGAGTGTCCCTTTTGCGCCAGTTCTTGCAGGACCTGCGCCGGGAAACGCGACTCGACATTCAACGCATCGGGGCAGCTGTGCGGGTAGTCAGCGTCCTGCCCCGGCTGTGTACTAGACCAACGTGGAGCTTCCGCAGCCTGTTGCGGATCGAAGCCAAAGTCGATCAACGATGTGAGTATTTGCAAATTCACCTGCACCTGATAATCGGCGCCTGGTGTACCGAAGACGCACCAAACTTTGCCATCCTTGAATACCATCGGCGTATTCATAGTATGCCGAGTCCTCTTCCTCGGCTGAAGATAATTGGGATGGTTTTGATCCAGGTGCCACACGGACATTCTACTGTTGAGAAGGACACCTGTGCTTCCAGCCGTGAACCCCGAACCAAAGAGAGCATTGATGCTCTGAATTGCAGAGATAGCGTTTCCTTTTCCGTCAACGATACAGAAATAGGTCGTGTCGCCGGGTGATCCCGCCGGGACCGGATGAACGGACGCGCGGTCGATATCAATCAGCTTGGCTCTTGAAGCTGCATACTCATCTGACAGCAAGGTGCGCAGAGGCGCCGCGAAGAAGCGCGGATCAGCACTAAACCTCTCGCGATCCGCGAAAGCAAGTTTCTTTGCTTCGACCAAGATGTGAATAAGATCCGCGGACAGCGGCCCCAAGGAGGCGAGATCAAACTGCTCTGCGAGCTTGAGCTCCTGGAGGAGCACCCAACCGGTCGAATTCGGTGGCGACTGCCGAACTGTGAAGCCGCGGTAATCTATCTCGATGGGGGTTTGAATTTCCGGCTCGAATTCGGCGAGGTCGTCGGACGATAGGAGGGCGCCGATCTCGAGGCAGCCGGCGATGAGCGCGTCGGCGATACGTCCACGGTAAAAGGCGAAGGCCCCTTCCGCTGCCAAAATTTCAAGCGTATTGGCAAGATCGGGTTGGACGATCCAGCTTCCAAGCTGAGGCGCACGACCATCGAGCAAGAATACACTTGCGCTGCGCCGATCCGCTAAGAGACGCGTGACTTGCTCGTTGGCGTAGTTGCTGTAAGTGCGCGTCGCAGCAAAGCCGTTGCGGGCCACGTCGATGGCAGGTGCGAGCAGGCCCTTCCAGGACTGGCTGCCGAAACGACGGTGCATGGCTTCGAGCGCGCCCACGGCCCCCGGTGTCGAGACGCTCAGGGGACCGTCCAAGGGCATACCGGCCGCGTAGCGTTCTGGGGTGGCCGCAGCCGGCGCCGACCCAGTCCCGTTGAAGATCACGGCCTCGCGGGAAGAAGAATTGTACACATGGTAGAAGCCATCACCACCCAGGCCGGACATATGCGGTTCGACGACGCTCAGAACCATTGCAACGGCTATGGCCGCGTCGACAGCATTACCACCTCGCTGAAGCGCCAGCAGTCCCGCCTGGGTAGCGAGCGGATGATTGGAGGCGACGGCTCCTGAGCGGCCCATGATGACAGGTCGCCACGATCGTGCGGCGTATACCATTCAATCCTCCTTGTAACCCACTAGACGTGACGTCCATCCTTGACGCTCCAGGCGATCGGTACGGCATCGCCTACGTTGAACTCGATTGTTCCGTGGTTGCTCGCCTGCTTCATCAAAAGCATCTGGCCACCTGGCAGCAAGAGCTTGTACTTCGTGTATTCACCAGTGTAGACGATGTCCTGAACGACACCTGTCACGCGGTTCTCCGCGTTCGGCAGATCATTGGCTGGTCGGACAACTTCAGGGCGCACCATCAACGATATGACGTTACCCGGCGTCACCGACGTGCTGGGCAAAAATGTCACGATGAAGCCCTCGGCAACTTGCAGGGTGGCGCTCGAGGAATTGACCTCGCAGACGACACCTTCGACAAAGGACGCCTCGCCCACGAAATCCGCCACGAAGCGAGTCTTGGGTCGATGATAGAGTTCTCTAGGTGTGCCCACTTGCTCCAACCGTCCGCGATGCACGATGGCGATGCGATCCGACATCGTGAGAGCTTCGTTCTGATCATGGGTCACATAGACCACGGCCACCTTAAGCTTCTTCTGAAAGCGTAGAATCTCTAGCTGCAGATGGTCTCGCAGTTTCTTGTCCAGCGCGCCCAACGGCTCGTCCATGAGCAACAGCCGCGGCTCGAACACGACCGCGCGTGCGAACGCTACGCGTTGCTGTTGTCCGCCGCTAAGTTGCGAAGGAAGCCGCTCGTCGTAGCCGGTGAGCTGCACGAGATCCAGTGCCGCACGGACGCGTTCGGTGATCTCAATCGATCGCATGCGGCGTACTCTCAATGGGTAGGCCACGTTCTCGAATACGCTCATGTGTGGAAAAAGCGAATAGTTCTGGAACACCACGCCCACGTTGCGCTGCGAGGGCGGCAGGAACGTGATGTCCTGACCGTCGAGATAAATTGACCCTGCTTCCGGCAGCGTAAATCCG
The DNA here is from genome assembly GCF_004799405.1 of Bradyrhizobium sp. Lineage (GTDB taxonomy): Bacteria > Pseudomonadota > Alphaproteobacteria > Rhizobiales > Xanthobacteraceae > Bradyrhizobium. The sequence goes on from NZ_SSMW01000020.1 coordinate 8,875, forward strand.
GCGATCATCATCAGCGTCGTGGTCTTGCCCGAACCGCTACCACCGAGAAGCGTCACGAACTCGCTGCGCCCGATGTCCATGGAGACGTCGTCGACCACCCGACTGCCGTTGTAGGCCTTGACAACGTTTCGGAGCGAAAGGAACCCTGCCGTCATCAGACGCTGCCGCCTTCCTGATGGATGACAGAGCGCTGCCGCCGCTGCGCCAGCTCTATGAAGACAAGAACCAGGGCGGTAAAGCCGACGAGCAGCGAAGAGATTGCCGCTAGATGTGGCTTTATCTCGAGGCGAACGCCCTCCCACATTTTCTTTGGCAACGTCTCCGCATTGATGCTCCCGAGGAACGATGCAATGACTACCTCGTCGAACGAATACATGAAGGCAAAAAACGCCGCGACGACGATAGCGGGAGCTGTGATCGGCAGCGTGATCTGAAGGAAGGCGCGCAGTGGACTCGCACCCAAACTGAGCGCTGCTTGTTCCAGTTTCAGGTCGAAACCGCGCAAGGCGGCCGTCACGAGGACCGTCACCAGCGGGCAGGCGCCGATCAGGTGACCCAGTACCAGGGCCCAAAAGGTGCCGATCAAGCCAATCTGGGAGAACAGCGCGTAGAGCGCAACAGCTATGACGATTACCGGCACAATCAGGGGCGTCAATATGAAGGCATAGACATACCCGATGCCACGGAACGTCGTGCGCGAGAAGGCCACGCCCGCCAACGTGCCCAACACGACGGCCAATGTCATGGTGGTTAGGGCAACGCGCACGCTAAGGTACGTCGCGTTTAGCCAAACAGGTGAGTCCCAGAGCTCTTGATACCAACGCAGCGAAAAACCTTGCGGCGGGAACTGTAGATAGAGGGAAGATGTGAAGGACACCGGAACAATGAGAACAATCGGTGCCAGCAAGAAAAAAAGAATGAGTCCATTGCAGACATAAAATGCCGTATTGGATTGCCCCTCCAGGGAGTGTGGCCTAGGCGTGCGGCGAGGAATGTGGACGATACGTCCAAAATGGGAGGCCCCAGAGCCAATCATCAACACGATCGCCTCAGCTCCGCGGAGGAGTGCGGAGAATGCTGTGCCCACCATTCGAAAAACCAAGCCGCCGCCGGGAGGTGATCGCGTGGCAGCGGCGGCGGCCGCATGGTTTACACTCCAGATCTGATCGAGGCGAAACACGCGGTTCAGCGCCAGAAAAAGAACCAGTGTGAAGACGAGCAGGATGATGGCGAGCGCCGACCCAAGTCCCCAATTCAGTAACTCGTTGATCTGGGTCGCAATCAGCATCGGCAGGATCGTGTCTTGCAGGCCTCCGACCAACGCCGGAGTGACGTAGAACCCGACCGAAAAGATGAACACAAGCACGCAGCCTGCGCCGATACCCGGTAAACTAAGAGGAAGGTAGACTCGGAAGAACGTGTGCGTGCGAGTCGCTCCGAGGCTGGAGGAAATGTTTCCAAGCCGCCAGTCGACGCCCTGCATCACGCTGTAGAGGGCAAAGATCATCACTGGCAGAAGAATGTGAATCATGCTGATGACGACGCCGGGCGTGTTATAGATGATCTTGAGCGGTTGGCTCGTCATTTTCAACGCACTAAGCGCCTCATTGACCAAGCCGTGGCGGCCGAGGATCACCAACCAAGCATAGCTGCGCACGAGAATGCTGGTAAAGTACGGTAGCACTACCGCGATCATCAGAAAGTGGCGCGTGCGCGCAGCCGAAGTTGCCAGCAAGAAAGCAACAGGATAGCCGAGCAGCAAGCAGCCCGACGTAACCACGATGCCGAGCCAAACCGTGTTCCAAAGAATACGCGCATAGACCGGCGAAGTCAGCGGCGCGATGTAGTTCTTGAGCGTGAAGTCCGGGTCGAAAAGGCTCAGTTCCAGCATCCGCAAGAGCGGAACGGCGTAAAAAACCGCAAGAAAGAGCGTGATGGGCAGCAGCAGCACCCACCTAAGATCACGCCGTCTTTCCAGAGTTACGGTCTTAGCCATTGTCGGATCGACCCTCTGGTAAGGTGGCCAAGCAGGCAGTCATTGACGCGCTCTTTGCGAGACGGCGCACCGCAGCTTTAGCCTTTTAGTTTCCACTCCTCCCATTTCTCGACAACGATTTCGCGGTTCGATTTTCCGCTCGGTGTCTGGCCGGTCCACCAATCATAGTCAATGCGAAACATCTTATCCCGATAGTCCGGGCTGGCAGGAAGGAACTTGGCCGTCCTGGCGTCAAGCAGTTTGTAGGCGAGGGGGTTAGTAGGACCGAAAGCAATGAGCTTGGCCGCGGCGGCTTGCGCCTCAGGTCGAGCGACGTACGCCAGGAGCCTGAAGGCGTTTTCCTTGTTGGGTGAACCTTTGGGAACATGGTAGGCGCTCTTGTGGATAGCCCCTTGGTTCCATTCGATGGCGACGGGTGCGCCCGCCTCGATGACCTCGACGATACGGCCATTGGAGACGCTGCAGGCTACGACCTCTTTGTCATTCATCATCTGCGCCGGTTGTGCCGCCGCTTTACCCCACCACGCCGTCACATCTTGCCGGATACGGCTCATACTCTTCAGTGCGCGGTCGATATCGAGGGGATACAGTTGTGCGGGAGCGACGCCGTCCGCCAACAAAGCGAATTCGATCGCGTACCCATAGCTCGGATCACCGAGACAACGCGGTCCAGGAAAGCGCTTTAAATCCCAGAACTCAGCCCAGTTTGTAGGTCCCTTTCCTTCCGGAAATACATCGGTCCGGTACGACATCACTTCCGCCCAGTAATTGATCGCTAGGCCGTAAGGTGTGCGGTCGACCGCAGGGATCGCGTCGAGATCCTCCTTACGGAAGCCGCTATAGTCTATGGTTTCCAGCCATCCATTCTTGCCCATCACAACGGCGTCGGAGTATTCATTGCCGAACACGTCGACCGTGATATTCTTGCTTTCGACCATTGCGCGCTTTTCGGCGAGCGACATGATGCTATGCAACTCCACCTCAATCCCAGTCTCCTGCGTAAATGGTTTGAAATATCCTTCCGTCTGCGCAGTGAGATAGGTCCCGCTGCCCGACGCCACAACGACCTTTTTCGGAGTCGCGGCAAAGACGTTACGGTAAGCGAAGAAAGGACCTGCCACTGCACCGGCAGTGAATGTCTTGAGAAATCGTCGGCGTGAATGCGACGTGCCGAATGTTTGCTTAGCCATACCGAATACTCCACGTGTTGGTGTTATCGAACAAAGAGCTTGCGGTCGAAGCGAGTCAGGTATTCCGGGCCGCCTTCGGTAACCAGGATAGTATCGCTGAAGCCGATGCCCTTGGCCATCAGCAACATATGCAGGACCATTCCAGCCTCGAGTGTCCAATCCGAATCTGGCATGAACTCCCGCAGAAATTCCCCCGAGGACGGGCGATAAGTTAGCCCCGTCGAATAGCCGACGCGGTTGGGATAGGTTTCGCGCAGGCCCGCTCGTAGCACGGGGTCGCGGCATGCCCTATCGATGTCGATCGCAGCAGCCCCGGCCCGCATTTTGGCGATGCCTTCGTCTTGCGCCCGCAACAGGATTTCTGCCGTGCGGCTCTGATCCGCCGAGGGCTCACCCAGAACGGTCGTGCGCATAAGCTTACTGAAATAGTGACGAGAGACACCGCTGATCTCGTAATAGATCTGGTCGCCGCGCTCGATCCGCCGATCGGTCCACTGACCGTGTAGCTGGAGCGTGCGCGGCCCCGTTGTGATGTTGCCAAAGAGCGGGGGTTCCCCGCCCGCGTCTATAAGAGCCGTAAAGATCGCCTTGGCGAGATCGCGCTCGCTGACGTCGGGCGCAATAGCGTCGATACCAGCCTGTACGCCAGCTTCCACGATGCGCGCCGCGGTCCGCAGTGCCTCAATTTCGAGCGGCGTTTTTATCAGGCGCTGGCGATCTATAGTTTGATCGTCGCGCTCGAACCGCACGCGTGGAAGCAACTCGCGCAAGGTCGCGTACCGATCAAGCGTTAGAAACCAGGAATGGTGATCGATGCCAATTTTGGCAGCGTCAAGTTTAAGTGCCTGCAAAGCGCGGCGGGTGGCCGATATGGGTTCTTCGGTATCCGCATAGGTAAATCGTTGCTCGACCCAGGAGGTGGCAGCCGCGGCCTGATCTTCCATGCCGCGCAGGATTAGCACCGGCTCGCCTTCCGTCGGTACGACCAGGGCGTGATACATAAAGAAACCAGTGGTATGGAAACCGGAAAGGTACAGGACATTCTCCGGCTGATGGACGAGCAAAGCGTCCAGCTTTCTGGCACGGATCTCGGCTTGAGTGCGCGCCAACCTCGACTTGTACTCGGCTATCGGGAAATCCATGTTAATTTATCTTCCGCGCACTCGAATCATTGCCCTGAGCGTGTCAGGCGTCACCACGGTCGCGGTTCGCAGCCGCGTCGGTAATGGGCGCCCCTCGCTTGCCGCTTGAACCGGGTCGCGGACCTTGCGCTTGTCCTGCCGGGTCGTGTCGGAAGGAGCCACCTTACCGGCGATGGCCTGCGCGCCCGCGTCAACGCGTTGCGTGGCAGGGTTCATAAACCCGTCGACTTGGCGGGCGCCCAACTGCGGGTCATATGAGACCGACAAGACTCGTGCGTGCTTACGACTGAGCGAGATGTAGACGTGCTTCATCCCGCTGTCGAAATAGCCGCTCTCGCCGGCTTTGAGGCGATATGGCGCATAGTGTTCGGTATGGACTTCAATTTCACCAGCAAGGACGAACACGAACTCCTCGCCGTCGTGCTGGCTCCAATGGTCGAATTCGTCTACAAACCGCGCCCGCACGATGATCTCGAGAGGAACCATTCCCTTGCGGGTGAGCGCCATTGCATGGGCTTGATATTCGTACTGTCCGCTCGCGAAGCGGACGGCTTCGCCGAGGCGAGTGATCGCATTGCGTCCTGAAACTGTGGTCTTTTCGCCAACCTTCACAAAGTCCTCGAGCGAAATCTCCAATCCATCGCAAATTCGCTTGATGACGTCGAACGACGGGGAGGTCTGGCTGTTCTCGATTTTTGACAGTACGGAGATCGAAACACCCGTCATGTCGCTTACGACTTTAAGGGTGAGCTGTTTCTGCGTCCGGACGCCCTTGAGCCTACGGCCGATTTGGGCGAGAGCATCGGCGTCGCCAGACACCACCGGCTCAGTATCACCACGACTTGCGTTGCGCATTGTGCTGACCATGCAAAACCGTGGACATCGCGATAGTCGATAGCGAACAGCGCATGCGTGGTCAAGAGATTTTCTCTTATAGAAAATTATTTTCCTGATCAGAGAATGCTTTGCTTATTGGAGAGCCCTATGAGAGCAAAGAAATGAGCGTGCTGCTGGGCACCGACCAAGGCGTCTATCGCTGGTTGGGACCGAAGCGCAAATGGGAGCAAATTCCGACGCCCTTTGACGCACAACCGGTCTGGGCTATCGAGCAGTCCCCGCACGATCCCGCCGTGCTGCTGGCCGGCACGCGTCCCGCCGCGTTCTATCGCTCCGAAGATGGCGGCAAGAGTTGGACTGGAATCCAGGCGGACCTTGCGCAGACCTGCAAGTTCGTCGAGGTAACCCGAGTCACGCGCTTTCTGTTCGATTCCCACGATCCGATGCTCGTCTGGGCCTCGCTCGAGATCGGAGGCGTGTGGCGATCGCGAGACGGCGGTCGAACCTGGGCGCAAGCCGGAAGCAACACCGTCACCGACGATATTCACGGCCTCTGCGTGATGCGCGTGGACGGCCGCCGAAAACTTTTTGCGACCACCAACAAGGGTCTGTTTGTCAGTTGGGACGACGGCGACAGCTGGGAACCGCGGGTGCTGGACTCCCCATGGCAGTACACGCGTTCACTCGTGCAGCGCGCCGACGGAAGCGGGGTGATGTTCCTTACAAACGGAGACGGACCTCCGGGAACGTGGGGACGGCTATTTCGCAGCGATGACTATGGCGAAACATGGCGTAGATGTTCGTTGCCAGGCGAGGTGAATTCCACGATGTGGTGCGTCGCGGTTCATCGATCCGAACCGAAGCTGATCTATATCTGCAACAATTTCGGTCAGATCTGGTCAAGCAAAGACGGCGGCGACACCTGGACGAAACTCAAGCGCGAATTTGGTGAGATTCGATCAATGATGCTCCGACCGCTCGAGCGAACTTAACCGCGATACTGCACATAGAGGGCCGAGCCGCCGTCTCGAATCTTCTTGAGCCTCGCCGGCCTCTCGGTGCCAGAATTGAACGACAATGCGATCTCCTCCCAAATCAACCGAACATCCAGTTCTTTGAATTGTTAGCGCTTGGACCCAGTCCGGAACAAGTCATGTCAAAGAGATTGATGTGCTGCTAATGTGCCACCGGCGACCCGAAGGTCTTGCAGTTCGACTTCCGCTAGGGGGGACGTCGCCTTTTCCGAGGCACTTCAAGTGGCCGGCGCAAATTACGCCGGTGCCAGGGGGCGTCGGGCCAATGAAGGTCGCTTGCCTGCTGGAAAACACATTGACGTCCGCCGAATGGCGCCACCGGCAAGGCGAGGCCCGCGCATTCTTGCCGCCAAAGGTGAACTCAAGGATGCACCCATGATCATCATTCGCTCGGTCGTCGCACTCGTCAAACGCTGGATGAAGGCATCACATCATCGGTATCGTCCAGAACATCATTACATGCGCGGCCCGGGACCCGCGTCTAAGAGTTTGGTAGACCACCAATCAAATGACGGTCGGGGAGACGGAGCACCCAAAATCGTCGCTAAAAACCTGAGTGACCGCAGGGTCAAAAACCCGAGAAATATCAATGATTGAAAAATCAGCCTTGGCATCCCGGAAGGGGTCTCATCAACTGACAGGCATTGTGTTTTCTTGACGGGAAACATTGAAAGGCGTCAGAACTAGGCCGGTCCTCAAGAATGTGCCCGCAAATTACGTAAAGGGCTGCTCGTGAATATTTCAGGTTCGGTGCTGGGGCTCTTAGTTGCCATGTTTTCCACGTTCGCGCATGCGGACGACTTTCCCGACCGAACCGTGACGAATAGCCTCAGCGCCTTGCACAGCGGCATCGTCACAAACCATTGCAAGCAAATCGAACGCAACGTTCTCAAATGATTTAAGGCGCTCGGCTAGCTCGATCTTAGTCCCGACACCATCAAAGTTACATCCCAATCTTAGCGGCGCTGTTGAAGACTCAAAGTATCGAGACGTTCTAAAATGATCATCGATTGTCTTGATCTCTCCGAATTTTCCTCTCCTGTTCTCCCAGGTCTTCTGCGCAGCTTCAAACAATAGCTGCGAAGCCTCGTCTCCCAACCGAACATTAACACCCGCCCCCGCGTATGTACTCATACACCCCCCAATCGCCTAAAAGTTGTAGAATAGAGGAAACGCGATCTGAGGACAACTGCCATTGTTTGGTAGCGCCCTACACCTGGCGACAGCCGCATCTTTGGATCTGAATTCAGATGCGCGCACGCAGCCTGTTCGATCGGCTTAGCGGTCAAGTTAAGATTCGATGGTGAGATGCAGCAGGGAATCTTGGGCCGAGCCGCGCGGCTCGGCCTGCGCTGTCTCGCAACTGATAGGTTTAGCACGATTTTCTTATCAGTCGGCCAACTGACTCCGTATGTGTAATTACCTTATCAGTCAGCCGACTGACTCCATTTGGCATCTTCGACTATCAGTCGGCGCGCGCTGTGTGAAGAGGCTACCTCACGCAAACGCCAGCTGGGCGAAGGCCGGTCACACGCGTCACACACAGATGATGAATGATTCTCACTTCGCTCGTTGGTCAAGCTAAATGCAGAAAGAGACCCACGGTGCGCCGCCCTTTTTTCGAGCGTTGAAAAATTCAGAATGACGGGCGAACCTTTTCGTTCACTGCCTTTGTAGTCAACGAAAATTTCCTTTAGTCTCGGGGATAATCCAGGCCCCCACCAAGTAGATGACGAAAATGACCGCCACAAAGACCGAGAGCGACATCGGGATTTGCGCCGGACTGGCGCTCGCCAACGAAACGAACGTGGGCATCATTCCGCCCAGTGCAAAGCCGATATTCCAGGACAATCCGGTGCCGCTGGCACGGATCTCCGTAGGAAACCGTTCATTGAGGAAGATCAGGATCGGCGCGAAGCCCGCGTTTCCCAGAAAGGCGATCGCCAGCGCATACAGCGCAATGGCCGTCGTGTCTGTTGCCTTCGCCATGCCGAGGTAGCAGGCCGGCAACAACACCGCCATGCAGACCCCGACCAGAAGGAACGTCTTCCTGCGCCCGATAAGATCGCTGACCGCGCCAAAAAGGATCGCCGAAACCAGCGCTATTACGCTCGCTCCTATCAGGATCAGCGACGAGACGCTATTGGGAACGCCGTTTACTACCTTGAGAAAAGTCGGAAGATATCCCGATGTCAGGTAATAGCCCGCGCCACCACCGAAAGTCAAAAGCAGGTTGAGCAGCAGGATGTTGCGGTAATCGCTCGAAAACAGCATCTTCACCGGCGACTGCGTCGGCGCAATCTTGTCGGCAGCCTTCTTCTGCTGGTGCTGCTTGAAGAACGGAGATTCCTCAAGACTATTGAAGATGAACCAGCCCAAAAATGAACTCAAAAGTCCGGCGAAGAACATGCACCGCCAACCCCACACGGCAAACAAGTCGCCGGGAAAGACGGATGACGTGATCAGGAAAACCAACGATGCCAGCAGCGCTCCAATACCAGCGCCTCCGCCACCAACAAGCCCGGACATGGCTCCTCGCCATGCTGGTGGAACCGATTCGGTGCCAATGGTGTGCGTCGATGCCACCACGCCGCCGACAAATATGCCTTGAACGAGACGCAAGATCAGGAACAGGGCCGGCGCGATATATCCGGCCTGGGCGATCGTCGGCAGCAGACCAAATGCGGCAGTGCTGATCCCGACCCCTACGATAGCCACCAGCATCGCGTTTTTGCGGCCATAAACATCGGCATAGTGACCGAAGACGGCGGAGCCCACCGGACGCATCAACAGCGTCACGGCGAATGACGCATAAACCGCAGCAAGCGATAGTGTGGGGACGTTCGACGGAAAGAACAGCGCGCCGACGACGGGCGCCACATACAAAAGAATGAACAGATCGAACAGATCGAGCGACCAGCCCAGTACCGACGCTATGATCGCGTTCCTCATTTGCCGCGTCGCAACCGGCGTCGCCGCTCCGGCATCCTCAATATTCGCGATTGTCATTTCATTCCTCCCCGTTTTAACCTCAATATGTTGTTTTCAACGCCCAACGAATTTCGGCGGGCGTTTTGCATTGAAAGCCTCTACCCCTTCCTTGAAATCCTCCGACTGACGCAGCCGACTGTAGCAATGACCTTCCAGCTCGATCGCGACCGTCAGCGTCGAATCTACCGTATCGTTCAGAAGCTTCTTGGCAGTCCGCTGCGCCAACGGCGCAAAGGTGCGAAGCTCATCGACGAGCTTGTCGGTTGCTTTTTCGAGCTCGGCGTCGGGTACGCATTCAGTTGCAATGCCCCAATCGAACGCCTGTTTCGCCGCGATGCGCTTTGAACGCATCACGATGTCCTTGGTGCGGGTAATGCCGATCATCTTTTGCAGGCGCGCCGAACCGCCCGATCCGGGAATCTGACCAAGCTTCTGCTCCGGCAGCGCGTAAAGCGTCGTCTCCGACGCGATCCGGAAATCGCAGGCCAGCGACAGCTCGAAGCCGACCCCGAAGCAATAGCCTCGGTTGGCGACGATCACCGGTTTCGAACAACGCGTCGGCGAGGCGATGTTCCAGGCGAGTTTGGAGACCGTCTCCGGCGTAGCTTCCATGAAGCCCCCAATGTTACCGCCGCTGGAGAAATGCTCGCCTATGGACCTGATTACGATAATGCGAACCCGCGCATCGTCGTCGAGCGTCTCGAACACAAGGCGCAACTGGTCACGCTGCGGCATCGATACGACGTTGTAGGGCGGCCGGTTGAGGACGATGTCGGCGCGCTCGTGCGCCTCGTCGATTTCGACCTGGAAGCCGTCGAGCTTGCCCAGCCGGGGGTCAGCGAAAATGTAGGGAGAACACATGTAACTTCCTTTCTTGACTTTGCTATGCCGCGCTTGAGGGCGGCGCATGTTCGCGCTGGTAGTCACCGGCGACGAGCAGGCGACGCAGCAGCTTTCCGACCGGAGATTTCGGCAAAGCAGCGACGAAGACGAAACGCCGGGGCCGTTTGAAATTTGCCAGTCCGGATATTCGGCAGAACTGTTCGAGGTCCTGTTCGGTGACCGGCCCTTTGCGCTTCACAAAGGCTGTAACGACCTTGCCCCATTTCTCATCGGCAAGGCCCACGACGGCAACTTCAAGCACCGCCGGATGAAGTGAAAGACAGCTTTCGACCTCTACCGGCGAGACGTTTTCACCCCCGGTTATGATCATGTCATCGACGCGGCCGGTGACGAACAGATCACCGTCGGGGTCGACGAAACCGGTGTCACCGGTGAAATACCAGCCTTCACGCAGGGCCCTGGCGTCCGCGTCGGGCCGGCGCCAGTATCCCTCGAAAGACTCGTCGCCGGCCAATAGCGCAATGATCTCACCTTCTTCATTGGGGGCTGCCAGGTCCATTGCCGACATGGCATTCAGTTTGACGACCCTGATTTCCTGATTGATTCCGGCTTTGCCCGCCGATCCCGGCTTGGCAGGCGCGTTCTGGTCGATCGTCAAGGTGTAGATTTCGGAACTGCCATAGTGGTTGACGAACAGGTCGGGCTGAAACGCATCGTTCAGTGTCTTCAGCAGACCGTCAGTCATCGATGCGCCGGCAAAGCCGAGTTTTCGGACGCTTGAGACGTCGGTCGATCCAAATTCCGGAGCATGGACGAGATCGTGGTAGAGCGTCGGCACCAGATAGAGATTGGTGATCTCTTCGCTCTGGATCAACGATAGCGCCCGGCTGGTATCATAGCGCGGCAGACAAACGAATGCGCCGCCGATCAGCGACATCGCTATCAGCGAGCGCACACCCATGGTGTGATAGAGCGGCATCACGCCGAGCGTCCGTTCGCCGCGCCGGTAAAGATTTTGAGCGATATGCGCAATGCCGGCGGCGCGCTCGGCGCGATGACGCCGCGGCACGCCCTTCGGCCTCGACGTCGTTCCGGACGTATAGAGCATGATCGACCAGGCTTCGGCGCTGACGCGGGGTGTCACCTCGCTCGTGCGCTCGGCGACCATGCGGTCGAAACTGAATGCGCCGGCCATCTCGCGGCCGCCGGCATGGATTCGCGGCAAGGCCGAAGCGTGTTTCGATTCTTCGACAACCGCCGCGGAGACGTCCTGATACACGACCGCGCGTGCCTCGGAATCCTCGATGCAATAATCAAGCTCCTCCATCCTGGCGCGCCAGTTGACCGGCGTTATGACAATGCCGGCCAGTTGGCAGGCCCAGTGCAGCGTGGCGGCGGCCTCGCAATTCTGCAGTATTGTGACCAGATGATCGCCAGGTTTCAGTCCGATGCGGTCGAAGGAAGCAACCAGCGACGATATCCGTGCATACCATTGCGCGTAAGTCAGGCGAACTCCCTCGTCGACGATCGCCAGAGCATTGGGATCGCGCGCCACGCTGGCGACAAAGCTAGTTCCAAGATCAAGCATCTGTTTTCTCTTTGCCATGATCTACCAATTCCGCCGCGGCCTCGATTGCCGCACGCACGATCGGCGTATAACCCGTGCACCGGCACAGGTGTCCGCACAGCAAATCGCGGATGCTTTCTTCATCCGGCCTTGGGTGCGCGCGCAGGAAGCAATCGAGCGACATCAGGATTCCGGCCGTGCAAAAGCCGCACTGCAGCGCATGATTTCGCTTGAATGCCGATTGCAGAATGCCGAGCCGGTCCGGCGACGGCGCTATGCTTTCTACGGTCCGAAGCTCGCAGCCGTCGATCTGCACCGCAAGGGTGAGGCAGGCACGCGCTGGCTTGCCGTCGATGCTGACAGTGCAAGCGCCGCATACGCCATGTTCGCAGCCCACATGCGTGCCGGTCGCCGCTAACTGATGCCGCAGAAAATCCGTCAGCAGCAACCGCGGCTCCGCCTCACCGGTGCAAGGCTTGCCGTTCAGCGAGAAGCGGACGGAATGTCGCCGGCCGGCCTGCAATCGGCTCATTGCAGCACCTCCCGCATCAGGTCGCGACCGATCATCCGCACGAGGTCGCGGCGGTACCGCGCCGTCGCGTGAACGTCGTCGCGGGCATCTAGCGAGTAGGCGAATCCGTTTAGGGCATCGTCGAGCGCGCTGCCGTCGAGATCAGGAAAATCGCGCGCCGTTGGCACGTCCGCAACGCCGCCAACGGCGAGACGGACCCCGTTGGCGGTCGCCACCGCGGCACAGGCGACAATGGCAAAATCGCCGTGGCGACGCGCCACTTCGCGGAACGCGCTGCGCTTGTGAACGGCCGGAAACGAGACGGCTTCAATCATCTCCTCGTCGGCTCGTGTCGTTGCCATCATTCCGACGAAGAAATCGTTGGCTGCCACGCGCCGGCGACGTTTGGCGCTGCGCAGATGCACTTCGCCGGCGAGCGCCTGCAACACCAGCGGTAATTCGGCACTGGGATCAGCATGCGCGATTGAACCGCAGACGGTACCCCTGCTGCGCGTTTGGGCGTGACCGGTCCATGGTAGGGCCAGTGCAGCGAGTTGCAGATCGCGGCCAAGCTCCGGCCATTCCTGCAGCGACGCCTGACGGACGCCCGCGCCGATCGTAATGGTTCCCCCCTTGCTCTCGATCCGCGCCAGTTCGGGAAGGCGCATGATGTCGATCAGCGTCCTGGGCTTTGCCAGGCGCATGTTGAGCATCGCCATCAGCGATTGCCCGCCGGCGATGATTCGCGCGTCGCTGCCTTCCCGGCCAAGCACGTCGAGCGCTTCGTCAAGATGTTCGGCCCTGACATAGTCGAACGCGGCGGCCTTCATCGATGCCCTCCGAACAGACGGAGCGCTCGCGAAAGCAGGGATGGAAGCGATTGCGCGTCTGGATTGCCGCCTACCTTGCGCGCCAGTGAGGCAAAGAACTGACCAATGATCACCCGTGCGGCCCCGTCGAGGAGACGGCCACCGATGCTTGCGACCTTGCCACCGATGGCCGCCTCGTAGACGTAGCGGATCGCCGTGCCGCCGTTCCCGGTCGGAACGAGGGTGATGCGTCCTTCGCCGCCGCCGAATCCGAGCGCGCCTTCGGCGGAGCCGCCAAGCGTGACTGCATGCGGAGGATCGAGGTCGGACAATTTCACGTCGGCGCGGTATCGTCCTTTCATGGGACCGATGCCGATCGTCACATCGGCGCGGAAATGGGTGTCCGAGATTTTCTCAACATTTTGGCAGCCAGGAATGACCGCCTGAAGTGTCTCGGGATCGAGCAGCATGGCCCAGACCCGCTCGGCCGGCGCACCAACCACAGCCTCGCCTTTGCCGCGCAGATGCCGGTCTCCGCCGCGTTTCGCGGTTTCCTCGATTGCGCGACCTTTCGCCGGCATGGGCTCGTCGCCGCGCACGATCTGCGCCAGTTTCGCCGGCACCAGCGGCAGTTCGACGTCTTTCAGTCCGAGCGCATCGGCGACAGCATTGGCGATGCAAACCGGCGTCGACATGCAGTTGCCCTCACCGACGCCTTTTGAGCCGAGCGGCGTGAACGGTGACGGCGTTTGCATGTGGAGAATGGCCGGATCCGGCACCTCTGCCACCGTTGGCAACAGGTAATCAGCGAAAGTTCCGGTCAGGAAGCTGCCATCGGAGCCATAGGCGTATTCCTCGTAGAGCGCGGCACCCACCGCTTGCGCGAAGCCGCCGCGAATCTGCCCGTCGACCATCCCCGGATGCAGGATCGTCCCGCAGTCATGCATGGTGACGTAGCGGTCGATCCGCGTCTGCAGGGTGGTTCGATCGACCTCAACCCCGCAGAAATCGAAGATGAAGCCGTGGCAAAGGGAAGAGTTGATATGGTCTTCTTCGTCGGGGGCGGTCAACTCCGGCGGGCTCCAGAAAACGGTTTCTCGGATCGTCTGCCCGATCCCGTCGGGCAATGCGCCCGGCGACCAGTGGCTGAGCGCCGCGACGCGGGAAAAAGATACCTTGTTGTCGGGATTCCGTTTCGATCTGACGCTACCGCCGGCAAATGCGATATCGTCTATCTCGGTGTTCAACTGACTTGCGGCGACCCGCGCCATCCGTTCGGATAGGCGCCCGGCGGCAAGTTTGGCGGTGCCGGCAACAGCGGGCGCAAAACGGCTGGCGTAATTGCCTGAGGCGATCGACCAGGCATCCCTCGCCGTATCCATTTCGGTGTTGACCCTGATATCGGCAGGCGTGAGACCGAACACGTCGGCAACGACCTGCGAAAGCACGGTGCGATGCCCTTGCCCTTGCGGTACCGAGGCAACGTGCACGGTGACGCTTCCAAGCGGATCAATCGCGACCGTCGCGGTGGCCTGTGCGCCGTTCTTCGGGCCGGCCTTGCGACGATCGGCCGGCGTCAGCACGGTTGTAATGTAACCCATGTTGGACACGCTGGGTTCGACCACGGCGGTATAACCGATGCCGTAGAGACGCCCCTGCGCGCGCGCCGCATCGCGCCGCGACTTGAGCTCCGCGAGTCCACCTTCGTTGACACCACGCTTGATCGCCTCCTGATAGTTTCCCGAGTCAAGCAATGCCCCACTGGCCGTCCGGTAGGGAAAGCCGTCGGCAGGGATCAGATTACGCATGATGACGTCGAGCGGATCGAGACCGAGCTCAACCGCGATGCGCTGGACGAGCCGTTCAAGTGCGAAATAGACTTGGGGGCCGCCGAAGCCGCGGTTCAATCCGGTCGGTGTCTTGTTGGTGACGACAACACGATTACGCACCGCGAGATGGCGAATATCGTAGGCGCCGGTCAGATTGCCGTGCATGCGGTACAACGTTGCCGGCTCCGGCGCGCGCAGATGTGCGCCGCAGTCCTCGACCTGATCCCAATCGAGCGCAAGGACACGGCCATTGTCTTCGACGGCTGCGCTCAGCGTCGTGGCTCGATTGGTAGCAGAAACCGAGGCGGCGAGATGTTCGAGCCGATCCTCGATCCATTTGACCGGGCGCCCCACCGCGCGCGCCGCCGCCGCAATGAGCACGATATACGGGAAAACACCCTGCTTGACCCCAAAACTGCCGCCGGAATCCGGCGGCGTTCGAAGACGCAAGCGATTGCCCGCAACTCGTAGCGCCCGCGACAGCACTGCATGGATGCTGAAGGGGCCTTGGAAGTTGGCCAGCACATCGTAGGCGTCGTCGCTCGGATCGTAGTCGGCAACCACGCCATAGGTTTCGATTGGCGTGCAGGAATTGCGCGGGTAGCGAATGTCGAGGCTGATCCGATGCGCCGCCGATGCAAAGGCCTGCTCCGGATCGCCGTAACGAAATGTCCGGTCGCTGGCGACATTGCCTGCAAAACCGTCGTGCAGAACGGGTGCATCCAGATTTAGTGCGGCCAACGGATCGACGACCGCAGGCCGCACCCGGTACTGTACCTCGATCAAATCAGCGCCGTCTTCGGCCAGATAGCGATCGGCTGCAACAACGATGGCGACGGGCTCACCGACATAGCGCACCCGCCCAACCGCAATCGGCCAGCATTCGACCGGCGCCTTGACGCCGACGACGAGACTGGCGGTCAGCGCCTTGACGTCCTCGCCGTTCAGGACGGCGAAGACGCCGGGCGCACGCTTTGCCGCGGACGAATCAATCGAGACGATGTCCGCGTGGGCGTGTGGCGAGCGCAGGATCGCGGCGTGGAGCGTGCCGGGACGAACTCCGATGTCGTCAATAAAGCGTCCGCGTCCGGTCAGCAGTGCCGCATCTTCGACGCGCGGAATCGATTGCCCAACCCACGGCGAGCCTGGTTCATGACTGGCAGTCGAGAGGCTGGCGGCTTCCGCCATCCGAGCGTCCTCCCATGCATTTTGGATGCGTCAGGAAACGTATTCAGCGGCGCCGGGGATCACGGCCATACCGGCCAATCTCGAAACTTGCCATCCCGTCTCATTTCGCTCGGCCTTGTGCAACGCAACATCAACTCGCGAGCCGGGAAACGTTCCGAAACTCGCGAGGACCTACGCCAGCGTGGTTGCGGAAGAAGCGCGTGAAGTGTGCCGGCTCGGTAAAGCCGAGTTGGTTGCTGATTTCGCATACGCTCGCCGACTGATTCAGCACTGCGTCAACCGCCTGCTCCATGCGAACGACGTTCAGGTAGACCTTCGGCGGCACCCCGATCGAGGATTCGAACAGCCGAAAGAAATGCGCGCGCGATAATCCCGCCTCCTTCGCAAATGTATCGAGCACGGCGCCCCGCTTCGTTTCAGAACGCATCCTTGCCGCAACGCGGCGGATGCGCCAGTCGCCCAAGCGGGCATTCATCTCCCTGATCGACGCCGGAAAACTTCGCCAAGGAGTAAAACGCTCGATCACCGCGATCATCAGGTCGGACAGGACCGACTCGTGCGCGTTACGCGCGTCAGGTCGGGACATCATATCGGCCGCCAGGTTCATGGCGAGGCCATGGATGCGCGGAGAGACATCGCCGGAGGGATAGCTGAAGAACCCGGGTGCACCGCTCGCGGCCCAGCCCGGACGAAACGCCATCAGCCATTCCGGTTCGATATAAAGCGCGAGAATAACGGTGCGCGGCTTGTCCGGATCGTGAACATAGGAATGCGGCTGCCATCCATTCACCAGCACAGCCGTGTCGTAGGTAAGCGGATAGACGGTATCGCCGACGATGAACTGGGTATCGGATCCCTCGACTTTCAACAGCACGTGACAATGAGGGTGGGCATGGCGCACCAGCGACCAGTCCATATCGAGAAGTGCGACCCGACCAAAGGTGCCGTGTGCAATTCGTAGCGCTGTCGACATAGCAATCTCCCAGATGTGACGACGGTTCGCGCCTGCTCTCAATCGATGGCCTCCGTGGCGCGCTGCCGTACGTCTCGCTTCCTCGTAGTCTCCCCAAAACCTTATCAGTCAGTGGACTGACTCCATTTGTACCATTTCCTTATCAGTCGGCCAACTGACTCCATTTTATGCCAAGCCTTATCAGGCAGCAATGAAACGACCACCCTTCGCCTTGCGCACAGCAAGCTGAATTCGGCAAGCCGCCAGTCATCGATCAGATGTTAGGTATTTTGGACGCTTGCCAGGCGTCAGAGTGATATCTTGAATCGATATCAAATCCGGTAAAGCCGAGCTGCCGTATCGTGCAAAATCGCATGCTGATCGCCCTGGTCCAAATGTTCGATGGCTTTTCGAAAGGTCAGATAGAGCGTGCGATAATCCGTCCACAGCTTCTCAATCGGAAAGTTACTGCCAAACAGACAACGTTTCGCGCCGAAAATCTCGACGGTTTCCTTGATAATCGGCCCCATCACATCCGAGCGGCAGGCGTGAACGAACGTCCCTAGCCCGGATAGCTTGACGTTGACGTTCGGCTGCAGTGCCAGCACGTTCATACCTTCTCGCCAGCGCTTCCAGCCGTCTGACGACATATCCTCCAGCATCCCCGCATGCTCGAGCACGAATATCGTACGCGGAAATTCACGCGCCAGCTCCGCACCATGCCGCATCTGACTGGTGAATAGCTGGATTTCAAACAGCAGATTGTGCTCTGCAAGGTGCGCCAGTCCGCGTCGCCAATTCGGTTCGTTCATCATCTCGGGATGCGGCGCAAACCGATATTGCGGATTTTCGTGCCAGTGGATTTGCTGCCGGATGCCGCGGGTCGCCGGCAGCGTTGCCAACGCTTTGAACAACGCGCCGACGCTCGGATCGGCCAGGTCCGCATGAGCCACATTGGCGTGCGGCCAACCTGTGGCATCAGAGACCGATTGGACCCACTTCGCTTCGTCGTAACTGTTCCCTTGTGGCCAATTTGTTTGAACGTATACGGATTTGACGACATTGCAGCCCGCGGTATCAGCGCGAAATTCCTCGATCGGATAATCGCGACAAATGGCTTCGTAAGGGCCGAAGATGCGCGGGACCTGAGGTCCCGACAACCAAGCCAAATCCTTGAGCCTCCAGATGTGATGATGACCATCTATGGTCGGAATATTCTTCAACGGCGCTTCCATCG
>NZ_SSMW01000021.1 GCF_004799405.1 Bradyrhizobium sp.
CTGATATGTAGACCGCGCGGTGGCCGGCCCGCGCCATCAGGCTGGTGGCCTGGGTCAGCAGCGTCGATTTGCCGATGCCGGGATCGCCGCCGACCAAAAGCACCGAGCCTCTGACAAAACCGCCGCCGGTGACGCGGTCGAGCTCGGCCATCCCCGAGGGCAGGCGAGGGGCCTCAAAGCTCTTGCCGGTCAGGGTTTCCAGCGCGAACAGCCGGCCCTTGCGCCTGGAGCGGATCGAGACCGGCATCGCGGTGGCGCCGGTGTCTTCCTCGGACAGCGTGTTCCATTCGCCGCAGGATTCGCACTTGCCCTGCCAGCGGTTATAGGCGGCGCCGCAGTTCTGGCAGACGAAGGAGAGGGTGGCTTTGGCCATGGCGGGGAATCGCTGTCGGAGGGACCGGGCGATGTCTCATAGCATGAAATCGTAAAAGAGTTCCTATTTTGTTCTGGGTGCCGGATCGCCATACCCGCATTTCTTGGGGGTTGAATTTATGGGTAAAGGCAGACTTGCCGGCCCGTGGCGATTGTCATCGCCGTTCGCGCCATCCGGCAGCTTTGTGCTTGCTGAAAACATCCGCCGCTAATCATCTGCCACGAAAGCGAAAACCGTCCTGTCGGACCACCATTCAAGCTGGCTTTTTCCAGACCCCGGCACCTTCCAAAATCTCCATCGACTTGTCGGTGAACTCCGCCTTCGGGCCGTCGCCGCCGATCACGAACATCAGAATCGACTCTTCGTTGGGGTCGCCTGAAGTCACGTTCTCGAAGCGCCTGGCGACGCCGGGCGGGAACGAGACCACGTCCAATAGACCGGCATCGACAAATTCAACCTCGCCCTTTTCGTTTTCCCAACTGCAGCGCCATTTGCCCGTCATCGGGATGAACGTCTCATTGGTATCGTGGTTGTGCATCATCGGGCCGTTGCCGGGCTTGGCGCGGCAGTAACCGAGATTGAACCCTTCGGAAATCTTGATCGCGGCCAGCCGCGAGGCGTCATCACCGACGGGCGAGGTGACGGCTCCCCCTTCATCCTTTGGCGGCTGAAATCCGATGACGTTGTAGAGGGTGCGGATGCACCCCTTCATCTTGCTGTCGGGAAGGCCGCCGTCGGACCCTTTCAGATCCTTGAAAAACGCAACGCGCTTCAGCATGTTCGAGCGGGGCAATCCGGTTCTGGGCAGTTTTTCCATGGCTGTTCCATCCAGGCTTCACATTTTAAATGATTGTCGATCCAACCATCCGAAAGATCAACCGGGCCCGCATCCGGGCAGGTCGAACAGCGCCTTCAGCCCGCAGGGTGAGGTCAGCATCTTGTCGCCGTCGTGTCCGACGCCTTGCACGTCCCACAGGCTGTGATTCGGCGCCCCCGCGTCCCGGGCCTGCATGGTGGCGAAGTAGGAATGTCCGCGGACATAGCGGTAGGCGCCTTCCGCCTCCGCCATGCAGCTCTTGTCGAGCGCGGGATGATTGGGATTGGTGTCCAGCGTCCCCAGCAAATAGATCACCTTGCGCGCCACATAGGTCTCTTCCAGCGCAGCGACGGAGGGACCGGCGAGATAAGGCGGGCGCGCCTCCATGCCGTATTTCCAGTTGTTGTAACCGGGACACGACGCGGCGATCGATGGCTCCGGCCGCGCGCCGGTGAAATACGCGTAGGACGAGGGGTTGGCGACCACATAGCGCACGCCGACGCCGTTCCTGGTCAGCGCCCGTTCGCCCTTGCCGGCGATGGCGTAGCGCTGCACAACCTGTGCTCCGCCGGAATGCCCGGCGACCACCACCTGCCTGAGGTTTGGAAACAATCGCTGGTCGGCCAACCGCGCCAGGATCGCGTCGAGCGCATCGAACGAACTGACCGGCTCGGGGGCAATAGCCGCATCGCCGCCTTCCCAGCCTTCCAGCGTCCATCGCAGGGTGTCGGCGGAAAGCTGGTAGGCATCCACGTCGATGCCGGCAAGAAACTGCGGCACGATCATCAGCGTTTTGGTGCCGACTTCTCCCGCCGCCGCCTGCGCCGTCATTGCCGAGCGGAAATAGACGTCGGCGTTCCTGAGCCGTCCATGCAGCACCAGCACGGCGCGGGTGATGCTGGGTAACGGACCGGACCAATCGGCCGAGGCATACAGCGGCAACATGCCGTGGGCGCCCACCGCGATCCGCAAGTTGGCCACTTCCTTTACCGGGCGATGATTGGGCGCGACTTCGTCCGCGCCCCACGCCTGCGGCATCGCAAGCGCAAGCAACAGGGCGAGATAGTTGCAAAGCGAACGCAGTAACTTCATGACATCTCCCGGCGCAGCGCCGTCCAGGCCGTGAACCCTTAAATCTGCCCAGCGGAGACCGCTTGCTCCGCTGTGACCCGGCGCGAGGTTGCGCACAAGAGGCGTGGCTAATCCGGCCTGCGGACTGTGTTTCCCCAACTGATTTGCGGCCTGCGGAAACCCATGGCAATCCAAGCGAAGATAAGCCTCAACATGAACTTGCCGGAGCGACCGGCATAGTTCGGCAAGTCATCGGCAAGCTCGACACCACTCCGTCGCTCCTGTGTCATCACCCGCATTTCAAGCGGCGGCGCCTCGGTCGGAAAGCGATTGCGGTATATCGTCAGCCAGTGCCCCCTGGTGAAGTCGAGAAACATTGCCGAATTGCAGCATGCGGCGACGACCCGCCGGGTCGGGGAATCAGGCCTGAGCCGATGCTCTTCGAGATACTCCTGCCCCGTCGCACATTCGACTCGATCCTTTCGATATAGAACGAAGTCCGTTCCGCCGTCGGGATTGAGCACGGGCGGCGCCGAGGTCAGCTGCTCGAACCGCCGTCCGGCCTCCTGGCAGCTCGTGCAATAACATGTGCCGGTCAAAATCGGCCGACCGATGGCCTCCAATTTCACCTTGCCGCACCGACATCGCGCGGAGACGTGGTTGGGCTGTTTCGGTTTCACCGGGATCACCATTCGTGGATCTGATCTAGAACATTGTTTTGGCGCTGGCAGGAAATTTCCGCAACGGGAGCCGGCACGCTGGACGACATGCCCTTGCAAAATTGGTCAGTGGGAACCGCCCAAAAAGACAGCAGCGCTTCCAGCTACGTCCAGAGCGCTCCCCTAATGCCATGATTGCCAACGACTTTTTTGCATTGGCGACGTGGCATACAAGTTGCGTATAGTACCAAAATGCAGCAGCCCCCCGTCCAGTTGAGCGTCCGCAACTTTCAGAAGTCGTTTCACGGCAAGGCCGGCGAGGTCCGCGTGCTCGACGACCTCAGCTTTGCCATCAACGAACGCGACTTCGTCAGCATCATCGGCCCCAGCGGCTGCGGCAAGACCACGATCTTCAACATCATCGCCGGGCTGCTCGAGCCCGATTCCGGCGCCATGCATTACCGCGGCGAAGAGATCGAAAGCCTGCGCGGCCGCGTCGGCTACATGATGCAGAAGGACCTGCTGTTTCCGTGGCGCACGGTGCTGGGCAATGTGCTGCTCGGGCTGGAGACGCGCGGCGTCGACCGCGCCGAGGCCGAAGCCAGGGCCCGCGAATACCTCAAGGGGTTTGGTCTCTCCGGTTTCGAGAACGCCTATCCGAAGACGCTCTCCGGCGGGATGCGGCAGCGGGTGGCGCTGATCCGCACGCTGATCATGGATCCGGACATCCTGCTGCTCGACGAGCCGTTTTCGGCGCTGGACTACCAGACCCGTCTCTATCTCGAAGGCGTGCTCAAGGACGCGGTGGAGACCTACCACAAGACCGTGATCCTGGTGACGCACGATATCGACGAGGCGGTTGCGCTGTCGAAGCGCGTCATCGTGCTCAGCGGGCGGCCGGCGCGGGTGAAAATCGTGCACGACATCGAGATCGGCGCGACCTCGCCGATCGCGGCCCGCGGCGATGCCAGGTTTTCCGGCTACTTCCATTCGCTCTGCGCCGAACTCGACATCCAGACCGAGAAAACAGCTTGACCCTGACGATGCCCGAGACAGCCTCCCTGCAGAAGCGGAAAACCGGCCGTAAACGGCGGCGCGCGGGCTTCGACACCGCGTTCGGCCGCGCCATGCTGCAGGTCGTCGCCGTGGTCGCGTTCTTCGCGGTGTGGGAGATCGGCGTGCGCGCCGGGTGGATTTCCGCGTTCCTGGTCGGATCGCCGTCAGGCATCTTCAGCGTAGGCTACAAGATGATCCTGAGCGGCGAACTCGTCTCCGACACCTGGTACACCTTGTTCGAAGCGATCCTTGGATTCATCATCGGCACCATCGCCGGATCGCTGCTCGGGCTGGCGCTGTGGTACTCGGTATTCGTGGCGCGGCTGGTGGAACCCTTCATCGTCGCCATCAACAGCGTGCCCAAGATCGCGCTGGCGCCGATCGTGGTGCTGTGGTTCGGCACCGGCCTCGTCTCCAAGGTCGCATTGTCGGTGTCGCTGACCGCCATCGTGGCGCTGATCGCCGCCTATCAGGCGGCCAAGGACGCCGACGTCGACCTGCAGTCGCTGCTGATCTCGATGGGGGCGGACAAGCATCAGGTCTTCTTCAAGGCGGTGGTGCCTTCGACCCTGCCGTCGATCATCGCCACGTTCCGCATCAATGTCGGCTTCGGGCTGGTCGGCGCCGTGGTCGGAGAATTCATTTCGTCGCAGCGCGGGCTCGGCCATCTGATCTACACCGCTTCCAGTTTCTACGATCTCAATACCGTCTGGGTCGGCCTGTTCACGCTGATGGTGATGGGGTTCGTGCTCTATTACGTGATCGACATGATCGAGCGGGTGAGTTTGCCCTGGAAGCAGTCGAGCACCACGCATCAGGTTCAGGTTTGAGTTCACCATCGAACACACGGAGACATGCCATGTCGTTGCTCACGCGTATCACCGGCGCCGCTAGCCTTGCCGCCATCCTGCTCGCCACGCCTGCGCTTGCCGACAACAAAAAGGTGACGCTGTCGCAGGCGTTCCAGTCGATGCTGTACCTGCCGCTCTATGTCGCGATCGACGAGGGGTTCTTCACCCAGCAGGGTTTAGACCTCACCAAGGAGACCGCAGGCTCGCCGACCGTGGCGCTGTCCGCCGTGATCTCCGGCAGCGCGCAGTTCTCGATCCATGGACCGGAATGGACCGCGATTGCCGCGTCCAAGGGCGCGCCGGTCGACATCATCGCCAATGTCGTCAATGGCGCTGCGGTATGGATCGCGACCGCGCCCGATTTCAAGTTTGACAGCATCAAGGACGTCAAGGGCCAGAAGGTCGTCACCGGGTTGATGCCGACCACCTCGACGTCGCTGTTCATCAAGCTGTTGAAGGAAAACGGCATGGACGCCAAGGCCGACGTCGACATGATTCAGGTCGCGATCGGCTCCGAACCCGGACCGTTTGTCGGCAAGCAGGCCGATATCGCCGTGATGTATGAACCCGGCCTCGATCAGGCGGTCGCCAAGGGCATGAAGGTCGTGCTCGGATTTCCGAAACTATACGGCGCCTATGCCTTCTCGGCGGTGACCGCGCGCAACGACGTCGATCCTGATACCGCCCAGCGCGTGGTCAACGGCATGGAAATGGCGATGCGGTTCATGACCAAAAACGAGGCCAGGACCGTTGCGATCGCCAAGCAGGAATTTCCGAACCTCGATCCCGCCGTGGTGGAAGCCGCGGTCAAGCGCATGCTGGCCGACGGCGTTTATCCGCCGAGCGTCGACATCACGGCGGATGCGCTGAAGGTGTCGATGGACACGCAGATTGCGCTCGGCAATCTGGCGGCTCAGCCGGACTACAAGGCTTTCGTGGTGAAGAAATTCATCGAACCGGCGCTGGCGATGAAATGAATTGAGCTGCCCAGCAAGGCCCAGCCCAAGCAAGACGAGTTTTAGTTCGATCGATTTGTCCGCAGGCCCGACCACCTCTCCTCGCTGGGGAGAGGTGAACCGAACACGCGAGGGGACGGATTCAATCAAAATTCATCCCGCGCTAGTCGCCGAGCTTGATGCCGGCATCCTTGATGACTTTGGCCCACTCGGGCGTTTCTTTCCGGATGACCGCGGCGAATTCGGCCGGCGAATTGCCGACCGGCTCGAGGCCAAGTTCGTCGAACTTTTTGCGCACGTCCGGTATCGCCAGGGTCTTGACGGTTTCGTCGTGCAACTTATCCAGGACATCCTTCGGCGTGCCGGCCGGCGCGAGCAGGCCGAACCATGGCACCGCCTCGAAGCCGGGGAAGCCGGATTCCGCCATGGTCGGCAGCTCCGGCGCCAGCGCCGAGCGCTTGATCGAACTGATGGCCAGCGCGCGCAATTTCCCTTCGCGCACCAGCGGCATCGCGTTCGCGATATTGGCGAACGACATGTTGATCCGGTTGGCGAGCAGGTCCGGCATGAACGCCGTGGTGCCGCGATAGGGCACGGCCCGGATGTCGACATGCGCCATGTATTTGAACAATTCGGCGGCCAGATGCTGCGAGGTGCCGACGCCGGCATGGCCGTAGGAAAGCTTGCCGGGTTCCGCTTTGGCGAGCGCCACCAGTTCGGCCACGGTCCTGACCGGCAGCTCCGGCGGAACGGCGAGCAGGTTCGCTGCGACGAACACCTGCGAGATCGGTGCGAAATCCCTGAGCGGATCGAATGGCAGTTTCTCATAAAGACTCGGGTTGATCACCAGCGCCGAGTTGCCGCCCATCAGCAGCGTGTAGCCGTCGGCGGCCGCCTTGGCGACGTGTTCGGTGGCGATGTTGCTGCCGGCGCCGGGAATAGTCT
The DNA here is from genome assembly GCF_004799405.1 of Bradyrhizobium sp. Classification (GTDB taxonomy): domain Bacteria; phylum Pseudomonadota; class Alphaproteobacteria; order Rhizobiales; family Xanthobacteraceae; genus Bradyrhizobium. The sequence continues at coordinate 6,729 of NZ_SSMW01000021.1, forward strand.
CGACCACGAACGGGCTGCCCCAGGCTTCCGCGAACCGGTCGGCAAGAATGCGCGCCGCAAGATCGGGAGCGGTGCCGGGCGTGAAGCCGACCAGGATCTTCACCGGCCGGTTCGGATAGGTGGATTGCGCCGATGCGGTCTGCGCCGCGATCAGCGCGAGCAGGGCGGCGAGCAGGTTCGCAGCGAGCTTCATCGTTTCCCCCCATCGTCCCGCACGCCCGTTTGCCCGGTCTTTGCCGTCGGACTTGACGGCAACTGTGGCACCGTCGAGCAGCGTCGGCAAGGCGGCTTGGACAGAGATCGGCTGTCAGTGGTGGTGCTGTCGAACCAGCCGGTGTGCGCGGTACAAAAGATCGCGGCCCCAAACCGGCGCCTGTGTGCTCTCAGGCCGCGCCTCGCAGGCGATCCTTAATGCGGGACGGGCATCGTAAGCGGGGGTGAAGAGTACGATCTAACCAGCGCGCCGGTTCGGAACATTCCTGCGCGCCCCCAGTTCCACTCTGGGCAATCCTGCCCTTGGAGGAACATTCATGGACAAGAAGATCGCTGGATTATTGGGGGCGATGGCTGCCTTAAGCACAGCTAACGCCGCTCAGGCTTCACCGGCCCCAGACCCCGTGCAAAACGATGTATTGAAAGTCGGATCATATGCCGACCTGTTGGAGCCGGTCCCGAACGCCATAGCCATGTTGAAGGTGCTCGACGAGCGCGGGCCGGTCTCGACCCCAAAGGCCGGAGTCCAGCTTGCAGCTCACCACCACCATCATCACCATCATCACGGCTATTCACGCCGGACGGTGATCGTGGTCGGGCGCCATCGGCATCACCATCATCACCACCATCACCACCACCATCACGATTGATGGGGACTTTTGCCCAAGCGAGATTGCTTGAGCCTGCGGCCTTCGATCGCCGCAACCATCGATCGAATCGCCGTGGTGAAAAGCAGGACCCTCAGGGTCCTGTTTTTTTACGGCCCCGGCGCTTGAATGGCATGCGGGAACTCAACCGGGCAGAGGTCGCCGACGCGCGCAGCATTCGATTCGATCAAGGAATTAGCTTTCGAACGACCTGTCGAGCCATGCGATCCGGTAGTAGAATGTCATGGCTTGTGCGTCCCGGGCAAACCCCGGCATGAGGTTCACATGAGCGTAAACCTCGACGAACGAAATGCTGGCGGCTACGCGGTCGCTTACGAGCGCGAAGATGCCTACTTTCCGGTCTACGTTACTGCCGCTTTGGCCGCGATATTTTTCACGACCGCCTGGATCACCGGCACCGCCTATTGGCTGGTGCTTGCCGTGGCGACAGCAGCCTTCACTTACTACAACATTCCGCTGCTGGAGACTGGACGGCCCACCATCGGCGCCAATCAGTACGGCATCTTTATCCAGGCCTTCGGGCTGCTGCGGTGGCGAGCCATCGAGCGTATCGATCTGGTGGAGATCGCCGAGCGCGCGATGACCGTCCACGAGTTGCAGATTGCGCTCAACGTCGCCCTCGGCAGTGCGCTGGTTGCCGACTGGCGCAAACAGCCGGCCTATCGCTCGCTGATGCGCCTGCCATGGCGCATGGACCACAACGGCCTGGTGCGCATCAGTCTGGAACCGTTCGACCGGCCGCCCGATGAGATCCATCGCACGTTTCTCAGGATGTGGCGCTACTATCGGAGCTAGTGCGGGATGATTTTGATTGGATCAGTCCTATCGCGTGTTCGGTCCACCTCTCCCCGGCGGGGAGAGGTCGATTTGCGCAGCAAATCGGGTGAGGGGGCGCAGCTCTCACGAGAGACCGGAGGCGGGGATACCGGTCGCTTGCCGGTGGCGGCTCTTCTTGTCACGACAAGACACCTTCGGGCGGCCGTGGCGGCCCGATCCGCTTCGTGATCTCTGAACCTCGTTCAGCCGCCGAATGCTTCGTCGCGCAGATGCGCATCCGCGATCCGCGCGTCAGGATTATGCGTGATGGTCATGAACCAAACGAGGCTGAAGAACAGCGACCATGCAGTGTTCCAATAGAACCAGTTCATTTGATTTCCTCCCGAAAGACCGTCGAGAGCAGGAAGGTCGTCGGGTTCATTTGTTTAGAATAACCGGGATGACCCCGCAGCGATCGATCCGCGACCGGAAGCGCACGAGACTATCGTCGTGAAACGTGATTGCGCTTCCGTATCGCATGGCGGCGACCGCTAGCCTTTGCCTTCCGTCTGCGCCATTGCCACGCCCTCGACATTTTCCGCTACTGCTTCTTGATGGCGCGACATCCGGTACCCGTTCGAGCAAGAGACCACCTTGCCGAGAAAGTCTCGGTCATCATGCACCTCCTTTCGCCCAGGCACCCATCAAGGTTGGTGCCTGGATTGCTTCCACCCTGTTTCTGGACGGCTTGTTCGTACCAACCCCGACGCTCGGGGACGCCGCCCTTGAGGTCGACTACTGCACCACTTCTCCATGCAATGCGAGGTCGAGACCGTCGCGCTCGGTCTCCTCTGACACGCGCAGGCCGACGAACATCTTGACCACCACGAGGATAATCAGGCTGACGACGGCATCATAAACGAAGACGATGGCGACCCCGATGCACTGATTGAAGAACTGACCAATGTTTCCCTCCAGAGCGCCCGCCGTTCCGCCGTATTGCTCGACCGCGAACACCCCGGTCAGCAGTGCCCCGACGATGCCGCCGACCGCATGCACGCCGAAACAATCCAGCGCGTCGTCATAGCTGAACAGGCGTTTCAGGCCGGTGCATCCCCAGTAGCAGAACACGCCCGCGGCAATGCCGATTGCAAAGGCGCCAACGGGTCCTACGAAACCGGAAGCCGGGGTAATGGCGACAAGGCCGGCGACCGCACCCGAGCAGATGCCGACGACGGTGGGCTTGCCCTTCAGCGCCCATTCCACCAGCATCCAGGTGAAGCCGGCGACGGCAGTGGCAATCTGGGTCACCAACATGGCCATGCCGGCCTGCATGCCGGCTGTAACCGCCGAACCGGCGTTGAAGCCGAACCAGCCGACCCAAAGCAGAGAGGCGCCGATGAAGGTCAGCACCATGTTGTGCGCCGGTCCCGTCTCCTTGCGCTTGCCGAGCATGATGGCGCACATGAGCCCGGCGACGCCGGCGTTGATGTGCACGACGGTGCCGCCGGCGAAATCGAGCACTTTCACCCATGCGGCGTCGTTGCCGGAGGAGAAGATCCCGTCAGGTCCCCAGACCCAGTGCGCAATCGGCGCATAGACGAAAATCGCCCACAGCCCGATGAACCAAAGCATGGCCGAGAATTTCATTCGCTCGGCGAATGCGCCGGCAATCAGCGCCGGGGTAATGATGGCAAACGTCATCTGGAAGCAGATGTAGACGCTTTCGGGGATGGTGGCAGCCAGCGGATTGGGATTGCCGATGCCTCCCTTGCCGATGTCGCTCAGGATGTCCTTGAGAAACATGCGATCCAGACCGCCGATAAAGGGCGTGCCGGCACGAAACGCCAGGCTGTAAGTCAAGAGCGCGAAAAGAATCGTGACGAGGCAGGTGACGGCGAAACTGGTCATCACGGTGTCACCGACGTTCTTCTTGCGCACCATGCCGCCATAGAACAGTCCGAGGCCCGGGACCGTCATCATCAGGACAAGCGCAACGGAAGTGAGCATCCACGCGGTATCGCCGGAATTGGGCGTGCAATTTTCGAGGATCTTGCCGCCGCAGGCCGGCGGCGCCGCGTCTTCCGCCAGTGCGATATCACTGAGCAGAAAACAGAGCAGTCCAATCCCCAGGAAAGCAGCCACGACGGGCAAGATTCTCTGGCGAGCATATGTCCACGATTCCATTGTCTTTCTCCTCGTCACAACAGATGTCGGTTAAGGTTTACCAGCTTCCTCGGTCTCTCCGTTGCCAACGCGAACGGCGCATCCGATGCTGCGAGACATGGATGTTGTCTCGCCCGCCTGTCCCGTCCCGCAGTGGTGTGATTGCCGCAACGACCTTGTGGCTCCGCTGCCCGGGAACGACAACAGGATCAATCCTGACCGCCGGCAAGCCGGCAGCATGCCTGGTGCCTCGGGAAATTCACCGAGGTCGAATGGCTGGAGCTTGGCAGCGACTGGCCTCATGGCTTACCGGCCTTTCCCTGATGTCTAGCCCAGGGTCGGACAATGCCGATGACGTTTCCCGCATCCAATTTTTAAACTTATTAATCAAGATTCATGCCATCGGCAATGTCGTGACAACCTACTGAATCGCAATCGCTTCCAGTTGTGGGCTCAAAAAAACTTTGTCCCGTTGCCGTTTCTGAAGGCAAGCTTCGCCTATGAAAAGGGCAGGGTCTTGCCGCCGTGCAGCCTGGTGGCGCTTACTGGCCAACGTCCGGGTTGGGTTACAAGCGACGGATGCGCCGCAGCACAAAGCCATATCCGCCAAGTGTCAAAGGCCAACCTAACGGCCTCGAAATGCGACTTCCGCTATTCTCCCGAAAGCGGACTCAAGTCGGACATCGCGCCATGTCCGCTTTGTGCCAACACCGGAAGTCAGAGGGCCTTATAGTTTCAATTCTTACGACCTGTCGGATCGACAGGCCATAGGTAAGCTAGACGCGCCCGACGTAACCGCGAATGACGCGGCTAACAGTCGCATGATCCATCGGATAAAACCTGGGCAGATCGAAATCCGCTGGGTCTGACGTCAAGACCTCTTTCGCAGATCCGCCCACGCGATGCACGGCGGTGCATCGTTCCCTCAACCATGCCTTGTCGCGGTCGCTCCACGGTCCAGCCGCATCCATGCGATCCACCAGCGGAATCATCTCTTGCAGGTATTCCCTGACATCGGGATGATAATTTAATGACAAAATGCTTTGCGCATTCCACGGATAGTAAATCGCATTGATGTTCTTTTGCGCAATATAATAATTGATCAGCTGCTCGTAAATAAACGTCAATTCATAAACAGGCGTCGGCGCGCGGTAGTTGGAATACCTGAGAAATTCATCGGTATCGTTACCGCTGCCCAACAGTTCAAAGATTGGTGCAATGACGTCTCCGGTCCAGCTCTCCCAAAACGTCGCCGAGGCGATCCAATAGCTGCATAAGCAAAGATTAGCCTGGATCTGGCGTGGAAATTCTTCCGGAAGTTCCAAGCCAATCCTGCGGCAGAGCTTCCGCATCAGGATGTCGAATGGGTAGCCGCGCTGGATTATGGTGCGCTCAACATTGTTGTAGCCCGCATAAGGAACATACGGAAAGCCATTGACGAGGTAAATATCATGTTTTGGATTATCCAAAATCCAGTTATAGACCTGTTCCGATTTCAATTTCGTTTTTGAAAAGAATTTCGCGGATAAAACTCCGGTCAGCTGGTGTTTCTCGTATATTTTCCTGTCGGCGATATGCTTGTGAAGCGCCAGTTCCCGCAGGGCCGGGGCTGGATTCGGCAACCAGTCCAGCGCGAGAAACCCGCGGTCCAACCGCTCGACCAACTCGGGTTTAAAAAAGGGCTGATAGATGCCGATCAACGATCCCATTTGATGGAGTTAACTGAATCCGGATGCCGCTTCAAGCATGGCGTCGGGGGATGGCGTTTCTGCCGGGGCGTGGCTTCAACCATCATGGCTGCGCCTATCAGCTTGCGTTTTCCGAAATGAACGCGGGAGTACGCGACTTGCGGACACCTGATGTCCGCTCTGCCCTGATGAGTTGAGATCGACGAGGTGGAGTGCGAGTTTCGACCATGCGGACCGTTTTAGGCCAGGTCGGTTAACCGGCTATTTCAGCGAGCTATTGATCGAGGTGAACTTGGTATTGAGTTTGGTGCCCATGCCGTTCACGACAGCGATAATAGTGAGCGCGATGCCCGCCGCGATCAGACCATATTCGATAGCGGTCGCACCGGATTCGTCTCGCAGAAAACCCAATATCAAGCGCATGAACCGCCTCATCTTTCTCCAATTGCCATTCTGGATAAAAATGCGGAGTTTCTTTCGCGCCCCTTGTTTCTAGACAGTCACCCCTTTATTTCCGCCGAAGAAATCCGGTTAACAGAGACACAATTCCGCAGAAGAATTCTCGCGGCGAGTAGACATTCGGGTCCGTTGCAGACCAAAGGTCGGTTCCGGGTCAAAAGCGGACCTCACGGCCCTGAAACGCGACTTCCGCTGTAACCACCAAAGCGGACATGTAGCGACACGACGGCGATGTCCGCTAAGTGCCAGGAGCAGGCATACCGGATGCAACTCGCTCAAACGAAAAAGCCGCCCGGAGGCGGCTCTCGTTTTTTAACTCGACGGAACGTCGATCAGACGGCTGCTATTACCTTGGCATTGCAGCCATAGAGCCTTGCGGGAACAAGCCGAAAAAGCCAACGCCCCAGTCCGGACAAGGACCTGGGGCGCATATGCCGAATGCAGACTTGCGCGGTGGCTTAGTATTTCGCCACCACGGGTGCGTCCCACCCAAACTTGTAGTTCACACCGATCTTGACGGTTTCAACGGTTTGCTTGCCCGAATAAAACGCCGCCGGATCGCTTGGACTGACCTCGAGCAATTTACCCTTCCCGAAATCGTAGTAGTTGCCTTCGACAAAGACCGTCCAGTTCTGCGTCAACATATATTCGAAGCCGCCGCCGAAGGTCCAACCGGCGCGGGTCTCACTGACGGTTGAAGGAAAATAGTGGGCGTCGGCAAAGCTCAGGTCCCATTTATTGTGGATCCATGCGCCGCCACCCTTCACGTATAACAGGGCTCGATTGGCGGCGAACGCGTAGCCAAGCCGGACGGTCGCGCTCGCCAGCCAGTCGCTCTTGATCCCGATGGTCCCAGGATCTCCGAAAAACACGGCAATCGGATCGAGGTTCCGGCCGCTGATATCGGCGGCGGCAATGTCGCCCTGCGCACCGACGACCCAGTTACCGGCGAGCTGGTAGTTGCAACCGACCTGACCGCCGAACAATCCGCCGCTTGAATCGACCGTTCCGGGAAAGGCTAAAACAGGACCGCTGCTGACCACCGCCACCACCGCCTCTTGGTTATGACGATTGCGGCCCCAGCCCCCGCCGCCGTGGACGCCGACATAGCATCCTGTCCAGCTGTAGACCGGGGCGGGAACCACCATCGGCCGGGCTTTGACGGGAAGATCTGCCGCGTTCGCCTGGCTGCCGATAAACAGAGCCGCTACCGAAACGGAAGCAAGCAATAAAGGTCTCATGGCACCCTCGCAGTTGGAAATAGAAATGCATCGCCGACGCAATCGTATTTTCTACCATCCGATTCACTTGCCCGGAACGATGGACTGCAATTCTCGCCGGGGCTTGGGTCCGATTTTGCCCGCACTGTTGCATTTAGGAAAGGGTGGGAAGCACAAGGCGGGCCAACGCACCACGTCGGCCCGCCTGCCGTCCGATAGGGCCAATGTCTGTTGCGGGTCAAAATCGGAAATGCTCATTGCGAGCAGATGTGGTCCGCTCTACACCGGTGGTCTCAACCGGTTGACGCAACACTTTATCTTAGAGGGAAAGGATGGAGTGTGGGATGGAACGGAGATTTCATAGAGG
>NZ_SSMW01000022.1 GCF_004799405.1 Bradyrhizobium sp.
TCCTTCTGAGGCCGTGACCACGGACCTCGTTTCACCATCAGCCTGAAGCGCAGCACCCAAAATCTTCAGCTATCCACAAGCTGGGCCGGCCGATTACCCCATCTTTGTCCTTAGGAACGGACAAAATCAGACTGGCCCGGTCGGTTCGGTTTGGGCCATGAACGGAAGCCAGCTTCTCTTCCATATGGCAGTCTCCTAATATAACTTTATTGGAGAGCCGTCACACGGACGTGCCGAAGTCCGGCGAATTACGGCGGCGTATGTGCCCACGGCGGGCTTTGCAGTCTCTTCATCTCGACGTCACTTGTTTTCATCAGGTCGGAACGGGCGCACGCCCAACTAGTCCAACGGGAGAAAATCGCCATGCATTTCTGTTTAACGGGACAATACACCCCCCAAGCTCTCAAAAATATCATGGAAAATCCAACAACCAATCGCTACGAGGCGGCCAAAAAATTGACCGAAGCCGCCGGTGGAAAATTGATCTCGATGTATAGCACCGCAAACAATGGCCCCGGCGTGATGGTGATCATCGATTTGCCTGATCCCAGTGCAGCGCCGGCGATGACTGGCGTTGTCGTGGAAAGCGGCGCCCTCCACAATGTAAAGCTCATCCGTCTGTGGACGCAGGACGAAATCAAGCAAGTCCGCCAAAAGGCAAGTGAGCTTCGTGGCGCATACAAGCCGCCCGGCAAGTAAATGCATTGGTGGCAGCCGACCGGGCTGCCGCCAATTTTTTCCAGCGAGTCCTGAAAAATTTCGGTAGCCACCCCAAAAGACTTTTGCAACAATATCTGCCACAACCGGACTCATGCACCGCAGCAAGCAGCGCCTCTATTCGATCACCTCGTCGGCGCGCGCGAGCAGCGACGGCGTTACGGTGAGGCCGAGCGCCTTTGCCGTTGTGATGTTGATGACGAGCTCGAGCCTTGTGACCCGCTGCACGGGCAGGTTCTCCGGCTTCTCACCGTTCAGCACACGACCGACATAGTCGCCCACCTGACGGTATGCTTCCGAATAATTCGTTCCGTAGCTCATCAATCCGCCGCCTGCGACGAATTCCCGGATTGGATAGGCCGCGGGCAGCATGTGTCGGGCGGCCAAGCGGACAAGCGTTGCGCGATTTTGGAACATCAATGCGTCGGCCGAAACGAGCACCGCATCCGGTCGCGCGATCGCCATTGTGGCGAAAGCTGCTTCGAAATCATCGGCATGCCGCGCTTCCACGGGCGATAGCTTCACGGCGAGAGTTTCGGCCGCCGATGCCAGCTCGTTGCCGACGGAGTCGCCCCCGGAAACAAGGCTTGTTGGGCTGTAGAGGAACGCGATGGACTTTGCCGACGGCACCAGTTCGCATAGCACCTGTAGACGCTTGGCCAGCAGTTCGGTGTTAAGAACTGAAATCCCGGTGACATTGCCGCCAGGCCGGTTAAGGCTTGTGACGAATCCACTCTGGACGGGATCGAACCCGGTAAAGAAGAGGATTGGAATGGATGTGGTGGCAGCCTTGGCGGCAACAATGGATTGGCCTGCAAAGACGACGATGGCATCCACTCGGCGCTGAGCGAGTTCTGCGGCCAGTTCGGCCAGCCGGTCCTCACGGGCGTTGGCCCCGCGAAATTCGATCGTGAGGTTTCGGCCTTCGACATAGCCCATTTCGGCGAGGCGGCGCTGGGTCGGGACAAAACCTGTCCGCGCGCCTTCCACCGATCCAAATCCAAGAACGCCGATAGTCCGCGAAGCCGGCTGCTGCCCGCGCGCAGCTAGGGGTAACACCGCCGCACCGCTTACAAGGCCAATAAATTCACGTCGCCGCATTTTTGCCCCTGAGATCAGAACGCGGCAGTGTAGCTGTCCAAACTCAACATCTGGAAGCCGTCCGGGACCAATCCGACGAAATATGTTTGGGGGTCGTCAATGTCGCATGCCGGTCAGAAGCGGACATCCGACACGCTTTCCAATCGCTCGAAAGTGCGGTCAAATGCCGTCGGGGACACTTGGCGTTTTGGGGCGAGGGTGTCCTTGCACGGAGGAGAACGCGCGTGGACGAACTCGCTGGAAAAACCGCGTTCGTGACCGGTGCAGCGTCAGGCATTGGACTGGGGATCGCGACCGCCTTCGCCCAGGCAGGGGCGAAAGTCATGCTTTGCGACATTGAAGAAGCGGCCCTGTCCGCAGCGCTCAAGCAACTGAGGCTCACCAACGTCGATGTCGAAGGCGTGAGAGCAGACGTTTCAGTCAAAGCCGAACTCGTGGCGGCCGCCGAAGCCACGACTGCCCGCTACGGCAAGGTGCATATCCTCGTCAACAACGCGGGCGTCGGCGGCGGTGGGCCTTATGGCGCCTGGACCGACGCGGCGTGGGATTGGACCATGGGCGTCAACCTGATGGCCACCATTTGGGGGATTGAGATTTTCGGCCCGTTGATCGAGGAGCATGGCGAGGGTGGACACATCGTCTCCACAGCCTCGATCGCTGGCCTTATTTCAGGGGAGAGCAATGCATACAACGTCTCCAAGTATGGCGTTGTCGCGCTGTCCGAGGGCCTGCGGCGTGAACTCGCGCCCCGAGGGATTGGCGTATCGGTGCTGTGTCCAGGGTTCATACGCACTCAAATCATAGACTCAAGACGCAATCTCCCCAAGCGCTTCGAGGGGTCGGTCCGTGCCTTGCCGACTTCGGGCCCACGTGCCGAGCGGATCAATTTGCTCCGGGAACGCATCTCTCAGGGCATAGAACCCAACTATGTCGGTGAACTCGTCCGCGAAGGCGTCGAAAAGGACTTGCCATATATCTTCACCGACCTCGAATTTGAGCCGATGATCGAAGCGCGCTTCGCCGCAATCAAGCAAGGCTTTGACCACATCCGCGGGCGCAACCCGAAACGTTGAGCGCGCAGCCCTTCCACGAGCCTGATTGTGCTCTTATGGGGGCCGTGCCGCCGAGACGATTTTGTCAATAGTCACGCCATGTCCGGTTTGGGTCAAAAGCAGACTTCATGTGACGAATGATCGATGTCCGTTATTCACCGGTGGTCTCAACCGGTTGACGCAACACTTTATCTTAGAGGGAAAGGATGGAGTGTGGGATGGAACGGAGATTTCATAGAGGGTTTACTGCGGCGGAGAGGAC
>NZ_SSMW01000023.1 GCF_004799405.1 Bradyrhizobium sp.
CAGCCGTAGATCCTGCCGGCATCCTTCAGATAGCTAGCGAAGAGCTTTTCGAATTGCGCCTCGGAGACCAGCAGATCGTCATCCTGAAACCAGATCGTGTCGTTGTCGGCCAGCGCGACCAGGCCGTATCGCGCAAGGCAGCCGAAATTCCGTCCGGAATTGATAATCGTGGCGCCCGGGAGTGTCAGGTTTTGATCGGGATTGTTGTTCCAGACCATGATCTCGCCAATCCGCTTCCAGGTCCGAAGCTCCGCGACAATGCGTGCGATGTTCTCCGGCCGCCGCCACGACAACAGAATCGCGCTCACCCTGGAATCGGATGCCGGTGCGCGAACCGGTAGCGGCGGTCTTGCGTCAACACCCGGAAGTTCACGCACGACGAACCGATCCTTTTCTGTTGAACGCCGGGCGGCGCCTTCGAAACTCCTGCCGCGGTCGCGCGCTTTCTGGTCGGCTGCCACGTCGCGGTTGCATTACCCGGCTTTCTCCTCGCCAGCCTATGGTGACAAATACCGAATTTGGTTACAATCTGGAAATAGCCGGCCCGGCACCCAGAAGTAGTCCCCCAAGAACTATCTTATTGAGGTAGGATATCTCCGCCATCGTCCTTTCAATGGTTTGGCTGTTGGGCGGCATATTGGTTTCTTGCGCCCTGGTTGAAGCGTTTGAACTGATTGAACTGCAGGCCGCAAGCTCGAATATTCCCGCCATCGTCCCGCCGCCCGGGCAAACACAGCCTTTTGTCAGCTTTCACGTCCCCATCTGCTCCGAACCGCCTGAGGTCGTCGCCCGGACGCTTCGCGCGCTGGACAGGCTCGAATACGATTCGTTCGAAGTGCTTGTCATCGACAATAACACCCAAGACGAGCAACTGTGGCGTCCGATAGAGGCGCTTTGTCGCGAGCTGGGCCCCCGCTTCCGGTTTTTTCACCTCGAGAATTGTCCCGGCTTCAAGGCCGGCGCCTTGAACTTCGGCCTGCAACGGACGGCGGAAGCGGCGGTCCTGATCGGCGTGGTCGACGCCGATTACGAAACGGTTCCGAAATTTCTCGCCGAGCTTGTCGGGTATTTCAGCGAACCAGAGATCACGTTTGTTCAGACGCCGCAGGACTATCGCGATTGGTCATCGAAGCCGTTCTCACGGATGTGCTACTGGGAATATTGGCAAGTCTTCGCCATTTCGATGCTGGTTCGCAGCCGGCACAACGCGATTCTGATGCATGGAACGATGAGCCTGATCCGCAAGGACGCCATTGCGCGCGCCGGCGGCTGGGCGGAATGGTGCCTGACCGAAGATTCGGAGTTGGGCCTGCGTCTATTGGGGAGCGGCTCCCGCAGCGTCTACACCACCAAGACCTATGGCCGCGGCCTGGTGCCGTTTACTTTCCGCGATTACAAGCGCCAGCGCCGGCGCTGGGTGATCGGTGGAGTCCAGCAGATCAAGCGCCATTTGCCGATCTTCCTGTCGAAGCCGAGCCACATGACGGCGATCCAGAAATTTGAATATATCCGCGGCTGGCTGCTGTGGTTTCGTGACGCCGTCATCGTCTGCTCGATCCCGGTGCTGCTGCTCGCCGCCGCCGGTATTTTGGCCGGCGTAATGAACCCGCACGTCCTGGCCCCGCTTTCGATCGGGTTGTTCGCCGTCGTACTTCAAATCGTTATTCGGCATCTCATCGTGTACCGGGTGTGCCTTTCGGTGAACTGGCGCGATGCTTTTGGCGCGATGGTGGCCAATTGCAGCCTGACCTGGACGGTGGGCTGCGCCTATCTGGTCGGTTCAACGACCGCGGACCAGGTGTTTCAGCGGACGCCGAAACGGCCGCATTCGGAACCAAGCTGGATCAGCAGCGTCCGCGCCGAGGCCCTGGTCGGCGCCATGATGCTGGCGCTCGCGGTCGCGGTCGGTATCCGCTACGGAGCCGGTGGCTGGGTCACCATCGTCGCGATGCTTTGCTACGCATGGCTGCTGCTGTCGGCGCCCTTTATGGCCTGGAGAGCGGCGATCGATGCATCCAGTTGAGCGCTGGTTTAGCGTCGATTCACCGAGGTGAAACCTCAATGAAGGCGCGCGCCGTCAGCGGCCTAGCGCAACAGAAGGGTGACACCGCTGGATGCGGCGATGCCGAGGATAATGAGGCGAAGCCGGTTTCCGTCGATGTGACCGGCCAGATGCGGCGCGACAGCGAGACCGATCGCGACGCCAGGCAACAGGATCGCGGCGCGCACCAGATGGGGGATACCGAACAATCCGAACCCTGCAAGGGCGGCAACAGCGCCCAGATAGGCAATCGAGAAGAAGGCACCGAGCATGGCCCGAGCGACACGCGGTTCGGCGTTTTGAAAGACGAGAGAAATCGGCGGTCCGTGGATGCCGACCATGGCTCCCATCACGCCGGCGGCAGCCCCGGCAAGCGCAAGCGAACGAGGCGTGGCTTCGAGCTTGTAGCCGGATACGCTGAGCAGAACCGCGAGCAGGACCAGCCCGCCAAAGGTCTTGTCGAGATTGAGGCCGGACGCGAATCGGAGCGCAAGCGCGCCAATGATTGTTCCGACGGCAAGTCCGGCCAGCGAATTGCGCAGCGCCGCAACATCGATGGCCGTCCGCTCCCGATAGGCGGTCAGCAGCGCGAGCATGACTCCGGCGAGCAGCATCGGGCCGGGAATAAAGCTTTGATCGACCAGCGCGAGAACCGGCACCACAAGAAGCGCAAGTCCAATTCCAACGGACGCCTGCAACGCCGAACCGATCGCCATGATGGCAACGGCGATGGCGACGTTAAGCGGTTCGAGCGGCTGTTCGATCATTGCCTGAGCTTAGCTGAAGTCGCTTCGCCAGCTCACGGTACATCGCGCGAGCCCAACATCATTCCGCTGCCACCATCTGCTGGGTGCGCCATTGCCCCAGCAGGGCGCGCAGCGAGGCCGGCTTGACCGGCTTGTTGAGCACCGCGATGTTCTCTTCGCGCGCGGCGGCCCGCACATGCGGGCTGCGATCGGCGGTGATCAGGATCGCCGGAATGTTCTCGCCGAAGCGGTGGCGAATGTCGCGGATCGCGGCGACGCCGTTGCCGCGGTCGAGATGATAGTCGACCAGGAGCCCGGTGACTTGTCCGCCCGCGGCCGCGATGGCCGCGATGGCGGCGTCCGGATCGGTCACCGCGATGACGTCGGCGTCCCAGGCCGTCAGCAGGGTTTTCATGCCGTCGAGAATCGCCGCATCGTTCTCGATGCAAATGATCAGGGCGCCGCTGATCGGCGTTTTGTTGAGCGGGGTCGCGGTGGTGACGGCCGCGGTGTAGTTGATCGCTGTCGCGATCGGCACCATCACCGAGAAGAACGAACCGCCGCTGAGATTGGAGTCGAGCGCGATGCCGTGGTTGAGGACGCGGGCGAGCCGCTCGACAATGGACAGTCCGAGCCCGAGGCCGCGCGCGATCCGCGCGCCTTGCTCCAGCCGATGAAATTCCTTGAAGATCTCGCTGCGCTTGAGAATCGGAATGCCGACCCCGGTGTCGTAAACGCCGATCTGCAGCGATTGGCCGTGGCGACGGCAGCCAACCAGCACGCGCCCGCGCGGCGTATATTTGATGGCGTTGGAGACCAGGTTTTGCAAAAGCCGCCGCAACAGCAGGCGGTCGGATTCCACCGGCAGCGAGCAGGGCACGAATGTCAGCTTCAGCCCCTTGTCACGCGCGATCGGCGCAAATTCGATTTCAAGCGAACGCATCAAATCGCTCATCTTGAAGCTCGCGATCGAGGTCGCCATGGCGCCGGCGTCGAGCCGTGAAATATCCAGCAGCGCCCCGAGGATTTCCTCGATCGCCTCCAGAGAATCGTCGATGTTTTCGACCAGCCGTGAATCCTCGCCGCCGCTCTGGCGCTCCACCAGGCTCGTCACATAGAGCCGCGCGGCATTGAGCGGTTGCAGGATGTCGTGGCTTGCGGCCGCCAGAAAACGCGTCTTCGAAATATTGGCGTCTTCCGCGGTGCTCTTGGCCTGCGCCAGTTGCGAATTCAGCCGGGTCAGCTCCTCGGTGCGGTCGCGCACGCGTTTCTCCAGCGTGGCATTGGCGCGCTCCAGCGCTTCGGCGGCCTCGAAGCTCGGCGTGACGTCGGAAAAGGTGATGACCAATCCGCCGCCGGGCATCCGGTTGCTGCGCACTTCGATCACCATGTGACGATCCGGCAGGCGTTCCAGGTAGGGCTCGCCCTCGATGGTGTAGGCGGCCAGACGTTTCTCCAGCAGTTGCTCGCTGTCGCCGAAGTTGGGCGGGTTGATCGTGCCCATGAATTCAAGGATTTCCCGCAGTGGAATCCCGATCTGCACCAGATCCGGCGGCAGGCCGAGAATTTCGCCGAACTGACGGTTCGAGCAGATCAATTGCAAATCGGCGTCGAACACCGCGATGCCCTGCCGCACATGGTTCAGCGCGGTCTGCAGGATCTCGCGGTTGAAATGCAGCGCGGCGTGGGAGTCATCGAGCAGTTTGAGCGCCGCCTTGGCGGAGACCGTGCGCTTGCGCAGCAACAGCGACATCACGAGGCGCGAGGATGCCGCTCCGATCGAGGACGCGATCAGATGCTCGGCATGCTGCAGCAATTCGAAATCCGCCGGCGCGGCCGGATCGACATCGGCGCCACGGGTGGCCGCGAATGCCTCGAACGAATGACGGGCGCGATCGGGGCCGAGATATTGCGCCACCGTTCCCTCGATGTCCTGCACCGTCACGGTGCTGCGCCAGCGCCGGAACGTCGGGGTCATCGGCGCCAGTGCGTTCGGTACGAACAGGTCCGCCTGCAACCGTTCGATCGATGACGGCTGGCGTGCCAGTGACAGCACGACATAGGTCAACAGGTTGAGCGAGAGCGACCAGAGCACGCCATGCAACAGCGGCGGCAGGTCGGCGCCGAACAAGGCTTGCGGACGCAGCGCCTCGATGCCGAACGGTCCGTGCTGCAAAAGCAGAAGCCCCGCGGTACTGCTGTCCAGGAAGCTTGGCAGAAACAGCGTGTAGACCCACACCGCGAAGCCGACCAGCATGCCGGCGATGGCGCCGCGCGCGGTCGCGCGCCGCCAGAACAGGCCGCCGAAAAATGCCGGGGCGAGCTGCGCGATGGCGGCAAAGGACAGCAGGCCGATCGCCGCCAGCTGGGTATTGCCGAGCGCGCGATAGTAAAAGTATGCCATCACCATGATGGCAAAAATCGCAAACCGGCGCATCCGGAGCACGAAGTCGCCGAAATCCTTTTGCCCGGTGCGCGCCTGCGGGCCGCGCTGCAGAACCAGCGGCATCACGATATCGTTGGACACCATGATCGACAGCGCGACGCATTCCACGATCACCATGGCGGTCGCCGCCGACAACCCGCCGATAAAGACGCCCACGCTGAGCAGGGGAGCATTCCCCTCCATCGGCAATGCCAGCACAAACATGTCGCTGTCGACCGCGCCGAACGGAAAGGTCACGAGCCCCGCCAGCGCGATCGGAATCACGAACACGTTGATGGCGATCAGATAAAGCGGAAACAGCCAGCGTGCCCGCCCGACCTCGGTATCGCTGGAATTTTCCACCACGCTGACGTGAAACTGCCGGGGCAGCAGCATGATCGCGCAAAACGACAGCAGCACCATGGTCAGGAAATTGCCGATCGAAGGCGAATAGTTGATGGCGCGCAGCGCTTCCGGGGTCTTCATCGCCCGTTCGACCAGTTCTACGGGGCTGAACATCCAGAACGTGACGAACGCGCCGGCCGCAAGGAAGGCCACCAGCTTGACGATGGATTCGGTGGCGACCGCCAGCATCAGGCCATGCTGATGCTCGGTCGCATCGGTCTGGCGGGTGCCGAACAGGACCGCGAACGCCGCCATCGCCAGCGTCACGTCGAGCGCGATATCGCCGATGATCGGAATCGAGGAGAAGGCCTGGTCTTCGCTCAGAATGGTTTCAAGCGACGACGCCACGGCCTTGAGCTGCAGCGCGATGTAGGGAACCGATCCGATGATCGCGATCAGCGCGACGGTCGCGGCAACCGACTGGCTCTTGCCGTAACGCGCCCCGATAAAATCGGCGATCGAGGTGATGTTCTGCGATTTCGCCAGCTGGATCACGCGGCGGATCAGCGGCGAACAGCATGCGATCATCAGGATCGGGCCGATGTAGATCGCGATGAAGTCGACGCTGGTGCGGGAGGCGAATCCGACTGAGCCGAAAAACGTCCAGGACGTGCAGTAGATCGCCAGCGACAGCGGATAGATCAGCGCGCTGGCGCGGCCGCGCCGCAGCGGCGACAGCCGGTCGCCCCGGCTAGCCACGAAAAACAGGAACCCGATGTAGCCGAAGGCGGCTGCGATCACGCCCCAATCGTGCAGCATCGCTGCTTGCTCCCTTGCGAAGGCTGACGCCCCGATCCGCGGCGAAACCTACCGCTTTGCGCCGCCGCAAGCGACAGCGAATTTCTGATCCAATCCGGAAATCAGGATCGTCGTTAAGTCCAGCGGGGGGCGAGGAAAATGCCGATAGCGAGGGTTAACCGGACGAGGCCGCAATCGCCAACCTGGATCGATGCCTTCTGCGCTGAAGCAGTACGATCCCTGCCAGCAGCAGGAAGGCGGGCAGCGTGAACAGATAGCGGCTGGGCCGGTGAGCCGGCACAAGCACCGCGGTGATCTCGTCCCCCGGGGCAAGGCCGTATTTGGCCGCCTCGCTGCCAAAACTGACCAGCTTGACCATGACAGTGTCGCCGAGCGTCGACAATGACAGCCCCGCGCCTTGCAGGCGTTGGGTTGCGGTCTTGCCCGATCGCATCGTCAGGCGCACCAGCTTCTCGACGTTGTCCCCGGCGCGCGATTGGCTTTTCACCCGGAAGCGCAAGGTCAAACCTTGCGGCACCGTTTCGGCCACCTTGACAAGGTCCGCAGGCGGACGCGCATCGAAAGGAGCCTGCAACCGGTCGAGCCAGTAACCGGGCCGGAACAAGGTAAAGCAGATCAACAACAGCGCGATTGTCTCGTACCACCGGTTCCGCGTCACCAGCCAGTCCTGCGTCGCGGCCACAAAACAACCCATCGCGACGATCGAACAGACCACCACCAACAGGAAATGGGTGACGTCGCCGATATCGATCAGCAGCAGCTCGGTGTTGAAGATGAAAATGAAGGGGAGCAGACCGGTGCGGATTTCATACCAGAATCCCTGCAGCCCGGTTTTGATAGGGTCGGCGCCGGAGATCGCCGCCGCGGCATAGGCAGCAAGGCCGGCCGGCGGATGCACGTCAGCCATCAATCCGAAATAGAACACGAACAGGTGTACCGCGACGAGCGGTACCGCCAGATCATTTTGCTGGGCGACCTCGACCAGGACGGGAGCCATCAGGGTCGCGACCACGACATAATTCGCGGTCGTCGGCATGCCGATACCCAGGATCAGGCAGATCAGCGCTGTCAGGAACAGCATCAGCATGAGATTGCCGCCGGACGCGGTCTCGACTATTTCGGTCATCACCAGCCCGATGCCGGTCAATGAGACCGTTCCGACGATAATGCCGGCGGCCGCCGTAGCGATGCCGACCGAGGTCATGTTGCGCGAGGCGTTCTGCAGGGCGGAAATGAGATCGTCAAAGCCTTCATGCAACCGCGTCACGAAGGCGTCCTCGCCGCGAAACGCCGCCACCAGGGGGCGCTGCGTGACCATGATGAAAATGAGGAACAGCGTGCCCCAGAAGGCCGACAGGCCGGGCGACATTTCCTCCACCATCAGGCACCAGATCAAGACGACGACGGGAAGCAGGAAGTGCAAGCCGGTGCGCGCGGTGTCGAAGAAATCCGGTACCCTGACGATCGCCTTGGTAAGATCGTCGATCGGCAGATCCGGATGCCTGGCTTTGTAACGAAGCAGTGCGATATAGGCCGCCAACAGCGCTGCACCGAGCATCCAGATCGCGGCGTCGCCGAATACGGTCTTGGTCCAGCCGATGCCCCAGTAAACGACGCCGCTCAGGATGATCATGCCGCACAGCGTCATCAGCGCACGCAGCAAGGAGTGGTGAATGGGCGCGGTGGACGATCGAGACAGCCCGCGCAATCCCAGTTTGGCCGCCTCGATGTCGACAATGTAGAACAGCGCGCCATAGGTGAGGAATGCCGGCAGGAAGGCGTGCTTGACCACTTCAGCGTAAGTAATGCCGACATATTCCGCGATCAGGAACGCCGCGGCACCCATCACCGGCGGCATCAATTGTCCGTTGACCCCGGCGGCGGCTTCGATTGCACCGGCTTTCACCGCCGAATAGCCGACGCGCTTCATCAGCGGAATGGTGAAGGTGCCGGTCATCACGGTGTTGGCGATCGAGGAGCCGGAAATCATGCCGGTCATGCCCGAAGCGACGACCCCCGCCTTCGCCGGGCCGCCGCGAAACGTGCCGAGCATGGCGAAGGCAAGCTGGATAAAATAATTTCCGGCGCCGGCCTTCTCCAGCAGGCTGCCGAACAGCACGAAAAAGAATACGACGTTGGTCGATACCCCAAGCGCTACACCGAAAATGCCTTCCGAGGTAAGCCACATCTGCGAGGCGACGCGCGAGAGGGACGCACCCTTGTGCCCCATCATCCCGGGCAGCCACGGGCCGGCAAAAATATAGACCAGCATAACAGCCGCGATGATGGCGAGCGCCGGTCCAACGGCACGCCTTGCGGCCTCCAGCAACAGCAGCACGCCGATGGTCGAAATCACCACGTCGGGCAACGTAGGCAAACCGGGGCGCAGCGAAATTTCCTGGTAGAAGGCGAGTAAATATGTCGCCGCGCCGACGCCGAGGGCCGCTAGGATCCAGTCGGTGATCGGAATTCGGTTGCGCGGAGATGATTTCAACGCCGGAAAGGTGGCAAAGGCCAGCAGGAACGCGAAGGTCAAATGAATGATGCGGGCCTGGCCGTCATTGATCACGCCGAAATGCAGTTTGTAGGGAAGCGGCGAGGCGTACCAGAGCTGGAACAGCGCCCAGGCCAGCGAGATGGCGAAAATGTAGCTCTTGGCAAGACCGGTCGGCTTGCGTCCGCCGGTGTCGGCTTCCGCCACCATGGTCTCGAGCGCCTCACGCTCCGGCGTTGCCAGAATGCTGTCCGTCATCGCGTTCCCCGCCCAAGCACGCAGCTTCATCGCAAAGGGGGCGGCCGCTGCCGCCCCCTCGGCCGAACTCACATCCAGCCTTTTTCCTTGTAGAACTTGATCGCGCCCGGATGCAGCGGCGCCGACAGCCCGTTCTTGATCATGTCCTTCGGATCGAGGTTGGCGAAGGCGGGATGCAGCTTCTTGAACTCATCGAAGTTGTCGAACACCGCCTTGACCAGTGCGTAGACAGTGGTGTCGGCGGCCTTCGCCGAGGTAATGACGGTGGCGAGTACGCCGTAGGTTTCGGTCGGATTGGCATTGTTGGCGTACATGCCGCCGGGGATCGTCGCCCTGGCGTAATACGGATGGGCGTTGAGTAGCGCGTCTATCGCCGGTCCGGTCAGCGAAATGAGCTTGGCGCCGCACGCGATGGTCGGGTCCTGAATCGCAGCCGACGGGTGGCCGACGCCGTAGAAGAATCCGTCGATCTTGTTGTCGCACAGCGCCGTTCCCTGCTCGTCGGCCTTGAGTTCGGCGGCGAGCGAGAAGTCGGCCTTGGTCCAGCCCATCTGCTTGAGCAGTTCTTCCATCGACGACAGCGTGCCGGAACCGGGATTGCCGATGTTGAAACGCTTGCCCTTGAAATCGGTGAACTGGGTCACGCCGGCGTCCTTGCGGGCCAATACCGTGAACGGCTCCGGATGCACGGAGAACACCGCGCGCAGATCGGGATCGGCCTTGTCCTTGAACTGGCCTTCGCCTTTGGCGGCCGCGAACTGAATGTCGGATTGCGCGAGCCCGAAATCGAGCTCGCCGGTCTTAATGGCGTTGGCGTTGAAGACGGATCCGCCGGTCGACTCGACCGAGCAGCGCAGGCCCGTTTCCGCCCGATTCTTGTTCATCAACCGGCACACCGCGCCGCCTACGGCGTAGTACACTCCGGTAACGCCGCCGGTGCCAATGGTAACGAATTTCTGCTGCGCCATTGCCGGCATGGTCAGCGATGTCAACGCGATCAGCGCCGCAGCCAGGCCCGTATTTCCGGTTCGAAACTTCATCAGCATGTCCCTCCATTTTTGGTGATTAACGCCCTGAACGTGTACCGGAGATGATCCGGGTCGATCTCGCTACGCCCCGACGGCGGCATCGATGGCGTCTCCCAGTCGTTCGACGATCGTGTCGATTGCTTCGCTGTCGATGATGAACGGCGGGGCCAGCAACACATGGTCGCCCTGCGTGCCATCGACCGTTCCTCCCATCGGATAGACCATGAGCCCGCGCGCCATCGCTTCACGCTTGATCTGCGCGTGCAATTTGCGCTGCGGATCGAACGGCTTTTTGGTGCCGCGGTCGGCCACGATCTCGAGCCCTTGAAACAGGCCGCGGCCACGCACGTCGCCGACGAACGGATGATTGCCGAATCGCTCCTGCAGCCGTCGCGCCAGATGGCCGCCCTGCTGGCGGACATTGGCGAGCAGATTGTCCCGGCGAATGACCCGCTGCACCGCCAGCGCTGCGGCGCAGGCGAGGGGGTGACCGGTATAGGTGTGGCTATGCTGGAAAGCGCCCGAGCCTTTCGCGATCGTCTCGAAGATTTTCCGATGCAGCAGGATCGCGCCGATCGGCGCGTAGCCGCCGCCCAGCCCCTTGGCGATCGCCAGGATATCCGGGCTGACGCCTTCCTGCTCGCAGGCGTGCAAGGTGCCGGTTCGGCCGATGCCGCACATCACCTCGTCGAGAATGAGCAAGATTCCATGCCGGTCGCAGATGTCGCGTACGCGTCTGAAATAGCCGGGCACCGCGGGGACCGCCCCGAGGGTGGCGCCGACGACCGTCTCGGCGACAAAGGCGATGACGTTCTCGCCGCCCAATTCCTCGATCTTGGACCCGAGCTCCGCGGCAAGCCGTTTGCCATAGGCTTCGGGCGTCTCGTCCGAACGGCGGTCCCGATATTGATAGACCGGCGACACATGATGCGTATCGATCAACAGCGGAGCGAATTGCCGGCGCTGCCATTCGCGGCCGCCGGTCGCCAGTGCCCCCAGCGTGACGCCGTGATAGCTCTGACGCCGGGCAATCAGAAAGCGTCGCTGCGGTTCGCCGCGTTCGACGAAATATTGTCGCGCCAGTTTCAGCGCCGCTTCGATCGCTTCGGATCCGCCGCTGACGAAGAAGGCATGGTCGAGGCCTTCCGGCGCGTGTGCGACCAGATCGTCGGCAAGCTCTTCGGCCGCTTGCGAGGTGAAGAAGCTGGTATGCGCATATTCCAGCCGGTCGAGCTGCGCGCGCATGGCGGCTAGAATGTCGGGATGCGAA
Organism: Bradyrhizobium sp.; assembly: GCF_004799405.1. Taxonomy (GTDB): domain Bacteria; phylum Pseudomonadota; class Alphaproteobacteria; order Rhizobiales; family Xanthobacteraceae; genus Bradyrhizobium. Next base: position 11,427 of record NZ_SSMW01000023.1, read on the forward strand.
TGGCCGAGACAGGAAACCGCGGCGCCTCCGGAAGCGTCGATATAGTCTCTGCCCGCTGTATCGCGGATGTAGATGCCCTTGGCGCTTTCGGCGACCGGATAGCTGTGGTTGATCTGTCTGTGCAGGACGTGGGTCACGATCGATTGGGCCGCTTTCTTGTTGCCGGGAGATAAGTGTCGAAGGCTTCGAGCTGCTGCTCGCTTGCCGCCAGCGACTTGATGGTCTGGGTTCCCCTGCGCGCCGCAACCAGAGCCGTCAGGCATTCGATCGCGGCGAAGGCGGGTGTCATGGTGTGAAAGAACGAAGGTGTTTCGGTGCCGACGACCAGCGTCTGCCGGGATAACATCGCAAGCGGCGAGACCTCGCTGTCGGTAATGGCAATGATCCGTGCCCCGCGCTTGTCGGCGTAGCGGGCGGCCTGCACGGTCTGCCGCGTGTAGGGCTTGACCGAGATCGCCAGCAGCACATCGGCGGGACCGATCGTCCGCAACGCGTCGGTTGCAATGCCGCCGGGACCGTCGACCAGCACCGAGGCGGCCCCGAGCAGCGAGCGGGCATAATGAAAACCGTAAGCCACCGAAAAGGTCGAGCGCAACCCCAGACAAAACACGCGTTTGGATTTGGCGATGATTTCCGCGGCGGCCCTCAATCGATCGATCGCCGGTGGCGTCGAGAGTTCCTGCAGGTGAAGACTCAGCGAGGAAAAAATGTCCTGGATCAGCGCTTCGTCGCCCTCGCTGTCGCGCCGCCGCAGGAGCTCTGCGGCGCGCCCGCGATAGCTCTCCGGGCGCTGGCGGAAAGCTTCGGCGAACAGTCCGCGAATTTCGTCATAACCCTGGAGCTTGAACCGCTGCGCCAGCCGCGTCAGCGTTGCCGGCGGGATGCCGGCCCGCCGCGCCTGTTCGCGCATGGTGAGCAGCGCAACATCGGCTGGATGATCGATCACCCATCGCGCCGCCTCCTTCAGTTGCGGCGGCAACTCGTCAAAGCCCGCCGTCAGCTCAACAAGCAACTGTTTCATCGCCAAGGGGTCTGTCCTCGGATTGTCGTCATGACGAGCAGGCTAGATCTAGCACGCCGTGGATGCAACGTTCGTCTCAAAACGCAAGAAAACGGTTCAAACGTTTCGATCTTGCGGCGAAAAGGTCCATGGCCGATCGGTGGCGCGGCATCAGACGTCCCTTCGTCGAGGAGGATGGGATGGGTGGGCGGGGAAGTCGTGCCGGCGTCTCGCGCATGCTGCAAGCAGCGGCTATCCGGGGACCATGTCCGCGAAACGCAGCCTATTCGGCGGCCAGCGATTTCTTCCGGAGTGGCAGGCCGAGGCGCTCCCAGACCTGCAACAGCGCATCGGCGAGCTGATCAATCAATCCGTCGTCGTGATAGGGCGACGGCGTGATCCTCAGGCGCTCGGTGCCCCTGGCGACGGTCGGATAGTTGATCGGCTGGATATAGATATTGTGCTCTTCCAGCAGCAGGTCGGAGGCTTGCTTGCAATGTTCGGGGTCGCCGACGAACAGCGGCACGATATGGGTGTCGCTCGACATCACCGGCAGGCCTGCGGCGGCGAGGATCGCCTTGACGCGGGCGGCGCGGTCCTGATGACGTTCGCGCTCCCAGTTCGAGGTCTTGAGGTGCCGGATCGCCGCCGTCGCCGCCGAGCAGATCGCCGGCGGCAGCGCGGTCGTGAAGATAAAGCCGGGCGCGTAGGAACGGACGGCATCGATGATGTCGGCGCTTCCGGCGATGTAGCCGCCGAGGCAACCGAATGCCTTGGCCAGCGTGCCTTCCAGAATATCGATGCGGTGCATGACGCCGTCGCGCTCGGCGATGCCGCCGCCGCGCGGACCGTACATGCCGACCGCGTGAACCTCATCGACAAAGGTCATCGCGCCGTAACGTTCGGCGAGATCGCAGATCTTCGAAAGCGGCGAGATATCGCCGTCCATCGAATACAGGCTCTCGCAGACGATCAGTTTCGGCCGGTCAGGGCCCGCCGCGCGCAGCAGTTCCTCCAGATGCGCCATGTCGCTGTGACGGAACACCTGGCGCTCGCAGCCGGATTGGCGGATGCCCTCGATCATCGAATTGTGATTGAGCGCGTCCGACAGGATCAGGCAGTTCGGAATCAGCTTGCAGATCGTCGCAATGCCGGTCTGGTTCGAAACATAACCCGAAGTGAACAGCAGTGCCGCCTGCTTGCCGTGCAGATCGGCCAGTTCCTGCTCGAGTTGCACCAGGGGATGGTGCGTGCCCGCGATATTACGGGTGCCACCGGCGCCGGTGCCCACCCGGGTGGCGGTCTCGACCATGGCGCCGACTACCTTCGGATGCTGGCCCATGCCGAGATAGTCGTTGGAGCACCAGATCACGACATTGCGCGCGCCCTTGGGCGAATGCCACACCGCATGCGGAAACCGGCCCGCGATCCGTTCGAGATCGGCGAAAACCCGGTAACGCCGCTCGTCATGCAGGCGGCTGAGGGCGGTACTGAAGAACTGGCTGTAATCCATCGCAAAACCTGAAGCTGTGCCGAGGCAACGGGCCAACGCGGCGAGGCCTTTTTAGAGCGTTTCCAGGTTTGATGTCGAGCCGGAATTGGGCCTTCGGATGCCTCGTCGGCGGGACGCCGGGTTGTTTCAGGCGCGGATCAAGACACGCTTGTCTCTGCGGCATGCGAGGCGCCGTTTGGCGGGGCCGCGCCGATGCGCCGGAAACCGGCATTTTCCGGCCGTAACGCGCTCACGACGCTGGCGCAGCGTGCCATTGACGCCGGAAAATCAGCGTAGGACATTTCAAGCACGAGCGAACGGGAAGCCGGCCATGGATGTCTACCATTTCAAGAATTTCGAAATGCTCGATCCGGCGGCCGGGGAATTGCGCGGCGGCCACGAACTGGTGGTCGAAGGCGACACCATCCGGGAAGTCTCGGAGAAACCGATCAAGCTTGCCAACGCCAGCATCGTCGACTGCGGCAAGCGCACGCTGATGCCCGGCCTGATCGACAGCCATGTGCACGTGGTGCTGTCCGAGGTCGTGATCCGCAATTTGGAAAGCATGCCGTTGACGCTGATGACCGCGCGCGCGGCCGGCCTGATGCGCAAGATGCTCGACCGCGGCTTCACCAGCGTGCGCGACACCGGCGGCGCCGATTGGGGCCTCAAGGAAGCGACGGATAAAGGGTTGTTGCCGGGGCCGCGGTTGTTCATCGCCGGACGCGCGATCGGGCCCACCGGCGGCCACAGCGACGGCCGCCGCCGCACCGATGTTGGCGCACGCTGTCAATGCTGCAACGCCTTGGCGTTCTCCATGGGCATCGCCGACGGCGTTTCCGAAGTCCGCCGCGCGGTGCGCGAGGAAATGCGCCAGGGTTGCGACCAGGTGAAGATCATGATGTCCGGCGGCGTCGCCTCCCCCTACGATCCGCTCGATAGCCTGCAGTTCTCGGTGGACGAGGTGGCGGCGGCGGTGGAGGAAGCGCGTGCCTTCGGCCGCTATGTCTGCGCTCACGCCTATACGCCGGAAGCCATCACGCGCGCGGCGCATGCCGGCGTGCGCACGATCGAGCACGGCAACCTGATCGACGATGCCTCGGCAAAGCTGATGGCCGCGAAGGGCATGTTCCTGGTCGCCAATCTCGTCACTTATTTCGAGATGAAGAAGCATGCCGCCGAATACGGCATGAGTTCGGATATGCTGGCCAAGAACGACCTCGTTATCGACGGCGCCTTGAAGTCACTCGAAATCTGCAAGCGCCACGGCATCCCGGTCGCCTACGGCACCGACCTGCTCGGCCAGTTGCAGGTGGCGCAGTCCGACGAATTCACGCTCCGCGCCCAGGTGCTGTCGCCGGCCGAGATCATCCGCTCAGCCACCACGATCGGCGCAGCGGTCGTGCGCATGGAGGGCAAGCTCGGCTGCCTGAAGCCGGGCGCCTTTGCCGACCTGCTGGTCGTCGACGGCAATCCGCTTCTGAATCTGAAGCTGTTTCAGGAGGAAGGTCGGCACCTTTCGGTCATCATGAAAGGCGGACGCTTCCACAAGAACCGGCTGCAGTGATGTCCCGGCAAATCCTGTTCAGGAATTTCGAATTGCTCGAACCCTCGTTCGGCGAATTGCGTGGCGGCTATCAGTTGCTGGTCGAGGGCGACACCGTCAAGGAACTCAGCGACAGGCCGATCGAGGCGCGTGAAGCGACGGTGATCGATTGCGGCAAGCGCACTCTGATGCCGGGACTGATCGACTGTCATGTTCACGCCATCCACAGCGAGGTCAACGTCCGTTTCATGGAGGCGATGCCGCTGACGTTGATTGCGGCGCGCGCGGCGACGCGATTGCGCGCCATGCTCGACCGCGGCTTCACCACCGTGCGCGACACCGGAGGGGCCGACTGGGGCATCAAGACCGCGATCGAAACCGGACATATCACCGGTCCGCGTATTTATATCGCGGGACAGTCGATCGGCCCCACCGGCGGTCATTCGGATTCGCGCCGCCGCACCAACCGGGGCGGCGAATGCGTCTGCTGCAACGGCCTGCAGTTCAAGTCCGCCATCGCCGACGGCGCCGATGAAGTCCGCAAGTCCGCGCGCGAGCAGATGCGCCAGGGCGCCGACCATGTAAAGATCATGATGTCGGGCGGCGTCGCATCGCCCTACGATCCGCTCGACAGCCTGCAATTCTCCGACGGCGAAGTCAGCGCGGCGGTGGAAGAGGCGACCGCCTTCGGGCGCTACGTCTGCGCCCATGCCTATTCGGCGGAGGCCATCACCCGCGCCGCGCGGCTTGGCGTGCGCACCATCGAGCACGGCAATCTGATCGACGACGCCAGCGCGAAAGCAATGGCGGAAAAGGGCATGTATCTGGTTGCCAACCTCGTCACTTACTACGCCATGAAAGAGCGGGCCGCGCAGTGGGGCATGATCGGTGAAAGCCTCGCCAAGAACGAAATCGTGCTGCAGGGCGGGCTGAAGTCGCTGGAAATCTGCAAGCGCCACGGCATCCCCGTCGCCTATGGCAGCGACCTGCTGGGCGAGTTGCATTGGGACCAGTCGAGGGAGTTCACCATCCGTCAGGAGGTGGTCGCGCCGATCGAGATCATCCGCTCGGCGACCACCATCGGCGCGGAAGTGCTGCGCATGCCGGGCAGGGTGGGCACGTTGCAGCCGGGCGCCTTTTCCGACGCTATCGCCGTCGACGGCAATCCGCTGAAAGACCTTGCGCTGCTTGGCGATCAGGGCAAACATCTTTCCCTGATCATGAAGGCGGGTGTGTTGCACAAGAACCGGCTGAATTGATCGAAAGATGCGCGCAGCGAGGCGATCTTGACCGTCGTTCCCGGATGGACTTCATCACGCGTCGTCGGCCGCGTGGCGCTTGGAACCGCGGCCGGCGTGTCGCTGGCGTATATCCTGCTGCCGATGTTCTTCGTGATCTGGCTGGCGTTCTTCGCCCAGGAAATTCCGTCGTTCCCTCCGGAAGGCTATTCGCTGAAATGGTTCCGCGCCATTCCGGGCAATGACAGGTTCGTCTCGGGATTCCTGCTCAGCCTGCAGGTCGCCGTGGTCGCGACCTTGATCGGTCTTGCCATCGGCGTTCCCGCCGCGGTTTGCCTGGTGCGAGGGCGCTTCATCGGGCGTGAAGCGGTGAACAACCTGCTGTTGCTGCCGCTGATCGTGCCGGGCATCGTGCTCGGCATCGCGCTGTTTGTCTTCCACGTCGAGGCCGAGATCGCGACCGGCTGGCCGATCCTCGGTTCGCTCGGCGGTCTGATCGCCGGTCACGTCCTGATTGCCATACCCTGGACGGTGCGCCTCATCACCGCCAGCCTTGTCGGCATGGATCGCGCCGTCGAGGAAGCGGCGCAAAGCATGGGCGCGAACCGCCTGACCACGTTCCGGCGCATTACCCTGCCGGCCATTTTGCCGGGGATCGTTGCGGCAGCCTTGTTTGGCTTCGTCGCCTCGTTCGGGAATCTGGAAATGAGCCTGTTTCTGGTCGGTCCCGGCCGCACCACGCTGCCGATCGCGATCCTGCAATACCTCGAATGGAAGATCGACCCGACCATCGCGGCGGTGTCGGTTCTCCAGATGCTGTTCATCGGCGGCGCCATGCTGTTGACCGATCGTTTCGTCAAAATCGGCCGGGTGGTCTGACGATGGCGCGCCTGCAACTGACCGGCATCACCAAATGCTACGGCGACTTCAAGGCCGTCGATGACGTTTCGCTCGAGATCGTCGACGGCGAGTTCCTGGTCCTGCTCGGTCCCTCCGGCTGCGGCAAGACCACGACCTTGCGCGTCGTTGCCGGCTTCATCGAGCCGACCTCCGGCACCGTGCGGCTGGGCGAACGCGACATCACCGCGCTGCCGCCTTGGAAGCGTAACGCCGGTCTGGTGTTCCAGAGCTACGCGCTGTTTCCGCACATGAGCGTGGCCGAGAACATCGCGTTCGGTCTCGAGATGCGCAAGATGCCGAAGGCGGAGATGGCGCCGAAGATCGCCGAGGCCTTGCGCCTGGTGCGGCTCGATCATCTCAGCGACCGGCTGCCGCGGCAATTGTCCGGCGGCCAGCAGCAGCGCGTGGCGCTGGCCCGCGCGCTGGTCTTCCGGCCCGATGTACTGCTGCTCGATGAGCCGCTGTCCAATCTCGACGCCAAGCTGCGCCAGGAGGTTCGGGTTGAAATCCGCGAACTGCAACGCAAGCTCGGATTGACCACCGTGATGGTCACCCACGACCAGGAGGAAGCCTTGACCATGGCCGACCGCCTCGTCGTCATGAGCGAGGGCCGTATTCGCCAGGTCGGGTCGCAGCAGGATCTCTACGAGCGCCCGTCGGAAAAATTCGTCGCGGATTTCGTCGGCCGCTCCACCTTCATCGATGGCCGCATCGAGGGTCCCGGCCGCTTCGTCTCGGCCGGCGGCCTCGTCGTCGCCTGCGATGCCTCCGGCGCCGGCAGCGCCGCGCTCGCGCTGCGCCCCGAACGCCTTGCGCTGATGACGGCCGCAGCACCGGCGATGGACAACAGCTTTCCCGGATCAGTGGAATTCATCTCCTATCTCGGGTCGCAGGTCGACCTGCACGTCCGCCTGTCGCCGCTGGAACGGATCATCGTGCAGATCCAGAACCGGCCGGAACAGCCCTTGCCGGTGATCGGACAACAGGTCCATGTCGGCTGGAGCAAATCGACAGGCCGCGTATTCCAGTCATAATGTCCCCGCCAACCATTCAACGCCCGGAGGTGTCCACATGACCAGATCGAAATCGCGCCGCGAAGTCCTGCTCGGCGCAGCAGCGCTGGCCGGCACGGCCTGCCTGCCTCGCAATGCATCGGCGCAATCGAAGGGCCGCATCGTCGTCGGCACCTGGGGCGGCGACTACGCCCGCTTGCTCAACAAGAATATCGAGGTGCCGATCCTGATCAAGGACGGCTGGGAAGTGGTGCAGGATCAGGCCGGCGATCCCGAGCGGCGCTCCAAAATGATCGCCGAGCAGCGGCTGCCGCGGGGCACCTCGGACGTGCAGGGTCTATCGGCGCTCAATATGGCGCAGATGCAGGATGCCGGCACCGTGCTGACGATCGATTACGGCAAGCTCAAGAATGCCGGCAATCTGCTGCCGTCGATGAAGTATCCCTACGGCGTCGGCCACATCTATTCGGGCAAGGTCGGCGTCTACAATCCGAAGATGTTCACGACGGCGCCGGTCAGTTACAAGGACGTGTTCAATCCCGGGCACGGCAACAAGCTCGGCATCATCGACATCCAGTACCAGTACACGCTGGTTTGCGCGACGCTTGCCGCCGGCGGCAAGGTCAACGATCTCGAGCCCGGCAAGAAACTGCTGCTGGAATGCAAGAACGCCGGCATGCGGATTTACCCCACCAACGAGGCGTTCGCGCAAGGACTGAAGGCGGAGGAATTCGGCGTCGGCGCGATGTGGAAGGCGCGTGTCGTTCAATGGCAGAACGCGGGCATTTCCGTCAACGCCGTTGCGCCTGCGGAAGGAACGCTCGCCTACATCTCCGGTTTCGTCATCCCGAAGAACGCGCCCAACAAGGACGGCGCCTACGCCTATCTCGACGCCATGCTCGACAAGAGCGCGCAGGAAGCCTTCGCCGTCGACATGGGTTACAATCCCACCGTCACCAACGCGGTGGTCGCGCCGGATCTCAACAAGCGCATCGGGTTCACTCCCGACGAGATCAAGAAACTTGTCGATCTCGACTATGATTACATGAACAAGAACGACATCGCGCTCAAGGAATGGTGGGACAAGGTGCTGAAGAGCTGAGCGGCCAGTCGCGAAACCGCCGATGGCCGCGACAGTTCCAGGGCAATTGCAGCCGGACGAGGCGCCTACGTCATTGCTCTCGGCCGCGGCGCTGGTCGGGCCGGCGACGGTGTTCGTGACCGTCGGCCTGCTGGCGCCGCTGGCGATCCTGTTGCGCTATAGCTTCAATACGCTCGACCCGCGGCGCATCATGGTGGAGACGTTCTCGCTCGACAATTACGTAAAATTTTTCGCCGATTCCTATTACACCGGCGTGCTGTGGACGACGTTGCGGGTGGCCGCCTTGTGTACCGTCACCTGCCTCGTGATGGGTTTTCCGCTCGCCTACGTGCTGGCGCGCACCCAGTCGCGGTTCAAGAATGTACTGATCATGCTGGTGGTACTACCGTTGTTCGTCGGCAATGCCGTGCGCGCGGCCGGATGGATGACCCTGTTCGGTTCCAGGGGTTTCCTCAACGTGACCTTGATGCAGCTTGGCATCATCACCGAGCCGCTGGAGATCATGTACACCGAGGGCGCCGTGGTTGCCGGCATCATTGCCGTCAATCTGCCCTACATGGTGCTGACGTTGCAGAGCGTGATCGAAGGCATCAACCGTAATGTCGAGGAAGCCGCCTTCAGTCTTGGCGCCGGGCCGATGACGATGTTTCGCCGCGTGCTGCTGCCGCTGTCGCTGCCCGGCATCCTTGCCGGCACCATCCTGATCTTCATTCTCGGCATGAACGCCTATGCGACGCCCGTGCTGCTCGGCGGCCCCAAATTCAAGATGATGGGGCCGCTGGTCTACGGGCAGTTTCAACTCAACAATTGGCCGTTCGGCGCTTCCGTTGCGTTCATCCTGATGACCGCGACCCTGGGGCTGACGGCGACGGCAAATGTCCTGGTACAGCGCCGGTTCCGGCGGTGACGATCGGATGACAATTAAAAGGGACTCGCGATGACGGTTGGCGTTGGCGGATCGACGGCGGAGGCGGAACTCGTCGCCATGGAGAACATGCGCGGGGACGTGCCGCCGATCGGCGTCGATGAGCGGCTGCGGCGCATCGCCCGCGCCCAGGCGATCATGCGCGAGAAAGGCATCGACGCGCTCTATCTCGATGTTTCCTCCAGCATGACCTATTTCACCGGATTGAAATTCCGTCGCACCGAACGCATGCACAGCGCGGTGCTGCCGGCGAGGGGCGAGATCGTTTATGTCTCGCCCGCCTTCGAGGTCGAGAAACTCAAGACCATGATCTCGTTCGGCGACAAGATCGCGGTCTGGGAGGAGGAGGAGGATCCTACCGCGACCGTGACCGAGACCGTGCGCGCGCTCGGTTATCCCAGCGGCACGATCGCCGTCGACGAGGCGACGCCGTTTTTCACTTTCGACGGACTGCGCCGCGCCGGCAACGCCTACACCTTCATCAACTCGATCGACGTCACCGCCGGTTGCCGCATGATCAAGTCCGAGCACGAAATCGCGCTGATGCAGACCGCCAAGAACATCACGCTCGAAGCGCACAAGGCCGCCGCCCGCATCATGCGCGAAGGCATCACCACCACCGAAGTGCAGGCCTTCATCACTGCGGCGCACCGCAAGCTCGGTTCGGAAGGCGATCCGCCTTTCAACGCGGTGCTGTTCGGCGAGGCTTCGGCCTATCCGCATGGCGTGCCCTATCCGCAGACGCTCCGGGAAGGCGACATGATCCTGATCGATACCGGCGCGCCGGTCGACGGCTATCTCTCCGACATCACGCGTTCCTACGTCTTCGGTGAGCCGACCAAACGCCAGCGCGAGGTCTGGAATCTGGAGAAGGCCGCGCAAGCCGCAGGCTTCGCGGCCGCCAAGCCGGGCAACCGCTGCGAGGATATCGACATTGCCGCCCGCGCGGTCATTAACGGCGGCGGGTTCGGGCCGGGCTATGCGACACCCGGCCTGCCGCACCGTACCGGCCACGGCATCGGGCTCGACGTGCACGAGTGGCCTTATCTGGTGAAGGGCGACAAGACCGTGCTGAAGCCCGGCATGACCTTTTCGAACGAGCCGACCATCTGCATCTACGGCGAATTCGGCGTCCGCCTCGAGGATCACATGATCATCACCGAAACCGGCGCCCGCTGGTTCACCCAGCCGGCCTATTCGGTCGACGATCCCTTCGGTTTGGAGCGCTGAGGACGCGCGATACTTCAGCGCCAGGAGATCCGGGCCTGAGAACTCAGGTGGTCCTGAAGCGCAGCACGCCGTCGCTCTCCTCGGCGGTCAGGCGCCCCTCGACCAGCATGTAATTGACGTGGGCGATCAACTCGCCGGCGGCAAAGCCCATCTGGTGCACGTCCAGCACATGCTTGTGGAACACCACCGGCACCAGTTCCTTGGAGGTTTGCGGCGTTTCCCGGCAGGCGTCGGCGATCAACCGGCAGCGCTCCTCGTGATGATCGGCCAGTTGCTTGATGCGCGTTTTCATCCCGTAGAACGGCACGCCATGGCCGGGCAATACCAGGAGGTCATAGGGCAGCGTGGTGGTGAGGCTCGCCAATGAGGCCAGATATTCCCCCAGCGAATTCTGGTCGGGTTCGACCGCCCATACGCTGACATTGGGTGAAATCTTGCTCAGCACCTGATCGGCCGAAAGGAACAGCTTGTCGGCGGCGCAATACAGCATCACCTGGTCGAGCGCATGGCCGCCGCCGGTAATGACCTTGAAGCGCCGCGTCCCGATCGAGACTTCGTCGCCATGCGAGATGCGGCGATAGGCCGGCGGCAGGATGGAAACCCGTTTCAGATAATCCTGGCCGCGGCCGAGCAGTTTGTCGGTCAGGTTCTCGTCCATGCCATGACGCCGGAAGAACAGCCGCTGCGCGTTTCGCCGTTCCTCGGTGCCGCGGTTCTGATGGTAGACCGACTGCAGATATTCGACCTGCGACATATGAAGCGGACAGTTGAAGCGCTCGACGATCCAGCCGGCGAGGCCGACGTGATCGGGATGCGAATGGGTGACGATCAGCCGGGTGATCTTCACATGCGCCAGCGGGCCCTCGAACAGCGCGGTCCAGGCCGCGATCGATTCCTCGTTGCCGAAGCCGGAATCCACCATGGTCCAGCCGTCGCCGTCGGCGAGCAGGTAGATGTTCACATGGTTGAGGCGGAATGGCAGCTTGAGGCGGACCCATAGCACGCCCGGCATCACCTCGACGACCTCATTGGGGCCGGGATGATTTTCCCAAGGGTATCGCAGAGCCTCGACCGAGGACTGAACCGTGTCGGTTTTTGAATGCATGGTTTCGCGTCACAGTTTTCTGCTACCGGCTTAGCCGCACAATCGGGCTCGCGCCAGCCGAAAAAACGGATGCGGCTTTGGGCAAAACACATGGCGCCGTCATTCCGGGGCTGGTGCTTCGGACCATCCCGGAATGACCGATATCTCAGGCGGCCCGGATATTGGACAGGAACGAGTCGATTTCCGCGCGCAGCACGTCGGCTTCGCGGCGCAGTGCGCCCGAGGCGCTCAATACCTCGCCGGCGGCCGTTCCGGCCTCGGCTGAAGCTGTGCTGACGCCGACGATGTTGCTGGAAACCTCGGAAGTGCCTCCGGCAGCGTGCTGGATGTTGCGGGCGATCTCGCGCGTCGCCGCACCCTGCTCCTCGACCGCGGCCGCGATCGCGGTGGTCACTTCGTTGATCTCGCCGATGGTTCGGCCGATGTTCCGGATGGCGCCGACCGCCGATGTGGTCACCAACTGCATGTTGGCGATTTGCGAGCGGATTTCATCGGTCGCTTTGGCGGTCTGGCTGGCGAGGCTCTTCACCTCGGATGCGACCACCGCAAATCCGCGGCCGGCCTCGCCGGCGCGCGCGGCTTCGATGGTGGCGTTGAGCGCGAGCAGATTGGTCTGCGAAGCGATGGTCTGAATCAGGTCGACCACGACGCTGATGCGGCCGGCATTTTCGGCGAGCCCCTGCATGGTCGCGTCGGTCTGGCCGGCTTCTTCGACAGCCTTGCGGGCAATTTGCGCCGAATTGGTCACCTGGCGGCCGATTTCCGTGATCGACGATGTCAGTTCCTCGGTACCGGACGATACGGTCTGGACATTGACCGAAGTTTCCTCGGCGGCGGATGCTACCGCACCGACCAGGGTGCTGGATTGATCGGCGGTCATTGACATGTTTTGCGCCGTGACCTGCATGGAACCGGCCGATGCCTGCAGGCTGTCGAGCGCGGCGCGCACGGTTGTCTCGAATTCGACGATCCGGGCCTCCATGCGGGTGGCCCGTTCGGCCTTGGCGATGCGATCCCTGTCCTGCTCGCTGCCCAGCGCGCGGGCCTCGATCATGCTTTCGCGGAAAATCTCCAGCGAGCTCGCCATCGAGGCGATCTCGTCGCGCTGGTTGCTGCGATAAATTTCCGATTCAAGGTCACCGTCGGACAGAAGCTGCATCGAGCGTTGCAGATTGCCAATTCGCCGCAGGATGTTGCGGCCGACATAGAGCCAGACGAATAGCGCGGATGCGACCAGGGTAAGGCCGCCAAGCGCCAGCATGATCGCAGTCGCCAGCGAAATTTCCCTGCGCGCCTGCCAGGTCGATGCGTCGGTATTGGTCTGCACGCCGGTCACCAGCTGTTCGACGCTATCGCCGAGGTTGGCATTGAGCCTGGCGGTCTGTTCGAGAATGACCCGGCCGCGATCGTCGGCGTCGAGTTCCTTGCGGCGGATGTTGAAAACGCCGGATTCACTTTCGCCCAGCGCCAGCAATTTCAGGGCGGCGTCTCGCAGCGCCATGGTTCCGTTGTTTTTGGGCAGCAGGTCGAGGTTGGTCCTGACACGCGCCTGGGTGACCTTAAATTCCTGTTCGATCGTTCCGAGCGTGTCGGCGCTGTTGGCCGAGAGCGCGGCGGCCATGTTGGATGCCATCAGATTGCTGCTGGCGATGACATTGCCGAGCTGGTCGACCGTCCGCGCCGCCTGCACGGCGTCGTCCTGGGACAGGCTGGCGGATCCGAAGATGGCGTTGATGCGGGTCTGGGCGTCCATCATCGCGGGACTGGCGGCGGCGACGAAGCTTGCCTGCGCCTTGCGCAAGGCATCGTATTGCTTCTGATGCAGGCCGGCCGCCTCGATCCGCTCGCGGGCCGCGGTACCGAGACCTTTGATCGCGTCGTCGATGTTTTGGATCGTCTGGCTGAGGGCGGTGACCACGGCCTTGTCAGCGCCGAGTTCGATGATCTCGCCAAGCTTCTCGCTGGCGACTTCCTGGGTTTGCTTTATTTTCGCGGAGCGCTCGTTCAGCGTCTCCTCGCTTCGCGACGCCAGCAGCGCCGGTCCCTGGCTGGCAAGACTGGCGCTCTGGGCCGCCAATTGCAGGCTGGCCGCAAGACGGGGAATGTCCCGCCCGCTCAGATCCATCATGGTGCCGCCGAGATGTCCCAGCACCATGCCGGCGCCAGCGCTGATGGCGATAGCCATGCCCGCGATGACGGCGAAGGCGGCAAACAGGCTGCCCCTGACGCCCCATTGTGGACGCCAAAAGCCGAGCCGCCCGGATTTGCCAGTGGTGGATCGTAACGCCATGCTGCTGCCCCGGGGCCCGCATTCATCCCTGCGATGAATCTTGGATGAATCGCCGGGGCAGTATCGGGTTACAGGGTTAACAAAATCGGGAAAACTGGCGGAATCTGGCCGATTTTTGCGACCTGAAACAAAAAGGCCGGCGCGAAGCCGGCCTTTCCGAATCTTGTCAAAACGGGGGATCAGTACCTCGCAACCAGCGGGCTGCCCCAGTTGAAGCGATAATTGACGCCCGCCTTCACGGTTTGGTCTTCGGTAAGGAAGCTGCCGACCGGAATGAGAGGGGTGGGAGCAGTGAACCGGCTGCGGCCGAAGTCATAATATTGATACTCGACCTTGGCCGACCAGCTCGGCGCGAACATGTATTCGACGCCGGCGCCGACGGTGTAACCGTTGCTGTGGCCGCTATCCAGCGCGAACGCGGCTGGCACACCGCCGAGCGTCAGGCTGTCGTTGTTGTCGGAGTAGGCATAGCCGCCCTTGACGTAGAGCAGCCCCGCGCCCCAGGTGTAGCCGATGCGGCCGGTTACCGAGGCGAGCGCGCGCTGGTTGTTGTTGTAGAAGTAGCCGCCGGGAAGTGCGGTGCTGCCGTTATTGCCAAGCCAGCTGTACTGGCCTTCGATCCCGGCCACCCAGCTCGGCGCGAACTGGTAATCGGCGCCGGCCTGCACGCCGCCGAGCAATCGGCTGTCATTGTTGCTGAGCCCAAAGCCGCCGAAGTTGTCGTTGCCGCCAAAGGCGCCGCCGACGTGGCCGCCGACATAGAAGCCGGTCCAGTTGTAGATCGGCGCGACATAGGCCGGAGGAGCCTTGGCGTAGGGGTTGTAGGTGCGGGCGCCGAGGTCGGCTGCAAGTGCTGGCACGGTCGCGCCGAGAGCGACGAGGGCCACAGGTGCGAACAGGAACTTCTTCATTGGTTTGTCTCCAGGAGATCGGTTTAGATGAGCCGCGCGCCGGCTCCGTCCATGGAGGCCAGATAGACAGCTTTTTTCTAAAATGCTGTCACTTCCGGATCACAGCGGGGAATAACCCAACCTATTGGGAAACAACTGCTTTTTGTGCTTAATGAAGTCCTAATCAAAGCCTAAGGAAGCCTTAATTTTTTCAAGCTGCAACGCGCAAGGATCGTTTCGGCTGCCGCTGGATCTGCGAACCATTGGCGCCGCCGTTGCCGCGATGTTCCAGCCGCGGCTTAGGGTTCGTGCACCCACCACTCATACGTCGACGCCGCCGTCTTTTGACGCTCGTTTGGCATGCGTTTTTTCGAAAGTCATCCCGAAACAAGATGCTCCTGATAAAATTGCCTCAAAGTGCCTTTGCTCAACATCTTGAAAATCACGTTGTGGCCGGTGACCTGAATTGGTACGCGCGTGACAGGAAACATGGTCGCGAGATGGTCGACCGCTCTTCGGTCTTCCTCCTTCATCCCGTAGACGCAAACGAATTTTGCCGCATCGGACGCCTTGCAAGCACACAGAAGATCGAAAGCCGGCATCGCCGAGTCCGCAACGAGCCGCTGGACATGCCAGGGAAATCTGCCGCCAACCGAGATGGACTTGGTGTCGAGCAGCAGGCCGGAACGCAACGCAACGAAACCTCCCATGCTGGTTCCGTAGCAACATACGTTCTTGTAGGTACCAAGGTTAAAATCCTTGCCCAATCTGGTAACAAGCTGGAAAAAATCCGATGCATATTCTCCACATCCCCCGGCAAAGTGATTGCGGCCCGGATCATTCAGGATCACGACGTCGACCTCTTTGCACGGGAGGAGCTGCAGGAAAACGCCGGTTGGTATCATGAGCCGGTGGGCTCTGCCGCAGAACGCGAGAACAATGCACTTTTTGGCACGCTCGACATCCGGATCGTGAAACAGGGTCACGTCGGGCGTGATCGGTTTGCGCACATAGCGGGCGGGTGCTTCCTTCGCCAACAATTGCGAAAGCAGAAGGTTTTGCATATCAGCCCGCGCATCGGCGAACCGCTCGCAGAAAGTTTCAGTGACCAGTTGAAATTCCAGGGGCGTCAGGCACTGCTCGGCGTCCCATAGCGCACGCTGTCTCCGTGCAATCGATTGGTTCCCGACCGCAAAGAGAGACTCAAGTCTGGAAAGGGTCTCGAAAATCACGCGGCGGTTGCCCTCCGGAGGATATGTTCGGCGAGCTTGTTGATCGAGTCATGGATCGCCAGGTCCGCTGGATCGATATCGATACCGACGTCGTCCTCAAGCGCCATGCAACACTCGACCGCGGCAAGACTGTCGAGCTCCAGTTCGGCGAAAGTGACATCGACGGCTGGATCGTGGAGCGTGCCGCTCAGTTTCGGATTGTTGAAGACGTTGATCGCGACATCAAGCGCCCGCAGAACTTTTTGGCGAGCTTCCGCCGAGGTCATGCGTGCAACCTTACGTTCAGGTGCGACGGACATAGAAATACATAGTCATCCGTTCGCCATTCGTGAGAAACGACATCTGCATATAACGGGATCTTGCCAAGGGCGGACGTCATCTCTCTCCAGAGATCGAGCGACAAGGCTTTCCCCATGCAGAGGTGATTGCCGACACCGAAGATTTTGGACTGGTCCAGAGCCGATTCGGAATACGCAAAAGCCTGGAAATATATCCGAAGCCGGTCACCGGCATTGAATCGCGTCCGCTGGTCGGAAAAAGCGTGGATGGCGATCCTCTCGATGTAGGGTACGCCGGTTTCCGGCGGCATTTCCGGATAGATGATTTCGTTCAAGCGGCGACCCCGGTTCGCGGAAAGGATGGAATAGAGACTGGCACCGATCGTCCCTATCAAGGTATCGCGCCCCAGCACGGCCAAGGCAAGCCGCAAACCCACCTCATCTTCCGAGGCATCGGGGTCGAGCTTGCCGACGATCGCGGCGCGCATCAGGCCGAGTTCCGCATCGATGCGTTGACGCTTGCGAGGTCCGATCGATTTGTCGAAGATCGTCGAGACCGTTCGACATTGTGCGGCAACGGCGGGCGGCACATCGGTGAGCGGTTCGGTCACGCCGAGAACAAGAGGCAAAAGAACCTGGCTTATGATTTCCAACTCGCCTTCCTGACGAAGCGGTTGCAGATGTGCGGCGAGGCTTTTCGACATGCTGTCCGACAGATCGGACTTGCGGGCGGCCAGATGCGCGGCCACGCGGCGTCGGGCTTTGCGGTGCGCTTCTTCGTGGAGACACATCGGAATATGCAGGAAAGCCAGCAGCACATTCGAAAAGTCGATCCCGAGCCGCTTCTCCAGAGCGGCATAATCATCCGAATAGGTCGCAGGGCGGGTATCCGGAGAGGTCAGCAGCCGCTCGCAGCACCCCGGGTCTGATATGATCCAGGCTTTGATCACGGGATCAAACACTGGATCCATCCCGCGCAAATACCAGGCATGGCGCTCGGCAGATCGATGGAAGGTCAGGAAGCCCTTATCCATAGCGGTTCCGCATTCTTGCTCCTGACATGACCGAGCCGCGGCTTCCGGTCATCGGCGACCCGGTCAGCGACTGTCGGGGGTCGGCTGAACGGCCGGAGCGAGCACCTTATTCTCGGCGTCGCCAAGTTAAAGGGTCACTGCAACAGCTTGGCTTGGTCCCGCCTCGCACATCAAAAAACCAACGTGCTGAACCCCAATAGACTGGTGCTGCCAGACAGGATTGAACTGTCGACCTCTCCATTACCAATTATGAGGTCTGTAATATCCTGAGATTACTCAGCATTTCCGAAATATCAAAAATGCCATTGCTATAAGGGTTTCCCGCTTTACGATGGTTCCTTGAGATTACCCGTGATTCCCACCATGTGGTTACGCGGTGGTTCCGTGGTTCCTGAAGGACGCTCGGCAGTGGCATCATCCCAGATCACTAAACGGCGGATTGACGGCCTAAAGCCTCAAAAAACCGAATACTTCGTTTGGGACGGCTCGCTGCCGGGCTTTGGTGTGCGCGTTCAGATCACGGGTTCGATGTCCTATGTCGTGAAATACCGGGCTGGCAGCGGTCGCAGTGCGCCTACCAGACGCCTTACGGTGGGAAAGGTTGGCACAATTACCCCGGACGAAGCCCGGACGTTGGCTAAGAGGACGTTGGGCTCTGTCGCCCATGGTGCCGATCCGGCAGCCCAGCGGGCCGCTGACAAGCGTGCATCCACCCTCGCGGAGGTGGCTGAGCAATTCCTGATCGAGCATGTAGAGGCCAAGCGCTCGGCATCCTCCGCCAGATCGTACCGGGACTTGCTGGAGAGGCTGGCTTCTCCGGAAATCGGGAAGCGCAAGGCCGACAAGATCACATCCGCCGAAATTCAGCGGCTCCACAGCAAGAATGCCCACACTCCCTATCAAGCTAACCGGTTGCTTCGTGTCCTCAGTAGCCTTTTTACCTTCGCAGGAAAGACTCATGTTGTACCGGTCGGGTTCAATCCCTGCCGGGGGATCGAATACTTCCCGGAAGAAGGCCGCGAACGATACCTGACGACGCCGGAGTTGGCGCAGATTGGGGAAGCCATCCGAGAGGCCGAAACTGTCGGGCTGCCCTATACGGTGGACGACACCAAGCCCAAGGCCAAACATGCGCCCAAGGAAGACAACCGCCGCACCGTTATTGGACCGCACGCCGCCGGTGCTCTCAGGTTGCTGATCTTCACCGGCGCTCGGCTCAGGGAAATTCTGCACCTGAAATGGGACCATGTTGATTTCGAGCGCGGGCTATTGCTGTTGCCGAAAAGCAAGACCGGCAAGAAGACCATTGTGCTGAACGCCCCAGCCTTGGCAATTCTGAATGAGCTGCCCAGAGCGAGCAGCTTTGTTATTGCGGGCAGCTCGGCGGATAAGCCCCGTTCCGATCTCAAGAAGCCATGGAAAGCCGTTTCCGCATATGCGGGCCTGACTGGCGTCCGCATCCACGATCTGCGCCACACTCACGCCTCGGTGGGAGCCGGTGCCGGGCTTGGCCTGCCGATTATTGGCAAGCTGCTAGGTCACACGCAAAGCGCAACGACGCAACGCTATGCCCATCTCGACAATGACCCGTTGAAAAAAGCATCCGAACATATCGGGAGCCGGTTGGCGACGGCAATGGGCGAAGTAAAGGCCCCGCGCGCGAACGTCACCGACATATCGAAGGCGAAACGATCAAAGAACCGGCGCAGATGAGACACCCGTTGGGGCTATGTCCGCGGTTGCGCCCCCGTCAACAGGACATTTCCACGGGTTGAAGCCCTAGCCTGTTGCACCTAAATTCATGATCAGCGCGGCTAGGGTAGCTCCCGAAAGGCTGGTCCGCACCAGCCTGCCGCTTAGTCCCCTCGCGGTTGCACTAGCGGACTGCTGGCCATGGTTCTCAAAAAACCGGTAATAACTGACTCTAATCTCCCTGAACCGAAAGCTATCGACGACGATTGGCTCAGAGCTATCTTCGATGCCTTCGCTGTTGAGCCCGAGCGTCGAGACGCGACCAAGAAGTATATATTGACCCTTATCAGGGAATGGCCTGTCGAGATGAGAGAAATAAGGCTGCAACCAAGTCGAGATGCAGACCGGCAGAAAATAGACGATGCGGCTGGGAAGATACGGCAGGCCATCGAGCTTCTAAGCAGCGTTGGACCAGCGGGGCGGGAGGCGCTGCGGTCAGCGACGCCATCTCCCATAAGTAAAATGCTTAACACCGGATGGTTACGAGAGGAATTCCCAGATGAGGACACGCTGCCATTGCGATCTTCTGGCCTCGCTGAAGTTCGTTCTCCACGAAGGAGCCGTCAAGTCTACGTTGAAGAAGACACAGAGGAGGGTCGTTACCACGCGGTGAACCACAGGCCGTCACAAACGATCACCGCTATCTTGCGAGATATCGATGCCGCCGTGTCTCAATCGCTTGTCATCACAAAAGAAGCTGGCGGGAGGAAGCCCGCCACCCTCCGAGAGTTCTTCATTGTGAACCTGTATGAAGCATGGCGGATCAGCGGTAAGCCGGTTGAGGCTAGCCAAGAGTTCTTCGACTTTTGTGGAGCTGTTTTCGAGGGGGTCGGGTGGTCCGATCAAGGTATAGCCGATGAGGTCTTGAAGTCGATGCGGGGCTTATAGTCCGGAGCGATCCGAAGTTTTATCGGTGACCTTCCCGTACCTAAATGGAGGAAGAAGTCTTCAGTCTCAGATATTATTATCAACGACGGCCTTCATTTTCATGCGATTTTGCTCATTCCACCCAAGTCATTGCTTAAGGTCTCCGTTGAAGAACATTTTGATAAGCATTCGGAAAACTATTTGGGTGACCGACGCACGATTGATCGGATCGATATTGAGCCAATCAAGACGAAGGCCGCATTCAAGGCGACTGATTACGTTTTAAAATCTATTAAGCGGGGATTCTTCTCTTACGACGACATACTAATTTTGCCAAAGGCGTTATCGGAAATGAGCTAGCCTGATTTGGTAGCTATCTAGTTTCTTCGATTGTAAAACAAACATAGTCGTTCTTGAATTGTAAAACGCAGACACCATTCAATTGTAACACGTCAACACAACTCGACTTGTAAGACGAAAAGAGAGAAAACAATTCTGCGGCTTCTCTGCGCGTGCGCGTTTTCACACAGGCTGGACCCAAAGCGGACATTCAGCACTAGAGACACCGACCTGAATTTGGCATAGCGTCCCTTCCAACATCGCTTGCTTGAGATATCGGGCGCCGCTCACGTCGGGGCGTCCAAATCGGAAATGCTCAGCAGCGATACTTGCTTGCTGCGAGATGAGGAATCTTTGGGCTCTGGTTGCTGATGTCCGCTTGGGGCTGCGATGAACACGACACTGCGAGACAGGATTGGCAATTGGGCAACCCGTCTCGGATGGAGGATTGTATGGAGCCTCGACGATTTCTACGCCCGCTTCAGCAAGCTCGGTGATCACGAGTTTTTTGACAATCGCGAATTCCCCTGGATACCGGACATCGAAGCGGACTGGCGCAAGGTCCGGGCCGAGCTGGATGGGCTCTTGCCGTACACGTCCGACTTGCCGAACTTCCAGGATATTTCCAGAGAGCAGCGCGATCTCAGTCAGGACGATGGCTGGAAGACCTACTTCTTTTACGCCTTCGGCCTGAAAGCCTGGGGTGCCTGTCGCCGCTGTCCTGAAACAGCGAAGCTTCTGCAACGTATTCCCGGCATGAAAACCGCATTCTTCTCGATCCTCGCACCGGGCAAGCGGCTGCCAAGGCATCGCGGGCCGTACAAAGGGGTGCTTCGCCTTCATCTCGGCCTGCTGATCCCCGAGCCGGCGGAACGCTGCGCGATCGTCGTCAATTCCAAGCTGCGGCATTGGCAGGAGGGTAAGGCACTAATATTCGACGATTGCTTTTTTCATGAAGCCTGGAACGAGACCGACTCGTTTCGGGTCGTGCTGTTCGTGGACCTGATCCGGCCCATGCGCTTCCCGGCAAACATTGTAAACGCGGTGATGATCTGGGGGATCGCACTCTCGCCGTTCGTGCTTGGGTCGGCCAGGGGGTATTTTCGCTGGGAACGTCGCTTCGAAAAAATAATGAACCAGAGAAAGCCAACGCGTTAGTCCGCGTCGCCGCATGCCTGGAACAGCTTGCTCGAAAAAAGGCTTCGGCACGTTCGCGCCGGCGCCTTCCACACTGCCGGAAGGAGAGATTGCGGTGGCGCTCGCCATGCGACACGGCTCCGCCCAGTACTATGAGCTGGCCCAGAGGCTGAACAAGGTTCTGCTGGATAGATTTGGATGGCTATATCAGCGCGTCCTGGACGTACTGTCGAAAGAAATGGCAGCGCCTTGCTGTTATGCGCAGAAATTTGCATTGTCCGGATTTCACATCTTTCAGACTGAACCCCTCTTTATAAGTATCCCCGCGAAAATCCACTGCGATCTGCAATACGAACGGCTGGACTGGGCGGGGATTTCGGCACCGGATTTCAGCAATCCTTTGTCATTCACACTTTCAATTGCGCTTCCGGCAGCAGGTGGCGGGCTTAATATATGGAATATTCAACATGCTGATATGCACGGACTCTCGATTCCGGAGCTGCGAGCTTTGTTCCATGCGCATCCAGGCAGTTACGAACCCTATCGGGTCGGCGAGCTTAGCGGCCCTGGATCAAACCCCGGTCAGCCATCACGTCCGCGTTGCATCACCAACCGATCATCGAATGCGATCACCGGCGCCAGCAGACATAGAAACGCGATCCAAACCCAAACAACTAAACCGGTGTACCAAAAAAGAGAGCTGATCATTTATTCCACCTTCCTCTTCCGCGGGGGCGCGCCCGATGCCAGGGCCTTGCTCAATCCGAACGAAGATCGAAACTCGAACTCAAACTATCCTGAACCTCAATTGCCGCGCGGTGCGCCAGGTCGCCATCCGCTTCGCCAAGGTCCAATACCGAGATCGACCAATTGCAGCCGGCCCGATCGTCGATGATGGAATGAATGCCGACGTCGACGACAGTCGCGCAGCCGCGATAGGCTCGGATGTGTCCCAAAGCCATTTGCTTCAGCTCTTCGGCGGACTTTCGAATTTTCGACATGGAAAGGATCAAAAAAACAGACTGGCGGAATGCCGCTAACCAAAGGCAACCGGCGAGCGGGATCAGGGTTGCGCGGATGGCTCAAAAGAAAAGAGCCCCGGCAATGAACCCGGTGCCCTTGGTGGCCCGAAACGTGCTTGTAAAATTGCGCCTTGGTGGGTTACACCCATTCCACCCCCATCGCGGCACTCCTTACCTTGATCGCCGCAACTACCCGGCTGCGGCGGCCATTTTTCGAACAGTAGCCAACAGTAGCCGCGTGGTTACGCGGTGGTTCCTTTGAAGATCGACGAGAAGAGCCGCGCAAATAGATCAATAAAATTATAATGATTTCAATTAGATGGTTGGTGCTGCCAGACAGGATTGAACTGTCGACCTCTCCATTACCAATGGAGTGCTCTACCACTGAGCTACGGCAGCGTGCCTGAGGCGGGAATCGGTCAAAAAGCCTCCGCGGGGCGGGCCGATCCTTGCCACAAGGCCCCCTTGCGCGCAAGCGCGCGGCCGGCCGGCGGCGCCCCAACGGGGGCTGGAATCAGCGCTGCGCGCCAGCGGTTTCCTTGAGCCGGGCCAATTGCGGGCCGATTCGGTTCCCCATTTCCTCGCCGAGCGCAGCCAGCGCCTTGATCGGGCGGACCATGACCTCGAATTCGACCATTTCGCCGGCCTCGTTGAATTTCAGGAGATCGATGCCCTTGAGCTGCCATTTGCCGATATTGGCGGAAAATTCCAGCGCGGCGTCGTGGGGGCCGGCGAAAAACGTCCGGTGATAGCGAAAATTCTCGAAAATCTGCACCACCGTGGTCAGCACCAGCAGGGTCGCAGGCCGCCCCGGAATCGGCGATTGCACGAACGGCGAGCGAAACACAATATGTTCCGACAGCAGCGAGGCCAGCAGGTCGCGATCGCCGGAGGCGACAAAGCGATGCCAGCCGTCCAGGGTCCGCTGCGGCAAAGGCGCCAATGCGTAGTTTTCGCCCATCGGCTGTTCTCCAGGTTGGACCTCTCCACGATGACGGATGACAAGGATAAACGCGAGGGGCAAATCCCGAGCCAGCGGCAGGACCGGTTGAAACTGGCGTTGCGCGAGAATCTCAAGCGGCGGAAATCGCAGGCGAGGGGGCGAAGCGATGCCAGCGCCGCACCTTCCGACGACCTTGACGCCTCACTACATGATGGCCGTGGAAAAAAGCCGGGCGGCTAGCCGGGCGATGTGAGACCGGAATGGGCGCAGCCTCAACGACGGGAGATAAAGCGGACGCGGCCGCATCCGCGTTTCCGCGTCACGATCAGACCTTCCCGGCGCTGACGCCGCAGGAAATCGCGCGCATGCGCCGGTTCGGCGACAACGTGACCTACAGGCACGGTGAAAAACTGTTCGAGACCGGCAAGCCGGGGCCCGGCATGTTTGTGGTGCTGTCCGGTCATGTCGCCATCACCCAGCGCGACGGCCTCGGTCATGTTACGCCGGTCATCGATCAGGGGCCGGGTCAATTTCTCGCCGAGATCGGCCAGCTTTCCGGCCGCGTCGCGCTGGTCGACGGCCACGCCGAGGGCGATGTCGAGACGCTTCTGATTCCGCCGGAGCGTTTGCGCGCGCTGCTGGTGGCGGAAGCCGATCTCGGCGAGCGCATCATGCGCGCGCTGATCCTGCGCCGGGTCAGCCTGATCCAGGGCGGGGTCGGCGGCCCGGTGCTGATCGGGCCGTCGAACTCGCGCGGCGTGATTCGCCTGCAGGGATTTCTCACCCGCAACGGCTATCCGCATCATCTGCTCGATCCGGAAAAAGATCACGACGCTGCCGAACTGATCGCGCGCTATTCCCCGTCGTCGGCCGATTGGCCGCTGGTGGTGACGCCCGACGGCACCGTGCTGCGCAACCCCAGCGAATCCGGTCTGGGGCGGGCGATGGGCATGATACGCAGCCCCGCCAGGAACAAGGTTTACGACGTCGCCGTGGTCGGCAGCGGGCCCGCCGGCCTGTCGACCGCGGTGTATGGGGCGTCCGAGGGGCTCAGCGTCGCGGTGTGCGATGCGCGGGCGTTCGGCGGGCAAGCCGGCGCCAGCGCGCGGATCGAGAATTACCTCGGCTTTCCCACCGGCATTTCCGGACTGGCGCTGACCGCGCGGGCCTACAATCAGGCGCAGAAATTCGGCGCCGAGATGATGATTCCGGTCGAAGTGCGGGCGCTCGATTGTTCGCGCGACGACGGCGCGTTCGGCCTCAAGCTCGACGATGACGAGGTGCTGCGGGCGCGGTCGGTCGTGGTGGCGAGCGGCGCGCGCTAACGGCGTCCCGAGATCGAGAACCTCGCCGATTTCGAAGGCCGCGGCGTCTGGTACTGGGCCTCGCCGATCGAGGCGCGGCTGTGCGCCGAACAGGAAATCATTCTGGTCGGCGGCGGCAACTCGGCCGGACAGGCGGCGGTTTTCCTGTCGGGGCATGCCAAAAAAGTTCACATGGTGATCCGCGGCGGCGGCCTTGGCGCCAGCATGTCGCGCTACCTGATCGAACGCATCGAGGCCGCGTCGAATATCGAGCTGGTGTTCAACACCGAAGTGGTCGCGCTGGAAGGCACGCAGGACACGTCGCTGGAACGCGTGCGCTGCCGCAGCCGGTTGTCGGGCGAAGAAACGACCGTGCCCGGAATCCGCAACCTGTTTCTGTTTGTCGGCGCCGATCCTGCCACCGGCTGGCTCGACGGCTGCGGCGTCATGGTCGATCGCGGCGGGTTTGTGATGACGGGCGAGCAATGCAGCAAGGGCGATGGGCAGGCGTCGGCGCTGGAAACTTCGGTGCCGGGCGTGTTCGCCGTGGGCGATGTGCGCTCAGGCTCGGTCAAGCGGGTCGGCGGCGCGATCGGCGAGGGCGCACAAGTGGTGGCGGCGCTGCATGGATTTCTCGGCGATACCGCAAAACCGGCGCTTTAATCGGGCATTGGCGCCGGAACGTTTGTTTTCGCGGACGATTAAAACACGTTAGCATCGGCACAACGAGTGTATAGCACAACAGAGGAGCGCACATGGCCCAAGTCCTCGTGACCTACAAGACGCCGAAAGACACGGCTGCTTTCGATAAATACTATGCCGAAACCCACATTCCGCTGGCCAAGAAAATGCCGGGCCTTCGCAAATATCAGGTCAGCAAGGGCGCGGTTGCGACCCCCGCCGGGCCGTCCGGGATTCATCTGATCGCGACGCTGACCTTCGACAGCATGGCCGCGGTGCAGGCCGCATTCACCAGCGCCGAGGGACGAGCTACGGCGGCCGACGTGCCGAAATTCGCAACCGGCGGCGCCGACATCATGTTCTTCGACACCCGCGACGTGTAGGCCGGTCATGGCCGGGCATTGCTCGCACCTTGCCGGCATCCGCGATGTGACGCCGAGCGCACTTGGCTGTGAAGAGTGCCTGAAAACCGGCAGCGTCTGGCTGCATCTGCGGATCTGCCGCAGTTGCGGCCATGTCGGCTGCTGCGACGACTCTCCCAACAAGCACGCCACCAAACATTTCCACGCCACCCGGCATCCGATCATCGAGGGTTACGATCCGCCGGAAGGCTGGGGCTGGTGCTATGTCGATGAGGTCGTGTTCGACCTGTCGGACCGCAAGACGCCGCATAACGGTCCGATCCCGCGGTATTATTGAGGACGATTTTGGTTACAGCGAAGGGAATTTCAGGTGCAACCACAAGGCAAATTCGCCGAGGTCAACGGCGTCAGGCTGCATTATCTTCTGGCCGGGGCGGGCGATCCGGTGGTGCTGCTGCACGGCTTTGCCGAAACCAGCCATATGTGGCTGCCGTTGATCGCCGGGCTTGCCGACAGGCATACCGTGATCGCGCCGGACTTGCGCGGCTTCGGCCAATCCTCCGCGCCGCCGGATGGCTACACCAAGACGGCGATGGCGCAAGACATCCACGCGCTGGTGAAGAGCCTCAACTACGATCGCATTCGCCTCGTCGGCCACGATATCGGACTGATGGTTGCCTATGCCTATGCGGCGCAATATCCCGCGGAAGTCGATCGCCTGGTGCTGATGGAAGCATTCCTGCCCGGCATCGGCGACTGGAACTGCGTCTTTCTGCTGCGCGACCTCTGGCATTTCCATTTCTACGGCAAGACGCCGCTGGCGCTGGTTACCGGCCGCGAACGGATTTATCTCGAACATTTCTGGAATGATTTTGCGGCCGATCCCGCCAAATCCGTCCCGGAATCCGATCGTGAATTCTATGCGAAGCAATATGCGAGGCCAGATCACATGAAGGCCGGGATGGAGGTGTTTCGCGCTTTTCCAAAAGACGCTGAGGACTTTGGGGGATTCGCAAAAACCAGGCTCTCGATGCCGCTGCTGGTTCTTTCCGGCGAAAAGGCCGGCGGCCCATTCCTGATCGAACAGGGCAAGATGGTGGCCGATAACGTCGAGGGCGTGCTCGTCAAAGGCGCGGGCCACTGGCTGATGGAAGAAGCAGCGGACCGGGTGATCCCCAAGCTGGTCGAATTCCTCAACCGTTAGAACGTGATCCGGGCTTGAAGCAGACCTGGCGAAACAGACTTGGGGATAGCGGCCGGCGTTTTTTGTGACAGCCGCGCAATGAGGTCGGTGGCCGCCTGTCTAGATTGCCGCGTCACGACTTTCCGCCGTGGCAATTCCCGACCGGGAGTCGTAGCATTTGCCCGGTTTTTCAAAAGGGGAGGACGTCATGCAACTGGGTTTGAGTTTGCCGGCGTTCACGGCCGTGCACGTCATCATCAGCCTGATCGGGATCGCTGCGGGTATTGTCGTGATGTTCGCGCTGCTCGGCTCCGAGCGGAAGCCGGGCCTCACCGCGATATTCCTGCTTTTTACAATTCTGACCAGCGCCACCGGTTTCCTGTTTCCGTTCGAGAAGCTGCTGCCGTCGCACATGATCGGCATCCTGTCGCTGGTGCTGCTGGCGATCGCATGCATCGCGCTTTACGGCATGAAGCTCTCCGGTGCGTGGCGCTGGATCTATGTGGTAACCGCGATGATATCGCTTTACCTCAACGTGTTCGTGCTGGTGATCCAGGGCTTCCTCAAGATAGGTCCGTTGCATGAACTGGCGCCGGGCAATCCGCCGGGCGGACCGGTATTTGCGATCGTCCAGGGCGTGGTGCTGGTGTTCTTCGTCATCATTACCATCGGCGCGGTGAAACGCTTCAGGCCGATGTAATTTTTCGATCGTCGTTGCGGTCTGTGCGTGACCGTCTCATCCGGAATAACGTATCCATAACGGGAGTTGCGTCATGCCGAAGATCAAGACCAAGGATGGCATCGAGATCTATTACAAGGACTGGGGCAGCGGGCAGCCGATCGTGTTCAGCCATGGCTGGCCGCTGTCGGCCGATGACTGGGACGCGCAGATGCTGTTCTTCCTCAATCACGGCTATCGCGTCATCGCCCATGACCGCCGCGGCCACGGCCGCTCCAGCCAGACCGGCGACGGCCACGACATGGATCATTACGCCGACGACCTCGCGGCGGTGACGGCGCATCTCGATCTCAAGAATGCCGTTCACGTCGGCCATTCCACCGGCGGCGGCGAGGTGGTGCATTACCTGGCGCGGCATGGCGAAAGCCGGGTGGCGAAGGCGGCCATTCTCTGCGCGGTGCCGCCATTGATGCTGAAGACGCCGGCCAATCCCAACGGCCTGCCCAAGGAGGTCTTTGACGGATTTCAGACGGCGCTTGCGGCCAATCGCTCGCAATTCTATCGCGACGTCGCTTCAGGTCCGTTCTATGGCTACAATCGGCCGGGCGCCAAGCCTTCCGAGGCCGTCATCCAGAATTGGTGGCGTCAGGGCATGATGGGCGGCGCCAAAGCGCATTACGACGGCATCGTGGCGTTCTCGCAGACCGATTTCACCGAAGACCTCAAGAAGATCTCGACGCCGGTGCTGGTAATGCATAGCGAAGACGATCAGATCGTTCCCTATGTCGCCGCCGGGCCGCTGTCGGCGAAACTCCTGAAGAATGGCACGCTGAAGACCTACAAGGGTTTTCCGCACGGCATGCCGACGACGGAAGCAGCCACCATCAACGCCGATTTGCTGGCGTTCTTGAAGAAATGAAGGTCATCCTGTTCGGCGCCACCGGCATGGTCGGGCAGGGCGTGCTCCGCGAATGTCTGCTCGATCGCGGAAATCAACGCGGTCTGGATCGGGCTGTCGGTCCCGGGCGAGGAATGACGGTCAACCCCATCAAATAGCCGCAAATTCCGGTGCTTTTGCCATCAGGGCCGCTTCTGCCCTATACTTTGTGCTTAGCAAAACGGGAATTGCCATGGATCGCATTCGCATCGTCGGCGGCGCCAAGCTCAATGGCACCATTCCGATCTCGGGCGCGAAGAATGCAGCGCTGCCGCTGATGATCGCAGGCCTGTTGTCCGAGGAAACGCTGATCCTCGATAACGTGCCGCGGCTGGCCGATGTTGCCCAATTGCAGCGCATCCTCGGCAATCACGGCGTCGATATCATGTCGGCCGGCAAGCGTCCCGGCGCTCGGGAATACCAGGGCCAGACCCTGCACATTTCGGCGGCTGACATCATCGACACCACCGCGCCCTATGAACTGGTATCGCGAATGCGCGCGAGTTTCTGGGTGATCGCGCCGCTACTGGCGCGGATGCATGAGGCCAGGGTCTCGCTGCCCGGCGGCTGCGCCATCGGGACAAGGCCGGTCGATTTATTGATCATGGCGCTGGAGAAACTCGGCGCGGAAATCACCATCGACGGCGGCTATGTGATTGCGAAAGCGCCCGGCGGGCTCAAGGGCGCTACAATCGAATTTCCCAAGGTGACGGTGAGCGGCACCCATGTCGCGGTGATGGCGGCCACCCTGGCCAGGGGCACCACGGTCATCACCAATGCCGCCTGCGAGCCGGAAATTCTCGATGTCGCCGACTGCCTGAACAAGATGGGCGCGCGCATCCTGGGCGCCGGCACGCCGCGCATCGTCGTCGAGGGCGTGGTCAAGCTCAATGGCGCGCGGCACACGGTGCTGCCGGATCGAATCGAGACCGGCACCTATGCGATGGCGGTGACGATGACCGGAGGCGATGTGCAACTGGCGGGGGCGCGGCCCGAGTTGTTGCAATCGGCGCTCGACGTGCTGACGCAGGCGGGTGCGGTCGTCGCCGTCAACAATGAAGGTATTCGGGTCACCCGCAACGGCGCCGGCATCCGGCCGGTGAAGGTTTCGACCGCGCCGTTTCCGGGCTTTCCCACCGATCTGCAGGCGCAGTTGATGGCGCTGATGGCCTGCGCCGGCGGAGCCTCCCGCATCACCGAGACGATTTTCGAAAACCGCTTCATGCATGTGCAGGAACTGGCGCGGTTCGGCGCGCGGATAAGCCTCGATGGCGAAACCGCCACCATCGATGGCATCGCCAGACTGCGCGGTGCGCCGGTGATGGCGACCGACCTGCGCGCCTCGGTGTCGCTGGTGATCGCGGGGCTTGCCGCCGAAGGCGAGACCATGGTCAACCGCGTCTATCATCTCGACCGCGGGTTTGAGCGGCTCGAGGAAAAGCTGTCGGCGTGCGGCGCTTCGATCGAGCGCATCAGCGATTGAGTTCTCCTTGAGGTTTTGCGGTGACGGCCCAACCCAAATTGATCGCGCTCGACGCCGACGGCCTTGCGGTGATTTCCGCGCATCTGCGCGGCGCCCGCGTGCAGGCGCGCGACATCATCTGGCGGCAGGGCGAAAAGCGTCTGGTGGTCGGCATGAACCGGCTGGACCCGGAGCAGGCGGATTTCGGGGCGACCGGCCCGCGCCGCCTGGTGGCGGCGCTGCGCTTCGAGCGGGTATTGTCGTGCAAGTCGCGCAACATCGATCTGGAGGCGCCGGAAACCGCGCTGGAACTGTTCGGCATCGAGTTTCACCCGGCTGAAGCTCCCGGCGGCAGCGCGGTGCTGATATTCGGGCATGGCGGAGCGCTGCGGCTGGACCTCGAATGCCTGGAATGCGAACTGGCCGATCTTGGCGCCGACGATCTCGGGACTTCCGAAATCGCCGAAGGCAGCGAACCGCCGGGCATGGATGGGTGAAACCCAAACGCCTCTTTCTTACCCTCCCCTGGAGGGGGAGGGTCGGCTCGCAACGCGCGAAGCAAGATGCGAGACGGGGTGGGGTGACAGTCTCTCAACTTGGGCATTGTTGGAGTGGAGAGACCGTCACCCCACCCCGCCGCTCATTTCATTCGCGTCGACCCTCCCCCTCAAGGGGAGGGTGAGCCGGACTAAGGGTTGACGGCGATTTGTCGCCGCGCCATTGAGCAGTGGGCCTTAAGACCACTGGAAAGCCACGATGCCTGTTCGTCTCAACACCAGCAGCGCCGGTTTCGCCGGACAATTCGCCGGATTCCTCGCGATGAAACGCGAGGTAGCGGCCGATATCGAGGCGGCAACCCGCGCCATTGTCGATGACGTGGCGGCCCGCGGCGACGCAGCGCTGATCGAGGCGACGCGCAAGTTCGACCGGCTGCAGCTAAAGGCCGGGGGTTTGCGGATCACGCCTGCCGAAACCGACGTCGCGGTGAAAGCCTGCGACGCCGCGACGCTGGATGCGCTGAAATTCGCACGGGACCGGATCGAGGTGTTCCACCGGCGCCAACTGCCAAAGGACGACCGCTTCACCGATGCGCTCGGCGTCGAACTCGGCTGGCGCTGGAGCGCCATCGAATCGGTCGGCCTCTATGTGCCGGGGGGCACCGCAGCCTATCCGTCCTCGGTGCTGATGAATGCGGTGCCGGCGAAAGTCGCGGGCGTCGCGCGGGTGGTGATGGTGGTGCCGTCGCCCGACGGCAAGCTCAATCCGCTGGTGCTGGCGGCGGCCCACCTTGGCGGCGTCTCCGAAATCTATCGCGTTGGCGGCGCGCAGGCCGTGGCGGCGCTGGCCTATGGCACGGCGACCATCGCGCCGGTTGCAAAGATCGTCGGGCCCGGCAACGCCTATGTTGCCGCCGCCAAGCGGCTGGTGTTCGGCAAGGTCGGCATCGACATGATCGCCGGGCCCTCGGAAGTGCTGGTGATCGCCGACCGCAGCGGCAATGCCGGCTGGATCGCCGCCGATCTGCTGGCGCAGGCCGAACACGACGTCAACGCGCAGTCGATCCTGATCACCGACGATGCCGCGCTCGCCGATGATGTCGAACGCGCGGTGGAGACCCAGCTTGTGACCTTGCCGCGCGCCGATATCGCGCGGGCCTCGTGGAACGCGTTCGGCGCGATCATGCTGGTGAAAAATCCGGGCGAGGCCGCGGCGCTGGCGAATGCGATCGCGGCCGAGCATGTGGAAATCATGACGTCGGACCCGGAAAGCCTTGCCGCGCAGATCCGCAATGCCGGCGCGATCTTCCTCGGGGCCCACACGCCGGAAGCGATCGGCGATTATGTCGGGGGCTCCAACCATGTGCTGCCGACGGCGCGGTCGGCGCGGTTCTCCTCCGGGCTCGGCGTGCTCGATTTCATGAAGCGGACCTCGATCCTGAAATGCGGGCCCGACCAGTTGCGGGCATTGGGACCGGCGGCGATGACGCTGGGCAAGGCCGAAGGCCTCGATGCCCATGCGCGCTCGGTCGGGCTGCGTCTCAATCTGCCATGAACAAGCCACCTGCAGCGGACGATTCGCAGAACCGCATCGTCGCGGTGACCCTCGATGAGGAATCGATCGGGCGTTCCGGCCCCGACATCGAACACGAGCGCGCGATCGCGATCTACGACCTCGTCGAGAAGAATCTGTTCGCGCCGGAAGGCGCCGAAGGCGGGCCGTTCACGCTGCATATCGGCATTACCGGCAACCGGCTGATGTTCGACATCCGCCGCGAAGACGGCACGCCGGTGGTGGCGCATCTGTTGTCGCTGACGCCGTTCCGGCGGATCGTGAAGGACTATTTCATGATCTGCGACAGCTACTACCAGGCGATCCGCACCGCCACGCCCGACAAGATCGAAGCCATCGACATGGGCCGCCGCGGCATCCATGACGAGGGTTCGCGCACGCTGCAGGAACGCCTGAAGGGCAAGGTGCGGATCGACTTCGAGACCGCGCGCCGGCTGTTCACGTTGATCTCCGTGCTGCACTGGAAGGGTTAGGGCATGACCCGGAAAAGCAGGCACCGGTGCTCCGAAAAGAGCATGCCCAAGACCAGAGAATCCTGAGCGCATGGCGGCGCGCACTCCGCAGGCCGTGCTGTTCGCATGCGGCTTGAACAGCGTGCGGTCGCCGATGGCCGAAAGCCTGCTGCAGCGGATGTTTCCCCAGGCGCTTTATGTCAAGTCCGCCGGCGTCAAGAAGGGCGAGCTCGACCCGTTCGCGGTCGCGGTGATGGCGGAACTCGGCCAGGATATTTCGGGCCACAAGCCGACCACGTTCGAGGAACTCGACGATTGGGAAGGGCTGAATTTCGACCTCATCATCACGTTGTCGCCCGAGGCGCATCACAAGGCGCTGGAACTGACGCGCACGCTGGCGGCCGATGTGGAGTACTGGCCGACCCAGGATCCCACCGGCACCGAGGGCAACCGCGAGCAGAAGCTGGAAGCCTATCGCGAGGTCTGCGACAGCCTGATGCTGCGCATCCGCAGGCGGTTTTCGAAGGTGGGGGCGGCGAGCGGGTGATATTCCCGCATCGTCGTCCCTGCGAATAACCCTTCATGTCGTCCCCGCGTTCGCGGGGACGACATGAAGGGGACGACAACGGTGGTTGTCTCATCGCATCCCTTCCGATAGGTTCCGCGCAATTCTTCCCCAAGGTTCCTTCCCAGCAAAAATCCGCATGCTAGGCCGCCCCAAATTCGTTCTTGCTTCCGGCTCGCCACGGCGTCTCAGCCTGCTCAATCAGGCCGGCATCGAGCCCGATGCGTTGCGTCCCGCCGATGTCGACGAGACCCCGAAGCGCGGTGAATTGCCGCGCGCCTGCGCCAACCGGCTGGCCCGCGCCAAGGCTGACGCCGCGCTCAAATCGGTGCAACTCGACGACGAATTGCGCGGCTCGTTCATTCTGGCCGCCGACACCGTGGTCGCGGTCGGCCGCCGCATCCTGCCGAAGGCGAATCTGGTCGACGAAGCCGCGCAATGCCTGCGGCTGTTGTCGGGGCGCAACCACCGCGTCTACACCGCGATCTGCCTGGTGACGCCGAAGGAGACGTTTCGCCAGCGCCTGATCGAGACCCGCGTGCGCTTCAAGCGGCTGAACGAGGACGATATCCAGGCCTATATCGGCTCCGGCGAATGGCGCGGCAAGGCCGGCGGCTACGCCGTGCAGGGCATCGCCGGATCGTTCGTGGTCAAGATGGTCGGCTCCTATACCAATATCGTCGGATTGCCGCTCTATGAGGCGGTCGCCCTGCTCGGCGGCGAAGGTTTCCCGATCCGCTTTGGCTGGCTGAATGCCGGCTAAACCGCCAGCCGGCGCCGGCAAGGAAACCGGCAAGGAAACCGGAAAGCCGTGCCCGATCTGCGGCAAGGCCGCCAAGGAGGCTTCGCGCCCGTTTTGTTCCGAGCGCTGCCGGGCTGTCGACCTGAACCGCTGGCTGTCGAATTCCTACGCCATTCCCGCCGCCAGGGATAACGACGAAGACGCCGATTGAGCGTCTTTTCGCCGTTTTGGGCCCCGTCGTCGCCCTTCGGGCCATGCCGGGCGCGGCCCCGTTTCGACCGTGCCCGACGGGGGTCCGCCGCCGCCTTTTGGGCCAAACCGCCAAGCATGGCCGAGCCATGCGAAGCCGCAAGGCGAAGCATGGACAGGCCCCCCCGGCCTGACTATAAACCGGCGCTCCCGGCGCCTGCGCCGGGACCTGCCCAGGTAGCTCAGTTGGTAGAGCATGCGACTGAAAATCGCAGTGTCGGTGGTTCGATCCCGCCCCTGGGCACCATAAGATCAATGGCTTAGCCGGTCTTCGCCAACGCGGTTAGACAGCTTAGGCCAAGAGTTAGACACTTATGTTCGCGCTTTGGTCCCGAGTGGATCGAGCTTTGTAATCACATCGCTCATGCGGTGTGAGGTGTTAGCCGTTTCCGAATAGTGGATCGCCATCGCAAGTGTCTTTTGGCCGAGCCAGCGGCGCACAGTGTCGAGGTCATAGCCAGCTTCGACGAGCAGGGTCCCGACAGTGTGCCGCAAACCATGAAAGGTAAGGCCTTCACCGATCTTTCCATCGCGTTTCAGTGCAGCCATCGCTTTGATGAAAGACGAGTTGAAGCCGCTCTCGGTCCAAGGGGTGCCCTTCGTCGTGGCAGCAATAGTAACCGCGTCATGCCTTGGCGCGGTTGCCAGCAACTGAGCCAGATCCGGATGAACCGGGATCGAAACTTCTTGCCCCGTCTTGTTAGTCCTTCGCCAAATTTTGCCGTCTCGGATCGCCGCCTTGGTGAGGGTAAGCACGTCACCCTTACGCAAGCCTGTGAACATTCCGAGCGCAACAGGAAGCCTCAATTGCTGGGGAATGCTGCTGATCACTATTCTGCACTCATCCAGGGACCATGGACGATTTGCGGGCTTGGCATCTCTCGCTCGCTTGACCCGCTTCACTCCCTTGACTGGATTTTCGTTGATGATCCCGTGTTCCTTTCCATGCTCGCAAGCCACCGAAATGACGGCCATGACATAGTTCGCCTGCCTGCGACCGTGCTTCGCGGCCATTCGATCCCTTAGTCCGGCGATGAATTGCGACGTAAGTTCGACAAGCGGCATTGCATCAAGTGGCATCAGCAGGTTCATCATCCTTGCATAGCCCTGTCGCGTGGCAGGGGCCAAATCAACGTAAGCTGGGGAGACGCGATAAGCGCCAAGCAGTAGTCCCAAGGTACCGGGCAACGCGGTTCGCGTTTCCAGCTTTCGCTCCAGCGTAGCCAACTCGGCAATGAACTCGGCGGTGCCAAATTCAGACTTGAGCCGGGTACTGCTCTTACGATGGTAGGCGTACCAGCGCCCTTTGACACGATATCGCTTAAGTCCCTTCACGCGAACCACGGTCATTGACCGTTGCGTCACGCTCCGTGTCTCGGGGACTCGTCTCTGTTGAGCCGGACGCAGGGACTTTAGTGGTCTATGCCGCAAAGGATGGTGAGACGGCGCTCGATGGTCAGGGGTTCAACAGCCCGTTTGCCGAAGCATTTGTGAAAAATCTGCAGACGCCGGGCCTTGAGGTCCGCAGAATGTTCGATTTCGTTCGCGACGACGTAATGGAGGCTACGCAGCGAAGACAGAAGCCATTCAGCTACGGTTCGATTTCCGGTCGGCAGGATTTCTATTTCGTCGCCGCCAAATGATTAGTTCTTCAGTACGGAGGCGGCAGGACTAATGCCTACATGATTATCCGTGACTTTTGAGGGTTAAGGCGAAGTAGGCCAAGCCTCCCGTAACAACGAGGCCAATCCAACTAACCCACATTGGCGCGCTCCAGCCGCCAACCACAACTGGCCAACCCATATAGATTCGTAAAACATGAACCAGCGCAACAACTGCGAAAATTGTGCCAGCTATCAGATGGAATAATTTGTCATTCATGGCGCTCTCCATTCAATCGGACAATAAAAATAAACGTCGCAAATAATATTCCGATTCCATGGGCGCAGCAACTCGGATGCCATGGAACGAGTTGCAGCGCAGCGAAACAAACCGCTTAGAAACGTATCTGCTAGAAATCAGCTAGAATATCTGTTTCTGGCAGATTTTGTTCTCTAATCCGGGTCTAGGTGTCAAGCTCTCCGACGATCAACGTTGCTGAACGTAATTCCAATTACCTTTTCCAACGTGTTCGGCTCCATCTGAACCGCTTCTCTTAATTCATTGCCTCCCTCGGCTAATTCACAACGCTTCTGAT
>NZ_SSMW01000024.1 GCF_004799405.1 Bradyrhizobium sp.
TGATTTCCGGTGTGACCGTGGTGACTTTGCTGGCATGGCTTGTTTTTCTGCCCTGCCAGGCTGCGGGCGCATTGGGCGCCCGGCATTCCCTGCGCCCTCTGATTTCATTGGGCGGGACGTTAACAGCAAAACTCGCGTGAAACACGCGGCGAGATAGCGAAGCCGTGTCTGCAGTTGTCATCATCCGCGAAGGCGGATGATCCAGTATTCCAGAGACGCTGATATGGAATCGAAAAGCCGCGGCGTACTGGATGCCCCGCCTTCGCGGAGCATGACGGCTTCATTTGGAGCAGCACCATGCATCACTCGCGGCGAACGCAGGAACCCATAACCACAGGAAGTTGGGTTATACAAAACTCGTCGAACAGCGTGTCTCGCAACAAACGGCACGGCGCATGGGTTCTTGCTTCCGCAGGAACGACGGTGAGAGCGAGTACCTTACGCCCGCTCTTCCCAGATCATGGCGAGATGCACGATAGTCTGCATCGCCTTCTCCATGTCCTGCACGCTCACCCATTCCAGCCGCGAATGGAACGCGTGCTCGCCGGCGAAAATATTGGGGCAGGGCAGTCCCATGAACGACAGCCGCGAGCCGTCGGTGCCGCCGCGGATCGAGGATTTTACGGGGTTGAGGCCGGCGCGGCGGATCGCTTCCATCGCGTTGTCGATGACTTGCGGGTGACGGTCGATCACTTCTTTCATGTTGCGGTATTGCGGCTTGATCTCCAGCCGATAGCTCGAGCGCGGAAAATCCTTCATCACCTGCTTGACGATGCTTTCCAGCAACGCCTCCTTTTCCTTCAAGCCCTGTTCGGTGAAATCGCGCACGATGAAACCGAGCGTGGCCTTCTCCAGCGCGCCAGAGATGCCGATCGGATGCAGGAAGCCTTGCTTGCCCTCGGTGGTTTCGGGCGAGCAGGTGTCTTTCGGCAGTCGGTCGACGATGGCGGCCGCGATCTTGATGGCGTGCTCCATCTTGCCCTTGGCGTAACCGGGATGAGTGCTGACGCCTTCGATGGTGATGACAGCGCCGTCGGCGGAGAAGGTTTCGTCCTCGATGGAGCCAGCGGATTCGCCGTCCACGGTGTAGGCGAAATCGGCGCCGAGCTTTTTCAGGTCGGCCTTGTCGACGCCGCGTCCGATCTCTTCATCCGGCGTGAACAGGATCTTGATGGCGCCGTGCCTGATCTCGGGGTGATGAACCAGGAAATGCGCGGCATCCATGATCTCGGCAACCCCCGCCTTGTTGTCGGCGCCGAGCAGCGTGGTGCCGTCGGTGGTGATGATGTCGTTGCCGATCTGATCCCGCAGCGCGGGGTGTTCGGC
Source organism: Bradyrhizobium sp. (assembly GCF_004799405.1). Classification (GTDB taxonomy): domain Bacteria; phylum Pseudomonadota; class Alphaproteobacteria; order Rhizobiales; family Xanthobacteraceae; genus Bradyrhizobium. The sequence continues at coordinate 1,327 of NZ_SSMW01000024.1, forward strand.
GGCGCGGATGATCTGGGTGGGGTCGGCCGGCAGCACGATGTCGCCGCCGCGATAGTTCCGCACGATTTGCGGCTTGACGTCCTGGCCGGTGACATCGGGCGAGGTGTCCATGTGCGAGCAGAAGCAGATCACCGGTACGCGCTTGTCGGTATTTGCGGGTATGGTGGCGTAGACGTAGCCGTATTCGTCGAGATGGGCGTCATGGATTCCGATCGCCCGCAGCTCGTCCGCGAGCACGCGGCCGAGGTTCTTTTGCTTTTCGGTGGACGGGGAGGTGGGGGAGACCGGGTCCGACTGGGTATCGATCACCACGTAGCGCAGAAAGCGCTCGGTCACACCATGCGTGAACCTCGGGGGTGAACTCACAGTCAAAACCGCGATGAAGCAGGAAAGCTAAACGGCAAGGCGTCACTCCGGATGGCCGCGCAAATCGTTCCGGAATGACGCAACGTAAAATGCAGGCGCGTCCTCAGACGGCTTCCTTCAGCTCCTTGGCCGCGCGGAAGGCGACCTTCTTGCTGGCCTTGATCTGGATGGCTTCGCCGGTGGCGGGATTGCGGCCCATGCGGGCGGCGCGCTTGCGAACCTGGAGGATGCCGAGCCCGACGATGCGGATGCGTTCGCCCTTCTTCAGGTGCTTGGTGATGCGGCCGACCAGATCGGTCAGGATCGCCTCGGCGCTCTTCTTGGACAATTCGTGCGCTTCCGACAGGCCGGCTGCGAGATGCTTGAGCGTGACGGTGGTCGCGGTAGCCGCTTTCTTCGCCATATTTGGCCCTCCTGGTTGTTGATGGCTTCAAGGAAACAAAGACGTAGCAGGCCTTAAACGATTCGGGGGGCGACTGACTACGCTGTTTTGCCTGCAAACAGCCTATTATTTGCATCGGCGTCGCGAAAAGGCCTTACTGGCAAGGGGATTCGCAACAACCTTGACTAAGAAGGGGCGCGCCTTTAACCCTCATTCCTGCGCGGCACCTGTCAGGTTACGGCATCCGCGGGAGTAGCTCAGTTGGTTAGAGCGCCGCCCTGTCACGGCGGAGGCCGCGGGTTCGAGTCCCGTCTCTCGCGCCAGTCTATTTGCCGGCGCCGATACCGCCCCCGCCACCCACATAGACCCCGGTCCACGAGTGTTCGGTCGACGGCGGCGGCGCCGCATGGTCCGCCGGTCCGAGCGGCAGCTGGGTGGTCGGCGTGGTTCCAATGGGCGCCGAAAGCGGCATCGGCCGCTTCCTGGGCTTGGTGGTCGCGGTGTGTTTGGTAGATGGGACGGCAGTCGCCTTGTCGGCGCCCGGAGCCGACCCCGCCTCAACCGCGACGGCGCTGCCACCGGCGGTGAGCGCGGCAAATACCAGACTTCCCAAAAGTATCCGGCGCATGACGGTCCCTCCCTCATAAATGCGAGCGGTGCGAGGGTGCATTCTCATAGCACGACGAAAAAGGCCGCCCGGAGGCGGCCGCATTCAGAGCGGGAAAAATATCTGATGGTTCTAGCGGATGACCGAGGTATCCGAACTGGTCAACGCGATCGGCTTGCCGGCCTTGATGACGTGAGCGGTCTGGCTGTAATCCGGACTGGTGCGGGTGGAGATGCCAAAACCCGCCACCGCGATGCCGGCCACGAGCGCCAAAACCACGATCTTCAGGTGGGTGGTGCGGTCCGCCGAGTGGATAGAGTGGTTCATCTGAGCCCCCTTGGCGCCTTTCGGCGCCCTGTGTTGGCAGAGGCTTACGCCGCCCATGTTTCAGGACGGTTTCACGGGTTCCCCAAAACGGTTTCGTCCGGGGATTATGCCGCCCGCTTGATATCGCCGCGAATGGATACCGCCGCCCACACGAACAGCAGCGCGCCGAGCGTGGTCGTGACCGCCGCCGACAGCAACGAATAGCGCACGGCATTGGCGCCATAGTCGTTTTTCAGCGCGTCGTTGATCATACCGACCGCGAGGGGGCCAACGCCCTGGCCGAAGCAGGTCGCGGTCAGCAGAATGATCGCGGACGCCAGCGCCCGCATGCTGGGCCGGGCGACGGTCTGCGCGATCGCAAAGATCGGCCCGAGATGAAAGCCGACCAGGAACGAGGTCAGCGCCAGCGCCGCGACCATGGTCGTGAAGTCAGGCGTCAGCATACACACGGCAAACACCGGCCCGGCGAGGCCGGAGGTGATCGCCGGCGCCCATAATTTCCAGCGGTCGTCGCGGCGGCTGATCTGCGCCACCACCAGACCCCCGACCAGCGTGCCCGCCATCCCGAACAGGCCCTTGAAGGTGCCGGCATAGGTTCCGATTTCGGCGCTGCTCAGATGATGCACGCGCGCCAGAAACGGCGGGATCCACGCCGCGGTGGCGTAATTGGTATAGGTGGTCAGGCAAAAGCCGATCAGCACGATGACAAAAGTCTTTTGCGAGGCGAGGAAGCCAAGCGTCGGTCCGAGCGGTTCAGGCGCGAAGGTCTCCGCCATGGCGCCGCGCCTGGGCTCCGACACCGTCAGCCACAGCACCGCAGCCAGCCCCAGGCCGGGCAGGCCGGCCGAGAAGAAGGCCATGCGCCAGCCATAGTGCTGGTTGACCCAGCCGCCGATGAAATAGCCGAGGAACACCCCGAGATAAGTGCCGATGGCGTAGACGCCGAGTGCGCGCGGGCGCTCGTTCTTGTCGAAGAGATCGGCGACCAGCGATTGCGACGCCGGGGTTCCGGCGGATTCGCCGATGCCAACGCCGATCCGCGCCAGCGCCAGCGTGGCTACGCTCTGCGCCATACCGCAGAAGAACGTCATCGCGCTCCAGAACGCCAATGCGATGGCGACGATGTTGCGCCGGTTGAGCCGGTCGGCAATCCGCGCGATAGGGATGCCGAGCAGCGAATAAAACAGCACAAAGCCGAAGCCCGCGAGCAGCCCCATGGTGGTGTCGCTGAGCGTGAACTCCTGTTTGATCGGCTCGATCAGCACGTTGAAGATGGTGCGGTCGAGAAAATTCAGCGCGTAGACGATGGTCAACAACGCCAGCACGTAGTATCGCCGCGCCGATGGCCTTGCAGCGGCATCGATCTGTACAGCCGCTGGTGGCGCGAAGTCGACCATGGTTTCCCCCTGAGTTTATTCGTGATCGTCCTGACGTCACGGCTCGCGAATGTAGTTTCCGGCCTCGAATTCGACCGGCGGCGCGTTTTGGTCGAATGAGACGCCGATTGGATCGGCTCCGGCGGCCATGGCGTCGAGCTGATCGCCGAGCATCCGCCGGATCATCAGAATACCGCGGTCGCTCTGGCCGAAATGCTCCTCGGAATGCTGGGTCACCGGACCCTGGCCAACCTGGGCCTCGTAGTCGCCGGGGAATTGCTGGTGTTCCTGTTCGGTCATGTCCCACCAGAACTTGCCGTTGAACTTCGAACGCATCCGCCCGATATCGCCGCGCTGCTTGACCCGGCCGGCGACGTAGATACGGAAAGAAGTGTCGTCGATCGGCAGTGTCCAGCCGATCGACTCGACGCGGGCGAATTGCGCGACCCTCGGATTGGGAACCACCCGCAAGGTGGGGAGGGCGGCTTCGGTTACCCGGTAGAAAATCTTGCCGTCGTCCTGGTTACGGATCGAGCGTACCGTGACGCCGCGGGGTGACATCTCGAATTTCACCTCCGGCATCGAGGCCATCATGTTGGTAAATTGCGGGCCGCTGAACGAGCCGTGCAGCACCGGGACGTGGTAGGGATCGACCACGTTCTCGAAATGCTGCAGCCAGTTGCAGGGAATGACGGCCGGTCCACCGCCGCCGATCGAACTGTCGTCGGCCTCGACGAATTCGCCATCGTCCATCTTTTCCAGCACTTCGTAGCGCGGCAGCACCGGCTTTTTCTCTGCCGGCCCCATATAGGTGAAGATCAGCCCGTAGAGTTCCTGGACCGGGTACCAGGGCTGGCGCACCTTGTCCCTGAACTGGCCGCCGTCGGGTTCGCAGGGCTGTTCGAGGCATTGGCCTTCGGTATCGAATTTCCAGCCGTGGTAGCAGCAACGGATGCCGTCCTCCTCAACCTTGCCGTAATACAGCGTGGTGCCGCGATGGCAGCAGCGCGCATGCAGCAGGCCGACGCGGCCGTGCCGGTCGCGGAACAGGATCAAATCCTCGCCGAGCGCACGAACCTTGCGGGGGATGTCGGTGGCATCCCCGACGAGACCGACCGGGTGCCAGTAACGCCGGAGCAGTTCGCCCATCGGCGTGCCGCGTCCGACCGCGGTCAGTTCCGTCCGGGTGGTGGATGGCTTCATGGCGTACGCGGTCCCGAGATCGCGATCCCGCTGGGTGATATTCATCGCCGCATCCTCCATCCACAGCCCTTGTCGGCTGCTGTTTTTCTGGTCCCGGCAAAGTGAACTTTGGGCCGGGAGCGGTCAATCCCGCAGCCCGTCATCCCCGAGGGCTGAAAAAGTGCCCACGTTGCCCCGACCGCGGCGAAACCGTTGCGTGGGGGATGGCGGCAGCCTTCTTTGGGGTCAACGGAGGCCGTCAAAATAGCTTGTCTTGCGCCCCTTGTTGCGCTGCGCTAAGCCTCAGAACAATTCCAATGTAACGAATCCGCGGATGCCAGAAACCGCGGGGATTAAAGGCATCGCCGATGACCGGCATCTTGCAGAATTATCTCCCGCTTGTGGTGTTCATCGGGGTCGCGGCGGCGATTGGTATGGTCCTGCTGATTGCTCCCTTCATCGTCGCTTTCCAGCAGCCCGATCCGGAAAAGCTTTCCGCCTATGAATGCGGATTCAACGCTTTTGACGACGCCCGTATGAAGTTCGACGTCCGCTTCTATCTGGTGGCGATCCTCTTCATCATCTTCGACCTCGAAGTGGCGTTCCTGTTTCCCTGGGCGGTGGCGTTCGGGAAGCTGGGGGCGACCGGGTTCTGGTCGATGATGGTTTTCCTCGCCGTCCTCACCGTCGGCTTTGCCTATGAATGGAAGAAAGGCGCGCTCGAATGGGATTGAGCCCCACCGCCGCCACGCCCGGGTTTGCACCGTCGGTGGCCCCCGCCGCGACCGGCATTCTCGATCCCTCGACCGGCAAACCGGTCGGCTCCACTGATCCATACTTTCTCGAGGTCAATCACGAACTGTCCGACAAGGGCTTCTTCGTCGCCGCGGCCGACGATCTCATCACTTGGGCGCGCACGGGCTCGCTGATGTGGATGACGTTCGGTCTCGCCTGTTGCGCGGTCGAGATGATGCAGATGTCGATGCCGCGTTATGATGCCGAGCGCTTCGGTTTTGCCCCGCGCGCCTCCCCGCGCCAGTCCGACGTGATGATCGTGGCGGGCACGCTGACCAACAAAATGGCCCCGGCGCTGCGCAAGGTCTACGACCAGATGCCGGAGCCGCGCTACGTGATCTCGATGGGGTCGTGCGCCAATGGCGGCGGCTACTATCACTACTCGTATTCGGTGGTGCGCGGCTGCGACCGCATCGTGCCCATCGACATCTACGTGCCCGGCTGTCCACCGACGGCGGAAGCGCTGCTCTACGGCGTGATGCTGCTGCAGAAGAAGATCCGGCGCACCGGAACCATCGAACGCTAAGGTTTTTGGAATGGACGACGGCAGACTCGATACCCTGGGTCAGACGATTGTTAGCTCGCTTGCGGGTGCAGCGACCGGTCATTCGGTTGCTTTCAACCAGCTGAACCTGTCGGTGCAGGCCGACAAGATCGTCGACGTCGTCAAGTTCCTGCGCGACGATCCCGGTTGCCGCTTCATCAGCTTCATCGACGTGACGGCGGTAGATTATCCCGGCCGCGAGAAGCGCTTCGACGTGATTTATCATTTGCTGTCGCCGACGCTCAACGCACGCATCCGTCTGCGCGCCGAAGCCGACGAGACCACGCAAGTGCCATCGATCATCGAGGTGTTTCCTGGCGCGGACTGGTTCGAGCGCGAGTGCTACGATCTCTACGGCGTGATTTTCACCGGTCATCCGGACATGCGGCGTCTGTTGACCGACTATGGCTTCGACGGTCATCCGCTGCGCAAGGATTTTCCGCTCACCGGCTTTGTGGAGGTGCGTTACGACGACCAGGAGAAGCGGGTGATCTACGAACCCGTCCGGCTCAATCAGGAATTCCGCAAGTTCGACTTCCTCTCGCCATGGGAAGGCGCGGACTATCCGGTCTTGCCCGGCGATGAGAAGGCGAGACCGAAAGTCTGATCATGGCCGAAGCAGCACTCCGCAACTTTACCATCAACTTTGGGCCGCAGCATCCGGCCGCGCATGGCGTGCTGCGCCTTGTGCTGGAGCTTGACGGCGAAGTGGTTGCGCGGGTCGATCCGCATATCGGTCTGCTTCATCGCGGCACTGAAAAGCTGATCGAGCATAAGACATATCTGCAGGCGATCCCGTATTTCGACCGGCTCGACTATGTTGCGCCGATGAACCAGGAGCATGCGTTTTGTCTCGCGGCGGAAAAGCTGCTCGGAATTGCGGTGCCACGCCGCGGGCAATTGATCCGGGTCTTGTACTGCGAGATCGGCCGCATCCTGTCGCATCTGCTCAACGTCACCACGCAGGCGATGGATGTGGGCGCGCTGACCCCGCCGCTGTGGGGGTTTGAAGAGCGCGAAAAGCTGATGGTGTTTTACGAGCGCGCCTCCGGCAGCCGGATGCATGCGGCCTATTTCCGGATCGGCGGCGTGCATCAGGACCTTCCGCCGAAACTGATCGACGATATCGAGGCCTGGTGCGACCCGTTCCTGCAAGTCGTCGCCGATCTCGAACGGCTGCTCACCGGCAACCGCATCTTCAAGCAGCGCAATGTCGATATCGGGGTGGTAACGCTGGCGCAGGCCTGGGAATGGGGTTTCTCCGGCGTGATGGTGCGCGGTTCGGGTGCCGCGTGGGATTTGCGCAAGGCGCAACCTTACGAATGCTACGCCGAGATGGATTTCGATATTCCCGTCGGCAAGAACGGCGATTGCTACGATCGCTACTGCATCCGGATGGAAGAAATGCGCCAGTCGGTGCGCATCATGAAGCAGTGCATCGAGAAATTGCGCGCCGCCGACGGACAGGGGCCGGTGGCGGTCGAGGACAACAAGATCTTTCCGCCGCGCCGCGGCGAGATGAAGCGCTCGATGGAAGCGCTAATCCACCACTTCAAGCTCTACACCGAAGGCTTTCATGTGCCGGCTGGCGAAGTCTATGCCGCGGTCGAGGCGCCGAAAGGCGAGTTCGGCGTCTACCTCGTCGCCGACGGCAGCAACAAGCCCTACAAATGCAAGATCCGCGCGCCTGGCTTTGCGCACCTGCAGGCGATGGATTTTATCTGTCGGGGACACCTGCTGGCCGACGTCTCCGCCATTCTGGGCTCGCTCGATATCGTGTTCGGAGAGGTCGATCGGTGATGGCAATGCCGCCCATCCAGTTTGACCGTGCGACTGGCGTGCTCGAGGGCGCTAATGCCTGGGAGCGGTTGGCGGCCCTTGCTTTGGCGTCGGGCTCAAAGGTGGCGTCCGCGTTTTCGCATCGTGGCTACAATGGTTGCGCCAATCTCCTGCGCAAGACGCTGCCCGAGCGCGATATCGCGATCAAGCTCAATCCCGACGCCACGTTCGAGTTTCCCTATGGCGACGGTTACTGGAGCAAATTGCTCAACCGCTCCTTTTGCTACGAAAACGAACTCGAACTGTTGTTTCAGGACTCCGCCGACGTCGACTACACGCTGATCGATTGCGGCGCCAATTTCGGCTACTGGTCGGTGCTGATCTCGAGCGCGCCCTATGGCTCCCACAAGGCGATCGCGATCGAGCCGTCGTCGCAGAATTTCGCCATACTGACGAATAACGCCCGGATCAACGGCGGCCGCTTCGAGGTCATGAAGTGTGCGATCGGCGCCAGCAGGGGCACCGCGCGGCTGTCGGGCACCAAACATGAGGCGTTCAGCATCGCCGGGGGCGCGCGGGACGGCGGCGAGGATGTGCCGGTCATAGCACTCGACAATTTGCTGGACGACGGCAAGATTTCGGTCGGTGGGAAATACCTGATCAAGCTCGATGTCGAGGGCGTCGAGATCGAAGCCATCAAGGGCGGCGCGCGGCTGCTGCAGGGCGACAGCGTGTTGTTGTGCGAGGAACACGGCAACGATCCCAACCATACGGTATCGCGTTATATTCTCGAGCACACCCCGCTTAAGCTGATCGTGTACGATCCGCGCAGCCATCGGCTCGAAACCGTCACCGAGCTTTCCATCCTCGACCGCATCAAGGTTTCGTCTCACGTCGGTTACAACGTATTCGGTACCGCAAGTGCGTTCTGGCAAGACCGGATTCGCGTGCTGAACGCGAATGCGTCGCGTCGCATGCAATGAGAGTCTGAGAAACCATGTCTGTCCGCCGTCTGGCACCGAAGGAACTACAACCCGCGAACTTCACGTTCACGGCGGAAAACCTTGCCTGGGCCAAAGAACAGATCGCCAAATTCCCGGAAGGACGCCAGGCGTCCGCGGTGATACCGATCCTGTGGCGGGTGCAGGAGCAGCACGACGGCTGGGTTTCGGAAGCAGCGATCCGCGCCGTCGCCGACCTTCTGAAGATGCCCTACATCCGCGCGCTGGAGATCGCGACCTTCTACACCATGTTCCAGTTGCAACCGGTCGGCAAGAAAGCCCATGTGCAAGTATGCGGCACCACACCGTGCCGGTTGCGCGGCGCCGGCGATCTCATCGAAGTGTGCCGGAGCCGGATCCACCATGATCCCTTCCATCTGTCCAAGGACGGCAATTTCAGTTGGGAGGAAGTCGAATGCCTCGGCGCCTGCGTCAACGCGCCGATGGTGCTGATCGGGAAGGATACCTACGAGGATCTGAGCAAGGAGAGCTTCGGCAAGGTGCTGGACGGCTTTGCCTCCGGCAATCTACCGAAGCCGGGCCCGCAGAATGGCCGCCAGTTCTCGGCACCCGTGGGCGGGTCGACCACGCTGAAGGAAAAAACATGACGCACGACCGCGCATCGCAGGCGGCCGCGCCTTGGAGTGCCGGACCGATGGAACGTTGGCGCTACATTGGTCTGCACGCCGTGGTGGCCGGTGCATTCTTTTTCCTGCTGCAGCGCTACGCGCTGAATGCATCGCTGGATACAAGCCTGCTATGGGCGATGACCCTCGGCGGATGCGCCGCCGGGCTTGCCTATATGCAGTCCAATCGCTGATCCGAGGAAGCTCATGCTCGACGACAAGGACCGCATCTTCCGCAATCTCTACGGCCTCGACGACTGGGGCCTTGAAGGCGCGCGCCGCCGCGGCGCCTGGGACGGCACCAAGGCGATCATCGACAAGGGCCGCGACTGGATCATCAACGAGATGAAGGCCTCCGGCCTCCGCGGGCGCGGCGGGGCGGGGTTTCCGACCGGCATGAAATGGTCGTTCATGCCGAAGGAATCGAAAGACGGCAGGCCGAGCTATCTCGTGGTCAATGCCGATGAGTCCGAGCCCGGCACCTGCAAGGACCGCGAGATCATGCGGCACGACCCGCATCTTCTGGTCGAGGGCTGCCTGATCGCGAGCTTCGCGATGGGCGCGCACGTCTGCTACATCTATGTGCGTGGCGAATTCATCCGGGAGCGCGAGCACCTGGAAGCCGCGGTCGCCCAGGCCTATGAAGCGAAGCTGATCGGCAAGGACAACGTCAACGGCTTCCCGTTCGACCTTTACGTCACGCACGGCGCCGGCGCCTATATCTGCGGCGAAGAGACCGCACTTCTGGAAAGCCTTGAGGGCAAGAAGGGCATGCCGCGGCTAAAGCCGCCATTCCCGGCCAATGTCGGTCTCTACGGTTGCCCCACCACCGTCAACAATGTCGAGTCGATCGCGGTGGCACCGGATATCCTGCGGCGGGGTGCGGCGTGGTTTGCCGGCATCGGCCGTCCCAACAATGTCGGCACCAAGCTGTTTTGCATTTCCGGCCATGTCGAACGTCCCTGCAATGTCGAGGAAGCCATGGGGCTTCCGTTCCGGGAACTGATCGAGCGCCATTGCGGCGGCGTCCGCGGCGGCTGGGATAATCTGAAGGCGGTGATCCCCGGCGGCTCGTCGGTACGCATGGTGCCGGCCGAACTGATCATCGACACGCCGATGGATTTCGACAGCCTGGGCAAATTGCGCTCCGGTCTCGGCACCGCCGCCGTCATCGTGATGGACAAATCGACCGACCTGATCCGGGCGATCGCGCGGATTTCCTATTTCTACAAGCATGAGAGCTGCGGTCAGTGCACGCCATGCCGTGAGGGTACGGGATGGATGTGGCGGGTGCTGACGCGGATGGCGGAGGGCCGCGCCCACAAGCGCGAGATCGACATGCTGCTTGAGGTCACCACGCAGGTTGAGGGCCACACCATCTGCGCGCTGGGCGATGCCGCCGCGTGGCCGATCCAGGGCCTGATCGCGCATTTCCGTCACGAGATCGAAGCGCGCATCGACGAATATTCACGCAAGGCCGATGTCGACGATGCCGGCATTCTCGATCCCGCGCACATGGTCGCGGCGGAGTAGGGGCTTGGCAGAGGAGATGAGAATGATGGCATCGAATCGCATGGACCGGTTGCTGGGCTTATTCAGGATCTGGGTTCGCCTCGACATGATCGCGGGAATTGTGATCGCGGTTACGCTGCTGGCCTATCTGACCCTTCGCTCATCGTGAGATGTTGATGTCGCAACCAAGCATTTTCTGGTGGCAGAAATACGGGACGCTGGCGCAGATGGCGCAAGCGGCCGTGGCGCTGCTCGGTTTTGTGGCGATCCTGTTTCAGATCAACGAAATCCGCACCAACAATCGCGCGGTCAGCGCGCGACAGGCATTTCTCGGCTATACCGATCTCGCCTTCAAGAACCCGAAATTCTCGGCACCCGATTACGATACGATCAAGGCCAGCAGCCGCGACGAGCAGGTTCAATACGAAAGCTTCGTCTCCTATTTCCTGTACGCCTGCGAGGAGGCGACCGCGGCTTTCGCCGATCGCCGCGAATGGATCGCGTCCTGCGATTACGACCTGAAGCCGCATCTGCCGTTCCTGTGCGAGAAGAACCAGGCGGGACCGGCCTATCTATCGACCTACAACACCGACACCCAGCAATGGGTGAAGGCGTCCATGAAAACCGCCGGCGTCACACCACCCGACTGCAAGCTCGGAAAGACCTGAAGGCAATGACCAAACTCATCGTCGATGGCAAAGAAATCGATGTTCCCGCCGAATACACGCTGCTGCAGGCGTGCGAGGCCGCGGGCGCGGAAATTCCGCGTTTTTGCTACCACGAGCGGCTGTCGATCGCCGGCAATTGCCGGATGTGCCTGGTCGAAGTGAAGGGCGGACCGAAGCCGGTCGCAAGCTGTGCCTGGGGCGTCCGCGATTGCCGTCCCGGTCCCAAGGGCGAGCCCCCGGAAATCTCGACCCGCTCGCCGATGGTGAAGAAGGCGCGCGAAGGCGTGATGGAATTTCTGCTGATCAATCATCCCCTGGATTGCCCGATCTGCGATCAGGGCGGCGAGTGCGACCTGCAGGACCAGGCGATGGGCTACGGCGTCGATACCAGCCGCTTTGCCGAGAACAAGCGCGCGGTCGAAGACAAATATCTCGGCGCGCTGGTCAAGACCTCGATGAACCGCTGCATCCAGTGCACGCGCTGCGTCCGCTTCGCCGCCGAAGTATGCGGCGTGCCGGAAATGGGCGCTACGGGGCGCGGCGAGGACATGGAGATTACGACTTATCTGGAGACGGCGCTGACTTCCGAATTGCAGGGCAATCTCGTCGACATCTGTCCGGTCGGCGCGCTGACCTCCAAACCCTATGCGTTCGCGGCACGGCCCTGGGAACTCGACAAAACCCAGTCGATCGACGTCATGGACGCCGTCGGCTCGGCCATTCGAATCGATACCCGCGGCCGCGAGGTGATGCGGATCCTGCCGCGCGTCAATGAGGCTGTGAACGAGGAGTGGATTTCCGACAAAACCCGGCATGTCGTCGATGGCCTGCGTACCCAGCGGCTCGACCGGCCCTATATCCGGGAGAACGGCCAGCTTCGCGCCGCGTCCTGGTCGGAAGCGTTCGCGGCCATCGCGGCCAAAGCCGGCCGTATCGACGGCAAGCGGATCGGCGCCATCGCCGGCGATCTTGCCGCGGTCGAAGAGATGTTCGCGCTCAAGGACCTGCTGGCGAAATGCGGCTCGGTCAATCTTGCGACCCAGGGCAGTGACGGCTTTGATCCGAAGGCCGGCCGCGCATCCTACATTTTCAACCCCGGCATCGCCGGCATCGATCAGGCCGATGCGTTGCTGATCGTCGGCTCGAACCCGCGCAAGGAAGCCGCGGTGCTCAACGCCCGCATCCGCAAGCGCTGGCGCAGCGGTGCGCTCAAGATCGGTGTGATCGGCGCCAAAACCGACCTTACCTACGACTACGACTATCTCGGCGCGGGCACCGATTCTCTCGGCGATCTCGCAGCAGGCAAGCATTCCTTCGCGGATGTGCTGAAGGGGGCCAACAAACCGCTGGCGCTGGTCGGCGCCGGCGTGGCTTCGCGGCATGATGGCGCTGCGGTGTTCGCGCTCGCGGCGAAACTGGCCGTCGATTTCGGTGCACTCAAGGATGGCTGGAACGGTTTCGGCGTTCTGCACAACGCCGCGTCGCGCGTCGGCGCGCTCGATATCGGATTTGCGGCCAATGCCAGCGGCTTGAGTGCAGCCGAGATGACGACGTTCGGCACGCTCGACGTGCTGTTCCTGCTCGGCGCCGATGAGATCAAGGTGCCGGACGGCACCTTCGTGGTCTACATCGGCACCCACGGCGATCGCGGAGCGCATCGCGCCGACGTGATCCTGCCGGGTGCTGCCTACACCGAAAAGCAGGGTCTCTACGTCAACACCGAAGGCCGGGTGCAGATGGCCAACCGCGCCGCGTTTCCCCCGGGGGACGCGCGCGAAGATTGGGCGGTCATCCGCGCGTTGTCGGACGTTCTCGGCAAGAAGCTGCCTTACGATTCCCTCGGCGCGTTGCGGCAGGCGATCTTCAAGGCGGCGCCGCATCTGATGCGCGTCGACCAGATCGAAGCCGGCAATGCCGCCGATATCAAGACCCTCGCGGCGAAGGGCGGCAGCGTCGAGAAGGCGCCGTTCAAAGCAGCGATCGAGGATTTTTACCTGACCAATCCGATCGCGCGCGCGTCGGCGATCATGGCGGAATGCTCGCGCCTGGCCTCCGGTCAAATGTTGACGGCGGCGGAGTGAGCTGATGGCTGAGTTCTTCGCAAGCGCATTCTGGACCGGCTTCCTCTGGCCGCTGATCGTCATGGTCGCGCAGAGCCTCTTGCTGCTCGTCGTGCTCCTGATCGCGATCGCCTACATCCTTTTGGCCGACCGCAAGATCTGGGCGGCGGTGCAGATCCGGCGCGGACCCAACGTGGTCGGACCGTGGGGCCTGTTCCAGTCCTTCGCCGACCTCCTGAAGTTCGTGCTGAAGGAGCCGATCATTCCCTCCGGCGCCAACAAGGGCGTGTTCCTGCTGGCCCCGCTGGTGAGCTGCGTGCTGGCGCTGGCGGCCTGGGCCGTGATCCCGATGAATTTGGGCTGGGTGATCTCCGACATCAATGTCGGCGTGCTCTACATCTTTGCGATCTCGTCGCTGTCGATCTACGGCATCATCATGGCCGGCTGGTCGTCGAACTCGAAATACCCATTCCTCGCCGCGCTTCGATCGGCGGCCCAGATGGTGAGTTACGAGGTCTCGATCGGCTTTGTCATCATCACGGTCCTGCTTTGCGCCGGCTCGCTGAACCTGTCGGCGGTGGTCGAGGCGCAGAACTCGAAATGGGGATTGCTCGGCTGGTACTGGCTGCCGCTGTTCCCGATGTTCGTGGTGTTCTACGTCTCGGCGCTGGCCGAGACCAACCGTCCACCGTTCGACCTGGTGGAAGCCGAATCCGAACTGGTCGCGGGCTTCATGGTCGAATACGGCTCGACGCCGTATCTGTTGTTCATGCTCGGCGAATATGTCGCGATCACCACGATGTGCGCGCTGGCCTCGATCCTGTTCCTCGGCGGCTGGCTGCCGCCGGTTCCCTATCCGCCGTTTACCTGGGTGCCCGGAGTGATCTGGTTCGTGCTCAAGGTATTTTTCATGTTCTTCCTGTTTGCAATGGCAAAGGCGATCGTGCCGCGCTACCGCTACGACCAGTTGATGCGGCTCGGCTGGAAGGTGTTCCTGCCGTTATCGCTGGCGATGGTGGTGATCGTTGCCGCCGTGCTGCAATTTGCGGGGCTCGCGCCGAAATGAGGTCGCCATGAGTGTCAATGTCAACGCCACCGCCCGGTCGCTGCTGCTGTCCGAATTCGTATGGGCGTTCTTTCTCGCCATGCGCTATTTCTTCAAGCCGAAGCCGACGCTGAATTATCCGTTCGAGAAGGGGCCGATCTCGCCGCGTTTCCGCGGCGAGCATGCGCTGCGCCGCTATCCCAACGGCGAGGAGCGCTGCATCGCCTGCAAGCTGTGCGAGGCGATCTGCCCGGCGCAGGCCATCACCATCGAGGCCGGCCCGCGCCGCAATGACGGCACCCGCCGTACCGTGCGCTACGACATCGACATGGTGAAATGCATCTATTGCGGGCTGTGCCAGGAAGCCTGTCCGGTCGACGCCATCGTCGAGGGACCGAATTTCGAATTCGCGACCGAGACCCGCGAGGAACTCTATTATGACAAGGCGAAACTTCTCGCCAACGGCGACCGCTGGGAGCGCGAGCTTGCGAAATCAATCGAACTCGACGCGCCGTACCGGTGAGGTGAGGGTATGATCCTTCCGGCGTTGTTCTTCTATCTGTTCGCCGGCGTCTGCGTGGCCTCGGCGGTGATGGTGATTGTGTCGCGCAATCCCGTGCATTCCGTGCTGTTTTTGATCCTGGCATTCGTCAGCGCCGCCGGCCTATTCATTCTGATGGGCGCCGAATTCCTGGCGATGATCCTGGTGGTGGTCTATGTCGGCGCGGTCGCGGTGCTGTTCCTGTTCGTGATCATGATGCTCGACGTCGATTTCACCGAACTGCGCGAAGGCTTCAGCCAATACCTGCCGATCGGTCTGGTGATCGGCGCACTATTCCTGTTCGAACTGCTGCTCGTCGTCGGCGGCTGGGTCATCAATCCGGCGGTCACGAAATCCATCACTGCGGCGATCCCGACCAACGTCAGCAACACCCAGGCGCTCGGTCTCGTGCTCTACACCAAATATATTCACTACTTCCAGATCGCCGGCATGGTGCTGCTGGTCGCGATGATCGGCGCCATCGTGCTGACGCTGCGCCACAAGGTCAGCGTAAAGCGGCAGGACATCAATGTGCAGAACGCGCGGACGCCGGAACTTGCGATGAGCGTGCGCAAGGTGGCCTCGGGGCAGGGCCTGCAGGACGCCGACGCGCCGGAGTGGGTGCAATGACGATCGGCCTCGGACATTACCTGGCGGTCGGCGCGATCCTGTTCACGCTCGGCATTCTCGGCATCTTTCTCAACCGCAAGAACATCATCGTTATCCTGATGTCGATCGAGCTGATTTTGCTGGCGGTCAATATCAATCTGGTCGCGTTCTCGACGTTCCTCGGCGACATCGTCGGCCAGGTGTTTGCGTTGCTGGTGCTGACGGTGGCCGCAGCCGAAGCGGCGATCGGTCTGGCGGTGCTGGTCGTGTACTTCCGCAACCGCGGTTCGATCGCGGTTGAAGACGTCAATCTGATGAAGGGCTAGCGCGGCAAATGATTCAGACAATCGTCTTTCTGCCGCTGATCGGCGCGCTCATCGCGGGCCTGATCTCGATCGTTGGCGCGCATGCGCGCAATCCGAGCGGCGACACCGTCGAATATCATGACGACGCGCATGGTCACGGCGAGCCTTCGATTACCGAGGACGCAGGCGTCATCCATGCGTCCCACGACGAATCCGACGGGCATGACGATCACGATCACGCCGTCGAGCCGGCAGCGGCGGGTTCGCGCGCCGCCGAATTGATCACGACAGGGCTGTTGCTGATTTCGGCGGGGTTGTCGTGGTTTGCGCTGGTCGATGTCGGTTTCATGCACCACGACGCGCGGATCGCGCTGTTTCCCTGGATCACGTCAGGCGATCTGCAGGTCTCGTGGTCGCTGCGGGTCGACACGCTGACCGCCGTGATGCTGGTGGTCGTCAACACCGTGTCATCGCTGGTGCACCTGTATTCGATCGGTTACATGGACGAGGATCCGTACCGGCCGCGATTCTTCAGCTATCTGTCGCTGTTCACCTTCGCGATGCTGATGCTGGTGACGGCGGACAACCTGGTGCAGCTGTTTTTCGGCTGGGAAGGCGTCGGGCTCGCGAGCTATCTGCTGATCGGATTCTGGTACCAGAAACCGTCGGCCAATGCTGCCGCGATCAAGGCCTTCGTCGTCAATCGCGTCGGCGATTTCGGGTTTGCACTCGGCATCTTCGCGATCTTCATGCTGATCGGTTCGACCGATTTCGAGACCATCTTTGCGGGTGCGCCGGGCCTGACCGGCAAGACCATCGATTTCTTCGGCTGGCACGCCGACGCCCTGACGCTGACATGCGTGTTGTTGTTCATGGGTGCGATGGGTAAATCGGCCCAGTTCCTGCTGCACACCTGGTTGCCGGACGCCATGGAAGGCCCGACGCCGGTTTCGGCGTTGATCCATGCCGCGACCATGGTCACCGCCGGCGTTTTCATGGTGGCGCGGCTGTCGCCGCTGTTTGAACTCGCGCCGAATGCGCAGGCCGTGGTGATGTTCTTCGGCGCCACCACCGCGTTCTTTGCCGCCACCGTCGGCCTCGTGCAGAACGACATCAAGCGCATCGTGGCCTATTCGACCTGTTCGCAGCTCGGCTACATGTTCGTGGCGATGGGGGCGGGCGCCTATTCCGTCGGGATGTTCCACCTGTTCACCCACGCTTTCTTCAAGGCGCTGTTGTTCCTGGGTTCGGGTTCGGTGATCTACGCGATGCACCACGAGCAGGACATCCGCAACATGGGCGGGTTGAAGGACCGCATTCCCTTCACGTTCATTGTGATGACCATCGGCACGCTGGCGCTGACCGGCTTTCCATTGTTCGCGGGTTACTTCTCCAAGGATGCGATCATCGAATCGGCCTACGCGTCGCATAACCCGTTCGCGGTCTACGCCTTCATCCTGACCGTCGCCGCCGCCGGACTGACCGCGTTCTATTCGTGGCGCCTGATCTTCAAGACCTTCTTTGGCGAACCGCATGATATCGAGCATTACGAAGCGGCGCATGAAAGCCCGCTGTGGATGCTGATCCCGATCGGCATCCTCGCCGCCGGATCGATCCTTGCGGGCTTTCCGTTCAAGGAATTGTTCGCGGGCCACAATGTCGAGGAATTCTTCCGCGAGTCGCTGAAGATGAATCCGCACATCATCGAGGACATGGAAAACATCCCGGAGACGATGAAGTTGTTGCCAACGGCGATGATGGCGTTGGGCTTCCTGGTGTCCTACGTCTTCTATATCCGCCGGCCATACCTGCCGGTCGAACTCGCCAACCAGCAGCCGATGCTCTACCAGTTCCTGCTCAACAAGTGGTACTTCGACGAACTCTACGACCTGATCTTCGTGCGCCCCGCCAAATGGCTGGGCCGCTTCCTGTGGAAGGTCGGCGACGGCTATATCATCGACGGCCTCGGTCCCGATGGCGTTTCGGCCCGTGTGCTTGAGGTGACCCGCAACGTGGTGAAGCTGCAGACCGGCTATCTCTACCACTACGCCTTCGCGATGCTGATCGGGGTTGCCGGATTGATCACCTGGTTCATGTTTGGCGCGGGAGGCCAGTGATGACAACCTGGCCGATTCTCTCCGTTGTGACCTTCCTGCCGGTGGTCGGGGCGCTCCTGATCTATATCAGCCGCGGCGACGACGAAGCCGCACGGCGCAATTCGCGCTGGATCGCGCTGTGGACCACGCTGATCACCTTTGTGGTTTCGCTGATCCTGGTGGCGCGGTTCGATTCGACCCAGCCGGATTTCCAGTTCGTCGAGAAGATGCAGTGGCTTTCCAGCGGCATCAGTTATCACATGGGCGTCGACGGCATTTCGCTGCCGTTCGTGATCCTGACCACCGCGTTGATGCCGTTCTGCATCGTCGCGAGCTGGAAATCGGTGACGATGCGGGTGCGCGAATACATGATGGCGTTTCTTCTGTTGGAAACGCTGATGGTCGGCACCTTCTGCGCGCTCGACCTCGTGCTGTTCTATCTGTTCTTCGAAGGCGGTCTGATCCCGATGTTCCTGATCATCGGGGTATGGGGCGGCCCGCGCCGGGTCTACGCCTCCTTCAAGTTCTTCCTCTACACGCTGCTCGGCTCGGTGCTGATGCTGCTGGCGATCATGGCGCTGTTCTGGAACGCCGGCACCACCGACATTCCGACCCTGATGCATACGGCGGTGCCACGCAGCCTCCAGACCTGGGCGTGGCTGGCGTTCTTTGCCTCCTTCGCGGTGAAGATGCCGATGTGGCCGGTTCACACCTGGTTGCCGGATGCGCATGTCGAGGCGCCAACCGCAGGTTCGGTGATCCTGGCCGCCATCCTGCTAAAGATGGGCGGCTACGGGTTCCTGCGGTTCTCGCTGCCGATGTTTCCCCTTGCCTCGCATCATTTTGCGCCGCTGATCTTCTCGCTCTCGATTATTGCCATCATCTACACTTCGCTGGTGGCCTTGATGCAGGAAGACATCAAGAAACTGATCGCTTATTCGTCGGTGGCGCATATGGGATTCGTCACCATGGGAATCTTTGCCGGCACGACCCAGGGCGTCGCCGGCGGCGTATTCCAGATGATCTCGCACGGCATCGTCTCCGGTGCGCTGTTCCTCTGCGTCGGCATCGTCTACGACCGCATGCATACCCGCGAGATCACCGCCTATGGCGGATTGGTCAACCGCATGCCGCTCTATGCCCTGGTGTTCATGGTCTTCACCATGGCCAATGTCGGCTTGCCCGGCACCTCCGGCTTCGTCGGCGAGTTCATGACGCTGATCGGCACCTTCAAGGTCTCGATCCCCACCGCCGCCTTCGCCACGCTGGGCGTGATCCTTTCCGCCGCCTACGCGCTCTGGCTCTATCGCAAGGTAATATTCGGCGCGCTGGTAAGGCCGTCGCTGGCGAGCATCAAGGATCTGACCTTCCGCGAGAGCCTGACGCTGATGCCGCTGGTGGCTCTCACCATCCTGTTTGGATTTTATCCGAAGCCGGTGCTCGACATGTCGGCGGCCTCGGTGCAGCAACTCGTTACCAATTACAGCCAAGCGGTGACTGCCATCAAGGCAGCCGCGCTGCTGCAGTGAAAGCAGCAGGTCAGGACAACGCGCCATGAGCTTTGAGAGTGCAGGTTATCAGTTGCTGCCGGTGCTGCCGGAGCTGGTGCTCGCCGCCGGCGCCATGGTGCTGCTGATGATCGGGGCCTATCGGGGCCCGCAGACCACGGGCCTCGTCACCGGCCTTGCGGTGTGCCTGCTGGTGGCAACCGGGGCGCTGGAACTGTTGCTGCCGGCCGGAAAACTGACGACCTTCGGCGGTAGCTTCATCGTCGATGATTTCGCACGTTTCCTGAAAATCCTGGCGCTGGTCGGCTCGGCGGCGACGCTGATCCTTTCGACGGAATTCCTGGCCGATCCCGGCAGGCGCATCTTCGAATACGCCATCCTGGTGCTGCTCTCGACGCTCGGCATGATGGTGCTGATTTCGGCCGGCGACCTCATCATGCTCTATCTCGGACTCGAATTGATGTCGCTCGCGCTGTACGTCGTCGCAGCCAGCAATCGCGACAACGCGAAATCGACCGAAGCCGGCCTGAAGTATTTTGTGCTGGGCGCGCTGTCCTCGGGCATGCTGCTGTATGGCGCTTCGCTGGTCTATGGCTTCACCGGCACCGTCAGCTTCACCGGCATTGCCGCAGCGGCGAAAACCGGCAGCATCGGTATCGTGTTCGGCCTGGTGTTCCTGTTGGCGGGGCTCTGCTTCAAGGTTTCGGCGGTGCCGTTCCATATGTGGACGCCCGACGTCTATGAGGGAGCACCGACGCCGGTGACGGCGTTCTTTGCCTCGGCACCCAAGGTGGCGGCGCTTGCGGTGTTCACCCGCGTGACGCTCACCGCATTTCCGGGCATCGTCTCGCAATGGCAGCAGATCGTGGTGTTCGTCGCAATCGCCTCGATGGTGCTGGGGTCGTTCGCCGCCATCGGCCAGAAGAACATCAAGCGACTGATGGCCTATTCCTCGATCGGCCACATGGGTTTTGCACTTGTGGGCCTCGCCGCCGGCACCGCCGAGGGCGCACAGGGCGTGCTGGTCTATATATCGATCTACGTGGCGATGACGCTGGGCTCCTTCGCCGTGATCCTGACCATGAAACGGGGTGGCCAGCACGTCGAGAACATTAGCGACTTCGCCGGGTTGTCGCGTACCAACCCGTTGCTGGCGTTCTTCTTTGCCATGCTTTTGTTTTCGCTGGCTGGCATTCCGCCGCTCGCGGGCTTTTTCGCCAAATGGTATGTGTTCGTCGCTGCCATCAAGGCGGGCCTGTTCACGCTGGCCGTGGTCGGCGTGCTCGCCAGCGTGGTCGGCGCATTTTATTATCTCACCATCATCAAGGTGATGTATTTCGACGAGCCGCTGGCTGAGCTCGACCCGATGCGGGTCGAATTGCGCGCGGTGCTGGCGGTCGCGGGTCTCTTCAACATCTTTTTCTTCGTCTATCCGGGGCCGCTGGTCAGCGTCGCAACGGCTGCGGCGAAGTCGCTTTTTTAGATGGCATTTTCGCTCGGTACCCGAGCCGCCTCAGCGGGTTACCGGCTCGCTGCCTTCGATCACATAGGGTCGACCAGCGCCGAAGCGCTCTCGCGCGCGCGCGCGGGCGAACGCGGTCCGCTGTGGTTTGTGACGTCCGAGCAGACGGCGGGGCGCGCGCGGCGAAATCGCGCTTGGATCGCGCCGCGTGGCAACCTCGCCAGCAGCATCCTCGAAGTGATCGATACTTCACCTGCAATGGCGGCGACGCTGGGTTTCGCGGCGGGACTCGCACTGGAAGCGGCTTTGAAAAAAGTCAGCGTCGAAGCATCGCTGCGGTCGGCGGGATCGGAACAGATGAAGTTTTCGCTGAAATGGCCCAATGACGTGCTGGCCGGACCAAAGAAGCTCGCCGGTATCCTGCTGGAGGCCGAAGCGGTGGCCGACAATCGACTGGCGGTCGTGGTCGGCATCGGTACCAATGTCGTCGCCGCGCCGGAAGGCACGCCGTATCCGGCGACCTCGCTGGCGGCGCTGGGGGTCGATGTCGGTGCCGAGGACCTATTCGCCGTGCTGTCGGATAGCTGGGCCGAATTCCGCGGCATCTGGGACAACGGACGCGGCTTTGCCGAAATCCGGCGGCTTTGGCTGGAGCGGGCGGCCGGACTAGGACGGCCCGTGACGATCCAGCTTGGCGCGGCCACCATCGCGGGCACGTTCGATACCATCGACGAGAGCGGCTGCCTGATCGTCCGGACGCCGGAGGGCAGGCGGGTACCGATCTCGGCGGGCGACGTCTATTTCGGCTCGGCGGCATCGGCGGGGGCGGCATGATGGCGCGGCCGGATGAACTGACCTTTGCGCCGCTTGGCGGCGTTGGCGAGATCGGCATGAACCTGTCGATCTACGGGCTCGGCAACCGCCATCAGCGAAGCTGGCTTGCGGTCGACCTCGGCGTTTCCTTCGGCGACGAGGAACATCTGCCGGGCATCGATCTCATCATGCCCGATATCCGCTTTCTCGAGAAAGAGCGCAAAAATCTGGTCGCCCTGGTGCTGACGCATGCCCACGAGGATCATTTCGGCGCCATCATCGATCTATGGCCGAAACTCAAATGCCCGATCTATGCAACCAAATTCAGCGCCGCATTGTTCGAGGCCAAATGCGCCTCGGAGCGCAATCCGCCCAAGATCCCGGTCACGGTGGTGCCCTCGGGCGGGCGGATCGATCTCGGGCCGTTCAATGTCGAGTTCATTCCGGTGGCGCATTCGATTCCGGAATCCCATGCCTTGGCGATCCACACCCCGGCCGGCACCGTGCTGCACACCGGCGACTGGAAGATCGATCCGACGCCGATCATCGGCGTGGCCACGGACGAGCGGCGGTTGCGCGAACTCGGCGATGCCGGCGTGCTGGCGCTGGTCGGCGACTCCACCAATGCGGTGCGGGAAGGCCGCTCGCCATCGGAGGCCGAAGTCGCCAGGACTATCACGGAACTGGTGAAGGCGGCCAAGGGCCGCGTCGCCGTGACCACGTTCGCATCCAACGTCGCGCGGCTGCGCGCGGTCGCGGACGCCGCAAAGGCCGCTGGGCGCGAGGTCGTCGTGGTCGGTCGCGCCATGGAGCGTGTGGTACAGGTGGCGCGTGAAACCGGTTATCTCGATGGCGTGCAGAACTTCCGCGGTGCGGATCTCTACGGCCGTTTCCCGCCCGACAAGGTACTGGCGCTGTGCACCGGCAGCCAGGGCGAGCCGCGCGCGGCGCTGTCGCGCATCGCCAATGACGATCATCCGCAGGTGACGCTCAACAAGGGTGACTGCGTGATCTTTTCCTCGCGCACCATTCCCGGCAACGAGAAGGCAGTGGGCGCCATCATCAATGGCCTGGTGACGCAAGGCGTCGAGGTCATCACCGATCGTACGCATCTGGTCCATGTCTCCGGTCATCCGCGGCGCGACGAACTGCGTGACATGATCTCATGGGTACGTCCGCAGCTGCTGATCCCCGTGCACGGCGAGGCGCTGCATCTGTTCGAGCATGCCAAGCTGGCACGGGCCGCGGGCGTGCCGAAGGTTTTGATCTGCCGCAATGGCGATCTGGTCAAATTGGGTCCGGGTGATCCCGGCATCATCGAGGAATTGCCGTCGGGGCGGCTCTTCAAGGACGGTTCGATCCTGGAGGACTCCAGGTCCCGCGCCGTCGTCGAGCGGCGCAAACTGGCCTTTGCCGGTTGCGCCTTTGTGGCAATCGCGATGACCGAAAAGGGTGAGCTGGCCGACGATCCGGAAGTTGATCTGGTCGGTATCCCCGAGAAGAATACCGCCGGAGAGATCATCGACGAGATCGTGTTCGATGTGGTGGTCTCGACCGTGGAAGGCCTGCCGCGCGCCAAGCGCCGCGATCCCGACGCGCTGGCGGAGTCGGTACGCCGTGCGGTGCGCGCTGCCATCAACGAGCTCTGGGGCAAGAAGCCATTGTGCTATGTTCACGTCCTGGCGGTCTGAAGCTTCGGAGGAGTGTTATGTTAGGCCGGCTCAATCATGTCGCGATCGCGGCCAAGGACGCCGAGAAATCCGCTAAAATCTACGCTACAGCGTTCGGCGCCGAAATTTCCGCGGCGGTGCCGCTGCCCGAGCACGGCGTCATCACGGTGTTCGTGACGCTGCCCAACACCAAGATCGAATTCATCCAGCCGCTCGGCGAAACTTCGCCAATCGCCAAGTTCCTCGAGCGCAATCCCGACGGCGGTATCCATCACATCTGCTACGAGGTGCCCGATATCGTCGCGGCGCGCGACACCCTGATCGGGGAGGGCGCGCGGGTGCTCGGTGACGGCAAGCCCCGGATCGGCGCGCACGGCAAGCCGGTGCTGTTCCTGCATCCGAAGGATTTTTCCGGCGCGCTGGTCGAAATCGAGCAGGCCTGAAACGCATGGCCTACACTATCTCAACCGCGTTTGCGATCTACTTCGTCATATGGTGGCTGGCGCTGTTCCTGACGCTGCCGTTCGGGGTGCGCAGCCAGCACGAAGACGGCGAGGGGGTGCCCGGTAGCGACCCCGGCGCGCCGATCGCAACCAGGATGGGCCGCAAGTTGATCTGGACCACGATCATTTCCGCCATCATCTTTGCGCTCGGGTGGCTTGCCTATGGCGCGGGCTATTTGAATATCGAGCGGCTGTCGAAGCTGATGGGGATACCGCTGTAAAGCGGAAAATTCGTTTGTCTTTACAATACGCTGCCAGTCCCCCGTTAAGCCATCCCTCAAAGCATCCCCCAAAACCGTCCTATGAGGTTAGCCGCCGGACCAACGATTTTCGGGTTGGTTGTGTTCGTCCTGCAACAGCCACGGCGGTTGAAATCGTCTACTAACAACGAATGGACGGTGCCGATCTGGACCGCTTCCGCTGGGGAAATTCAATATGAAGAGATTAGTGCTCGGGTTGACCGCGGTTGCGGCTTTCACCGGATCGGCCCTCGCGGCCGACCTTCCCGCCCGTACCTACACCAAAGCGCCCGCCATGGTCGCGGTCGTTCCGACCTGGACCGGTTGCTACATCGGCGGAAATGTCGGCGCCGGCTGGTCGAACACCAAGGTGGTCGACGAGGTCGATGGCTTTCCGATCGCGCAGCTGAAAGACACCGCCGTCGTCGGCGGCGGTCAGATCGGCTGCGACTATCAGTTCGCCGGCAACTGGGTGATTGGCGTGCAGGCCATGGCAGACGCATCCGACCTGAAGGCGAGTGCCAACTCGCCGGTCCTCGACCCCTTCACGCTTCACGGCAGCATCCCGTGGTTTGCCACGGCGACCGGCCGGATCGGCTTTGTACCTGCGGCGGACTGGTTGCTTTACGCAAAGGGCGGCGGCGCATGGACCCATACCAATTCCAGCCTCACGTTCGAAGGCGTGGTGGTTGACACCGCCAAGTTCAGTCAGTCCGGCTGGACCGCTGGTGCCGGTGCCGAGTGGAAAGTTGCGGCCAACTGGTCAGTCTTTGCCGAATACAACTATCTGGGCTTCTCGGACAAAGTCGTCATCTCTGCCAGCGGTGGAAATCTCGGTAAAGTTCATCAGGACGTGCAGACCGTCCAGGTCGGCCTGAATTACCGCTTCAACTGGGGCGGCCCGGTGGTTGCGAAATACTGATCCAGCCGTTCGTCGCCACCAAGCTCAAAGCCCCGGCATCATCCGGGGCTTTTTGCGGCCCGCAATTCAAGCCACGCCACCGCAAAAGCGCGTGCTATCATGGTGGAGATCGAACAGCGTGAACAAACACGAACCATAAATATCCGATGAAGATGGCGTTCTGATCGCTGAATCTGCCGGTCGGGAGAACAGGAAATGACGTTCCAAAGAACCATTATCGGGCTTTTGGTGGTGGTGGTCGCCGGTCTTGCGGGAGCGCTCTATATCGAATGGAAAATGGCCGTCCAGCTCCGGACCGTGAAATCCTTTGTCGAGGGCTATGTTTTCGCGGACGCCGTGGCCGCCTGCGAAAGGGCCGAGAGTACCACCCCGTTCAAGTGGAATACCGGAACCAACACGTCCGTACTCGGATTGAACTCGTTCAAGCTCGACAAATACCGGGTGATTTCGAGCTACACGCTGGTCGCCGACGGCGTCTATTGCGATTACGACCCGATCAAGAAGAAGGCGAATATCGGATCGAATTTCCTCGAGCGGGATGATTGAGCCCTTGGTCGTCATCCCTGCGTAACGGCTTCGCCCTTATCGCTGGAGGTGCGCGCGCTTGCGCGCCTCGAAGGATGAGCACAACCACATCCTTCGAGGCTTGCCGAAGAGGCAAGCACCTCAGGATGACGGAATGCGTGGCCCGTTCTGCGCGAGCACTTGATCGATCTGCGCCAGCAGATTCTGCCAAGCCTGATCGATTTCCGTCGACCAATCGGTCCCCAGAAGTTCGCGCAACGTCTGCGCGATCACGCCAAAGAACGCCGCGAACAGCGGGCGCGGCGTGCCATAGGCGTCGTGCGATGACACCTCGCATTCGATCAAGCGAAAATGTCCGGTGCGCTCGCCGGCAAAATCCAGGATGGCGTCGATGGTAAGGGCCAGCATCGAGCCCTTCACGGGGTCGCTGCCCTCGCTGCGGAACATGGCTTCGGCTTCCGGGTGTTGCCGGAACAGACGGCGATAGACCAGCGGCGTCAGATCCTCGCAGCGTTCGGCGGCGAGTTCGAAGCTGCGCTGGATTGGATTGTCTGGTGTCGTCATGTCCCGCGGTACCGTGACCGACGCGAATGCTCGCAAACCATCGCGAAAACAAACCGTCTCGAACATGAAAAAAGAGCAGCGCGATGAAGCCATGCTCAAAAAGAAAAAAGAGCAGGGCGAGGAAGCCCTGCTCTAAAAATTGTGTCGACCCTATTTCCCCGAAAATTTGGATTTGATCTTGATTGACGGGGCGACGCTGCTTGTGCGCGCCAGGGCTCCTCCCGAGACTTGGACCACCAGACTTCGACCTTGCGGCCGGCCTGAGCCCGCACTGGTAGACCATCTTTTTCGTCTTGTCACCATTTTCAGCAACGATTGTTCAAAATTCGGGCAAATGGCGAAATGATCGGGATTTCGCCATTTCTGGTTGCAGGAGAGCCGTGCGAACTAGCTCGGGTAAGCCGAGAAGGTCCGGGAGAGCTGCGAGCCGCGCCGCGCAGGAACACCGGCGGAGACAGGTTATTTCCGTACTGCTCGCCGGAACGGTAAGGCTTTCAAAGCCCCTTCATCGCGGGCAACACCATCTCGCCGGGAACCTTATCTCGACACCCGACTCTCTGCATGATTAGTTGGTGATCTTGAGAGAAGGTGACTTCGCTGATGCGCCGGCGGGTAAGGAAATTTCTTCCAATCTTCCTGGTTGCCCTGATGGTGCAGGTATTCGCACCGATCGGAGCGACCTGGGCGGCCAGCATCGCCGCTTCCGATCCGCTGCATGCTTCGTCGCCGATCTGCTCGACTCATGAAGCCTCGACCCCGGGACAGGCCGACCCATCCGGCCAGCAGCGCGCCCATGAAGGCTGCTGCTCGGTTTGCAGCGTGCTCCATACCGGCGCGCCGCTCGATACGCCGCAGGCCGCTGTCCCGATGCGTTATCGCCTGCCGGGGCAGGTGGTATGGCTCGCAATCGCGCCGGACCTGTCCGGTTCCCGAGCCGGTTCCCACGCCCAGGCGCGAGCACCACCGCGGTTGACGTGAACTTGGCGGCCACAGGCCGTTCCGATGCGTTCACAACTCAACATCGCGGTGAATCGTTATGTCTGTCCGTTTTCGGCGCGCGGGCCTGCCAGGGCCCGCAATACTGCTTGCGATACTGTTCGTGCCCTTCGGCAAGGCCGTCGCTCACGAAATCGTCGGCAACCGCTTCTTTCCCGCAACGCTTGGGATCGACGATCCCGGCGTCAACGACGAGTTGGCGTTCCCGACCGTTGACAGCTTCAAGACCGGCGACGATCCATCGGTGAGGCAGAGCGATATTTCCGGAGAGTTTTCCAAGCGGATCACCGAGGCGTTCGCGGTGTCGTTTTCCCCGACCTACACCCATCTCGGCGCACCCGGTGGGCTGACGGGCATGGGCGCAAGTGGATTCCAGGATCTGGAGACCACCTTCAAATACCGCGTGTTCAGGGATCCCGAGCACGAGTTCGTGATGTCGGTTGGACTAAGCGTCGAATGGGGCGGGACGGGATCCAAGAGCGTGGGTGCAGACCCCTTCAATACCTACACGCCGACGTTTTATTTCGGCAAGGGTCTCGGCGATCTGCCTGACACGTTGTCCTGGATTCGTCCGGTTGCAATCACCGGCCAGGTTGGTTATGCGCTTCCAGGGCAGCGCTCGACCACCAGCTTTGGGACCGATCCCAATACCGGCGGTCCAATGCTCGACACCGAATTCAATCCGCAAGTGCTGAATTGGGGGGCGACGCTCCAATACAGCATGCCCTATCTCAAATCGGCGGTCATCGATCTGGGCTTGCCTGATTTCATCAATCACCTGATCCCGCTGGTTGAAGGCTCGTTCCAGACACCGGTCGCAAACACCTTCACCTCCGGAACGAGGACCACGGGCACCATTCAGCCGGGCATCGTCTGGGTCGGGAATACCTTCCAGTTCGCTGTCGAGGCCCTGATTCCGGTCAACCGCCAGAGTGGGACCAATGTCGGCGTGATCGCGCAACTGCACTTGTTCCTAGACGACATCGACCCGCGCGGGATCGGCAAACCGATCTTTGGTCCGGCCACCCAACCCACCCCGCTTTTCAGGAATTGACCATGCGCCATTCACCGCTTGCTTCTGTTTTCGCAACGATCCCCCTCTTGTTGCTGCTGACGGGACACGCCGGCGCGCACGCTCTTCTCGACCATGCGGAGCCTCGTGTCGGCAATACCGTGGCGACGGCTCCAAGTGAGGTGACGCTGTGGTTCACGCAAAAGCTGGAGTCGGCATTCAGTACCATCACCGTGACCAATGCTGCCGGCCAGCGCATCGATTCCGGGAAAACCCGTGTCAGTGACACCCAGATGTCGATCTCGTTACGTCCCGGCGGTACCGGAACCTATCACGTGACGTGGCACGTTCTCTCGGTGGACACGCATACGACGGATGGCAGCTTCACATTTAAAGTTGGCCCGTAAAAGCTCCGGAGCGGACCGATGGATTGGCTCGGAGCGGGGATCGACGTTCCCTTGATCGTCATTCGCGCCATACACCTTGCGGCAACGGCGGTAATGACGGGAACCCTGGTTTTCCGTGCGGTGGTGACCGATGCCGCCATCCATTCGTCCAATCCGGTGGTTATGATCGTCCGCGCGCAAACCCTTCGCGTCGCCTGGGCCTGCCTCGCAGTATCGGTCGTATCCGGCCTAGCCTGGCTGTTGCTGGCGGCCGCATCCATAAGCGGTCTTCCGTTCCGGGAGGCGATGACACCCAGTCTGCTGTCGACGGTCGTGAATGATACGCAATTCGGATTGGTCTCGGAAATTCGCGTCGTGATGGCCGTTATTCTGGCGGGCTGTCTGGCGTATGACCGGGTTCCGCTGGTACGCGGGCTCGCCTTGGCAATGTCTCTCGGCCTGACCGCGGCGATTGCCTGGACCGGGCACGCGGGATCGACCGCTGGTGAAATGGGAATCTTTCACCTGACTGCCGATATTCTCCATCTCTTCGCCGCCGCAACCTGGGTCGGAGGCCTCGTATCGCTGGTACTGCTGTTGTCGATCACCCGGCGCGATCGGACTGATGCGGGCATGTCGTTTGCCCGGGAAGCTACCCAAAGCTTTTCGACGATGGGCCTCACCATCGTTGTGGTGATCTTCGCAACCGGCATCGTCAACGCGTGGATCCTGGTTGGCTCCCTGCACGGATTGATCGGCACCGAATACGGACGGCTCCTGATGCTGAAGACGGCGCTGTTTGCCGGTATGCTTTCGGTCGCAGGCGTCAATCGATACTGGCTGACGCCGGGGCTTGCCTCTCCGTCGGAAGACCGGCCGCCGGTCGAGGTGCTTCGCCTGCTGACGCGTGGCAGCCTGATCGAGATCGCTCTGGCATCGGTGATTTTCGCCATCGTCGGGATGCTGGGGACGTTGCATCCCGCAACCCACGCTCTGTAACTGCAAGTTCGTTGAAAGCGCACGAGAGGACCAAAATGCATATCGAAAGACGAGCGTTCCCATCGGTCACATGCGTCATCGCGTGCGCCGCAATGCTGTGTTGTTTTTTGGCCGCACCCGCATGCGCCCAGGAGGTCAAGGCCGGCGATCTCGTGATTACGCAGGCCTGGAGCCGCGCCACGCCGGGGGGCGCGAAAATCGCAGGCGGATATCTGACTATCGAGAACAAGGGCGCCACGGCGGATCGGCTGCTCGGCGGCTCGGGGGAGGTTGCGGGCAAAATCGAGGTCCACGAGATGGCCATGAACAACGGCGTGATGACGATGCGTCCGCTCGACGGCGGTCTGACGATCGATCCCGGCAAGACCGTCAAGCTGGCGCCAGGGGGATATCACCTGATGTTTTCCGATCTCAAGAAACCCCTCAGGCAGGGCGACAAGGTGCCGGTCACTCTTGAGTTCGAAAAGGCCGGCAAGGTATCCCTCTCGTTCGATGTGCAAGGCGTAGGGGCGCAGGGGCCCGGCGCCGGATCAGGCGGCATGGACATGAAAAAGATGCCCGGTGGCGCGAAGATGTGAGGCCGATGATGTCCAGGGTTAGCTTTTCGCGTTTGCTGATCGCGCTCGCCACGCTCGCTGCCTTGGCTTGCAAGCCGGTGTTCGCCGAACTCGCGATTCACATTCATGCAGAGAAGGCCATGTTTCAGGTTCTGATGTTGCCGGGGCGAGTCGGCGCCGACAGCTTCGTTCTGCAACTGATGGACGGCGAGGGAAACCTGCTCAAGGCCAGGGAAGCCACGTTGACCCTGAGCCTGCCCGGGCGCGGCGTCACACCCTTGGAGCGCAAGGCCACATCGGGCGCGGACGGCTATTGGCACGTTCGCGACGTGCCGATTCCTTATCCCGGCCGCTGGCACGTCCGTATCGATGTCCTGACGGCCGGCTCCGACAGGATTACGCTGGAAGACGAGCTCAACGTACCCGCGCGCTAGCCAATCTCTTTGAGGTTTTTCATTCACCCCGCGGTTTGTGACCTGTTCGCGCCATAATCGCGCGGTCAAAATCGTCGGCAAAACAACAGGAAATCCGCTGGTTTAGCGGCCTTTTCCCGACGCCCGCCCTTGTGTTTTCATACCCGATCCGGTTTCACTGCTGGCCTGCCGTCTCTCACCGATTCTTCCGAGTATATCCATGCGATTGTCGCGATTCTTTCTGCCCATCCTCAAAGAGAATCCGAAAGAGGCCGAGATCGTGTCGCATCGCCTGATGCTGCGCGCCGGCATGATGCGGCAGGAAGCGGCGGGCATTTACGCCTGGCTGCCGCTGGGCTTGCGAGTGCTGAAGAAGATCGAGCAGATTGTCCGCGAAGAGCAAAACCGCGCCGGCGCGCTCGAGCTGTTGATGCCGACGCTGCAACTGGCGGACCTGTGGCGCGAGAGCGGGCGCTATGATGCCTATGGCCCGGAAATGCTGCGCATTACCGACCGGCACAAGCGCGAGCTGCTCTACGGGCCCACCAATGAGGAAATGATCACCGAGATTTTCCGAAGCTACGTGAAATCCTACAGGAGCCTGCCGCTCAACCTCTATCACATCCAGTGGAAATTCCGCGACGAGCAGCGGCCGCGCTTCGGCGTGATGCGCGGCCGCGAATTCCTCATGAAGGACGCCTATTCGTTCGATGTCGACGAGGCCGCGGCGCGTCGCTCCTACAACCGGATGTTCGTCGCGTATTTGCGCACCTTCGCGCGGATGGGGTTGAAGGCGATCCCGATGCGCGCTGAAACCGGCCCGATCGGCGGCGATCTCAGCCACGAATTCATCGTGCTGGCCGAAACCGGCGAGTCCGCGGTTTATTGCGACAGCGATGTGCTCGATCTGCCGGTGCCCGGCGAGGAGATCGACTATGACGGCGATCTCGGCCCCATCATCAAGCAATGGACTTCAGTCTACGCCGCCACCGAAGACGTCCACGACGCGGCGCGCTTCGACCGCGAGGTCCCCGCCGGCAAGAAGCTGCAGACCAGGGGCATCGAGGTCGGTCAAATCTTCTATTTCGGCACCAAATATTCCGACACGATGAAGGCTTTTGTCGCGGGCGCCGATGGCGCCGAGGTGGCGGTACATGGCGGCTCCTACGGTGTCGGGGTCTCGCGTCTGGTCGGCGCGATCATCGAGGCCTGTCACGACGATGCCGGCATCAAATGGCCGGAAGCGGTAGCGCCGTTCAAGGCGGCAATCCTGAATTTGAAGCAGGGCGCCGAAGATACGGATGCCGCCTGCGAACGGCTTTATCGCGAACTCACCGCCAAAGGCGTCGAGGTTTTGTACGACGACACCGACCAGCGCGCCGGCGCGAAATTCGCCGCCGCCGACCTGATCGGCATTCCGTGGCAGGTTCTGGTCGGCCCGAAAGGGCTCGCCGAAGGCAAGCTGGAGATCAAGCGGCGCAGCGACGGGATGCGGGAGAACCTCAGTCCGGCTGATGTCGTGGCGCGGTTGACTTCGTGAGCAATTATCCACCGCTGTTGCCGCGATATCGGCCGTGGCGGCTACAATTAGCCCGAATCGTGTGAAAATCGAACTATGGATGAAGCCATGAGCGAGCCAGTTCGGACCCCACCTTTCGCGCCATTCGAATGGCTGCTGTCCGGACGCTATTTGCGGGCACGTCGCAAGGAAGGCTTCATTTCCGTCATCGCCGGCTTTTCGTTTCTGGGCATCATGCTCGGGGTTGCCACGCTCATCATCGTGATGGCCGTCATGAACGGCTTCCGAAAGGAGTTGCTGGACAAGATTCTCGGCCTCAACGGCCATCTTTTGGTTCAGCCGTTGGAATCGCCGCTGACCGACTGGAAAGACGTCGCCGATCGCATCAACCAGGTAGCGGGCATCCGCCTCGCGGCACCCGTGGTGGATGGCCAGGCGCTGGCATCCTCGCCGTTCAATGCGTCCGGCGTGCTGGTTCGCGGCATTCGCGCCGACGACCTCAACAACCTCACCTCGATTGCCAAGAACATCAAGCAGGGCACGCTCGAGGGATTCGACGAAGGGCAGGGCGTCGCCATCGGCCGCCGGCTCGCCGATCAACTGTCGCTGCATGCCGGCGACAGCATCACGCTGGTGGCGCCGCGGGGAGCGGTGACCCCGATGGGCATTACGCCGCGCATCAAGCCGTACAAGATTGCCGCGGTATTCGAGATCGGCATGACGGAATACGATGCGAGCTTTGTGTTCATGCCGCTTCCGGAGGCGCAGGCCTATTTCAACCGCGCCAACGACGTGACCGCGATCGAGGTGTTCACCACCAATCCCGACAAGATCGACGTCTTCCGCAAGACCGTGACCGAAGCCGCCGGCCGGCCGGTATTTCTGGTGGATTGGCGGCAGCGCAACTCAACCTTCTTCAATGCGCTTCAGGTCGAGCGTAACGTGATGTTTCTGATTCTCACCATGATCGTACTGGTCGCGGCGCTCAATATCGTGTCGGGCCTGATCATGCTGGTAAAGGACAAGGGCAGCGATATCGCGATTCTGCGCACCATGGGCGCCTCGCAAGGCTCGATCATGCGGGTGTTCCTGATCACGGGCGCCGCGATCGGCGTGGTCGGCACGCTGACCGGGCTTTTTGTCGGGATGCTGATCTGCCTCAATATCGAGTCGATCCGGCAATTCCTGTCCTGGCTCACCAACACCGAATTGTTTTCGCCCGAACTCTACTTCCTCTCCAAGCTGCCGGCCGAGATCGATTTCGGCGAGACCAGCGCGGTGGTGATCATGGCCTTGACGCTGTCTTTCCTCGCTACGCTTTATCCGTCCTGGCGTGCTGCGCGTCTCGATCCCGTCGAAGCGCTCCGGTACGAGTGAGGGATAGATGGAGCAGGGGGCAGAAGATGTACCGGTCGTTTATCTCCACGAGATAAAGCGCCAGTACGTCCAGGGCGAAACCACCCTGACGATCCTCGATGGCGTCAAGCTCGCGCTGTGGGCGGGACAGTCGGTGGCGCTGGTGGCGCCGTCGGGCGCCGGCAAATCGACGCTCTTGCATATCGCGGGCCTGCTCGAAAGCCCCGATGACGGCGAAGTCTATGTCGGCGGCGCGCCGACCTCGCAATTGTCGGATATCGAGCGAACCCAGATCCGCCGCACCGACATCGGCTTTGTCTATCAGTCGCACCGGCTGCTGCCGGAATTCTCCGCGCTTGAGAACGTTATGCTGCCGCAGATGATCTGTGGCCTCAAGCGCGCCGAAACCGTCAAACGCGCCACCGAAATCCTGACCTATCTGGGTCTCGGCGAGCGCATCAAGCACCGGCCGGCCGAACTGTCCGGCGGCGAGCAACAGCGGGTGGCGATCGCGCGGGCGGTCGCCAACGCGCCGCGCGTGCTGTTTGCGGATGAGCCGACCGGAAATCTCGATCCAAACACCGCCGACCACGTCTTCGGGGCGCTGATGCAACTGGTCAGGGCGACGCGGGTAGCGATGCTGATCGCGACCCATAACATGGAACTGGCCGGCCGGATGGACCGGCGGGTGTCGCTGGTTGACGGTCGGGTGGTGGAACTGGACTAGCTCAGTAAGCGCGGGGATGGCGTCTGTGGCGTCGTCCCCACGGCTCCTGATACGCGTTCGCATAATACGGATTGACGATGCACTCCGCCGCGCGGCCCGACGCAGTCGCGGCGCACTGAGCCAATGAGTTGTAGCTGCAGTCGATATATTGGATGGGAGCGTATACCTGGATGCAAACCGGATAGTCCGGAGCGTACATCTGGGCCCGTGCCGGCACGGTTGCCCAGATCGTTCCGATCGCCAAAATCGCTAAAGCCAGAATGCGCATCAGTATTTCCTCCGGAATAGCCGGCTGCGGCCAGGCAGCCGTGCGACCTTAGCCTTGTAATAGGGATTCGCGGCGGTCGTTCCGCAGGGCACTCCCCCCGGCACCAGTCCGCGTTAACCAAGCGGTTTTTTAAAGGCCGTTTTTTCAAAGCGATCCCCTCCCTCGGCTCTTGACTGGGGATTATCCGGTTGACACCACAAGCCCCCAAAGGTAGTCAGGGCGACACCAAATCAGGTGATTTGGTTGGCGCGCCCGATGTCGAAATAACGCCCGCGATGATCGATGCGGGCGCTGAAGTTATTTGGCGGTTTTTCGACGAGACGATCCCTTACGGCTCCTCGTTCGGTGAGCTTGTGGCAAGGGAGGTTTTTCTGGCCATGAATGTATCGCGGGAGCGATCATAGCGTTGAACATGGAGCCCGCGAAGTCATTCAGGGTGTTTGTCAGTTCTATGTAGCTTTCAAATTCCTGGGTTAAGTCTTCCCACTCCTTCTTCAGGAGTGATTTGGCTCTGGGGCTATCGGAATCTGGGGTGGGGATAACCAAGATTTTGGCCACCCTTTCAGTCTCATCTTGCACAAACGAAAATGGCGAGTGGAGCGCGTCATTGCGGTTGTGTCGTAGAGTGCCATCAATGCGGTTTAGCAGCCAAAGAATATCCTCCCGCTGGGGAGCGGACAACTGCGTTGCGACCTCCGTAGCAACCCGCAACATTTTTCGTTGAACAAAGTCGCTATCTGTCGAATGCCAGATCGAAACTCCCATTTTTCGGGAGTGAGACTTTATTATTAACTCAAATAGGTAAGATAGATTCTGGTGAAGCTCGTTCCACAAGAATACGAGTTCGCCTAAATAGATACCATATGGACGAAAGGCCCGTCTCAGTTGGGTCTGAGTCATCCGCCTGTCTTTGGTCTTTCGAGAACGTTTCATGGCACAAAAGAAATCCGACGATCAATACAGCCCGGAAGAAGCGAAAGAGCGCATGAGGGCGGCACTGCTAGGTGCGCGCGTGGCCGGGCACGTGCCCATGAAAGCGAAGCCAAAGGCCAAGAAAACCAAGCCACGCAAACGTCAGAAGGCATCCTCGAAATGACACTTATTACAACGGAACATATCCCGACTGTCGGGGCTACTTACGGGGCGCAGGAAAG
This sequence comes from Bradyrhizobium sp., assembly GCF_004799405.1. Classification (GTDB taxonomy): domain Bacteria; phylum Pseudomonadota; class Alphaproteobacteria; order Rhizobiales; family Xanthobacteraceae; genus Bradyrhizobium. Next base: position 36,741 of record NZ_SSMW01000024.1, read on the forward strand.
AAGTAATTCCATCAGCCCAGCATATGGGACAAGGGTAATCAGTCCCGCCCTCGATAGGAAAATTCGTCGCTCGCTCCGTCGTCGCATGAGCCTTCTCGCGTTCCGCACTAAGATTCAGCTTTTCTTGCTCAATTTGCGCGAGCTTTTTATCAATGTCCGCTATCTCTCTTTGTCTGTTGCTCGCATAATCCAGAGCCAATTGTTTCAGCTTCTCAAGAATGCTGGCCATAGGTCTAACCCCCGCTAGAAAGCAACTCTAGCGCGTCCGCCAGTATTTGACGAATCGAGGCTTTGGTTTTGGATGCTGCTTCGCCCGCCAGCGCAGGAAACGCCGCGCGAGCCGCTTGAAGTCTGGCTTAGTGACGCCCCCGATACGTCAAACGCTTGCCAGCCGCACCTTTGATGGCAAGCGTTCGCCGTTCCCCATCGTTGACGCCCAGCGCCACGCGGTTGGAATAACGGAAGTCAAATTCTGAAAGATAGCGGTGCAGATGCTTCTCGGCGCAATGCTGGTAGACGCCCTTCATGCCGCGCTTGAAGATCGAATAGAAGCCTTCCACCGTATTGGTATAGGCGTCGCCGCGCACGTATTCGTCCCGGCTGTGGTTCACGGTGTCATGGCTTGCAAACTCGCGGCCAACTTCTTTGTAAGAGCCATGTTCATCCGTCATCAGTTTGGCTTCGCGGCTAAGATTGGCTCGCAAGATCGGTGCAATGTCGGCAATGCGATTGCTGTCCAGATGAAAGCTGCGGGCAGAACCACCACGTTCCACAAGAGTAAGCACGGTGTTCATGTTGGACGTGCCAAGGCGACCCTTTTTGGGCTGGCCTTCCAGATGGCCGAAATAGGTTTCGTCTGCTTCCACGGCGTTGCCACCACCGCCCAGAGGGCTGAGGCCCCCAGCGCGCATTGACTCGCGGATGCGGTGAGCCATGAACCACGCGGCTTCGTAACCGATCTGTAGCGTCCTGTGCAGTTGATGGGCAGAAACGCCCTTCTTGCTGGAGGTCATCAGGTGGAAGGCTTGCAGCCACTTGTGCAGGGCAATGTGCGACCGCTCCATAACGGTCTTCATGGTCACGGAAAAGTCCTTCCGGCAACCTTGTTCGGCGCAGCGGTAAACGCCGGGGCGTTTGGTTTTGTATGCGCTGTCCACAATGCCGCAATGCGGGCAAACCGGGCCATCGGCCCAAAGGATGCTTTCCAGCATCGCTCTGGCGGCTTCGTCGTTCTGAAAGTGGGGTTCGGCAAACAGGCTGGTTTTGGGCATGGCCATCGTCCTTTGATGGTCATTAACCTATATCATGTGGCTTGTGGTGTCAACCGGATAATCGCCCTCTTGACTCCTGGAACAAAAAAGGAACAATGTTCTTCTTATGTTCCAATCTAAGGAGGCGGGCATGTTGAAGACTTTTGTAGAAGAGGCTGCGGCGCTGGCGTCGATCGTGCTTTTCGTTGGGATGATCGCGGTCTGGGCGCAACTGATTCCCCAGCTCTGAAGGCGTCTTTCCGGAGTTCAGTCTCCGGGCAGGGCTTGGGGAAAAGGGTCTTGGGGAAAAGCGGGACACCGGGCTGGAAACGTGGGTTCCGCGTGGACAGTTCCGGTGCGAGGCACCACCATCAAGGGGCGAGTCGGCCTTCGCAGGCGGCGGCGCTTCCTCAAGTCCCAGTGATCGCTCACCGCCATGATGCAGAAGCCTTCGGCAACCATGCCCAATGCCGGATTTGTCCATCTCCACGTCCACTCGGCCTATTCGCTGCTGAAGGGGTCGATCAAGATCCAGAAGCTCGGTGAGTTGGCCAAGGCCGACCGCCAGCCGGCGCTGGCATTGACCGATACCGACAACATGTTCGGGGCGCTGGAGTTCTCCGACAAGATGGCGGCCTACGGCATCCAGCCGATCATCGGCTGCGAGCTGGCGGTCGATTTCGGCGATCAGGACCCGAATGCACGCAATGTGCTGGCGGCGGGCCCGTCACGAATCGTGCTGCTGGCGGCGCGCGAACGGGGTTATCGCAGCCTGATGCGGCTGAACTCGCGGGCATTCCTCGAAACCCCCGTTCACCAGGCTCCTCATATCAAGTTCGAATGGTTGCAGGGCGATGCCGAGGATCTGATCGCCCTGACCGGCGGCCCTGAAGGTCCGATCTCGCTGGCGATCAATGCCGATCATGCAGGCCTCGCGGCGTCCCGCTGCGACCGGCTGGCGACGTTGTTTGGCGACCGCCTCTATATCGAGTTGCAGCGTCACGGCCTCGACAAGGAGCGCCGCGCCGAATCCGCGCTGATCGATCTTGCCTATACCAGGGGATTTCCGCTGGTTGCGACCAACGAGCCGTATTTTGCGGCCGCGGACGATTACGAAGCCCACGATGCGCTGCTTTGCATCGCCGGCGGGCGTCTCATCGCCGAAACCGATCGCGATCAACTTACACCGGATCATCGCTTCAAGACCCGCGCCGAAATGGCGGTGCTGTTCGCAGACATTCCGGAAGCGCTGGCCTCCACGGTCGAGATCGCCGAGCGCTGCGCATTCCGCCCCGTCACGCGCAAGCCGATTCTGCCGCGGTTCACCGTCGGCAAGGGCGCCAATGCCGCGAACTCCGAAAGCGACGAGACCGCCGAATTGCGCCGTCAGGCGGAAGAAGGGCTGGTCAAGCGTCTGATCCTGAACGGCTGCGCGCCGGGGGTCAGCGAAGAGGAATATCGCGAACGCCTGAGTTTCGAACTCGGCGTCATCGAGCGCATGAAATATCCCGGCTAT
>NZ_SSMW01000025.1 GCF_004799405.1 Bradyrhizobium sp.
GATCGCCTGCTGCAGCAATCCGGCGTCTACCGCGACAACCAGCGCCAGGTTGAGCGCGCGATGGATTCCAACGACCTCGAGCGCGAGCGCGGCATCACCATTCTGGCCAAGGCGGCCTCGGTGCAGTGGAAGGACACCCGTATCAACATCGTCGATACGCCGGGCCATGCCGATTTCGGCGGCGAGGTCGAGCGCATTCTCAACATGGTGGACGGCGCGCTGGTGCTGGTCGACGCTGCCGAGGGTCCGCTGCCGCAAACCAAATTCGTGGTGTCGAAGGCACTGCGGATGGGTCTCAAGCCCATCGTCGTCATCAACAAGGTCGACCGCTCCGACGCGCGCCCTGTCGAAGTCATCAACGAAGTATTCGATCTGTTCGCTGCACTCGACGCCAGCGAGGAGCAACTCGATTTCCCGATTCTCTACGGCTCCGCCAAGCAAGGCTGGATGGCGACGACGCTTGAGGGTTCGCACGACGACGGCATGCAGCCGCTGTTCGATCTGATCCTCAGCCACGTCAAGCCTCCGGTGGTGGAGGAAGGCCCGTTCCGCCTGCTCGGCACCATTCTGGAAGCCAATCCCTATCTCGGCCGCATCATCACCGGACGCATTACTTCGGGATCGGTCAAGCCGAACCAGACCGTCAAGGTGCTCGATCATGACGGCAAGCTGATCGAGACCGGCCGTATTACCAAGGTGCTGGCCTTCCGCGGCATCGAACGCACCGCCGTAGAAGAGGCGGAAGCCGGGGACATCGTCGCGCTCGCCGGTCTACCGAACGCCACCGTCGCTCACACCATCTGCGATCCCTCTGTCGAATTGCCGATCCAGGCGCAGCCGATCGATCCGCCGACCCTGGCGATGACGTTTCGCGTCAACGATTCCCCGCTGGCTGGCACCGAAGGCAGCAAGGTCACCGGCCGCATGATCCGCGACCGCTTGCTGCGTGAGGCCGAAGGCAATGTGGCGCTGGGGGTTCGCGAATCAGATGACAGCGACGCCATGGAAGTCGCCGGACGCGGCGAGTTGCAGCTCGGCATCCTGATCGAGACCATGCGCCGCGAAGGTTTCGAGCTGTCGGTGTCGCGTCCGCGCGTGGTGCTGAAAAAGGACGAAGCCTCTGGCGACTGGATGGAGCCGATCGAGGAGGTCGTGATCGACGTCGACGAGGAACATTCCGGCGTGGTCGTGCAGAAGATGAGCGAACGCAAGGCCGAGATGATCGAGATGCGTCCCTCCGGCGGCCATCGCTTGCGGCTGGTGTTCTACGCGCCGACCCGCGGCCTGATCGGCTACCAGGGCGAACTGCTGACCGATACCCGCGGCACCGCGGTCATGAACCGGCTGTTCCATGGCTACGCACCCTACAAGGGCGACATCCAGGGCCGCCGCAACGGCGTCTTGATCTCCAACGATCAGGGCGAGGCCGTGGCCTATGCGATGTTCAAGCTGGAGGACCGCGGCCCGATGATGATCACGCCCGGCTGCAAGGTCTACAAGGGCATGATCGTCGGCGAGCACACCCGCGACAACGATCTCGAGATCAATGTCCTCAAGGGCAAGCAGCTCACCAATATCCGCACCACCTCGAAGGATGAAGCGGTGCGCCTGACCCCGCCGATCCAGATGCCGCTGGAAAAGGCGCTGGCCTATATCGAGGACGACGAACTGGTCGAGGTGACCCCGAAGTCGATCCGGCTGCGCAAGAAGTTCCTCGACGCCAACGACCGCAAGCGCGCGGATAAGGCCAAGCAAGCGGTGGCTTGACTTTACCTCGCCCCGCTAACCGTCATGCCCCGCCAACGGGTCTCGCCTTCGGCGAGCCCGATGACAGGCTCCGGCGGGGCATCCAGTAATCGCCGCCGCTTGCGATAGAATCGAGACAGCGCGGAATACTGGATCATCCGCTTTCGCGGATGATGACACCATTGATGCGGTTGGCTTCAAGGCCAACCTCGAACGTGCTAGAGCCAAAAGCATGTCCTCCCTCCCCTCCGAAGTCGATGTCGCCATCATCGGCGCCGGCGCCGCTGGCCTCGGTGCCGCGCATGCGCTGCAGAACTCCGGCCTTTCCACCATCGTGCTGGAAGCACGCGACCGCGTCGGCGGACGCGCTTACACCATCATGGCCGCGCCCGACATCACCTTCGACCTCGGTTGCGGCTGGCTGCATTCCGCCGACAGGAATTCCTTTGTCGGCATCGCCGAGCGCCTCGGCTTCGAGATCGACAAGACCCGCCCGCCGTGGCGCGAGCAGAGTTTCGACAACGGATTTCCCTTAGACGAGCGTGCCAATTTCATCGCCGCGCTGGACGCCTTCCACGACCGCGCCGAACACGCCGCGAAAAGCGGGCGCGACAGCGCCGCCAGTACCTATCTTGAACCCGGCAATCGCTGGAATCCGATGATCGACGCGATCTCGACCTATGTGAATGGCTGCGAGCTCGCCCAGGTTTCGATCCTCGACATGGACGCCTACCAAGACACCGAAATCAACTGGCGGGTGCGGCGCGGCTATGGCGCGCTGATGACGGCCTACGGCGCGTCGTGTTCGCTGGCGCTGAACACCGAAGTGACGCTGATCGACCATTCCGGCACGCGCGTGCGGCTGGAAACGTCGCGCGGCACGCTGACCGCCAACAAGGTGATCGTCACCGTGCCGACCAATCTCATCGCCAATGAGTCGATCTGCTTTCACCCGGCGCTGCCGGCGAAAGTCGACGCCGCGCGCGGCCTGCCGCTCGGCCTTGCCGACAAGGTGATGCTGGCGCTGGATGAGCCCGAGGCGCTGCCGAAGGACGGCAGCCTGCGCGGCGCCACCATGCGCACCGCGATGGGCAGCTTTCATCTGCGCCCGTTCGGCCAACCCTGCATCGAAGGCTTTTTCGGCGGCAAATATGCGCAAGCGCTGGAAGATGCCGGCGACGGCGCGATGCTGGCGCAAGCCATCGACGAGATCACGGCATTGCTCGGCTCGGATTTCCGCCGGAAGCTAAAGCCGCTGTCGCAATCGCGCTGGGCCCACGACCCCTTCGCCCGCGGCTCCTATTCGCACGCGCTGCCCGGCCATGCCGGCGATCGCGCGGTGCTGGCAGCGCCAGTCGATGGCCGCCTGTTCTTTGCCGGAGAAGCCACCTCGCCGAACTTTTTCTCCACCGCGCATGGGGCGAGGGACAGCGGGGAAAGGGCGGCGGGGGAGGTGGTAGCTTCGCTAACCGCTGGATGATCGCCGCGCCCCGCCCTTTCGTCATTGCCGGGCTTGACCCGGCAATCTATCCTTCGAACGCCGCGGGCGACAAGCTGGGCTGACACGTTGGCGGTAAGCGGAGAATCCTATGGAAGCTTCGACGCTAGACAAAGGGTATCGCGATTGGCGCGATGCCGTCGATCGGCGCCTCGTTCAGATTTACTGCATAACGATAGACGATGCCGGGTTCGACGAAGAATATTTGATTAATCAGTGGCAGTCGAACGAAGCGCCGTTCGATTTCGTCGAATGGTTCGGAAGCAAATACAATCTTGATCCAATACGGTTGCTTGTCTCAGGGCGCAACTAGCCCCAGCTTATATGTCAGAGGAAAAAACCGAACGACGAGACTGGACCAGTGAGGAACTTGATCTCATTATCTCTGACTATTTTTTGATGCTCAACGACGAGGCCGCTGGCACTCCCTTTAACAAGGCACAGCATAACCGTCTTCTCCAAAATAAGATTGATCGCAGCAAAGGATCGATTGAGTTCAAACATCAGAATATTTCGGCAGTGCTCCAGCAACTCGGACTTCCCAGAATACGGGGATATCTACCCGCTACAAATTACCAAACAGCGATTATTGCCGCGATCGATCGCTACCTCTCATATAATCCCGTCGCACTTCATCCAGAGAAAGCGGTTAGTGGCTTTGCCGAGCGCCCCGCACTTTTTGTCGAGACGCCCCCAAACTTTTGCCCGTTACTCCTCGGCGGGAAGATATCGAACGTCTTGTTCGAAAATTTAATCCCGTCGAGCGTGATTTCCGCAATCGCAAACTGGGACGCGATGGAGAAGAATTGGTTTTCCAATTCGAGCGCGAAAAACTCCAACGGCTTGATCGACCAGACCTTGCGGAGAAAATCCGATGGATATCAGAAGAGGATGGCGACGGAGCCGGCTATGACATTCTTTCCTTTGACGAAAAAGGCGGGGAACGATTTCTTGAGGTAAAAACCACGGTGGGTTCGGATATCACGCCGTTTTATATCACAAGAAACGAGCTCTCGCTTTCTTCCGAACGACCTGAAGCATTTCGCCTGTGTCGCGTTTTTGATTTCTCAATACGTCCGCGGATGTTTGAGTTAGAGCCTCCGCTAGAGAACTTTGTCCATCTCTCGCCTCTTAGCTATGAGGCATCATTCTCGTAAGATTGCTTGCTTCTCTACTCCACCACCCTCGCTCGCATCTCCGCATCTGGCACAAACCACTTCTCATACTTCCCAAATATCCGATAACGGTTGCCCGCCACCAGATTGTAGAGCGCGGCGCGCAACGGCTTCGGCACCGAAAACAACACCCGCACCCATCCCTATCCCGACAAGTTCGACAGCACCGTCAGCGCGACATCGGATTTGAAATCCGCGATGCCGCCATGAACAACGGCATTGGTGTCGGGGGCTTGGGGATCGATGCCGAAGGCCTGCGCCAGCCGCGCACCGTAGCCGGCTGGATCGCGGTGAAACGAAACCGACGATCGAGATCGCGCGCGGCCACGAAGCGGACCCAGTGCGAGCAGAACACGCAGACGCCGTCATAGAGAATAACGCCATCGTCCGGCCACGGCTGCGCTGCGCTCATCGCTTGCTGGCCGGTTTCGCAACCAGCGCCTTCATCGCGCTGTCCAGCGCCGGGCCGAACAGTTTTTCGGCGCCGCCGGTTTCCGCCAGCCAATGCCCTTCGCCGCCGGAGGCCGGCAGCACGCGAAAATCCACCTTGCCGCCGCCGGCGCGGAACGCATCGGCCATTTGCCGCGACAGATCGGGCGAGAAATAAGTGTCATTGGCCGCCACCAGCCATACCACCGGCACCCGCGCGCCATCGCCGAATTCGGTCGCGGCCGCCATCAGCGTGTGCGGCGCGCAGACCTGGTTGGGGAAGTCGTTGGCATGGCCGCCGCGTCCCGGCGCAAAGGCAACGATCATCGCGATGCCGGGCGGGCCTTCGCCGGCCAGCGCCAGCGCACCCCAGCCGCCGGCGGAGTGCCCGACAATGACCGTGCCGTCCTGGCGGATGAACGGTTGGGCGCGCAGGTAGTCGAGCGCGGCCGTGATCGTATCCGCCGTGGCATATCCGGCGCGGGAATAGTTGGCTTCGTCGCAGCCGCCCTGGTCTTCGAGATAATGTCCGCCGGTCGCGCCATGGCCCGGACGTTCCGGCACCAGCACCGCAAAGCCCCGCGCCACCAGCCACGCCGACAGCGCGGGGTATTCGGGCTGCGGCATTTGCGCGCGACGAAGCACGTTTTGCGTCGAGGCGTGCGCAATCAGCGCCAGCGGAAACGGCCCGTCGCCGGGCGGGCGAAACAACCACGCATGCGCGGCGGTGTCCGGGTCCGGCGACGGCACCAGCCATTGCTGCTTGCGGTTGGGCGCGCCCTCATCGCCCAGCGCGCCGAACCGGGCCTGCGCCCCGGCCGGCTGCGCGGCGACGGTTGCCAGCACCGCGAGAGCGAAAAACGCCTTGAACGATTGCATGAATTGACCTGACGCGGCCCGAAAACGGCTGATCCGGACCTTGTGGACAGCATACCCGCGGCGAATCAAATCCGGTGCATTTTTCCGTGAACAGGGGCCCCGCCGAAAAGTCCGTCCCGGGTCGTTATGCCCGCAGGCGATCGGCCAAATGCCGCTTGAGGCGGCTGCCTGTCCCCTTTCAGCACAGCCCAACCCCGAAACTGATGCAGAAAATCCACAGGTTAACCGATAATTAACGATGGACCTTGAAGCGGACGCGCCGACTTGCTTTGATCGGGACCATGAGCACAACCCTGATCGAGGTTCGGCCGGCCAAAGCTGCGGACGCGGCCGCGGTGGCGTCGACCCATGACGAGGCCTGGCGGTCGGCCTATCAGGGCATCATTCCCGGCGCGGAGCTTGAGAAGCTGATCAACCGCCGCGGCCCGCAATGGTGGGACAGCGCGATCCGCAAGGGCAGCCGCGTCAGCGTGCTGGTGTTCGGCGACAAGGTGGCTGGCTATGCCAATTACGGCCGCAACCGCGCCCGCAGCCTGCATTTCGAAGGCGAGATCTACGAGCTTTACCTGCGGCCCGAGTTTCAGGGCCTCGGCTTCGGCCGCCGCCTGTTCACCGCCGCACGGCGCGACCTGCTGCAGAGCGGCCTGAAAAGCATGGTGATCTGGGCGCTCTCCGACAACGATCCTGCGACGGAATTTTACCGCGCGCTGGGCGGCCGCATGGTGGCGCGCTCCTCGGAAAAATTCGGGCCCAAGTCGCTCGACAAGGTCGCCTTCGCCTGGACCAACTGAGTTCTGGCTGTCGTTGCCGGGCATAGCGGTCCGAAGGACGGCGGCGCTTCCGCTTGCCTTTGACCCGCGTATCCATCATTTCCTAAAGCGGCCTTTGAAAGTGCAATGGATACGCGGGGTCAAGCCCGCGTATGACGTTTGCACCAGTCTCACAACGGCGGAGCCTTCCATGCGCATCGACGCCATTTCGATCGGGACCGATCCGCCGCGTGAGGTCAACGTCATCATCGAAGTGCCCGTCGGCGGCGAGCCGATCAAATACGAGATGGACAAGGACGCCGGCACTTTGGTGGTCGACCGGTTTCTCTATACCGCAATGCGCTATCCCGGCAATTACGGCTTTATTCCGCATACGCTGTCGGGCGACGGCGATCCGTGCGACGTGCTGGTCGCCAACACCCGCGCCATCGTCCCCGGTGCGGTCATGAGCGTGCGGCCGGTCGGCGTGCTGCTGATGGAAGACGAGGCCGGCGGCGACGAGAAGATCATCGCGGTGCCGTCGTCGAAGCTGACCCAGCGCTACGACAAGGTGCGGACCTACAGCGACCTGCCCGAAATCACGCTGCAGCAGATCCAGCACTTCTTCGAGCACTACAAGGATCTCGAGCCCGGCAAATGGGTGAAGGTGTTGCGCTGGGGCGGCGCCGAGGATGCGCATAAGCTGATTGTGGAAGGCATCGCGCGGGCGAAGGGGAAATGAAGCTTCTTACCTCACCCCGCTTGCGGGGAGAGGTCGAAATTCGCAGCGCGAATTTCGGGTGAGGGGGACTCTCCGCGAGTCGGATCGTTGATAGAGCCCCTCACCCCGACCCTCTCCCCGCAAGTTCGGGGCGAGGGAGAAGCAAGCTTACACCCCCGGCGGCGGCAGGCCGTGTATCGCGCAGGCCGCGCGCAGGGTGTTGACCAGCAGGCACGCCACCGTCATTTGACCGACACCGCCGGGCACCGGCGTGATGGCGCCTGCGACTTTCAAGGCCTCGTCGAAAGCGACGTCGCCGACGAGGCGCGTTTTGCCGTCGGGACCCGATAACCGGTTGATGCCGACATCGATCACCGTGGCGCCCGGCTTGATCCAGTCGCCGCGCACCATTTCGGGCTTGCCGACCGCGGCATAGACGAGATCGGCCTGCGCGCAGAGTTGCTTGAGGTGGCGCGAGCGCGAATGCGCGATGGTCACCGTGGCGTGCTCGTTGAGCAGCAACTGCACCAGGGGACGGCCGACCAGATTGGAGCGGCCGATCACGATGGCGTTCATACCTTCCAGCGACGGATGCACGGTCTTGGTCAGAATGATGCATCCCAGCGGCGTGCACGGCGACAACGCGGCCGATCCGCCGGCAAGCCGTCCGGCGTTGTGCGGATGCAGGCCGTCGACGTCCTTGGCGGGATCGATGGCGTTGATGATGGTTTCGGCATGAAGCGACTTCGGCAGCGGCAATTGCACCAGGATGCCGTGCACGTGCGAATCGCGATTGAGCTCTCCGATCAGCGCCTGCAGGTCATGCTGGGCGACGTCGGCCGGCAATTTGTATTCGAACGACGCCATGCCGGCGGCCTGGGTCTGTTTGTGCTTGCTGCGGACATAGACCTCGCTGGCGGGATCGCTGCCGACCAGCACCACCGCGAGTCCCGGCGTGATGCCGTGTTCGCGCCGCACCCGCGCCACCTCATCGGCAACGCGGCCGCGAAGCTCGGCGGCAATGAGCTTTCCATCGATGATCCGCGCCGTCATCGCTATTCCTTTATCGTGGCGGGTCTGGCGGCGGTCGCCCGCCGCAAGGCGTCGCCGAGTTTTGCGGGATCGCCGTCGACGGCAATCTGCTTGATGCGCGATGTTGTCCCCGACAGCACCCGGACATTGGCCTTGGGCACACCCAGTGCTTTCACCAGCAACTCGATCACCGCGCGATTGGCCTCGCCACCCTCGGCGACGGCGCGAACCCGCACCTTGACCACGCTGCGGCCATTGGCGAGCGTCTCGATCCCGTCAATGTCGTCGCGGCCGCCGCGCGGCGTCACCCGCAATGCGACACTGATACCTGCCGTGGAATAGCGCCAGGGATCCACCGCGCACGCGATCAGAATACGCTGGGATAGATGTAGTAGGTGATCACCCGCTGGATGAACATGATGATCAGGATCAGGATGATCGGCGAAATATCGAGCCCGCCGAGATTCGGCATGAAAGAGCGGATCGGCGCCAGCAGCGGTTCGGTGATCCGGTACAGGAACTCCGCCACCGACGCCACGAACTGGTTGCGGGTATTGACGACATTGAAAGCGATCAGCCAGGACAGGATCGCCGAGGCGATCAGCAGCCAGATATAGAGATCGAGAACGATGAGAATGATGTCGAGAACGGCACGCATGGCTGGCTTACTCGCGGGGTTCGGTCGCGGATTCGACCCCCTGCTAAATATCGGTTCCCCCTCTCGCAAACAAGGGAAGTTCCCGGCAAATCCCGCGGAAAAACCGCGATTTCGCCGTTCTTGACTTGGCCTTGGCGCGGACGGTAAATGGCGCCGATTGCCGGCCGCCAATCAGTTCAGGCGGCCGCGATGGGGCCATAGCTCAGCTGGGAGAGCGCGTCGTTCGCAATGACGAGGTCGGCGGTTCGATCCCGCCTGGCTCCACCAGCCTTCGCTCGCTTCGCGAGCTTCGGTTGGGCAAGCCTGAAAGGTCTATCTCAGCGAAGTGAGTGAAGGCTGCCCCGGCATAGCCCGCAGGCGAAGACGGGCTGCAGGACGTTGTGCGCATCTCACTTCCCCGTAAACCTCGGCGGCCGTTTCTCGATAAAACTCGCCACCCCTTCGCGGAAATCGCTGCCGCGCAGCGCCACCACCATTTCCCGGTTGGCGTCGATGGTGGCTTCGGCCAAGGTCTGGAACGGCACGTCGTAAAGCTGCCGCTTGATCACGGCGATCGCGCTCGGCGAGACCATATCGGCGAGATCGCGCGCGTAAGCATAGGTCTGCTCGCGCAGCTGATCGGGCGGGTAGAGCCGGTTGACAAGGCCGATGCGCAGCGCCTCGTCGCTCTGGACCCGGCGCGCCGACATCAACAGATCGAGCGCGTTGGCATGACCGACGATGCGTGGCAGCATCCAGCTGATGCCATGCTCGGCGATCAGCCCGCGCCGCGAAAACGAGGTGGTGAAAACGGTGTTGTCGGCGGCGAAACGAAGATCGCAATACAGCGCGTGGACCAGCCCGATGCCGGCGGTGGCGCCGTTCAGCATGCCGATCACGGGCTTCGGGATCGAGGGATAGTACCCGTAGCGGGTCTGCCAGTCCGGCCGCCGGTTCATGTCGAACGGCGGCACGCTTTCGGCGCGCCTGATGTCGTTGGGATCGAGCCCCTTCAGCGCGTCCATGTCCGCTCCGGCGCAGAACGCCCGCCCGGCGCCCGTGAGCACGATAACCAGCACGCCATCATCCGCGGCCGCAGCTTCCATGGCGAAGCGCACGTCGCGCTCCATGATCGGCGTCCATGCGTTCATCCGGTCGGGCCGGTTCAGCGTGATGGTCGCGATCTTGTCGTTCACCTCGTAGAGAATATGCTGGTAGGTCACGGCGATCTCCCTCTGCTCGCTGGCTTTCGCAACGACGCGCTTTGTTTCGATGCTTTCAGACGTCCGTCCTGGCGCGCGAGCCCTTTGGCCGCGCCAGATAAGCCGAGGTTTCCGGCCTTTCCTTGAGCCACCCGGTCCAGCGCTTGAATACCTTGTTCATCCGATCGGGTGCGACCCCGAGCTGCGCCATCGCAACGCCGCCGTTGACGGATTCGCGGTATTCGGCGATCAGGCCGTCGCGCACGAGGAAACGGCTGATGCCGTCAATCACGACGTATCGGCCTTCGAACTGCGGAATTTTCGAGGTGAAGCTCGACAGCGACCATGCATAGCCTTTCGCGCCGTCAAATACCGGATCGAACATCTCCCAGCGATAATCCGCGGCGTCGCGATGAAACAGGTCCTGCATCATATGTGCGATATCGGCGCGACCTTTATGCGCACCGTAGATGTAGTCGTGGTAAATTGCGTCCTCGGTGAAATGGCGCGCGAAACGTGCGCCGTCGCCGGATTCGGCCGACAGCGTGAAGTCGTTGAGCAGAGCTGCGAATTGGTCGCCGGTCATGTCGCCATCCCCATTGCCTGCTGGCCGCAGGCTCGTTGGACCGACACTATCATATCCGCAATTTTGAAAAGGCGCTGAGAGCCGCTGCTGCGGCTGCGCCTTGAGCGCTATTCCGCGGCTTCCGACATCACCGTCCGCGGTACCCGGGCGAGCCAGCCGTCAAGAAACTCCTTCAGCCATGCGCGCTCGGTCACGTCATGCACCGCGCGATCGGCGAAGTGGTGATGACGGGGCCGCGCACCCGGCAATTCGAGGCGCGCATGGCCGCGCGTGGTCCAGCGATGCATCATCGCGTAGGTCACATCGGGATGAAACTGAAAGCCGAACGAATGCTCGACGCGAAACGCTTCGACCGGAAAGTCGCTGCCTTCCGCCAGCAATTCGGCGCCGGCCGCAAGTTCGAATCCCTCGCGGTGCCAGTGATAGACATGATCCGGCCAGTGCGGGCAGATCGCCAGTCCTGCGGCCGTGGGCCGGATCGGGTAGTAACCCATCTGCGCACGGCCTTGCGGATGCGGCGCCACCCGCGCGCCGAGCTGCCTGGCGAGCATCTGCGCGCCCAGGCAAATTCCCAGAAACGGCCGCTGCTCCCGCAGCGGGACGGCGATCCAGTCGATCTCCCGGCGGACGAAATCGTCCGGATCGTTGGCGCTCATCGGGCCGCCGAAAATCACCGCACCGGCGTGGCCGTCCAGCGTTTCCGGCAAGCCATCGCCGAAGCGCGGACGCCTGATATCCAGCCGGTAGCCGAGCGCCCGCAACGCATTGCCGATGCGGCCCGGTGTCGAGGTCTCCTGGTGCAGGACAATCAGGACCGGCAGCAGCGGTTCGGGGTTTGAAGGTGCGGCGGAGGCAGCCGGTTCCCCGTGGGGGAAGCGGCGGACGGTTTCGGCGTCAGTTTTGCCCGATTGAAGCGACATCGATGTTCTTTTGGCGGCGACCAAGCCCGAATCATACCGAAACGGTTGTTAATTTCGTATGAGTTGAAAGCAAGCCGCGGGCCAAAAACCGGGCTTTCGAGGCTTCTATCCGCGTCTTCGCCGCTGAAAACCGCTGACTGCCGCCAGGATAAACCAGCGCGGAAACAGCCGAAGCAGGAACGGCACGATCTTGATGCCGAGGCCGGGCAGCACCGCGCGCTTGTTGGCCATCAACCCGCGATAGCCCGCCTGTGCGACATCGGCGGCGGAGACGTTCAGGATCGCGGAATCAAATCCCGGCTTGAAACCGGCACGCGCCTGGAACTCTGACGGCACCGGGCCAGGACATAACGCGGTCACCCGCACGCCGTGCGGCGCGAGTTCCGCGCGCAGCGCTTCGGTGAACGACAGCACATAGGCCTTGGACGCATAATACACCGCCATCCCGGGTCCCGGCAGAAAGCCGGCAATCGAACTGACATTGAGGATGCCGCCGCGATTGCGGATCAACTGATCGGAAAACCGCAACGATAAATCAGTCATGGTGCGGATGTTGACGGCGATGATGCCGAGCTGCCCGGCGCGGTCGAGCTCGATCGCGTCACCGAACAAACCGAAGCCGGCATTGTTGACGACGTATTCGATTTCCACGCCTTCGCCGGTCAGGGCCGCGGCGATTTCGTCCCCGGCGTCGGATTGTTCGAGGTCGCACGGAATGACGATCGGCGCGGCGCCGCCACCGGCCACGATTTCGCTCGCCAGCGCGGTCAGGCGGTCGGCCCGGCGCGCGACCAGCGCGACGCGGTGACCGTTGCCGGCGAAAACCCGCGCCAACTCGGTGCCTATTCCCGCTGAAGCACCGGTAATAAGCGTCACACGATCGGTCACGGTTTAAATGCTCTGAAAATTAAAATTGCAGGTATCGGCCAACATTCCAACGAGAGCATAGGCCCTAGGCGGGAGGCAAGTCATCCAGAAGCATAGCGGCGTGCTCCGCGCACAGCCCTTTGGAATTGAATAGCAACATTTGGGGCCTGATCGCGCGCCGGTGACCGATTTTGGGGCGCATTAAAATTTCGTCATGTCCGGTACCGCGCGCTTGGCGCGTCAGGCGCCCGGCCGAAGCGGGTCATATTGTCGCGTCCGCGCTGTCCGAGCTGCCTGCGGCCGGCCCGGATTGCCTGGCGGCAACACGATGCTTGAGGTCGATCCGGTCGCGCGAGGACACGGCCAGTAACTCCGCCGCGCGCCAGACGACATTGTCCTCGAACTCGCTGACCTTGCCGTCGGCATAAACCAGCTCCCACATCATTTCGACGATGCGGCGCCGGCCGTCCTCATCCACCGAGCGCATGATGACGCTGGTGAAATGATAGAGATCGACCGCCTCACCCTCGGCCAAAGTCGCGGACGCGATCAGTCTGTCCGCCGCGCCGGGATCGAGACCGAAACTGGTTTCGAGCAGGCCGTGAAGCTTGCGCTTTTCGATGCCGGAGGGTTCGCCGTCGAGCGAGATGACGTGAATCAGCAATGCCGTCGCCGCCAGGCGGTATCCGGCATCGTCAAACGACCGCTGCTCGTGCGCGGCGGGCGAAATAACCTCGGCGATGAATTGGCGCAGTCCGTCCAGCATCGTTCTCTAGCCTGAAATAGCGTGAAGCTTCTTGGCGGGTATATGGGACGGAAACTCAACACGCGCAATCCAGGCCGGTTCCCAGCTTGCGCATTACGGTTTGGCAATCTCGCGGTCAGGGAATTTCATAGACCATGATCTTGTCGGCAATGCCGCGTAGCGCCGCCTGTTTTTGAATCGGCGCAATGGCCGCCTTGTCGAGGATAGCGGCCACCGCGGGCGCGTCGATCACCGGCCCGGTGATGTGGATCGACTGCGACGTCGACAGGCCCTGGACCCGGGCTGCGATGTTGACGGTCTGGCCGAAATAATCCTGCCGCTCGTTGAGCATGACGGCAAGGCAGGGGCCTTCGTGAATGCCGATCTTGACCACAAGATCGTCGGTGCCGCGTTCGGCATTGAGCGCGTCCATCGCCGCGCGCATCCGAAGCCCGGCGGCAAGCGCGTGTTCGGGCCGGATGAAGGTCGCCATCACGGCGTCGCCGATCGTCTTCACCACGGCACCTTTCTCCGAAGAGATGATTTCGAGCAATGCGTGGAAGTGCGCGCGCACCAGGTCGAAGGCGGCGAGATCGCCGACCCGCTCGTACAGCGCGGTCGAACCCTTGAGGTCGGTGAAGAGGAAGGTCAGCGACGTGATCTTCAGCCGCTGGTCGATGTTGAGATTGTCGGCCTTGTAGACATCGCGAAAGGTCTGGTTGGTCAGCATCCGCTTGGCGGTGAGGAACGGCTTGCGCTTGCCGATCAGGTGATGCAGCGCGTCGGCGGCGATGAAGACCGACGGCAGCACCCGGACATCGGTCTGGTTGTCGAGCGACAGCCGCAGCGGTCCGGGACGCAAGGTTGTGGTGCCTGCCGGCGCCTGGATCCTGTTGTAGATCAGCGACAATTGCTGACGCTCCTTGGTCGGCTCGCCCTGGACGTCGATGAACTGGGCGGCATGCGTCACCGGCTCGAACACGATGATGAACTGCGGCGGCAGTTGCAGCGACAGCACCGCCTTGTCGCCGGACGGCAGTTCAAGCGCATCCAGCACCACGTCATTGGTAAGTGCGGCGAAGGATTCCTCGTTGAAATCGACGCCGGAACTCCAGAAGATCTGCTTGAAATATTCCCAGAGCGGCAGCGTGTTGGGGTCATGCGCCGCGATCCGCCGGACCCTCGGACTGACGGTAAAGGCGACCTCGACCTGCTCGTCGACGGAAGCCTCGTAGCCGCAGGCGCACAGGCCGCAATGATAGTCGTCGTGACGCAGCGATTTCAGGGTCGAGTGGGCGTCGAGCACGCCGCTGCAGCCGGGGCACAGTACGTTCCAAGTCAGGTCGAACAGGCCGAGCCGCGAGGCATGAAGAAAGCCCGAGATCACCCGCTCTTCGTCGAGCCCGGTTCGCCTGGAAAAATCCAGCGCGTTGATCCGGTTGAGCTCGTGATCAGCACCCGCTTCGACCAGCCGCGCAATCGCATCGGCCACCGCGGGGTCGGCGGTCTGTTTCAGCACCGAAAACTGGGCCTGGATGTCGCTCATGCCGCAGCCTTAAATGGGATCGCCGCAGCGCCCAGGCAATGGGCCGTCAACGCGGCGTGATGCGAAACATTGGCGAGCGATCCGGCTGGGTGGTGACCACGCCGATCGGCATCACCGGCTCCTTGTCGAGCATTTCGACCCGGAATGCGGCAATGATCCTGGCCAATGCCAGTGTGGCTTCCACCAGCGCGAAATGCGCGCCGATACAGATCCGCGGACCGACGCCGAACGGCAAATAGGCGAAACGATCCGGCGGCGGTGCCCCCGGCATGAAGCGGGACGGGACGAAGGCGTTCGAATCGCGCCAGAGTTTCTCGTGCCGGTGCAGCAGCCACGGCGCAATCAGCATCACATCGTGCTTTTTGACCGGCATGCCCGCGATGGTGTCGGCCCCTGCAGCGGCGCGCGCGATCAGGAACGCCGGCGGATAGAGCCGCATCGTTTCGTCGACCACGGCGCGGGTAAATTTCAGGCGCTCGAGATCGAGGACATCGGCGGCGCCTTGCGCCTCGGCGGCCAGTTTGTCCTGGGTCGCCGGGTCGAGCGCGAGCAGATACAGCGCCCAGAACAGCGCGGTGCCGGTGGTCTCGTGGCCGGCGAGTATCATCGTCGCGACCTGATCGCCCAGCTGCGCGTCGGTAAAGGCCTCGTTGGTTTCGGGATCGCGCGCCGCACCCATCAGGTCGAACAGATCGCGCGGCGGCGCGCCTTCGTTCTTGCCGGCGGCGCGACGTTCCGCCATCAGCATCGCCACGAAGCTTGTCCATCGTTTCCGGAACCGGGCGCGGGAGAAATCCTGCGGGCTCGGCCATCCCAGCGGCAACAGCAGATCGAGAAAATGCGGCCGCGCCAATCGCGCGCCATATTCCATCACGAAGCCGCGCAGCGCCGCACCGTGACGATCCATTCCGAACGAGAACATGGTGCGCCCGGCAATCTCCAGCGTCATCCGCTGCATCGCCTCGCGCAGATCGACCGGGCCGGCGCTGATCGCCCGAAGCTTGGCAATGGTCTGATCGGTCGCGGCGATCATGTGCGGAACGAGCGTCATGACCGCCCGCGGCGTGAAGGCCGGCGCCAGCGTCCGGCGCTGGTATTTCCACGCCCGGCCCTCCGATATCAGCAGGCCTTCGCCAAGCACCGGACGCAGCACCCGGATGCCGGCCGGCGTTCGCGTGTAGTTCTCGTAATTATCGACCAGGATATGGCGGATCGTGTCGGGGGTGTTGAGAATAAAACTGCTGCGCCCCAGGAAGCGGCCCCTGATGATGTCCTCTTCATAGGCGCGCGGCCCCCAGGTATCGATCATGCTCCTGCGCATCGCCGCCATCCGGCCGAAGGCGGTCATGGTGAGGGAGGCGCGGGGCGGACTGGGCGGCACCAGCGGCGGATGCGCGGGGGAGGGCACGTCCCAGGCTTCGGCTATGCTCACATTCGGCCTCGCGACTTGACATCCGATAGGCTGCGGCTGGGCATACAGCTAGTCATTTAGCTCGGCGATCGCAATTCGGTTTTCCGAGGCCGGCCACGCCCGTGCGACAATTCGTTCCAGATTGAACAATGCCGCAACGGGGCGCCCGACCTCCGCGGCTGAAAGCCGCAGCGTGCTGACCGAGTCGACCGGGACGCCGGTCTTCACATCGGCCGGCTCCTTGCCGTCGAACAGCACCACATCGCGCGGCAGGCCGAAATATCCCCGCGTCCGCGACATCAAGACGATCGCGCCGGCGTCCGCATCGGCCGGTCCCAACGGGCGCGCGGCGCGCAGATGCACGATATCGGACGAGCGCGGGAACGGCGAACGGTAGAAATGCGTGGTGGTCGAACCCGTCGATGTCAGCACGATCTCGAGATACCAGGATGGATCGGCCGCGAGCGGACCCCAGCGTCCATCAGCGCCGGTCTTCGAGGCATGAAAGGGGTCGGCGCCGATGCGCTCGCCGGTATCCGGCGATACGCGATACACCTCCACCGTTGCGCCCGCCACCGGTCGGTTGGTTTGAACCCCGCCCGGCGTGCCCGTCACAAGACCGCTCAGCCTGACCGTCGTTTCCGGCACGATCGCGATCCGCTCCGGTTCGCGCCCGGCGATGAATTTATAGATCTCGCGGAACGCGCGCGGCGAATACGCCGTCTCGCGATGGTCGACGGCGCCGAGCACGAGATTGGTGGCGCCCTTCAGCGCCGGTCCGTCGAAACCGATTCCGGTTGGGATGCCGGGCTTGCCGAGAACGCGGCCGTCGGGCTGGGCATATTTGTCGATGTTCTCGCTTCGCAAGGTCAGGAACGACGTATCCGGCGTTACTTCACTGTCGCCTGCGTTGAGCCCGCGCAGGAAAGGGCCGCGGCCGTTGAATTCGCTGCCGGGATTATCGTCCCAGTCGAACGCGCCGTGGTTGGGCACGCCGCACAGCACGGCATGACTGACATCGGCGCCGCCGCCGTTCTTGATGTAGTTGCGAATCGGATAGCCGCCGCTCGAATTGCCGACCAGGGCTAGGCGCGGCGAGCCGGTGCGGCGCTTCAATTCCTGGATGGCGTCGCCGAGTTCGCGACGCTGGTCTTCGGTCGAGGATCTGTTCGGCTCGGCCTTGCTGTCGTCGCTACGCGCCAAAGGATCGGTGAAATTGATCGCCAGCATCCGCTCGCGCGGGATGCCATTGGATTCCATCCGCCACAGCGTCGTCATCCACAGGGCGGCGTGATCGCCATTGCCGTGCACGAACAGGATGGCGGGAACTTCCGCAGCAGCCGGTGCGGCCGGAACCGTTTGCGCGAAGGCCGCAAATCCGAAGTTATGGACCGCCAAAGGCAGCGCTCCAGCACCTTTCAACAACGTCCGCCGCGACAGGTTCATTTTATGACCCTTTCGTTATTTTTCAGCATCTTAAGCGCCTTGCGGCACCGCCGATAGCGGCCTAACCACTGGACAGCCAAGGACTTTCGCAGGCATCACTTGGATGTGCGGGAATCAAGCCCGGCCATGGCCGGTCGATACGGAACAGGCCATGACGGAACAGCCGAAACGCTCGAGATTTGCTGCCGACCACGTCACCGCCCCGCTGCGGCATTCGGCGTTCCGGCGCATCTGGCTGGCCAGCCTGCTGTCCAACCTTGGCCTGCTGATTCAGGGTGTCGGCGCCGCCTGGTCGATGACCCAGATGACATCGTCCGCCGACAAGGTGGCGCTGGTGCAGACCGCCCTGATGCTGCCGGTGATGCTGATCTCGATGCCGGCCGGCGCCATCGCCGACATGTATGACCGGCGCATCGTCGCGCTGATCTCGTTGTCGATCGCGCTGTCAGGCGCGACATGCCTGTCGGTCCTGGCGTGGCTTGACCTCGTCACCCCGCAAATCCTGCTGGCGTTCTGCTTCGTGGTCGGCAGCGGCATGGCGCTGTTCGGCCCCGCATGGCAATCCTCGGTCAGCGAGCAGGTGCCGACCGAAACATTGCCGTCCGCGGTCGCGCTCAACGGCATCAGCTACAACATCGCGCGAAGTTTCGGTCCCGCGATCGGCGGCATCGTGGTCGCCACCGCCGGCGCGGTGGCGGCCTTTGCCGCCAATGCCGTGCTCTATATTCCGCTGTTGATCGTGCTGTTTCTTTGGCGCCGCACCAGCGAGCCGTCGCGGCTGCCCCGCGAGCGCCTCAACCGCGCCATCGTGTCGGGCGTGCGCTACATCGCCAATTCGCCGTCGATCCGCGTCGTGCTGATGCGCACGCTGGTGACGGGCGTGATCGGCGGTTCGGTATCGGCGCTGATGCCGCTGGTCACCCGCGACCTGTTGCATGGCGGCGCGCAAACCTACGGCATCATGCTTGGCGCCTTCGGCGTGGGCGCGGTGATCGGCGCGCTCAACATCGCCGAAGTGCGCAAACGGATGAGCGGCGAGGCCGCCATCCGCGCCTGCGCGCTGTCGATGGCGGGCGCCATCGCGGCGGTCGCGTTGAGCAGGGAACCGGTGCTGACCGCGGCGGCGCTGGTGGTGGCGGGCGCGGTGTGGATGCTTGCGGTCGCGTTATTCAACATCGGTGTGCAGCTTTCGGCGCCGCGCTGGGTCGCGGGCCGCTCGCTGGCGGCATTCCAGGCTTCCATCGCCGGCGGCATTGCGATCGGAAGCTGGGGTTGGGGCCGCCTGACCGATGCGGCCGGGGTCGAAACCGCGCTGCTGGTTTCCGCCGCGCTGATGTTTGTCTCGCCGCTGCTCGGCCTGTGGCTGCGGATGCCGCCGGTCGGCGCGCGCAATGAAGCCGCCGAAGTGCTCGCCGATCCCGAGGTGCGGCTGTCGCTGACCGGCCGCAGCGGGCCGCTGGTAGTGGAGATCGAATACCGGGTCGATCAGGACAACGCCCGCGCCTTCCATGGCGTGATGCAGGAAGTGCAACTCAGCCGGCAGCGCAACGGCGCCTACGGCTGGTCGATCGCGCGCGACATCGCCGATCCCGAATTGTGGACCGAGCGCTATCACTGCCCGACCTGGCTCGATTATCTGCGCCAGCGCAATCGCTCGACCCAATCCGAACGCGCGCTGCATCAGCGCGCGATGAACTTTCATCTCGGCCCCGATCCGGTGCGCGTCCGCCGCATGCTGGAACGGCCGTTCGGATCGGTGCGCTGGAAGGAAGACACGCCGGACCGCGCCCCGAACGAGGTGCTGCCGGTCACGTCAGCGGCGGCGGGCGGCAGTACCTAGCGCTCGCCTGCGTCATTCCACGATGCCTCAAACTGAATGACGGCGCGTTATTGCCCGTGTTCGGTCAGGACTTTCTCGCAGGCCCGGCTCAGTCGGGCGCGATTCTGCTTGAGGCACGCCAGAACGGCCATATCGCCGTCATTCATCACCGAACGGCAATGACGGCTGACGTCACGGGCGCATCCGGGGTCCGGCCGTCCGCTTTGCGCCGACGCCGCCGAGACCAGCAGCACAAACGGGATGACGAAAAGAAATCGGGCCATAATGTGACGCCTGCCAGTCATGATCTTCTCCGCGTTCTAATGTGCCCAAACCGGCGCCGCAACGGCATTTTAATGCGTGCGACACTTTGAAATACGCAACGTTCGGGCCTGAATGGCCGGCTGCGGCCAAGATTAATCCGTCAACCGGGGCCGCGTTGGTGCGACGTTAACACCTGTTTCGCATAAATGGCCCCCCAGCCGGGATGCCGGTGTGGAACAGGGGAACTAACGATGCGCAATGCGGCAGGCCTGATGCTGGCGAGTGTGGTTTCGGCCGTGGCGATCGCAGCCGTATGGTTCTGGACCGCTTCGCCGCGTGCCGATATGGCCCCGCCGCTGACCGTCAGCGCCCGCCAGGCCGAGAAACTTCTTAACACCCCCGCCGCCAAGCCGGTTCCGGCGCGCCAGGATGTCGAGGTCACCGCCGCCATTCCGGACCGGCGCGCGGTTGCGCCGGTGCAGCCGAAAACCACCTGCGCCAATCCCGACGCGCTCGGCGTCAGCCGCGTCGTCGAGATCGACACCACCGGCGGCCCGGGGTTCGGTTTCGAACATTTCAAGCAACTGGATTTCCTGACCGACAAGGAAGTCGTGCTGACATTCGATGACGGGCCGTGGCCGGTCAACACGCCCGCCGTGCTCAAGGCGCTGGCCGACGAATGCACCAAGGCGGTGTTTTTCCCGATCGGCAAGCACGCCACCTATCATCCCGAAATCCTGAGGCAGGTGGCCGCGGCAGGGCACACCGTCGGCGCACACACCTGGTCACACGCGAATCTCAACAGCAAGAAAATCACCGACCAGCAAGCCAAGGACGAGATCGAGAAGGGCTACAGCGCCGTCAAGATGGCCCTTGGGGCTGCGCCGGCGCCGTTCTTTCGTTTCCCGGAGCTGCAGCATGGCCCGGCGGCGATGGCCTATCTCGGCTCGCGCAACATCGCGATGTTTTCCTGCGACGTCGACTCCTTCGATTTCCGGGCCAAGGACGCCACCCAGATCATCAACACCGTGATGACCAAGATCGACAAGGCCGGCAAGGGCATCATCCTGATGCACGATTTCCAGAAGCACACCGGCGAAGCGTTGCCCACTTTGCTTCGGCGATTGAAGGCCGGTGGCTACAAGGTCGTGCAGATGAAAGCCAGGATGCCGCTGCAGACCTTGGCCGAATATGACGACGCGCTGGTCAAGGACATGAAAGTGCCGGTCACCAGCCTGCGTCCGGTCAGCTCGGTGGTGCAGACGGTTTCGGAGTAGCGTGCCAAAAAGCCATCCGAACCGGATTAGTTGGAAGCCACCTTGCTGGATTTCTGAGCCAGATCGTGGTCCATCACCGCCCTGCAGCCGGTGCTCAGGTTGGCGCGGTTCTTGACCATGCAGGCGGTGATCTTCGGAATGTTGGGAATTTCCGAGCTGCACAGGCGAAACGCGTCGCCGGTGCACATTTGCTGCGCCTCGGCACTGAAGGCGAAGCTCTGGGTCGACAGCGCGGAGAAGGAAACCGCGAAAGCCAGTACCAAACCAGCCTGGCGAATCGTTCTGGTGAAAGATGCGGTCATGGTGGGCTCCCGGGGTTAGCCGCTGGTCGCGGCGCGCTGTTCATGCCCGGACCATGCCCCAAGGATCGCGTTCGGACTGTGACGTTAGTCACACCGGCAAACCAGCTCCGCGAATAGCCGGGCCCTCAGCTTTTTTGTCCCGCTTCGTCAGCACCAGAACGATCGCAGTACGGCCGGTCCAGCCGGAAAAGAAAAAGTTTGTCGACGAGAAGTTGTCTGACCGTGATCGGTTCTCCGCGCGGAATATAACAAAAGCGGTATTGCACAAAAAACAATGCGTTGAACACCGCGCAGATGATCGCTGCCCCCGACAACACAACCAGGCTTTTTCGGCCCGTCGCCATCAGCCAGGCCACACCAAACATCAGCAGCGGATAAACCTCGATCAATCGGCGGTAACCGAAGGAGTTGCCTGACCACCAGTCCAGGGCGATCGAGTTGATGTAGACCTGCGAGGCGAACGCGAGCAAAAACGTCAAGTAAAGCACGCGGTCACCTCTGCCCATCGCGCCAAAAACCAGGCCGATGACACCGAAGGCGACGAACGGGGTCCACGTTATAAAGCCATGCTTCAGCGAGAACAGCACCGCCACCAGATGCGGGTGCAGCGGCTGAAGGAAATCATCTCCCTGCGGCACCATCAGGAAACTGCCGTTGACAACCTTCCAGACCAGCAACTGCAAGACAGCGATCGTGCTGCACAGGACTCCCGATCCCACCAGTCGGCCGAAATCGTTTCGCCGTCGCCAGAACAGCGCCACGAAGAGCAGCGCTATGACCGGAGCGAGTTGCGGACGACATAGTAGGGCGAAGCCGGAAGCTATCCCAAACAGAACGAAGGACCCTTCGTCCTGGAGAAGCCCGACGAACGCCAATGTGCTCAATGCGACGCAGAAAAACGCCACCGCATGCGACATCGACGCATGAACAATGATGTAATAGGGCAGGTTCGAGCAGAGCACGAAAGCAATGGTGGCGATGGCGCTGATGCCGTCATCGTGGAATTTACGCAGTGACAAAAAGCAAAGATAGATTCCGAAGAGGCCGTAGATCACGGCCCCGAGGTTGGTCGCGAATTGATC
>NZ_SSMW01000026.1 GCF_004799405.1 Bradyrhizobium sp.
ACAAGCCATGCCAGCAAAGTCACCACGGTCACACCGGAAATCACCCGGCATTCCCCGCACAATGGTTTTACGGCTTATTTCGCGCTCTCCCCGGTGACCGGGCTTTGTTGCCACCGTCATCGGCGGATAACTCCGCCGACTTGACACCAGCGTCGGGGTGTCAGGACCACACGACTTCGCCGTCCGCCTCAAGCGCGTTCGTCAAAGCGCCATCCGCGTCCACCGCATCCCGTTCCGCGTCCGTGACGATCGCGAGCCGCCCCCTTGGAAGGAACGGGACGCCACCTCAATATTCCGAAAATCCGATTCGGTCAAGTTAAATTCTGAAATTCGGAAAAATAATCATGGCGGTCGCCCCGGGCGGCAAATCAGGATGGCGCAAGGGGCTTTTCGGCCACACGCAAATGGTTTTTTGGCCGGTGCCAATTCGCGCCCCGTTTGCGTTGCGGGATGTTCCCGAAGCATAACCTGCTGTGGTTACTTGCTTATCTGTCATACCGAAGGCTGGGCAGCGCACCCCTGATCGCGGCCGTTCAAGTCTTTTCACCGCCTTGTGATCGCCTCTGATGGACCGAAACCCGAATCCCTACGTTTCTAGCCATGAGATGTTGAACCTGCCGGCGGATGGAACAGACAAATCCGCTAAGGGGCAGGAAGGCGGCAGGAGGCTTCCATGAACCATTCGATCTACAGCGCAGATCGCTCGACCCATCTCAAGATCGTGGTCGTGGCGCTCGTTGCGGGTATCGCGGTGGCTGGCTTCGGCATCTCGGCGCGCATCAATTCGGACGACGGCTATACCCAGACTGCACGCGTCATCAAGGCCGGCAAGCCGGTAACGATCACCAGTTCGGACATGATGGTTGTCCGCTAAAAGTTTTGTGAATTCACGCGGCTCTTTAACAGCCCCCCAAAGTCGCCACGTGGATAATAGAAGACCCCAACTACCCCAAGTTGACGACCGAAAACGCCCGCCCCCCACGGGCGTTTTCTTTTTGTGCCGACCGAAATCTCGTCCCTCCCCCTTGTGGGGGGAGGGTTAGGGAGAGGGGTAAGCCACAAGCACCGAACCCGCGGCTTACCCCTCTCTCCAGCTCTCCCCCACAAGGGGGGAGAGAGCAGAGTTGCGTGCGCTGCGAACGCTTTCGCGCAAAATCTGAATGAAAGATCGAGTTCTACTTCGGCGCAGTCGCCGGCACGGTCTCGATGAGCTTGCCGGTATAGACCGGCGCCGAGGTCGGCTTGCCGCTGGGCGATCCTCCGGCCTGCTCCACCGTCACCGCATAGGTCGCCCCGTTGACGATGCCGGCGTCGTAAGAGGCCAGCACCGGGCGCGCGGTGAAGTCGCCGCCGCCGATCACGCCCAGCGAGCGCGGCTGCGGCAGCCGGTCGGAGATCAGCCAAAGCTCAAAGCTCTTGCCGGGATCGGGCGCGGTGGCGCCGACCTTGCGAATGGTGAAATTCCTGGTCGCGCCGTCCACCGTCAGAATGAACGCGGGCGAGCCGCCATCCTTCTGCAGTACCGCGACATATTGCGCCGACGGCGCCGTCGGCGCGGAAGGGGTCTTGACCTCGACCACCTGCGTCCGCGGTGCCGGGCGCATGCCCTCGGGAAGCATCCCCGGTGCAAGCACCTGGATTCCGATCATGGCGACCAGCGCCGCCGCGAGCGCGCTCGTGAACGTTGCGACATTGCGCCAGCGCCTGATCCGTCCGGACATCTGGATGACACTGGAAGCATCGGCGGAAGGCTCGACGGCCGCGGCAGGCCTGATGACCCCAGGCGCGGCCACCGGCGGCGCCTTCGGCAACATCAGCGGCGCCTGCGGTTCGGCATGCCCCACCGCGATCCTGATATTGTCCCAGACGTAAGGCCGCGGCTCGACCGATCCGACCATCTGGTTCAAGGCGGCGAGCTTGAACTCCCACGCCTCGACGATCGCCGTGAACTCCTTGTCGACGGCCATCATGGTCTCGACCTGCGCCCGCTCGCCGGCATCGAGGGTGCCGAGGGCATATTCCGCGGCGAGCGCGATATGGTCTTCGCTGTAGGCCATCATCTAAGTCCAGAGACTCCCAAAGAGCACTTCTAAAGTCCGAGGCACTCCCGGATATCCATCATGCTGCGGCGCAGCCACGTCTTCACCGTATTGACCGGCGTCTCGAACTTCGCCGCCAGCTGTTCGCGGCTCCAGCCGTTGTAGTAGGCCAGCAGCACCAGCTTTTGCCGGTCGGGCTCGAGCCGGCCGACGCACTCCAGCAACCGCTTCAATTCCTCGGTCATCTCCCGGCGCGCCAGCGGATCCGGCGAATCGGCCGCGACCTCCATCGCCGCCGGCTCCTCCTCGATCGACACTTCGCTGCGTTTGCGCACGACGTCGATGGCGCGATTTCGCGCAATCGACACCATCCACGTGATCGGCGACGACACGCCGGGATTGAACTGTCCGGCGCTGTTCCAGATCTTGACGTAGGCCTCCTGGATGACCTCCTCGGCGAGATCCTGTCGCCGCAAGATACGCAGAACCACGCCAAAGAGTTTCGCCCGCGTGGCGACGTAGAGCCGCTCAAAAGCGGCCTCATCCCCCTTCGCAACCGCGGCAATCAGCCAGACCAGCTCAGCTGGCGTCAGCATTCAGCGTCCCCAAAGCTCGCGATGCCCATTCGCTTTCGTACATACCAAAGCGGCATTCCCGACGTGTGGTAGCATACCTTGCGGCAAATCGGACCCCAAGTCGGGGGCCGCCGGCCTGTGGACGGCAAAGGAAAAACCCGGACCTCGCGGCCCGGGTCGATGCTGTTGTCTCAAGCGAGGTGGAAAGCGTCAGGCAACCGCCCCGATGCGCGCGCGCATCAGGCCGATGCTGTCGAGATCGGCCTGTTCGCGGGCGTTCTCTTCGGCGCGCTCGCGGGCCTGGTCGCGCTCGTCCAGAAGCTCGACTTTCTTGAGTTCCTCGAAAGCCTCGGTCAGCAGGCTCTTGGCGTCTTCGAGCTGGATGCGCAGTTCGTCGGCGGACCGGGTCAGGTTTTCGCGCCGCTGGATCGCCGCCTTGGCATAGGTCGGATAGGCGAAGTGCGACGGATCGTTGATCCCGGCGCGCTCCTGCTCGGAATTGATTTCGCGCTCGAGGTCGACCGACATGCGCTGGAAATCGGCGATCATGCCCTCGATCTGGGCTACTCTTCGGCGCTTTTCATCGACCTGAAACTTCTTCAGGCGGATCAGCGTTTCACGTGACTTCATCGACTCATACTCCCCAGAAGTCCCGATCTGAACGCGGGACGGGACCGGCTCCCCAAATGGGCTCACAGGAACCCCACCGGCTGCAACTTGTGTGGCGCGGATGATGGCCTGACAAAGTTAGCGTTCCGTTTCCAAGCTGGCCAAGATTTGCTCGAGTTGCCGGTAACCTTCGCCGAGACCGGTCACTTCCTCCTTGGCCTGGCGCAGGAAGGCCTCCAGCGGCTCATGCAGCCGGATCGCCTCATCGACCTCCGGGCTGGAGCCCGGGCGATAGGCCCCGAGTCGGATCAGTTCCTCCATGTCGGCATAGGTTGCCATGACCTGGCGCCCCCGGGTGATGACCGGCAGGAAGGCCGGATCGGCCGATTTCGGCATGGTGCGGGACACCGATTTGAGGACGTTGATGGCCGGAAAACGTCCGCGCTCGGCGATGGTCCGCTCCATCACCACGTGGCCGTCGAGGATGCCTCTGACCGCATCCGCGATCGGCTCATTGTGGTCGTCGCCGTCCACCAGCACGGTGAAGATGCCGGTGATGGTGCCCTCGCCGGTGCCCGGCCCGGCGCGCTCCAGGAGCTTCGGCAATTCGGTGAACACCGTAGGCGTGTAGCCCTTGGCGGTCGGCGGCTCGCCGGCCGACAGGCCGATTTCACGCTGCGACATCGCAAAGCGCGTGACCGAATCCATCAGGCACAGCACGTCCTTTTCATCGTCGCGGAAGTATTCGGCGATCGCGAGCGTCAAATAAGCCGCCTGCCGCCGCATCAAGGCCGGCTCGTCCGAGGTCGCCACCACCACCACCGATCGCGCCAGCCCTTCTTCGCCAAGGTCGTCCTGTAGGAATTCCTGCACCTCGCGGCCGCGTTCGCCGACCAGGCCGATCACCGTGATATCGGCGTCGACGTTGCGCGCCAGCATCGACAACAGCACCGACTTGCCGACGCCGGAGCCGGCGAAGATGCCGAGCCGCTGGCCGCGGCAGCAGGTCAGGAAGGTATTGAGCGCCCTCACCCCGAGATCGAGCGGCGCGCCGACCCGCTTGCGCGAATGGGCCGGCGGCGGCGAGTTGCGATAGGGCATCGGCGACGGCCCCTGCGGCAACGGCCCCTTGCCGTCGATCGGCTCGCACATGGCGTTGAGCACCCGGCCGAGCCACAACGGCGACGGCCGCACCTGGCTTGCGGCGTTGGCGATCACGGCGCGGCATCCGCGCCGCACACCTTCGAGGCCGGCGAACGGCATCACCACCGCGTTGCTGCCGGTGAAGCCGATGACTTCGGAAGGGATGAAGCGATTGCCGCCGGTCTCGATCACGATGCGGGCGCCGACCGACATCGCGTGAATGGGTCCGGCGATCTCGACCATCAGGCCGCGCACGCCGACGACGCGGCCATACATGTTGACGCCGTCGACGTCACTGATCTGCTCGGCGAGCGCTTTCATTGCGAAAACCTTAAGTTTCCGCGCTTTATCGCCCGGCCCTTAACCTCGTGTTTACCCGCATCGTTAATCATTACGTCACTGTCTTTGGTAACTGAGAGCGCTCGGCCTTCAGAAGGAAGGACGAGTCGCGAGAGTCGGTTAGGCCCGCCTCTTAATGTGGAACTTGAACGAGTACGGATACAAAAACTCGCTTCCACGCAATATCTTACGGCGATTCGATAAAAATTGCACGGATAGAGCTTGCGGATCAGAATCAGATTTTGTTAACCATATGTCGTCAGGATCCGAATCAGTTGTTGAAAGGCGTTTTGAGTGCCGCAAGTGCGGCCGACCTGACGCCCGCAGCGGCGACTATAGGGGACTGGCATGCGCGTATTGCTGATAGAAGATGACAGCGCCGTCGCGCAGTCGATCGAGCTGATGCTCAAATCCGAGAGTTTCAACGTCTATACGACCGATCTTGGAGAAGAAGGCGTCGATCTCGGAAAGCTTTACGATTACGACATTATCCTGCTCGACCTTAACCTGCCCGACATGTCCGGCTATGACGTGCTCAAGCAGCTTCGGGTATCCAAGATCAAGACCCCCATTCTGATCCTCTCCGGCCTCGCCGGCATCGAGGACAAGGTCAAGGGTCTCGGCGTCGGCGCCGACGACTACATGACCAAGCCCTTCCACAAGGACGAACTGGTTGCGCGCATCCATGCGATCGTGCGCCGCTCCAAGGGCCACGCCCAGTCGGTGATCCAGACCGGCGATCTCGTGGTCAACCTCGACACCAAGACGGTCGAGGTCGGCGGCCAGCGCGTGCACCTGACCGGCAAGGAATACCAGATGCTGGAGCTGCTCAGCTTGCGCAAGGGCACCACGCTGACCAAGGAAATGTTCCTCAACCATCTCTATGGCGGTATGGACGAGCCGGAACTCAAGATCATCGACGTCTTCATCTGCAAGCTGCGCAAGAAGTTGGCGAATGCCTCCGAAGGCCGCAACTTCATCGAAACCGTGTGGGGCCGCGGCTACGTGCTGCGCGAGCCGCACGAGGTCGAAGAGCGCATTCCCGCCTGATCGAAAGTTTAGTGCGAGCCCGTAGGCTCACTCCTCCCTGACTGGACCCCGCCGCAAATGGCGGGGTTTTTGTTTGTGTGGATTGAACTAGCGAGGCGCGTGCGCCGACAGACGAACTCTTGTGCCGCACGATGCCGTGAACTGACCGCTTTCGCTTGCCTGATTGCCTCCGGCGTAAGAGACTATCGGTCGTTCCAGATCAGTCCTCTAAGAGCCCGGGGCCACACCATGAAACGTTCGCGCCGCGTCGTTCTGACCATGATGGGCACCGCCGCCGTCGGCACGGTATCGATGGGATTTGTGCCGCGACTGTATTGTCCTCCCGGATATGTCCCGATCCTGGTTCCCGGGCCGGACGGCGTGCCGATCCCGACCTGCGGCACGACATATGGATATGACGATGGCGTGACCTATGGCGGCTTCGGCGGCGGGCCGTATTTCCACCGCGGCGGCCATTTTTACGGCGGCGGCTAGCGGGCCTCGATGCGGCGCATCGCCTGCCCCCGAGCGCGACGACTGGCGCGCAACAGCCGAGCAATGCGGGTTCGATTTCCACACCATCGACGGCGAGCGCTACTGGGACGAACGCGCCTGTTATGCCTTCACGCTCGATGAAATCGAACGCCGGATCGAGATCCCGACCGGTGAAATCGACGCGATGTGCCTTGAACTGGTCGGCCGCGCGGTCGACGACGAATTCACCCTGCGCCGGCTGAAGATCCCGCAAGCGTTCTGGCCGCTGATCTCCGAGAGCTGGCATCGCGACGAACTGAGCCTCTATGGCCGGCTCGACCTCAGCTTCGACGGACAGGGCCATGCCAAACTGCTGGAATACAACGCGGACACCCCGACCTCGATCTTCGAGGCCGCGGTGTTCCAATGGACCTGGCTCGAGCAGGCGATCGAGCGGG
This sequence comes from Bradyrhizobium sp., assembly GCF_004799405.1. Lineage (GTDB taxonomy): Bacteria > Pseudomonadota > Alphaproteobacteria > Rhizobiales > Xanthobacteraceae > Bradyrhizobium. The sequence continues at coordinate 6,667 of NZ_SSMW01000026.1, forward strand.
GCATCATTCCCCCGGATGCCGACCAGTTCAATTCGATCCACGAGCGCCTGATCGAGGCGTGGAAGAAGGTTGGCGCCGGACGCCACCTTCATCTTACCGGGACAACCGGAAACACCGAGGATGCCGGCACGCTGGCCTATCTCGAGGACACCGCAAGGCAGGCCGGCCTCGAAACCACCCTGCTCGATATCGAGCAAGTCGGATTGAGCGCCGACGGCCGCTTCGTCGATCTCGACGGTCGCGCGATCGAACTCGCATTCAAGCTCTATCCCTGGGAATGGATGTTCCACGATGCGTTCGGCGCGCGGCTTGCCCAGGCGCCGACGCGCTGGATCGAACCGCCGTGGAAGGCGATCCTTTCCAACAAGGGCATCCTGCCGCTGCTGTGGGAGATGTTTCCGGATCACCCCAATTTGTTGCCGGCCTATTTCGAGGACGACCCGAACGCCGCGCGGCTCGGTACGTCGTTTGTGCGCAAGCCGCTTTATTCGCGCGAAGGCGCCAATGTCGCGCTGGTTCGCGACGGCGTTACGGTCGTGGAGCAGGAAGGTCCGTATGGCGCGGAAGGTTTTATTCGCCAGGCCTTTGCACCGCTGCCGGATTTCTCCGGTCAATATCCGGTGCTTGGAAGCTGGCTGGTCGACCACACGCCGTGCGGGCTATCGATTCGCGAGGATGCCAATCCGATCACCGGCAATACCTCGCGATTCCTGCCCCACGTCATCCTGTAGGGATATGCTTCGCATCGACCGGGCTGGTTGCCAGGCCATCCGGCTCAACCGATCTTGATGTTGGCTTCCTTCACCACCTTGCTCCAGCGCTCCACCTGGTCCGCGACGAAGGCGCGGAATTCGTCCGGCGTGTTCGGCCGGCTGTCGATGTTGAGCTGCTCGAAGCGCTGTTTGACGTCGGGCGCCGCGATCGCCTGGTTGATCGCGCCGTTGAGGCTGCGCACGATTTCCGGCGGCGTGCCATGCGGCACGAACACGCCGTTCCATTCATAGGCCTCGAAGCCGGGCAACGTATCCGACACCGGCGGAATATCGGGCAGGCTTTTCAGCCGGCCGTTGCCGGTGTGGGCGATGGCCTTGAGCTTGCCGCCCTGGATCAGGCCGACCACCGACGATCCGTTGGAAAAGAAAAACTTCACCTGCCCGGCGATGACATCGTTGAGCGCGACGCCGCCGCCGCGATAGGGCACGTGGTTCACCTTGGCTCCGGTCATGAAGCGGAACATTTCGAGCGACAGATGCTGCAGCGTGCCGTTGCCCGAGGACGCCATGTCGATGCCGCCGGGTGCTGCTTTGGCATAGGCGATGACGTCGGCCATCGTGCTCACCGGCACCGACGGCGTCACCACCAGGATATTCGGCACCAGCGACACCAGCGCCACCGGGTCGAAATCCCTGCCGTAGTCGAACGGAAGGTTGGCATAGAGCGCGCCGTTGATCGAATAGGCGGTGCCGTCATGCAGGACGGTGTAGCCGTCGGGGGCGGCCTTCGCGACCAGCGCTTCACCGATGGTGCCGCCGGCCCCGCCGCGATTTTCGATGACGAACTGCTGGCCCAGAATCGTGCTGACCTTGGCGTAGAGTATGCGTGCGGTGGTGTCGGCGCCGCCGGCCGGCGGATAGGGCACCATCACCGACACCGGACGGTTCGGCCAGGAGCCTTGCGCGCTGGCGCCGCGGGCGAACGGCACGGCGGCGATTGCAGCCAATAGCGCGCGGCGTGAAACCTGGCTCCTGGACATCGCTCATCCCCGTGATTTTATTTGATCCGACGCTGCCCGGATCAACGACGATATCGCGGGCAGATCACGAGTATAGCGCAGAATCCGGCAAAGCGCGTGCGGGTGCACGGCTGCTTCAGCGCGCGGCCACCGCTTTCAGCACCGCCGCGGCGCCGGCGCGCGCCGGCCGCGCGGCGTTCGGGCGCTCGTTCGGGCGATAAAGCCCGCGCCGCTCGGGATAGGGCTTGAAGACGTCGGAGATTCCGACCACGGATTCGGCAGCACCCAGCACCAGCATGCCGTCGGGCTCGATGGCCCTGGCGAGGCGATCGAAGATGGCGGCCTTGGTCTCCGGGTCGAAATAGATCAGGACGTTCCGGCAGAAGATCGCATCGAAGGTTCCGAGGTGGGAAAAGTCCTGCATCAGGTTCAGGTGCCGGTGCTGGACCATGGCGCGGATATCGGCATTGAGCTGCCATAGCTCGCCGACTTGCGTGAAGTGCTTGACCAGCATCTGGATCGGCAAGCCGCGCTGCACCTCGAACTGGCTGAAGATGCCGGTCCTGGCCTTTTCGAGCACGCCGTGCGACAGGTCGGTCGCGAGAATTTCTACCCGCCATCCCGCCAGCGCGGGTGCGATTTCCTTCAGGCACATCGCGATCGAGTAAGGCTCCTGCCCGGTGGAAGACGCCGCCGACCAGATCCGCAGGCTGCGGCGGCTGGCACGCGCCTTCAGCAGTGAAGGCAGGATCGTCTCCCGCAGATGATCGAACGGAACCTTGTCGCGGAAAAAGAACGTCTCGTTGGTGGTCATCGCCTCGACCATCTCGGATGTCAGCGCTTCGGAGCCGGCTTTTATTTTGGTCACTAACTCGGTGATTCCGGACAGGCCGACCCGGCGGGCCAGCGGGATCAACCGGCTTTCCACCAGATATTGCTTGTCGGAAGACAGGTCCAGTCCGGAGCGCTCCTGCAACAGCTTGCGCAGAAACTCGTAGTCCAGCGGCGTCACGCGCGATCTCCCGAAAACAACCGAACCAGTTTCGGTGCGATCTGATTAAGCGGCAGAACGGCCGCGCAAATGCCCGCATTGGCGGCGGCGCCCGGCATCCCCCACACCACGCTGGAGGCTTCGTCCTGGGCGATGACGCTGCCGCCGGCCGCCACGATTTCCTTGCCTCCGCGCATGCCGTCCGAGCCCATGCCGGTCAGCAGCACCGCGAGGATGCCGCCCTGCCAGACCTCGATCGCGGAGGCGAACAAGGGGTCGACCGCGGGCCTGCAGAAATTGACCGGCGGTCCGTCGTCGAGCGCGATCGCCGCCTCGGTGCCGTGCCGCACCACGCGCATGTGGCGGCCGCCCGGCGCGAGATAGACCTGCCCGGCTTTGACGGGCTCGCCGTCAACGGCTTCGTGCACGGGCCGCTGGCTCGAGCGCGCCAGATGCTCGGCGAGGATCGTCGTGAAGGTGGGCGGCATGTGCTGGGTGATGAGCACCGGAAAGCGATCGATCACGGCGCCGATCTCGGCGACCAGCGCCATCAGCGCCTGCGGACCACCGGTCGACGAGCCGATCAGCAGCGCGCGCGGCGGCTGCGTGCCGAACGCGCGGCGCAGCAGTTGCGGATGCGCCACCGGAGCCAGCGCCGGCCGGACCGAAGGCTGCCGCGGCCGATCGAGCACAGGCGCCAGCGGAGGGCTCGATGAGACCGGGACGGCACGGCGGACCTTGGCGCCGAGGTCGCGGATTTTCTGGATGAGATCGTGGCGGAAGGTTTCGGCGGCGGCCGGTTCGCGGGTGCTTTCGGGCTTCGGGATGTAGTCCGCCGCGCCGAGCGACAGCGCCTTGAAGCTGATCTCGGCGTTGCGGCGGGTCAGGGTCGAGACCATGATGATGATGAGGTTGCGTTTCTTTGCCAGCAGCAGCGGCAGCGCGGAAATACCGTCGAGTTCCGGCATTTCGATATCGAGCACGGCGACATCGGGATCGACGCGCTCGATCCGGTTGACGGCGTCGAGGCCGGTGCGCAGCGATGCCGCGACCACCATGTCCGGCTCGGCTTCGATCCAGCGCGAGATCAATCCGCGGATGACGGCGGAATCATCGACCACCATCACCCGCAGCGGTTCGTGCCGCGTCGAATTCGAAGTGGAAGAACCTGCCAACGCAATACTCATTACTCACCGGACACGGCTCAAGGCGGCACACTATTGCAACGACGACGCCGGCGGCTGTCGAGCCGACCGACCCGCAACGACGGTCAGATCAGACCGACTTCCTGGAATTTCGCCGTGACGATGTCCTTGTCGAACGGCTTCATGATGTATTCGTTGGCGCCGGCATGAAGCGCGCGCGCGATGTGCGCGACGTCGTTCTCGGTGGTGCAGAACACTACCTTGGGCTGGTCCCCGCCGGGCATGCGGCGCAGGTTGCCGAGGAATTCATAGCCGTCCATGATCGGCATGTTCCAGTCGAGCAGGATCGCTTCGGGCAGGCCGCGCTTGCAGACCTCGAGCGCCTTCTCGCCGTCCTCGGCTTCGACGATCTGGAAATCCAGGCCTTCCAGGATGCGCCGTGCGACTTTTCGAATGACGCTTGAGTCATCGACAACCAGACATGTTTTCATTTTAGCCTCTGCTTCTTCCCGAAAGGAACGTTTCGATTTCCAGTTTCAATGCACAGCGTTCGACCGATCCTCATGCCGCCGCCGGCATGTCGGGCATGATTTCGAGAACGCGGTCGACGTCGAGCACCACCATCAGCTGACCTTCGAGCCGATGCACGCCGCCGGCGAGCCTGGCCATGCGGGGATCGAGGTTGACCGGATTGTCCTCGCGGCCGTCGTCGGCAAGCTTGAGCACCTCGCCGATCTGATCGATCAGGAGGCCATAGGATTCGCCGCGCAGGTCGACGCCGATCGCCATCGGCGGCCTGCCGGCGTCGTTTTTCGGCAAACCGAGACGCGCGCGCATATCCACCACCGTGACGATGCGGCCGCGCAGGTTGAGAACTCCGGCGATCTCCCCCGGCGACAGCGGCACCCGGGTCAGGCGCTCCGGCATGAACACGTCCTGCACGCGCGAGATCGGCAAGCCGAACAACTGTCCGCCGATCACCGCGGTGACATACTCGGAAACGGCGCCCTCGAGGACCTGAACTGTCGTGCTGGTCATGCCGGCCTCCGTCATGCCGCCACCCGGCTGATCTCGGCGGTCTGCTCCTTCAGCGCGGCGATCAGGCCGGGACGGTCGAACTTGGCGACGTAGTCGTGGAAGCCCGCAAGCCGTCCGCGCTCGATCGCCGCCGGCGATACCATCGAGGACAATGCGATGATCGGCATCGCGCTCAGGTGCTGATCGGCGCGGATGGTCTCGGCAAATTCGAAGCCGTCCATGTCGGGCATTTCGATGTCGGTCAGCACCACGTCGAACGCCTGGCCCGACCGCAGCGCCAGCAGGCCTTCTTGCGCGCTGGGGGCGACCCGCACCCGATAGCCCGCCGCCTTCAGGACCGGCGCCAGCATGTTGCGGAAGAACGCGGAGTCGTCGACCAGCAGCACCGATTGCGCCGATAGCGAGGGCCGCATCTCCTTGCGGCTGAACCAGTCGGCGAATGCCATCGGGAGGAAGTGGCCGACGTCGATCACTTCGGTGGCCTGGCCCTTGATCACGGCGGAGCCGAGAATGCCGTCACTGGTGCCTGCGACCTCGATGTCGAGCCGTTCCTCGACGATGTCGATGATCTCGTCGACCACCAGCCCCATCGAACGGCCGTCATCGGCGAACACCAGGATCGGCTGGGTATCCGAGGCGCCGACGCTGACGCCGTTCATCTGCACCAGCGGCATCAGCCGATCGCGGTATTGCACCATGTAGCGGCCGTTGGAGAGCTCGATCTTGTCGGTGGCGATCTCTTCCAGCCGCGTCACCAGTCCCAACGGCACCGCCTTGGGTTGTTCGCTGCCGGCGCGGAACACCAGCAGCGAGGTCAATTGTTCGGCGGCGCCGGCGCGCATCGCCGCGTTCTCATCGGCGATTTCGTGACTGACGGCGACCGAGGTCCCGAGCGCTTTCGCAATGCCGTTGGGATCGATGATCATGATGACGGCGCCGTCGCCGAGGATGGTGCTGCCGGAGAACATCTCGATGTGACGCAGCTTGGTCGACATCGGCTTGACCACGATTTCCTCGGTGTGGAACACGCCGTCGACCACGATGCCGAAGGTCTGGCTGCCGACCTGCGTCACCACGATGAAGCCGTTCTCCGGATCGGTGGAGGTGCCGTCGCCGATCTTGAGCAGCTTCTTCAGGTGCATCAGCGGCAGCAGCTTGTTGCGCAGGCGCAATACCGCAGTGTCCTTGATGCGCTCGATCCGGTGTTCGGAGTTGGCGCGCGCCCGCACCAGTTCGACCACCGCCAGTTGGGGGATCGCAAAGCGGTCGCCGCCGGCTTCCACAATCAGCGCCGAGACGATGGCAAGCGTCAGCGGGATCTTGACGGTGACGCTGGAGCCTTCGCCGGCCACGGACTTGACGTCGATGGTGCCGCCGATCTGGTCGATATTGGTGCGCACCACGTCCATGCCGACGCCGCGGCCGGATACGCTGGTGACGGCGGCCGCCGTCGAAAAGCCCGGCGCGAAGATGAATTTGTGGATCTGCGCTTCCGTCATCTTCTCGAGTTCGGCCTCGCTGACCAGACCGTTGGCGAGCGCCTTGGCCTTGATGCGCTCGGTATTCATCCCGCGGCCGTTGTCGGCGATGCAGATGATGATGTGGCCGCCCTCATGATAGGCAGAGAGCCGGATGGTGCCCTGCTCGGACTTGCCGGCGGCCAGCCGTTCGGCCGGCGTCTCCAGCCCGTGATCGGCCGAGTTGCGCACCATATGCGTCAAGGGATCCTTGATCAGGTCGAGCACCTGGCGGTCGAGCTCAGTGTCGGCGCCGTGCATCTCCAGTTCGATCTGCTTGCCGAGTTCGCCGGAGAGGTCGCGCACGATCCGCGGCAGCTTCTGCCAGGCGTTGCCGATCGGCTGCATCCGCGTCTTCATGACGCCTTCCTGCAACTCGGCGGTGACGTTCGACAACCGCTGCAGCGGCACCTTGAATTCGGTGTCCTCGTTGCGGCGGCTGATTTCGAGAAGCTGATTGCGGGTCAGAACCAGCTCCGACACCATCGTCATCAGGTGTTCCAGCGTATCCACATTGACCCGGATCGACTGGTTGGCGACGCGGTCGGCATCGGAGGTCTCCGGCTCGGCAAAGGCTTTCTTCGCAGCCGGCTTTGCCGCTTTCGGCGCCGGCGGCGGCGCCACCTCGCTCGCGGTCGCGCGAAACGCGTGCTCCAGTTCATCCAGCGACACTTCGCCGGGGCGCAATCGCCGCTCCAGTACCTGCGGCACCAAGGTGCCCTGCTCGATCGCGGGCTGAACGGGCGCCGCGGCCATCGCCTGCATCCCGCGCTCGACCGTTTGATGCAGCTCGACGATCAGGTCCTGATCGGTGCCATCGGGTTCGGCCTGGGTTGCCTCAAGCCCTGCGAGAATTTCCTTGATGCGGTCGATGCTGTTCAGGATCAGCGTGACCGCTTCGCCGGTCACCGGCATGCCGTCGCGAAATTTGCCCATCAGCGTTTCGGCGGCATGCGCCAGCGCCTCAAGACGCGGCAGGCCGAGGAAGCCGCAGGTGCCCTTGATGGTGTGAACCAGGCGAAAGATATTGTCGAGAATCCTGGCGTTGTTCGGATCCTGCTCGAACCGTACCAGCTGATTGTCGACCGTATCCAGGCTCTCGCTGGTTTCCGTCAGGAACTCCCGTAACAGATCATCCATGAACCAGGCCTTCGAACGCGAGGGGCACGCGACTTCGACGCGCCTTTTCGAGTTCGGCCAGCATCTCCGCAAAGGGTTTAATAATGGTTGAGTAATTGGAAAAGAACGGTCTCAACAAAGAGATAAGACGGCTTCACCGAATCCGGGAGCCTGCAATAAACCGTTGCTTAACCATGTTTTGTGGGAAAGCCCCGCGCGGTCAGGAAGCGGTCACCACCACCGCATCGCCGTCGGACGCCAGCGCCACCTGCAACCCGCAGGCCTGGGCCAAAAGCCGCGTGTAATAAGGCTGCACCGCATGGGCATCGACCCCTCCGCCGTGAGCCTCGCTCAGGAGATCGGCGATATTTTGCGGCAGGCGGGCGTTGAGCCCGCTGGCGGTGACGCGAAAGCCGAGCGCTTCGCCCTCGCCGATCGGATCGACCGTGAGCACGCCGCCGCGCGGTATGGTCTGCTGCGCGATCACCAGCATGTTCAGGAGCAGCTTGACCCGGTTTTTCGCCAGCAGCACCCGCGGCAAATTCCACACGATCGTGGTCTTGCCGTCCTCGATATGACCGCGCGCCATGGTCTGCGCATCGCCGAGGTCGATCTGCGCGCCGGATGAGCCCGCCGCCCCGAACGCCAGCCGGCAGAACTGCAATCGGGCCGAGGCGGTCTTGGCGCTTTTGCGGATCAGATCGAGAGCAAATTCACGATCGTCCGGCTTGGGATTGTCGTCGAGCACCTCAAGCCCATTGACGATGGCGCCGACCGGACTGATGAGATCGTGGCAAACCCGCGAACACAACAACGCCGCCAATTCGAGAGCATCGGGGGCGGGACCGGGAGACGAGGTGCCAGACATCAAATGTTCCCTGAAATCCGCGAAAGCGCGTACACGACGAATCACGCATGCTGGCTGGCTTGATACACTGCGGACGCATGGACTGCCAACACAGGCGGGACACGCAAAGGCCACCAATCGGAAGGACGGTGTGGATATGAGGCTTGGTGGATATGAGGCTTGCCGATGAATGAGGCAGGTTCGCCGGAACCGGCGATCGATCGCGATCGCGCGGCCGCGCTGATCGAGCCCCTGACCGATCTGGTGGTCCAGGCCGGCGCCGCCATTCTGGCAGTCAACCGCGCCGCCATGCAGGTCGACGGCAAGGTCGACGGCTCTCCGGTGACGGAAGCGGACCTGGCCGCCGACCGGATCATCGCCGAAGCTCTGGCGCGGCTCGTTCCAAACATCCCGGCCATCTCCGAGGAGCGCGTTCACCTGGCGAAACCGCCTTACGACGGCGGTTTCTTTCTGATCGATCCGCTCGACGGTACCAAGGAGTTTGTCGCCGGCCGCGGCGAATTCACGGTCAACCTGGCGCTAGTGGTGAACGGCGCGCCGCTGCTCGGCATCATCGGCGCGCCGGCGCTCGGATTGATATGGCGCGGGCTGGTCGGCCGCGGGGCGGAACGGCTTGCGGCGGGAAAACCCGAGCCGATCCATACCCGCACTATCCCGCCGCGCGGCGATCCCTGGATCGCAGCCGTCAGCCGCTCGCATGGCGATGCCAGGACCGAAGCCTTCATCGAAGAGCGGCCCGGCGCCGTCAGGCAGACGCTCGGCTCGGCGTTGAAATTCGGCCGGGTGGCCGAAGGCCGTGCCGATATCTATCCCCGCCTCGCGCCCACTTGCGAATGGGACATCGCCGCGGGCCACGCCATCGTCACCGCCGCCGGCGGCAAGGTCACCGACAGCCACGGCGCGCCATTGCATTTTGGCTCGGGGCGAAAGGATTTTATCGTCCCGGAATTCATCGCCTGGGGTGATCCAGCGGCGGCGGGCTGAACGCTTGGGCCTACTGCGCCAGCGTTTGCTCCAGTTCCGGCCAGCGCTGCCTGGCTTCCCGCAACGCGGCGACCGGATCGGCGGCAAAGGCATCGCGGTTCTGTTCGCGGCCGAACAGATACAGCCGCTCGCCCGACACCAGCCAGAACCGGGGGTTGCCGGCAAAGGCGACGCCACGCGCCAGGTCGATCGGGTCGTAGCCGCCGAACTGCGGGCCGTAAATATCGGGATGGGCGACAAAGGCATCGCGGTTGCTGGCGTTGCGGAAGCGCCAGACCGCTCCGGCCTGCGACGCCTCGAGGTCCGGCAGTCCGAGCATCGGGCGGCCGTCGGTGAAATAGGCGACGGGATCGAAGCCCTCGATGGCCAGGCCCGAGGAGTGGTTGACCACCACCCGCTCGGTGGTCGAGGCCTCGGCCGCAACCTCGGGGCAGGCCAGCAGACCCAAGCCTGCTGCTGCAAGACTTACCCATCCAAGGCTCGCCAACAGCCTTGCCCACGGCGCGATCAAGGCTATTCCGGGGCGAACGCCGATTCGATCGCGGCCGCCGTTTCTTTCCTGCCGTTGTGCCGTCATAGTTGATGCGGATAACATCCGAGTCGGGGACGATGGCCGCTAACTTACAACCGTGCTTGTTGGCATCCGGTTAAGGCGGGCGGCCAGGATTTTAATACCCAGGGGTACTTTCATGATTTTCGCCTCACGCCTTGCAGCGGTGACGCTCGTCGCGCTGACGTGCGGGACCGTGCCCGCGCTCGCGCAGCAACCGCCGCCGACGCAGCCGCCGCCCATGCCACCGCAGCCGCAAATGCAGCCGCAAATACAGCCGGCGCCACAGCCTCCTCCGCCGCAACGCCAGCCCAGCGCCAGCACCTTCGGCCCGGACGAGTTGACCAACGCCGGACACCGGTTCTTCGGCAACGTCTCGCGCGGCCTTGCTTCGGTGATCGAGCGCGCGGTCAGCCAATGGGGCCTGCCGAACGGTTACGTCCTCGGCGAAGAAGGCTCGGGCGCGTTCGTGGCCGGCTTGCGATACGGCGAAGGCACCCTCTACACCAAGAATGCCGGCGATTTGCGGGTCTACTGGCAGGGTCCGTCGGTCGGCTTCGACTGGGGCGGCGACGGCGCCCGCACCATGACGCTGGTCTACAACCTTCCCGCCACCAGTGCGATCTACCAGCGCTTCGTCGGCATCGACGGTTCCGCCTATATTATCGGCGGCTTCGGGATGACCGCGCTGACCGCCAACAACATCGTGCTGGTGCCGATCCGTTCCGGCATCGGCCTGCGCCTTGGGGCCAATATCGGCTACCTCAAATATACCCCGCGCGCGACCTGGAACCCGTTTTGATCCGCCTTTCGTTTGAGCAACCGGGGCCCGCTTTTCCCTGATCGTGCTGCCGGTCACAGATTCACGTTAACGCGGCATTGGGCTGGCCTTTTCCCCGCCCGCCATGGCATTGTAGCGTAGGTGATCCGGCGTTTTCCTGTGAGGAGTAAGGTTTATGGTCGAACCGATCATGTATCTGGCGATCGGTTTTCTGGTCTCGATGCTGTTCGGGCTGATGATCGTGCCGCTGGTGCATAACCGCGCAGTGCGGCTGACCACCAAGCGGCTGGAAGCGGCGACGCCGCTGTCGATGGCCGAAATCCAGGCCGACAAGGATCAGTTGCGCGCGGAATTCGCGATGTCGGCGCGTCGGCTCGAGATGAGCGTCGACCAGCTCAAGAACAAGACCACCAGCCAGCTTGCCGAACTCGGCAAGAAATCCGACGCGATCAATCGCATGAAGCTCGAGCTCGGCGAAAAGAACGCCACGATCTTTGCGCTCGAGGCGCGCGAGAAGGCGGTGAAAGAACAGTTGCGCGCGACCGAAGAGGAATTCGCCGCCAAGACCGAAGCGCTGCGCCTCGCCGAACAGAACCTCACCGACAAGCAGAGCGAGCTCGGCAAGCTCAACAGCGAATTGTCCAGCCGTTCGATGATGGCGGAGAGCCGCCAGGTCGAACTGGTGGCGGTGCGCGCCCAGATCGACGAGCTCAAGAGCCGCGTCAGCGACGCCGAAAGGGAATTCGCCGCGACCCAAACCCGGCTTGAACAGCAGCGCGGCGAATCCGATGCGGCGACCCGCGAACTGACCGAGGCGCGCGGCCGCGTCGAGAACCTCAGCCAGCGCGTCACCGATCTTGACCGGCAGCTGATCATCCAGGTCAAGGAAGCCGAGATGCTCGGCAACCGGGTGCAGGATCTGGAAACGCGGCTTTCCACCCAGGGCAAATTGCTCGCCGAGCGCGACTACGAAAACAACCAGTTGCGCCAGGCCAACCAGGCCGCGGAACGCACGATGAAGGAATTGCGCGATGAAATCGCCGGGCTGAGCGGCGGCAAATCGCCGGCGCTCGAAAAGCTGCGGACCGAGAAGGCCGCGCTCGAGGCGCAGCTTGGTGTCGCGCGCGACGAACGCGCCAAGCTGCAGCGTGACATCAATGCGATCCAGCAGCAGGCCGAAAGCTCGTGGGCGACCGAGCGCATGGAGAACGCGCTGCTGCGCGAACGCATCAACGACATCGCCGCCGAAGTCGCCAAGCTCGCGATGCAGCTCGAAGGGCCGGATTCGCCGATCGAGGCGATGCTGGCCGCAGAACCGGCGACGCCGCCCAGCGCGGTGCGGCCGGCCAACGCCAATGGACCGGCAGCCAACGGCGCAACGCCCGTTGCTGCGGGGAGCGGCACCCTCGCCGACCGCATCCGCGCGCTGCAGTCCCACGCCTCCCGCGCGCGGCAGCCGGGGTAAGGTTTTCGCGGTTTTGCAGCTATCGGCCGTCGTTCCCCGCGAAAGCGGGGACCCATACGCCGTGTCGCTTATTTTGTGAAAGACGTTGTTCAACGGCTTTCGCGTAACCACTAACTCTCGTGATTATGGGGCCCTGCTTTCGCAGGGACCGACACATTGATGTTTCAGCGATGACGGTGAGCTCCCTCTCCCCTTGTGGGAGAGGTGGCACCGAGCGCATTGCACCGCTCTTCGTAACTTCAAGCAGCCAAAGCTCCGCTTTCTCGCGGCACTCGATGCGTTCTTGGATGGGCACCCTCCACGATCACCGCGGTTCGCCGGAAAATGCCTGCCGCAGCGCTGCCAGCCGGTCGAGTGCTTCTTGCGGCAACGGGCCTTTCCGGACGGCGGCGAGGGCGTCCTCGAACTGTTGCGGCGTCGCCATGCCGACCAGGATCGTCCCCATCGCCGGGTGAGACAGCGCGAACCGCGTGGCGGCTTCGGTCAGGCTGGCGGCGAAGCCTTCCCTGACCAGCGGCATCAGGCGGCGGGCGCGATCGACATCGGCATCGTAGCTCAGGGCCGAACCGATCGGCTCGGGCGCCGGACCCGCGATCGGATGACGCTCGGCCGAACCCGACAATGCGCCGCCGGCCAGCACGCGGATGCCCACGACGCCGACGCCGGCCGCGACGGTGTGATCAAACATTCGTCCATAATCCTGCGCCGGATAGTTCGCCGGCAATTCCACCGCCGCAGATGGATTGAGCATGTTGTAGACGACCTGAGCGCTGTCGAAGGCGCGCGTATCGATCGCCTGGTTCACCGCGGCCGCATCGCCCAGCGCCGTGATCCCGAGAAAACGAATCTTGCCCTGCCCACGCAGGCGCTCGAACGCCGGCACCACCTCGTCGAGCACCTGGGCGACGCTCAGCGCCGATCCGCCGCCTGCCTTGGTAATCGGATTGTGCAGGTGAAAGATGTCGACCCGGTCAAGGCGCAGCCGCGCCAGGCTGCCTTCGAGCGAGGTCGTCACAGTATCGGCGATGCGGCCAAATTCGCTCGGCGGCACGCGGACCTTGGTACCGACCACCACATCGGCCGGTTTCAGCTTTTGCAAAACCCGGCCGAGGTTGTTTTCCGATTCGCCGTCGCCGTACTGCACCGCGGTGTCGAAGTAGTTCACGCCGGCGGCGATCGCCCGCGCGACGACGTGTTCCTGGTCGGCAGGATCGCCGCGCACCATGAAGCCGCCCACCGCGCCGCAGCCGAAGCCCAGCACCGAGAGCTGCATTCCCGTGCGTCCAAACACCCGCAATTGCATCGATGTTGCTCCGGCTGATGGCGTCGGCACTATTCCAGATTACTGCCGGGGTCGCCAAGCGGTCATTGCAGTGGCGCGCGACCCTCTAGGGAATATGATACTAGTCTGTCATAGTATTCGTACGCCGACATCTAGGGGAGGAAACCAATGAAGACGCACGTCAAATTAGGCCTGGCGATGGTCGCCGGCTTCGGACTTGGCGCAGGCGCAGTCCATGAACTTCATGCGCAAGCCTCGCCGCCGGCCTATGTCATCTCGGAGATCGACGTGGTCGACGAGAGCGGTTACTCCAATGACTACATCCCGCTCGTCAAAAAAGCGCTTGCCGGCAGCGGCGAGAAACGGATCGTATCGGGCGGCAATACGCTGGCGATAGCCGGCGATCCGCCAAAATCCCGAGTCGTTGTGTCGGTTTTTGAAAATATGGACAAGGCGCAGGCGGTGTTTACCTCCCAGGCCTACCAGGACGCGCAGACCATCGGCGAAAAGTACGCCAAATTCCGCACCTTCGCCGTCGAGGGTACGGCCCCCTGATCGGTATCGGCGCCGTGAAGTGGGGTGGGTTAGCCGCAGGCATAACCCGCCTCTCTGGCCTCGGCGAACTGATCGGCGAATGGCGGATTACGTCGGTGCTCGGGCACGCTGCCCGCGCCGGCGCTCCACCGTGATCTCCGCCAGGATCGACATCGCAATTTCCTCCGGCGTGATCGCGCCGAGGTCGAGACCGGCCGGCGCCTTGATGCGATCCAGTGCCGGGGCGTCGATGCCTTGCGCTATCAGTTTCTCGCGCAATGCCGCCATCTTGCGCCGGCTGCCGACAAAGGCGTGATAGGCGGCCTCGGTCGACGCGGCCGCGCGCAGGGCGGCTTCATCGCCCTTGCCCTGGGTCGACACCACGATGAAGCGCCGCGCCTCGTGGAGCTCGCCGAGCGCGTAGCCGTCGATCAGCATATCGGCGTCGGGCGCGCCCGGCAGGTCGGCGACGGGGGCTGCGACGGTGACGTGATAGCCGAGTTGCCGCGCCTGTGTCGCCAGCGACAGCGCCACCGGGCTCGCGCCGAGAATGACCAGCGAGGGATGCGGCAGCACCGGCTCGACGAAAATATCCATGGTGCCTTTGCTCGGGCACATGTTTTCCGCAAAGCGCACGCCGTCGCGATTCTCGCCGGGCTTGACGCCAAGCTCGGCCAGCAGATTTTCCGGCTGCACCGAAACCATGCGCGGCTCGCCGTCGACGAGAGACTCGCGCGCGGCCTTGAGCACCGCGCCGCGGGCGCAGCCGCCACCGATCCACCCCGCCACGATGGTGCCGTCGGGGCGGATGATGGCCTTGGCGCCCGCCTTCGCCGCGGTCACCGACACCGTGCGCACGACAGTGGCGAGAACGAAGGTTTCCTCGGCGGCCTTGAGCCGGGCCACCAGCTCCATCACTTCGACATGCTTGGTCATGGCCGTTTCCTTCGGACACACGTTACTTCACCTCTCCCGCTTGCGGGGAAGGTCGACGCGCTCGGCAGCGCACTTGCGCGCCAGAGCACGGCGGGTGGGGGAACCGCCTCCGCAAGCACGGTGCCCGCGGAGAGACCCCCACCCCAACCCTCCCCCGCAAGCGGAAGAGGGAGTGCACTTTCGTTGTCGCGAAAAGCTCAATCCCGTTAATCCTCACAGCTTCGCCAGATAGGGTTCAAGCTCGGTCAGGCTTTTCAGCGTGTTGCCGGGCGCGTAGAGATCGACGTGCGGCAGCGCGGCCTTGATGCCGGCGGCCTCGGGCGCATAGCCCTCCCACGCCATCATCGGATTGAGCCAGACGATGCGGCGGCAGCGGCGGCCGAGTGCCGCCATCTCGCGGCCGAGCAACGCGGCGTCGCCGGTCTCGTAACCGTCGGACACGATCATCACGCAGCTGCGCGAGTGCAGCACGCGCGCGGCGTGCCAGCGGTTGAAGGTCTGCAGGGACTCGCCGATCCTGGTGCCGCCGCCGGCGCCCTGCGCCATGATCGACAGGCGGTCGAGCGCACGGCCCGCATCCTTTTCCTTCATCGCATCGGACACGTAGGCCAGCCGGGTGTGAAACAAAAACGCCTCGGCCTCGCGAAACTCGTCCAGCACGCCGTGGATGAAGCGCAGGAACACGCCGGTATACATGCTCATCGAGCCGGAGGCGTCGAGCAGCATCACCAGACGCAGCGGCTTTTCCTTGCGCCGGCGCTTGACCAGGCTGATCGGCACGCCGCCATGGCTGATGTTCTTGTGGATCGTCCGTCGCAAATCGAGCCGGTAGCCGCGACGCCGCGCGAGGTCTCGCCTCGTCAGCCGCGTGCGCATGGTCCTGGCAAGTTGCGCCGCGACCGCGTGGGCTTGCGCGATCTGGTCAGGGTCGGCCATCTTGCGGAAATCGATCTCCGAAAGATTATCGGCGCGTGAAGCCCCTTCCATGCGGCCCTCGCCGGCGCGCTCGTCCGGCGCATCGTCGGCGGATGGAATCTGGTCGGAGGCGGCTTCGCTGCCGCCTCGCTCGGGTTTGTTATTCTGCAGGCTCTTGAGCGACGGGCTGTTGGCGCTCCTGGCCGAACCCATCGTCGTCGAGCGCGATCGCACCCGCTTGCCGAGCCAGAACGCATCGAACAACCCATCGAACCGGTCCCAGTCGGATTTCCGCGCCGAGAACAGGTGCTTTAAGGCGGACCGCAACAGACCGGGCCGCGCCGCATAGCCTGCCGCCATCAAGGCGGCGGCATCGCGGCCTTCGTGCAGGCCGACCGCAAAGGCATTGTCGCGCAGGGTCCTGAGAAACGCCGCGAGCCTGGCCGAGACCAGGCGCGAGACCTCGTCGATCTCTTCGTAACCGGGATCGACGCCGCAGCAGCTCATGCGACCTTCCCCAACAGCCGTTCCGTCACCTCGCGCGTCATCCGCGACTTGTCCTCATGGGTCTTGAGCAGGCACATCAGCGTCTCGTGCACCAGCTCGGGCGTATCGTGCAGATCGGGCACGCCTAGCCCGACCAGCGCCGCCGCCCAGTCCAGCGTCTCGGCGACCCCGGGGACCTTGCGCAGTTCCTCTTTTCGGATGTTCTCGACCATGCGCGCGATCTGCAGCGACAGCGAGGTGCCGGCGCCCTCGATCCGCGCCATGATGATGCGCGCCTCGCGGTCGACGTCGGGATAATCGACGTAGTGATAGAGGCAGCGGCGGCGCAGCGCGTCGGAGAGTTCGCGGGTGCCGTTCGAGGTCAGGATCACATGCGGGATCGTGGTTGCGGCGATGGTCCCGAGTTCGGGGATCGAGACCTGGAAATCCGACAATAGCTCGAGCAGGAACGCCTCGAACTCGTCGTCGGAGCGATCGATTTCGTCGATCAACAGCACCGGCGGCTTGCTGCGGCGGATCGCGGCCAGTAGCGGCCGTTCCAGCAGGTATTTTTCGGAGAAAATCTGCTCTTCGATGGCGCCGGCATTGTCGCCGCGATGCGCCTGGATCGCCAGCAATTGCCGCTGGTAGTTCCACTCATAGAGCGCGGCCGATTGATCGAGGCCCTCATAGCATTGCAGCCGGATCAGCTCGGCGCCGTAAACGCTGGCCAGCGCTTTCGCCACCTCGGTCTTGCCGACGCCGGCTTCGCCTTCCAGCAGCAGCGGCCGCTTGAGCAATTGCATCAGCGAGATCGCGGTCGCAAGCTCGCTATCGGCGATATAGCCGCTGGCTGCCAGCGCTTGCGCGATCTCGTCCCGGGTTTTCATCGTCAGAGTGTTTTCCTCTTCGCTCTGATCATTCTCCCCTTCCGCCATGCGCGATGCGCGTGGAGGGAGGGGAACCGCTACTACGCGAACACTCCCAGACTTTTGGCCGCCTTCCAGTTGCGCCAGTAGTCGTGCGGCATCTGGATGTGGGTGGAGCCCAGGAACGAGAAGGCGTCGTTGACGGCGTTGGAGAACGCCGGCACGCCGCCGACATTCGGGCTTTCGCCGACGCCCTTGGCGCCGATCGGATGATGCGGCGACGGCGTCACGGTGAAGTCGGTCTCCCAATGCGGGGTCTCGACCGCGGTCGGCATGAAGAAATCCATGAACGAGCCGGTCACCACGTTGCCCTCGGGGTCGTAACGAATCTCCTGGCCCATCGCGATGGCAAAGGCTTCGGTCAGCCCGCCATGGACCTGGCCCTCGATGATCATCGGGTTGATGCGGGTGCCGCAATCGTCGAGCGCATAGAAGCGCCTGATCTTGTAGACCCCGGTATCGACGTCGATGTTCATCACGCAGATATAGGCGCCGAACGGATAGGTCATGTTGGGCGGATCGTAATAGCTCACCGCCTCCAGCCCCGGCTCCATGCCCGGCGGCACCGAATTATAGGCCGCCCAGCAGATATCCTTCATCGACATGGTCTTCTCCGGCAGGCCCTTGACCCGGAAGCCGTCGATATCCCATTCGAGATCGTCCTCGTGGACCTCGAGCTTGTAGGCGGCGATCATCTGCGCCTTGGCCTTGATCTTGCGCGCGGCCATGGCGATCGCTGCCCCCGCCACCGGAGTCGAGCGCGAGCCGTAGGTGCCGAGCCCGTAGGGCGCGGTGTCGGTATTGCCCTCCTCGACCATGATGTCGTCGGCGGGAATGCCGATCTCGGTGGCGATGATCTGCGCCCAGGTGGTCTCGTGGCCCTGGCCGGTGCTCTTGGTGCCGACCCGGGCAATGCCGGCGCCGGTGGGGTGCAGGCGAATCTCGCAGGAATCGAACATCGCGATTCCCAGGATGTCGCAGTTCTTCGACGGGCCAGCGCCGACGATCTCGGTGAAGAAGGAGACGCCGAGCCCCATGATCTCGCGGGTCTCGCCGCGCTTGAAGGCTAAGCGTTTCGCCGCCTGCTCCTTGCGCAGGCCGGCGTAGTCGACGCTCTCCATCATCTTGCGCATGGCGGTGTGATAGTCGCCGGAATCGTATTCCCAGCCCAATGCCGAGTGATAGGGAAACTGCTCCTTCTTGATGAAGTTCTTCAGGCGCAATTCCGCCGGATCCATGCCGAGCTTTTGCGCCAGGATGTCCATGCCGCGCTCGATGCAATAGGCCGCTTCCGTGACCCGGAACGAGCAGCGATAGGCGACGCCGCCCGGCGCCTTGTTGGTGTAGATGCCATCGACCGACAGATGCGCGACCGGGAAATCGTACGACCCGGTGACGATGTTGAAGAAGCCGGCCGGCCATTTCGACGGATCGGCGCAGGCGTCGAACGCGCCGTGATCGGCCAGCACATGGACGCGAAGCCCGGTGACCTTGCCGTCCTTGGTGGAGGCAATTTCGGTGGTCATGTGATAGTCGCGCGCGAACGAGGTCGCGGTCAGATTCTCGATGCGGTCCTCGACCCACTTCACCGGCTTGCCGGTGACGATGGAGGCGACCGCGGCGCAGATATAGCCCGGATAGGCGCCGACCTTGTTGCCGAAGCCGCCGCCGACGTCGGGCGAGATGACATGGATCTTGTGCTCCGGAATCTTGGCGATCAGCGCCACCACGGTGCGGATCACATGCGGCGCCTGGAAGGTGCCCCAGATCGAGAGTTCGCCCTTGATCTTGTCGAACGAGCACACGCACTGGCAGGTCTCCAGCGGCGAGGGATGGGTGCGATGATAGGAGATCATCTCCTTGATCGTGACATCCGCCTTCTTGAAGGCGGCATCGGTCAGATCCTTGTCGCCGACGGTCCATTCGAAGATGTGGTTGTGGTGCTTGCGCGGGCCGTGCGCGCCGGTGGTTTTGCCCGCGAGGTCCTCGCGCAGCACCGGGGCGTCGGCGTCCATCGCCTTGAACGGATCGATCACGACCGGGAGCGGTTCGTATTCGACCTGAACCTTGTTGATGCCGTCGTCCGCGGCATAGCGGTCGGTGGCGACCACGAAGGCGACCTCCTGGTTCTGGAACAGCACCTTGCCGTCGGCCAGCACCATCTGCACGTCGCCGGCCAGGGTCGGCATCCAGGCGAGGTTGACGGTCTTCAGCGTCTCGGCGGTGATCACCGCCAGCACGCCCGGCACCTTCAGCGCCTCGTCGCCGTTGATCGATTTGACCCGCGCATGCGCATGCGGCGAGCGAACGAAATCGCCGTGCAGCATGCCCGGCAGCTTCAGATCGTCTACATAATTGCCTTTGCCCTGGGTGAAGCGGGCGTCTTCGACCCGCTTGCGCTTGCAGCCCATGCCTTCAAGTTTGGCTTCGCGTTGTTCCCGCGTGGGAGTCATGTCGTTCATTCCGCAGCCTCCTGGAATTCGACGCCATTGATCTTGGCGGCGGCGTACTGGATTGCCTTGACGATGTTCTGATAGCCGGTGCAGCGGCAGATATTGCCTGAAATGCCCATCCGGATTTCCGCCTCCGTCGGCGAGGGATTTTCCTGCAGCAGCCGCTGCGCGCGCAAAATCATGCCCGGCGTGCAGAAGCCGCATTGCAGCCCGTGCATCATCCGGAAACCTTCCTGCAGCGCCGACAGCGAACCGTCGGCATTGGCGACACCTTCGATGGTGGTGATCTCGGAGCCGGCGGCCTGCACCGCAAACATGGTGCAGCTTTTCACCGACATGCCGTCGATGTCGACGGTGCAGGCGCCGCAATGCGTGGTCTCGCAGCCGATATGGGTGCCGGTGAGCTGCAGGTTCTCGCGGATGAAATGCACCAGCAGCGTGCGCGGCTCGACCAGGCCTTCGACCTCGGCGCCGTTCACCTTCATGGTCACATGGGTCTTTTGGGTCTTTGCCATTATTGGTCCCTCCCCGTTACTTTGCGCGCGCGGCGGCGCGGGTCAGCGCCCGCATCACCATGATGCCGCCGACATGCTTGCGGTATTCGACCGGCCCGCGGGCATCTGCGGCCGGCGACATGATCGCCACCGCGGCCGCGGCGGCTTTCTTGAGCGCCGCATCGTCGAGGCTGGTTCCCATCACGGCCTTTGCCGCGTCGGTCGCGAGCAGCGGCGTTTCGTGCAGGTTGGTGAGGCCGATCGCGCAACTGGCGACCTTGCCGCCCGACATCGTCAGCACGACCGCCGCGGCAGCGGTGGCGTAATCGCCGATCTTGCGTTTCAGTTTCTCATAGGCGTAACCGGCGCCGGCGGCCGGCACCGGAATTGAAATCGCGGTCAGGATTTCGCCAGGCTCGAGTGCGGTGAAATAGGCGCCCTGGTAGAATTCCGACGCCGCGATGTCGCGTCCGCCGCCGGATCCTTCGAGCCGGTAGCTGGCGCCCAGCGTCAGCATCAGCGCCGGCATGTCATTGCCGGGATCGCCATTGGCGACGTTGCCGCCGAGGGTGCCGCGGTAGCGCACCTGCGGATCAGCGATCAAAAGTGCCGTCTCGTGCAGGATCGGCAGCGATTTTGCGATCTCGTCGGAGGCCAGCAACTCGTGCTGGGTGGTCATCGCGCCGATCACGACCTTGTTGCCGTCGCGGCGGATGCCCTTCAGCGTGCCGATGCCGTGCAGGTCGACTAGGTGGTCGGGGGTGGCGAGCCGAAGCTTCATCATCGGAAGCAGGCTGTGACCGCCGGCGAGGGGACGCGCTTCGTCGCCTAATGTGGACAGTAGTTTGACCGCATCGGCCACGGTCGCAGGCCGGTGATAGCTGAATGGTCCAGGAATCATGCTTTCCTCCCTCGTATTGCGCATTTTTTGACGCAACTATTGAGGGGCAGGCTGTTCCTGCAATTTTACGCGCGCAAGGCAGCGGCGCCCGCCGCGTCACAAGGTCCGGGAATTCGCACGAAATGCGTAGGCGTCCGCACGAAATGCGTCAGGCCTAGCGACCTAATCCGGACTTCCACTCCCTCTCCCCGCGCGCGGGGAGAGGTAAACCGAGAGCCTGCTTAAGCGTGCCGCCGGGCTAGCCCCAGCCGGGCCTTGACCTCCGCGATCTTGGCACGGCTGACCGGCACGCGATGCGGCGCCGGGCCGTCAAGCTCGATGACGGCCCCGTCGCCTTCCTTGCGGACGAAGCTGACATGGGGAATGGCCACGATGTGGCTGCGGTGGACCCGGACGAACAGGCCGGGATCGAGCTGCGCTTCGGCTTCCGAAATCGACCATGGGCACATCCGCTCGCGGGTGCCGTCATGCACCCTTGTGTAATGGGCATCGGCCCGGACGCTGCGGACATCGGCGGTGTCGATGAAATGGGTGCCGTCGGCGCCCTCGACCGGCAGACGAACAACCGGCGCGGCGCGGGGCGGCTGGCCCACTCCGCCGAGCGGCGCCGATATCGCCCGAGGGCCTGCCGCCGGTTCGCGCCATAAAGCGAGCAGGCTGCCGGTGGCCGTTTCCGGAACATCAACCAGTTCGGCTGCCGCCAAAGATGTTTGCCGCCGCGGATCGGGCACCAGAGACAGCAGGAAGCCGGCCGCTATCACAAAACAGAGCAGCGTGACCACCAGCGCGAGCACTTGCTGAGAGGCCGCCAACCCTCCGCCATGGTGATGCGCTTCCCCCGACAAGGGCATGAAGTGCATGCCGTACATCGCGGTGTAGTGCATGCCCGACACCGCGACGCCGAATGCGATCGAGCTTGCGATCAGGCGGACGCCGCCCTGCCGGGCGAGGAATGCCCGCAACCCGCCATAGGCGGCGACGATCGCGACCAGAACCGACAGCAACACCATCGAATCGTCGTGCTGGATGGCGAAATTGCCGGCAAGGCCGTGGATGCCGACATAGTGCATGCTGACGATGCCGACCCCGAGCAGGACCGCCGAGGAGACCACGCGCCACAGCGAGGGCTCGCCGATGCTGACAAAGAACAGCGATATGCCGACCACCAAGGCGCAGATCAGGAACGAGATGATGGTGGGAAGCACGAGATACACTGTGTCCGACGGGATCGGCGCGGCCAGCATGCCGACGAAATGCATGGTCCAGATGCCGACCGCCAGGAACACCGCGGCGCCGGCCAAGAGCACGCGACGGCCAACGCCCGGCGTCCCGCGGATTCGCGCGGCGAGGCCGAAGCCGGTGTAACCACCCAGAATCGCGATCACCACCGAGAGCGCGACGAGATAGGGATCGTGTCCTGCGAACATGATCGTCTCGGCCGCCCGTCACCACGGGCGTGCCTCCTCCCGCCGCCGAGTTTACAGGCGCGGCGGCGGAAATGACAACCGCTCTGCCTTTGGGGAGGTCATGAGGCAGAGTTTGAATCGCGGCAGCGAACTTCTCCCTCTCCGCTCTTGCGGGGTGAGGGGCTATCTCGACAGGCGGACTCGTCGAGATTCCCCCTCACCCGAAATTCGCAGTCGCGAATTTCGACCTCTCCCCGCAGGCGGGGCGAGGTGAAGCAGTTCGCGCGACCCTCGCTTCTGTCTACACGATCCCCGCCGCGACCTGGCCGCGCAGCCGCTCGAGGCTGAGCAGGGTGTTGGCGCAGGCTTCCGCGACCTCGATGCCCTTGATCGCAAAATGCTTGCGGAAGAAATCGACGTGCACGGCGCTCTCGTGAAACTGCTGCGGCGTCAGCACCGCCGAGAATACCGGCACTTCGGTGCGCAACTGCACGTCCATCAGCGCCTTGATCACCGTGTCGGCGACGAATTCATGGCGATAGATGCCGCCATCGACCACGAGCCCCGCTGCCACGATCGCGGTGTAGCGCCGGGTTTTGGCGAGCAGTTGCGCATGCAGCGGGATTTCGAACGACCCCGGCACCTCGAACAGGTCGATGTGCGCGCGCGCAATGCCGCGCACCCCGATCTCCTCGAGGAAGGCAATGCGGCATTCTTCCACCACCTCGCGATGCCAGGACGACTGCACGAACGCCACCCGCTGCGGCTTGGCGAATCGCGGATAGGCAGGAACAGGCGGACGATCGATGGTTTCGGGAGGGTCTTTGGCTTCGGAGGCTTTTATTTCGGAGGCTCCTATTTCGGAGTCTTGCAGCATCTGATTCATGGCTTTCCTCTTTCAGGACCAGAATCAGGGCATACGGAACGACGCGCCGCCAAGTGCTACCTGGGTGCGGCTGTCGCAACCGTTCTCTTTCATCCGGACTTTAACCGTCGGCTTCGGAATCACACCGAATCTGCTGACCCTTCTTCCAAGGGAACCCGGCGAAGGGAATCCGATGAGAAGAAGGCGCTCGCGGGCTTGGGCTATCTCACCCTTACCGCCGGTGGGGACTTTCACCCCGCCCTGAGAACATCGGCCGCCCGACATGAACGGCCTGCGGACAACTATGACCAAGGGACGGGGCCTCAGCAAGCACCTTCGCCAGCAGAATCTGCATGTCCCCAATGACTTTGAAGCCGGACTCCGGCGCGGACCCGCAGCGCCGGAGTTCGGAAAAAGCGGCCCGGAACCGGCGCCTTAATCGTTAACTTTTGGACGCGCGGTGGACGAATTCGAGGCATCGGACTCGTGCGGCGCGAGTCCGATTCCGGTTTGTTCTCAAATTAATAATTGTGACACGCGATGAACTGTGGACGAGCGTGTTTTGCGGGTGGTTTCGCTGTGGACGGACTCGTGACGCGGTTGCGCGGATTCCGCAAATCACATCACTTGATCCCGGCAGGCCCCGGGGGGACCCAAAGGTAACCAAGGGATTGCAGCCGGCGGACGCACCAGACCAGCGTGTGCCGGTCCCCACGTGCGTATCAACACAATGAAAAAGGCGAGGGTCGAGACGGCATGTCCCTGCTCGAAGGCATCATCGATTCCCGGAACAACCCGCTCGCGGTGGTCGAGGACGTCGCCGCCGATCATAACTGGTCGTTCGAACGCTCCGGCGAAGACGAAGTGACGATCGTCTCCAAGGGCGACTGGACCGATTACCAACTGTCCTTCACCTGGATGGCCGAGATCGAGGCGCTGCATCTGGCCTGCGCCTTCGACATGAAGATTCCCGCACCGCGCCGCGCCGAGGTGCAGCGGCTGATCGCGGCGATCAACGAGCAGTTATGGGTCGGGCATTTCGACATCTGGACCCACACCGGCATGATCATGTACCGGCAGGCGCTGGTGCTGCCCGGCGGCCTCAATGCCTCGACCGCGCAATGCGAGACCATGCTGGTCGGCGCCATCCACGGCTGCGAACGCTATTATCCGGCGTTCCAGTTCGTGGTCTGGGCCGGCAAGACCGCGGAGCAAGCCATGAGTGCGGCGATGTTCGACACCGAGGGCGAGGCGTAGGGTTGGTGTCGTCCCTGCGAACGCAGGGACCCATACCGCGCAATACCAGTGTTCAAGCAAAATGCTTGTCGCCCTTTGCGTGCTTCACTAGAAGCATTGGTGGTTATGGGTCCCTGCGTTCGCAGGGACGACGAGAGTATTTGCGGTGACAGCCTCTAGCACGACTAACGCCTTGCAAAACATCACGGGCACCATCGTCCTCGCCGGCGCGGGGAAGATGGGCGGGGCGATGCTGTCGGGCTGGCTGGCGCAGGGGCTCGATGCCGGGCGCGTCGGCGTGATCGAGCCGCATCCGTCGCCCGAGATCAGCGCGCTGGTCACAAGAGGCATTCGCCTCAACCCATCGCCGAAACAACTCGGCGGGGTCGCCACACTGGTGGTCGCGCTGAAGCCGCAGTCGTTTCGCGACGCCGGCGCGATGCTGAAATCGTTCACCGGGGCTTCCACCCTGGTGGTCTCGATCATGGCGGGCGCGACCATTGCCTCGATCGAACAGGTCTGCGGCGGCAGCGTGGTTCGCGCCATGCCCAACACGCCGGCCGCGATCGGCCGCGGCATCACGGTTGCGGTGGCCGCCAGGAACGTCGACGCTTCGCAGCGCGCGGTCGCCGATGCGCTACTGCGCGCCACCGGATCGGTGGAGTGGGTCGACGACGAGATCCTGATGGACGCGGTGACCGCCGTCTCCGGCTCGGGCCCCGCCTATATCTTCCTGCTCGCCGAGGAACTGGCGCGCGCCGGCGTTGAAGCCGGCCTGCCGGCCGAGCTTGCGACCAAACTGGCGCGCGAGACGGTCGCAGGCTCCGGCGAATTGCTGCATCGCTCGGATGCACCTTCCGCCACGCTGCGCCAGAACGTGACTTCGCCCGGCGGCACCACTGCCGCGGCGCTGGCAGTGCTGATGGGACCGGACGGCATGCAATCGCTGCTGACCCGCGCGGTCGCCGCGGCAACGAAGCGATCGAAGGAGCTGGCGAAGTAATCCGATCTCCTCATCCTGAGGACGATGAGAGCCGCCTGTTGAAACTCTCGAGATTGACCAGCCCGCGGGCATGACGGCCTTCGCCGATGCGGCGCTCGCCCTCGAAGGTCTCGACCTCGTAGCGGATCACCCGGCGCTCCACCGCGACCACCTTCGCCGTGGTCCGCACCACCGCGCCGACGGGCGACGCCCCGAGATGGCGGATATCGACCTCGGTGCCGACCGTGACCCAGCCCGGCTCGAGATAGCGGTTGACGGCGTCGGCTGACGTCATCTCCATTTCCAAGATCATCATCGGCGTGCCGAACACCGCCGGCATGGTCGGGATCACATGCCGGACCGTGCGGTCGGGCGTCACCACCAGCGTGCGCTCGGCGCTCATGCCGACCTTGATGACGTCGCGTGCATCCATGGGGATCGTCCGAGACTAAATCACGGCGTCGTCCCGGCGAACGCCGGGACCCATACCGCGTGATGCCAACGTTAGGGCAAAGCGCTTGTGGCCCGCCCCGTGTTTCATTGGAAAGATCTGGGGTTATGGGTCCCTGCGTTCGCAGGGACGACAGACCCGCGCTACTTCTTCGCGGCGCGCTCCACGAAAGTCTTGCCGCCCTTCATCTTGTGGGCCAGCGGCGCCTCGTTGATCTGGATCACGACGGCGTCGGCGTCGACGCCGAGGTTCTTCACCAGCGCCTGCGTGATGTCGCGCATCATGCCGGCCTTCTGGTCATCGGTGCGGCCGGCGGCCATGCTGATGGTAATCTCGGGCATTTGGGTCTCTCCCTTTGCTCTTGTTGCTCACCGAACCGTCATTGCCGGACTTGATCCGGCAATCCATCATCTGGAAGATGGATATGCGGGGTCAAGCCCGCCTATGACGAAATCAGTCTTTCCACTTCACCCCGTGCTTATAAAGTATCTTGCGTACTTCATCGACCAGGGACGCCTGCGGCACTTTGGTCTGTGCCTCGCCCTGTTTCTGCAGATATTCGTCACGGTCCTTTTCGAGCTTTGAAAGCTCGGCGCCGAGAATGAGGTCCTTGAGCAGAACCTGCGGCCCCGCCGGATCGTCTTTCTCATCCGAGCCCTGGATGATCACGCAAGGCGAGTTGCGGCGGTCGGCGTATTTGAGCTGGTTGCCCATGTTCTTGGGGTTGCCGAGATAGAGCTCGGCCCGGATGTCGGCGTTACGAAGGGCGGCGACCATCTTCTGGTAATCGGCGACGCGGTCGCGATCGAACACGGTGACGACCACGGGGCCGAATGCCGGCGTGGTGTCGAGCTTGCCGAGCATCGTGAGTGCCGCCTGCAACCGCGACACGCCGATGGAGAAACCTGTCGCCGGCACCGGCTCGCCGCGAAAGCGCGAGACGAGGCCATCGTAGCGTCCGCCGCCGCCGACCGAGCCGAAGCGAACGGGGCGACCTTTATCGTCTTTGGTATCGAGGAGCAATTCAACTTCGTAGACCGGGCCGGTGTAGTATTCGAGACCGCGGACAGTCTCCGCAGATATGCGGAATCGCATAGAGCCGTAGCCAGCAGATTCCATCAACGTGAGCACCTGCCTCAGTTCAGCAAGGCCTTCGATTCCTATCTCCGACGTAGATAGAATCTCAGACCAGTGGGTAAGCAAACGTGAATTCCAATAGAAAAATCTGCCTGATTTCTCTGGCAACCCAGTGACAGCGGCCATTTCCGCCGCGGTTCTGAACCACTCATCGTCTGTCGGCGGATGATACTGATTTACATCCGCCCAAGTTTCGCCTTCGCCTGTAATGAAGTCGATAATCTTGTCTATGGCGGTGTCAGGCAAATCAGCGCCTGGCGTGAAATCTCCGCTATCGTCCTTGCGTCCCTTACTAAGTAGCGCTCGAACTCCGCCGTCACCCAATCGATCGTGCTTATCGATAGCGCGCAAAACGACCAACCGCTTGCCTTCTTCAATTCCAGCGGACTCAAGCAAGCCGTCGAGAATCTTGCGACTACTAACCTTCACCACGTACTGACCTCGTCTAATCCCGAGGTCTTCCATCGTGTCCGCCGCCATCATGCACATCTCGGCATCGGCCGCGGGCGAAGCCGAGCCTACGGTGTCGGCGTCGAACTGCATGAACTGCCTGAAGCGTCCAGGTCCCGGCTTCTCGTTGCGGTAGACGTAGCCGGCGCGGTAGCTGCGATAGGGTTTCGGCAGGTGATCGAAATTCTCCGCGACATAGCGCGCCAGCGGCGCGGTCAGGTCGTAGCGCAGGCTGATCCACTGCTCGTCGTCGTCCTGGAACGAGAACACACCCTCGTTGGGGCGGTCCTGGTCGGGCAGGAATTTGCCGAGCGCGTCGGTGAATTCCATCGCCGGGGTTTCCACCGGCTCAAAGCCGTAGCGCTCGAATACCTCGCGGATTTTTTCGACCATCGCCCGCGTCGCCGCGATCTCGGCCGGGCCGCGATCGGCGAGCCCGCGCGGCAGCCGGGCCTTCAGTTTCTGCGGTTTTTTGGGTTTGTCGGCCATGGTGGCGCGTTGGTATCAGCGCAGGCGCGACGCGGCAATCTCTACTTAACCTCGCCCCGCTTGCGGGGAGAGGTCGAAATTCGTGCCAGCGAATTTCGGGTGAGGGGGACTCTCGGCGAGTCTGCTCGCAAGCGGGGCGAGGGAGCGCTAGAGCAGTGCAACTTGCGCGATGGAGGAAACTCCGCCGCCGCTCACAGCACCTTTCTGATCCAGTCGTGCGGATCGGGCGCGCGGCCGTACTGGATGTCGACCAGCTTCTTGCGCATCCCCATCGCGATCGGGCCGGCAGCACCGCCGCTGACGAGAAAATCGCCGCTCGCCGAACACACCT
Source organism: Bradyrhizobium sp. (assembly GCF_004799405.1). Classification (GTDB taxonomy): domain Bacteria; phylum Pseudomonadota; class Alphaproteobacteria; order Rhizobiales; family Xanthobacteraceae; genus Bradyrhizobium. Next base: position 35,134 of record NZ_SSMW01000026.1, read on the forward strand.
TGCCGATCGGCGAGATCACGGCCGCGGTGCCGCAGGCGAACGCCTCCTTCAGCTTGCCGCTGGCGGCATCCGCGCGCCACTGGCCGACGGTGTAGGGCTCCTCGCGCACCCGCGTGCCGGAATCCCTTGCCAGCGCGATGATCGAATCGCGGGTGATGCCGGGCAGGATGGTGCCGAGCGGCGGCGTCGAGAGCGAGCCATCGTCGAACACGAAAAAGATGTTCATGCCGCCGAGTTCCTCGATGTAGCGGCGCTCGACCGCATCGAGGAAAACCACCTGGTCGCAGCCGTGGTCGATGGCCTCGGCCTGCGCGCGCAGGCTGGCGGCGTAGTTGCCGCCGCATTTGACCGCACCGGTGCCGCCGATCGCGGCGCGCGTGTAATTCTCCGACACCCAGATCGACACCGGCGCAGGCCCGCCCTTGAAGTAGGAGCCGACCGGCGAGGCAATGACCGCGAAGATATATTCGGCGGAAGGCTTGACGCCGAGGAAGATCTCGCTCGCGACCATGAAGGGCCGCAGATAAAGACTGCCCTCGCCGCCCGGGATCCAGGCGCGGTCGATGCGCACGAGCTGCTCGACCGCTTCGATGAACACGGGCTCGGGCAGCGGCGCCATCGCCATGCGTTCGGCCGAATTTCGGAAGCGCCGGGCATTGGCGTCGGGGCGGAACAGGTTCACCCCGCCGTCGTCGCGCTTGTAGGCCTTGAGGCCTTCGAAAATCTCCTGCGCATAGTGCAGAACGGCCGCCGCCGGATCGAGCGGGAAATTGGCGCGGGATTCGATCCGCGCGCCATGCCAGCCCTCGGTCTGGTTGTAGCGGACCACCGCCATGTGATCCGTGAAAACCCGGCCGAAGCCGGGGTCCTTGAGCTTGGCCGCGCGATCTTTCTCGGACGCCGGATTGGCCGCCGGCTGGATCTCGAATTTCAACCAGGAGACGCCATCGATTTTGTCGAACGAAACTCCCATCGCCTATCTCCCCGGATTGACGTCGTCCGCGTCCCGCGCGGCGGCGTTGATGATTTGACGCCTGACCCTCGCTCACGCCGGTGTTTTAGGCCGGTTTCCGCTTTGGCGGAATGCGCGAAGTCCAGTATGTTTGCCGAAATGCCGCTCGACAATCGCACGGTCGTAGAATTCGCACTCCTGGCGGCGGCCTCTGGCCTGGCTGGGCTGTTCCGCCGTTCGGTACGTGATCGCCAGCGAAACGACCTAATATTTCGCGGCGAGCGTCAGTTTTGTAACATTGAACCCAAGATATGTCAATATGACTGACATAAATTTTTCTCGTCCGGCCACCAGTCCGGATTCGAAGCCGACCGAGTTGCGCTCGCCTGCCCCGCGGGCCGGCGAATCACGCTGGGACATCATCGAGCTGTTGTTCTTTGCCTATCGGGACTTCGTCGGCGACGCCGATCATGAACTGGAGGCGTTCGGCTTCGGACGGGCGCATCACCGCGTCATGCATTTCGTCCACCGCTATCCCGGCCTGAAGGTGGCCGACCTGCTCGACGTGCTGCGCATCACCAAGCAGTCGCTGGGACGGGTTCTCAAGCAATTGCTCGGCGAAGGGTATATCGTGCAGAAAGCCGGCGACAGCGACCGCCGGCAGCGCCTTCTTTTCGCCACCGCGAAGGGCGAGGCGCTGGTGGCGAAACTCGCAGGCCTGCAGACCGACCGCATCAACCGCGCGCTGCGCGAGCTCGGTCCATCCGGCACGGAGGCGGTCCGGCAGTTCCTGCGCGCGATGATCGACCACGACGATCCCGATAAGGTGCTGGAAACCATCCTGGACACCAGAGGGTCAACCGCAACGGCAAAGGAATGATCGTGGCCCAGGCTGCAACCCTCGCCCGAACCCCGCCGCAACCGGCCGACGACGCCCCGCATCTGTTGCTGGTCGACGACGACCGCCGCATCCGCGATCTGCTATCGCGCTTCCTCGGCGGCGAAGGCTACCGCGTCACCACGGCGATGAGCGCGAAGGACGCCCGCGCCAAGCTGCTCGGGCTGCATTTCGACCTGCTGATCCTCGACGTGATGATGCCCGGCGAGACCGGGTTCGACCTCGCCCGCTTCATCCGCGCCTCGTCGTCGGTGCCGATCATCATGCTGACCGCGCGCCATGAAGCGGACAGCCGCATCGAAGGCCTGCAGATCGGCGCCGACGATTATGTCGCCAAGCCGTTCGAGCCGCGCGAACTGGTGCTGAGAATCGGCAACATCCTCAAGCGCACCGCGCCGCCGCCGGTCGAGGCGCTGGAGTCGATCGGGTTCGGGCCTTACGTCTTTCATCTGGCGCGCGGCGAGTTGCGCCAGGGCGACGAGGTGATCCATCTCACCGATCGCGAGCGCGACATGCTGCGCGTCCTCGCCGCAACCCCGGGCGAGACCGTGCCGCGGGCTGCGCTGACCGGCGGCGACGGCACCGCCAACGAGCGCGCGGTCGACGTGCAGATCAACCGCCTGCGGCGCAAGATCGAGCGCGATCCGGCCAATCCTTTGTTCCTGCAGGCGGTGCGCGGCATCGGTTATCGCCTGGTGGCATCGCCTTGAGCCGGTCTTCATGAGCACCCTCGACACCGGCCTCACGCTGATCCGCTCCGCCGCCGGCCGCGTCTCCGCGGTCAATAGCTGGATGGGCAACGCGTTCAAGGACTGGATGCCGACGGGGCTTTACGCCCGCGCGCTGCTGATCATGATCGTGCCGATGGTGGTGCTGCAGTCGGTGGTCGCCTTCGTGTTCATGGAGCGGCACTGGAACACGGTGACGCGCCGGCTCTCGCAGTCGGTGGTGCAGGACATCGCCGGCCTGATCGACGTCTACAAGGGATATCCGCAGGACAAGGACCGGGCGCAATTGCGCCGCATCGCCCAGGACCGGCTGCAGCTGGTGGTGGATTTCCTCCCGGTCGGCGACATGCCGCCGCCCGGCCCCAAGCCGTTCTTCTCGCTGCTCGACCAGACGCTGTCGGTGCAGTTGAGCCGCCAGATCGGCAAGCCGTTCTGGATCGATACCGTCGGCCGCTCCAACCTGGTGGAAATCCGGATTCAGCTTGACGACGCCGTGATGCGGATTTTCGCCCAGCGCAGTGCGGCCTATGCGTCCAATTCGGAGATCTTCATCTTCTGGATGGTGGGCACCTCGTCGATCCTGCTGATCGTCTCGGTGCTGTTTCTGCGCAACCAGATCAAGCCGATCCTGCGCCTCGCCGATGCCGCGGATAGTTTCGGCAAGGGCCGCGAAGCGCCGAACTTCCGGCCGCGCGGCGCCCGCGAGGTACGCCGCGCCGCGCACGCCTTCCTGGAGATGAAGTCGCGCATCGAGCGCTCCATCGAGCAGCGCACCGCGATGCTCGCCGGCGTGTCGCACGACCTGCGCACCATCCTGACCCGCTTCAAGCTCGAACTGGCCCTGATCGGCGACAGTCCGGAGGTCGAGGGCATGCGCCGGGACGTCGACGAGATGTCCGGCATGCTGGAGGACTATCTCGCCTTCGCGCGCGGCGACACCGGCGAGCAGGCGCAGCCGACCGACATGGCGCAGGCGCTGGAGGAACTGCGCAGCGACGCCGAGCGCAACGGCCACGCCGCGACCGTGACGTTCCACGGATTGCCTGTCGTGACGGTGAAGCCGGCATCGTTCAAGCGCTGCCTCGCCAATCTGGTGTCGAACGCCGCAAGGCACGCCAATGCTATTTCGATCACCGGCCACCGCGATCACCGCTATCTGACGGTGACGGTCGACGACGACGGGCCGGGGATTCCGCAAGATATGCGCGAGGAAGTGTTCAGGCCGTTCCTGCGGCTCGACGACGCCCGCAACCAGGATGAGGGCGGCACCGGCCTCGGGCTTGCGATTGCCCGCGACATCGCGCGCTCGCATGGAGGCGACATCACGCTGGGCGACAGCCCGATGGGCGGACTTCGCGCCACGGTGCGGATACCGGTGTAGGCCCGTCCGGCGCGGATGCGCCCGGCTATTTCGGCAGCAAGCTTTTCAGCTTCTGGGCGTCCTTGACGTTGATCTTGAAGCCGCCCGGCATCACTACGTCGCCGGGCTTCTGATCGGGTTTGCAGTCCCCCAGCCACTTCGCCTCGAAAGTCACGACATTGTCATGCGGCGCGCCGCCCGAACCGTACTCGGCATGCGAGGTGGACTTGACCGTAAAGGCGGAATTGAAATCGCCCGTGATGTCGGAATGCGACGCCAGCGACAAGCCGCCGACGCTGCACACGGAATCGCTGACGTAACCGGTCTCGGTCTTGCGGGTGTCGCGCCTGGAGCAGACCTCCTTCGACATCGGCGCAAACAGCGTGCTCATTTCCTTGTCGGTGGTCTCGTCGGTGCAGTGCTGCATCGTCATCTGCGGTAGCAGCGAGCCGACCCTTACGACCTTTATCTCCCAAAGCCCGGCCTTGCGGAGCGGCAGTTCGTCGGCACGGGATGCCGGCGCCGGCAGCAACGCCAGCAGACAACACGCCAAACCAACTGAGAGAAGCCGTCGCGTCATGCGCCGCAGTCCCGCCATCTCCTGCTCAAGACAGGCGAGTCCGCTCAGTAATCAGCCCGCACCACCGGCTGATTGTAGGGCACCCAGCGGCAGGCAAAGGAAATGTAGCCGCCTTCATGAGGCTCCACGGCCAGGAATTTCACCACCTTGCCGTACCTTGCACAATGATCGATCGCCATGGAGCGGATATCGGTCTCGGCCGTCAGCGACCAGGCGATGATGCCGCCGGTGTCGTTGCCCTTGAACGACCGCACGCTGTCGGCCCGGGCCGGCGCGCACGCCAGCATTCCGCATATCGCAACCAGGCTCGCGGCCCCAATCATTCGCATCGCTGGACTCCCTTTGGCTGGGGCACCTTAAAGCGCATCCGCCGCCATGAAAAGAACGGTCGGCGGTCCGGCGCGGACTTATCGCCAACTGGTTGGCAAGTGTTGCCGCGTTGCACTTGACCTCGTCCGGGCTTCGCGGCACCGTCCACGCGTTGGATTATCCGGCGGATCGCCCATGCGTCACCCCTCTACCTCGTTGAAAAATGGCGCAACTCTTGGCACGGCGCTCGGCGTCGTGCTCGGCCTGCTCGCATTTGGCCAGCCGGCCGAGGCGGCCTATCCGTGGGAGCTGAACTTCTGGCTGTCCGGCCCGCGCTATGACGGGCGGGTGAAGCCTTGCGAAGCGGCGCTGGGGACCATCACCGCGCAGTTCCAGGACAAAGAGAGCACCTACTGGAATTCGAGGCTGAAGATCACGGCCTATAGCGACGTCCATGAAACCGCGTTCCGGCCCTGGGAATCCGACAACATCCCGCGCCGCTATTGCAGCGCCGACGTGATGCTGAACGACGGCGTGCAGCGCACCGTGCATTACTCGATCATCGAGGACGCCGGTTTTGCCGGTTTCGGCCAGGGCGTGGAATGGTGCGTGACCGGGCTCGACCGCAACTGGGCTTATAATCCCGGCTGCAAGGCCGCCCGGCCCTGATTTTCCGAACAGGTTTTGGCACGCGATGTTGGGGCTCCGTCAGCCCCTTCTAGCTTGTCCGGCTTTTTGTTCTTGAAATGTTCCGGTCGCCTGATAGGTTTCCGGGCATTCTCGGTTTGGGGGGCGTCGATGTCTGGTTTTCGATCTTGGATTTTGCGGTTCTTGATGCCGCTGGGCGTGCTCGGTTTCACCGCACTGACCGGCATCGCGACGGCGTCAGCACAAGATGGCCGGCAGAGCGCGCCCGGTGAATTCGATTTTTACGTGCTGTCGCTGTCATGGTCGCCGTCGTTCTGCGAAGCGGCATCGGAACGCGGCAGCGGCGGACGTTCGCAGGCCCAGTGCGGCGGGCGGCCGTTTTCCTTCGTGGTCCACGGCTTGTGGCCCCAATACGAGCACGGCTTTCCCGAATATTGCCAGCGGCCCTCGCCCCGCCTCGATCACCGGATCATGACCTCGATGCTGGATGTGATGCCGGCGCCCGGGCTGATCTACAACGAGTGGGACAAGCACGGTACCTGCTCGGGACTGGGCGCGCGGGGTTATTTCGAAACCATCCGCAAGGCGCGCGCGGCGGTGAAGATTCCCCCCGAATTTCTCGAACTGGCGGATCCGAAAACCATTGCGCCCGGCGACATCGAGGACGCCTTCATCAAGGTCAATCCGGGCCTCAGCAACTCAGCGATCTCGGTGACCTGCAACAGGACGCGGCTGAGCGAAGTCCGCATCTGCCTCAGCAAGGATCTGCAGTTCCGCGCCTGCGAGGAACTCGACCGCCGCGGCTGCCGGCGCGACCAAGTGACGATGCCGCCCATGCGTGGCGGGTAGCGCGACGTCGCGTGCCCCGAATGCAGTGCAACGCGCCGCCCTTGCGGCGTGGTGCGCTGCTGATCCGGGGCCCACGGTCGCACAACATCTGGGTCCCGGCTCTGCGGAGCAGCGTGAAGGACGCTGCACCGCGTCCGGGACACGCAACCCCAGCACACTTTGCTCAATAGGTCACCGTAGCGTAGTGCTGAAGCCATGAACTACCGTCACGCCTTTCACGCCGGCGGCTTTGCCGACGTCATCAAGCACATCGTGCTGGTGCGCATTCTCGTCTATCTGCAGGACAAGCCGGCGGCGTTTCGTTTCATCGACACCCATGCCGGCGCCGGGGTTTACGATCTGACGTCGGATGAAGCGCGCCGCGGCGGCGAGTGGCTCACCGGCATCGCGCGGCTGATGCAGGCGCGTCTTTCGGAAAAGACCTTGCCGCTGGTTGCGCCCTATCTCGACATCGTCAGGGCCTTCAATCCACAACCAGAACTGCACGCCTATCCCGGCTCGCCGCTGATTGCGCGAGCGCTGTTGCGGCCGCAGGACCGGCTGACGGCGTGCGAGGTCGAACCGCAAGCCCGCAAGCGCCTGATCGAGGCGCTGCGCCGTGACACCCAGGCCCGCGTGGTCGACCTCGACGGCTGGATGGCGCTGCGGGCCTTTGTGCCGCCGAACGAGCGGCGCGGCCTGGTCCTGATCGATCCGCCTTACGAGCGGAAAGACGAGTTCGACCGGTTGGCCGACGGCTTTGCGCAGGCCTTCGCGAAATGGCCGACCGGCAGCTACCTGCTGTGGTATCCGGTGAAAAGCCGCCGGGCCACCGACGGCCTGGCGCGGCATGTCGCGACGGTGGCCGGCACCGGCACGCCGGCGGCGAAATGCCTGCGGCTGGAATTCAGCGTAGCGCCGCAAGTCACCGGGGACGGCCTGACCTCGGCGGGCCTGCTGATGGTCAATCCGCCATGGACGCTGGCGGGCGAACTGCGAAGCATCCTTCCCGAACTCGAAAAGCCGCTCGGCCAGGGCGGCGCCGGCCGGTTCAGGCTCGAGACGCCTAAACCCTAGGCTAACAGCGAAAAGTCCGATTTCGGCCGTAGTCAATTTGCCGGGAACCGTATTATGCTCAGCCCATTGGGACTGGCTTTACGTTCCGCTTCCGCGAATGGTAGCGGCGGAGTGACAAGGCCTCGAATAGTTTGAAAGCGGATCGGCAGCCTGCCTCGTCCGCTGTGGTGGCCATGCTTTCCGGCAGCGAATGTCCGGTCGGCCGATACGCAGGGGGCGTAGCGGCGAAAGCACGGGGGTTTCCCGATGGCCATGACTGGGACGATCAAGTTCTTCAACGCGGAACGTGGCTACGGCTTCATCAAACCGGATGACGGCGGCCGCGACGTGTTCGTTCATATCACCGCGGTGGAGCGGGCCGGATTGAAGGACCTGACGGAAGGACAGCGCATCACATTCGAGGTCGAACCGGACAAGAAGGGCAAGGGCCCCAAGGCGGTCAACCTCGTGATTTCATCCTGACATAAAAAAATTCCGGCCGCAGATCGCGGCCGGAAGGTTGCGGCAGGATGTTTTCTTGTTGATTCTAGAAGTGATAGTTCAGGCCGGCGCGCACCAGTCCGAAGCGATAGCCGTTCGAGGCGCCGGTGACGACAAAGTGGCTGTCGGAAAGATCGACATAGAGATATTCGACTTTGGCGCTCAGGTTCTGAGTGAGGCCGAACTCGGTGCCGACCCCGGCGGTCCAGCCCACGGTGGTATGGGATTCCGACAGGCCGAAGGTCTCGCCGCGCAATTCGCCGAACGCCAGACCGCCGGTGCCATAGAACAAGATGTTGTTGAGGGCATAGCCGACCCGGCCGCGCGCGGTGCCGAACCACGGATTGGAGAACTTCCAGGGCGCAAAGGTATCGTCGGCGGCGGTGGCCTCGATGTCGCCTTCGACGCCGAACACCCACGGACCCGACTGCCAGTTGTAGCCGGCCTGGACGCCGCCTTCGAAACCCGACGGCTTGGCCGGGTTGTTGGCGACGGAACCCCAGTCATAACCGAGATTGGCGCCGAGATAGGGGCCGGCCCAGCTATAGGCATTGAGCGGTTGATTGACGGTGTAGGGAGCGGGCGATTTGTAAGGAAGGTCGGCGGCCTGCGTGGCCTGCGTCCAGCCTGCGGCGATCAACGCCACCGCACCCAAAACGATCCTGCTCATCGCTACTCTCCCGACGCAACTGCCGCGACCGCCGGTCCGCGCTTCGAGCGTGGCGCGAACCCGCATGGTTACGGAATTCCACTTTTTACCGGTAGGATTTATCGAGACTTTTAAGTTAAGGGCTTCTTAAGACCTTCCGCCTGCCGCTGCGCGTTCTTAAGAAAGTGTTACCAAGGAAAACCCGGCACGTTGCGGGCGCATCCCGCCCTCGCCGGCCCCGTCACTGCGCCGCGCTGGCGAGGCGCGATGCCAGCGCTTAAGTTTGGCCCATGGACCACGATTCTACCGATAGCCCGAAGCCGTCCGCGCCAATGGCGCGGCGCGGTTCCGGGCCGGGTTCCCTGCAGCCGGACCTGCCGCCGCAGGATCAGGCGCCAGAGCCAGGTTCGCCGGATATCGACCCCGCGACCTCAGGCGCCGAGGAGGATGACGAGGCACGTCTGCCCGAACTCCCCGAGGAAGCCGGCGAGGCGGTAGCGGAAGGGCCGCTGGCGATCGGCCATGCCGCGATCGAACGCGCGGTGCGGCTCGCCCCGACCTCGCCCGGCGTCTATCGCATGCTCAACGCGGCCAACGACGTGCTTTACGTCGGCAAGGCCAAGAACGTCCGCAAGCGGCTGTCGTCCTATGCCCGGATTACCGCGGTCCAGCCGGCGCGCATCATGCGCATGATCGCGGCCACGGTGGCGGTCGAGATCGTGTCCACCACGACCGAAACCGAGGCGCTGCTGCTCGAGGCCAACCTGATCAAGCAGTTGCGCCCGCGCTTCAACGTCCAGCTGCGCGACGACAAGTCGTTTCCCTATATCCTGATCACCGGCGATCACTGGGCGCCGCAGATCCTCAAGCATCGCGGCGCACAGTCGCGGCCCGGAAGGTATTTCGGGCCGTTCGCCTCGGCGGGCGCGGTCAACCGCACCATCACGGCGCTGCAACGCGCCTTTCTGGTGCGCTCCTGCACCGATTCGTTTTTCGAAAGCCGCAGCCGACCCTGCCTGCTCTATCAAATCCGGCGCTGCTCGGGGCCCTGCACCGGCGAGATCGATTTTCCCGGCTATACCGAACTGGTGCGCGAGGCGACGGATTTCCTGTCCGGCCGCAGCCGCCTGGTGAAGCAGGAATTGGCCGGCGAAATGGAGAAGGCCTCCGCCGAGCTCGCGTTCGAGACCGCAGCACTTTACCGCGACCGCCTCGCGGCACTGTCGGCGATCCAGTCGCAGCAGGGCATCAACCCGCACACCGTGGAGGAAGCCGACGTGTTCGCCATCCACCAGGAGGGCGGCTATTCCTGCGTCGAGGTGTTCTTCTTCCGCACCGGGCAGAACTGGGGCAACCGCGCCTATTTTCCGCGGGCGGAGAAGTCGTTCACCCCGGAGGAAGTGCTGGGCTCGTTCCTGGCGCAATTCTACGACGACAAGCCGCCGCCGAAGCTGATCCTGCTTTCACATGCGATCGAGGAAGCCGAATTGCTGGCCAACGCGCTTTCCATCAAGGCCGGGTTCAAGGTCGAGGTCGCGACACCCCGGCGCGGCGAAAAGAAGGAGTTGATCGCCCATGCGCTGACCAATGCGCGCGAGGCGCTGGGGCGCAAACTGGCCGATACCGCGACCCAAAGCCGGCTGCTGCAGGGGCTGGTCACCACGCTCGGCCTGCCGCACGCGCCGCGGCGGA
>NZ_SSMW01000027.1 GCF_004799405.1 Bradyrhizobium sp.
GATAAAGACCTGCTCAAGACGGGGGGCGAAAATGCCGCGGTGGAAGTTTCTAACAGATTTTTCAGTAGCTTGGCAGGTGAAGCTGTTGCAAAATGTTATGAATCGGCTGCCGCAGAACCGCTGCCTTTGCCGGGTTGAGATGATCGTACCATGACCGAGGCAAGGCTAGGTGGGGAACCCATTCCCGGTATCGCGCGGAATGCGCCGCCCTGGGGCAAGACCATCACAGGATGGATCGCGCGCACCGATGCCTGCGATATCGCCACGCTGGTCCTGATCGCCGCGCTGGTCGTGATCGCGCTGTGCACTTTCAAGGACTACGCGATCTCCAACGATGAGGGCGTTCAGCATCACTACGGCGAATTGATCATCGCCTATTACGCCAGCGGCTTTCGGGACCTCGACGTCTTCAACTTCCAGAACCTCTATCTCTATGGCGGCATGTTCGATATCGCCGCCGTCCTGCTCAGCCATCTTATCCCGATCGACCCGTATGACCTGCGCCATATCCTGTGCGCGCTGATCGGCATCGGCGGGATTGGCGCGGCCTCGGCAACCGCGCGGCTGATCGCAGGACCGCGCGCGGCCCTGATCGCCGCGGTCGGGTTGAGCGTCTGTGGCGCGTGGTACGGCGCGATGTTCAACCACACCAAGGACATTCCCTTCGCCGCCGCGATGATCGGCGCGACCTTGTTCCTGATCCGCATCGCGCGCGCCCTGCCGGCACCTCGCCTCAGTGACATCGCCGCCTTCGGCCTTTTGGCCGGAGCCGCACTCGGCATGCGCGTACTCGGTTTGCTGCTGGTGATCTATGTCGGTTTCGCGATCGTGCTCTACCTGCCGCGCGCGCTATGGTCCGACCGTCGCGCGCGCAGGCGTTTTGCGATCGAATCCTCGCTGCGGTTGTTACCGGCGCTGCTGCTCGCCTATGCCATCATGGTGCTGGCATGGCCCTGGGCGGCGCTGTCGCCGCTCAACCCGATCCGCGGCCTGCTCGCATTCTCGGAGTATCAGTACCCGATCCGCACGGTGCTCGCCGGTCAGGTCTATGAGATGGCGAACACGCCGCGGCTGTATGTGCCGATCTATATTCTGATCCGCGTGCCGCTGCTGACGCTGTTCGGTGCGGCCGTGGCGATGGTGTTCGCGCTGCTACCGGATTTTTCGGCCGGTGCGGGGCAGCCGCGGCGCCGGGACATCGCCCTGATATTGCTCACGGTGTTTTTCCCGCTGGGCTGCGAGGTGATCTGCCACGGCCCGGCCTTCACCGGCCTGCGTCATTTCCTGTTCGTGATTCCGGCGCTGGCGGTGCTGGCGGGCATCGGGCTCGGCGCGGCGATGACGGCGCTCGCGGCGCGCGGTCGGCTGGCCGCCTCCGGCGGGCTGGCGGTCGTGACCGCATGTTTCCTCTGGAACGCGGTGACCCTGGTCAGGCTGCACCCGTATGAATCCCTTTACTACAACAGCGTGGTCGGAGGTCTTGAGGGAGCGTCACGTCGCTACGACCTCGATTACTGGTTCAACAGCATGCCCGAGGCGCTCAATCAACTCGAAGCCTATCTGCGCCGCACCGAGCCCGGCAACACCATGCTGCCGACCCGGATTTATTCGGTCGCGGTGTGCGGAGAACGCCTTTCGTTCGACAAGACCGTGACGCTCCCGCAACTGCACTGGGACTTCAGGCACGAGTGGAAGGAGTCCGAGTTCTTCATCGCGCCGACCCAAATGAATTGCGACGAAGATCTCGACGGCAAGGTGATCGGCACCGTCGAACGGCTTGGCGTCGTCATCGCCTATGTCAAGGACCGCCGGGCGCTGGTCCAGCCGGTGGCGACCGCGACGCGATAGGCCTGCCGCGTTGCCGGAAAAAGCGCGGCCTCGATCAGCGGCCGCCCACGATATCGGCGTTGCCGCCGGTGCCGCCGATCCGCGAGGTATCCCTGTCATCGGTGCGCTTGTACCAGGAATTCACCCACGCCACCGCCGACATGATCAGAATTCCGACAAGTGCCACCAGGAAATGCAGGCCGATGCCGCCCGAGGTCTCGATCAGCACGAAATAGCCCGCGAACGCCAGGAATACGCCGAGACAGAAAATCTCCAGCGAATGCGTCCCGCACAGGATCAATGGACGCAGCCAGGGCGACTGCAATCCGGGCCAGCCCTTCGGCACGAAGCGCATCGTAATGGCCGCCAGCGCCAGGAAATGCCCGAACCGCAGGATGTCCATATCGGTCTTGTCGATCGGATACATCCATTGCACCAGCCAGCGCGGCAGCAGCGGCTCCAGCTGCGGGAAATACCAGGTCAGCGTCACGAAGAACGCCGCCGCCACATAGGCGACCGCAACCCACAGCGTCACCGGCGAAGCGAGCAAGCCCGACATTCGCCTGGCGCCGCCGAGCGCGCACCACGCGCCGAACACGAACAGCATCTGCCAGGCGAACGGATTGAAGGCCCAGTAGCCGCTCGGATAGACGCTCAGATACCAGTCGTAATGCAGGGTAAGCGCATACAGCACCACCGACAGCGCCAGCGTCACGTCGGCCTTCCACTTCATCAGCCACAGGATCAGGGGGAGAAAAAACATCAGCACGACATAGAGCGGCAGCACGTCGATGTTCAACGGCCGAAATCGGAGCAGCAGGGTCTGCAGCAGGACGATGCCGGGATGCTGGATGAAATCCACCACGCGCATTTCCTGCGAGAAAAACGGGTTGTCGGAACTCCTGACGGCGTATTCGATCTCGCCCAGGAAGATGACGACGATGAACACATGCGCGACATAGATCTGCCAGACCCGCTTCATGATGCGCGCGGTGGCGATCACGAATCCGGACTCCCGCATGGCGCGGCCGTAGACAAACGCCGCCGTATAGCCCGAGATGAAAATGAATATCTCGGCGGCGTCGCAGAATCCGTAGTTGCGGATCGTAAACCAGGTCAAGAGATCGGGCGACAGGTGATCGATGAAGATCAGCCACAGCGCCAGACCGCGGAACAGGTCGATGCGCAATTCCCGCTCGCCCGCGGCAAGCGGAACCGCCGGCGTCAAGACGGTCGCGGGCGCCGTGGTTTGCGCCATCGTATTTGCTGCACCCGCAAAGGGCGCCGCGGCAACTCGATCAGCAATCGACACTTTAAGCCCCGCCTTGAGAAGATCGGCTTACACGGCCGTTCCCCGCCAACCCATGATATAGACCCGCGGTTGGTAAGCAAGTTACGGGGGCTGCCCGGTCCAAAGCTACCGTGATCGAATCGCGATATAAACGCCGCGGATACATGAATCCGGTTGTGACGCGGATGCGGGGAGCGCCGGCCACGCGGGCCGAGATCGAAGGTCAGGCGTCATACCGGTTCTTTACATTTTGGACCCATCACGGGGATTGACGCCAGTATCCGGGTAAGTCTCAATGAGCGTTCCAAAAAGATGCGTTTCTAGGGGGCGGTTTCCTTGCGATCATCGACGGCGAACCGTGAACGTATGGGTTGTTTGGCGGCGTCAGGTCTGGTCACACGTCTCCGGACGCCGCTGCTGTAACCTTGGCGCGACACCACACTGGGCAAAATGGATCAGGCATAATGACCAATCAGGAAACCGCACCTATTTCGCTTGCCCTCGAGCGTGACCTCAGGCTCGACCTGTTCCGCGGCATCGGGTTGTGGATGATCTTCCTCGATCACGTTCCCGACGACGTCGTGGCCTGGTTGACCCTGCGCAACTATGGCTTCAGCGATGCCGCCGAGTTCTTCGTATTCATTTCCGGTTATCTGGCGGGCTACATCTATGGACCGATCATACGCGCCGGGAATTTCCTGGCGGCCATCAAGCGGCTGTGGACACGGGTGTGGCAGATGTACGTTGCCCACATCATGCTGTTTCTGCTGTTCACGGCGCAGATCGCGCGCACGGTCAGAAAATTCGACAACCCGATGTACGAAGACGAGTTCAACGTCCATAATTTCCTCCAGCACCCGGACGTTTTGATCGGACAGGCGCTGACGCTGCGCTACAAGCCGGTCGATCTCGACGTGCTGCCGCTCTACATCACGCTGGTGGCCGCTTCGCCGCTGATCATCTGGTGCCTGTTGCGCCGCCCGAACTGGACCTTGCTTGGCTCGGTCCTGCTGTACATCGGGGCGCGCATATTCGACTGGAATTTCGCTTCGTATCCGCCGGGGACGCACTGGTACTTCAATCCGTTCGCCTGGCAGTTGATGTTTGTGTTCGCGGCCTGGTGCGGCGTCGGAGGCGTCGCCCAGATACAGGCCGTGATCCGGTCGCGCGCGGCGCTGATCGTGGCGGTGGCGTGGCTTGCCTTCGCGTTCCTGATCGTGATGACCTGGCACGTCCCGGCACTGGACGCGATGGTCCCGAAATGGATGATCAAGGCGATCTATCCGATCGACAAGACCGACCTCGACATGCTGCGCTTCACCCACTTCCTCGCGCTGGCGCTGGTGGTCTCCCGATATTTCCCGCGCAAGGCGGAGATACTCTCCTCCATGTGGCTGCGTCCGTTGGTGCTGTGCGGACAGCACTCGCTTCCGCTGTTTTGCTTCGGCGTATTCCTGTCCTTTGGGGCGCACTGGTTCCTGGTTCAGTACTCCCATGGCGTCTTGACGCAACTGCTCGTCAGCTTCGGCGGCATGGCGGTCATGACGGCGCTTGCATGGCTTCTGGATCGGGCCGGAACGGTTCCCAACCTGTTCGTCGATGTCAGCGAATTCCAGACGCCGAAGGCGGCAATCGAGCCCGGCAAGGCGTGATCCCGGCGTTCGGCGAAAGCTTACGCCGCCGTGCCCCGGGAGCGGGCTGGATCAGGGTAGCGACCGCCCGGCGGGCCGCTCCGTCAACTTTTCGAATCGGGATTTTGACATCCCGGAGCGAAGCGCCGTTACAGTTTGTGGCCTTTCTGGCGTAGCGCTTCAGTCAAGCGCGTGCGCAGATCGTCGGCCGCCTTGTGGCTGGCATCCTGGGTTACCTTGGTGGTCTGCTGGGCGATGATTGGCGACTTTTCGAGGTACTTTTGCCCGACCGGCCGCTGGAAAAACGTCTCCATATCGCGCATCTCGGCCACCGTATAATTGTTGGCATAGATGGCGGCGACGTCGTCGAGCATCGCCGTGTAGTATGGCTGAAACGCAGCGTCGACCATTGGCTTCATGCTGTCGTAGTCGCGTTCAATCTCGGGGCGGTCTTGAGTGAGCGTGCGCCTGAGGCCCAGCAGGATGGCTGGCAGCAGCGCCTTGTACTGCTCAGGCAGCTTCATGGTGGTCACCAGGCTGCGTGCCGCCGTCATGGCCTCGGCCGATGGCGCTTGCGCCGCTGCCGTGCAAATCGAGAGCAGAAACATGCCGGTGATGATCAATGGACGCCTGAACATGACTTTCCTCCGGTGACCTTGTCGCGCGATGATACCCGAAAATTGAGTTTCCCCAAAACAAGTTGCCGCCGCCGGGATTGATGGCCCGCATTGCAGGTGTTCGCGCC
Organism: Bradyrhizobium sp.; assembly: GCF_004799405.1. GTDB lineage: Bacteria > Pseudomonadota > Alphaproteobacteria > Rhizobiales > Xanthobacteraceae > Bradyrhizobium. The sequence goes on from NZ_SSMW01000027.1 coordinate 5,495, forward strand.
ATACGAGGTCGTTATCCAAACGATTTGCGGAGCTAGCCCAGCCGCCAGCCGACCTCCGCGGCAAAGCTCCGGTAGAATTCGGGCTCATAGGCCTGTTCCGGGGTTTGCCGCACGCGCTCGTCAAGGCGGCGGGCATCATCGCCGACCAGGATGCGCCAGCGGCCGGCCTTGACGCCATCGAGGATGACCGTTGCCGCCGCTGCCGCGGTCATGGGAGCCTCGTCGCGGAACGTCCGCGCACGATCGGCAGCGATGTTCTGTATATCCTCATCCGACATCGCCGTCGTGTCGGTGCCCATGCCCTCCAGGCGCCGGCGGGTCGCCAGAACTTCATTCGCGCTCAACCGGTCGGATTCACTGCCGTTCTGGATCTTGCGGGAATTGGACACGATGGAGGTGCCGATATGGCCCGGCATCACCACCGAGCATTTGATGTGCGGCGCGTTCAGCCTGAGATCGTTGATCAACGCTTCGGTAAACCCCTTCACCGCGAATTTGGCGGCGCTGTAGGCGGTATGCGACACGCCAAGTCCGACCGAGGCCCAGAACCCGTTGACACTGGAGGTGTTGACGATATGCCCCTCGTCGGCCTTCACCAGCATCGGCAGGAAGGTGCGAACGCCGAGATAGACGCCGCCCCAGCAGATGTTGAAGGTCTTCTCCCACTGCTCGCGCGTGTTGGTGAACAGGCTGCCGCCGCCACCGATGCCGGCATTGTTGAACAGCAGGTGGATCTTGTCGGTGGCCTGCTGTTCGGCGAGTTCATCGCGGAATCGCAGCAACTGATCTTCGATCGACACGTCGGCAATATGGGTGGTGATGCGCAAGCCCTGCGGCAGCCGCTCGACCTCGCACAGCCGCCTGGTTTCCGCCATGGCGTCCGCCGACACGTCGCACATCGCGACATTGCAGCCCTCGGCGACGAGTTGGCGCGCGAGTTCGCGGCCCATGCCCGTGCCGCCTCCGGTAATGACGGCGATCTTTCCGGCAAAGTCTTTCATGGGCGTTCCTAACCTCTGCGGTGCCGGAGCCGGGCTGCTGGAAATACGGTCTTCGGCCGAGACGGGCACAAACAACCGACTGGCAGTGAACGCCGACGATGTCGTTCCCGAACCCCCGGGAACAATGTACAGGCACGGCGGCATCGGGCAAGCGCCGGGCTCCGGCGTCCGGTGATATCGGGATTTCCTGGTTCGCTTAATCCGGCGTCGGCAGGTGCCGCATCGTGAATTCGATCTGTCCGTCGGGAAGCTGCCGCCAGTTTTCGACAACCGTCGTGTAGCCGGCTTGCGGAATCCGGTTGAGGATTTCGCGGGCTTTGAGCCGGGCCGCCTCGATCGGCAGCGTGAATGTCTCCGGCCGCTGCGGGGCGGACATTCGATCTGCCAGATCTCGTGGACGAAGGAGCATGGCGCGCCTCAGGCATGATCCAATAAGCCGCCGATCTTGCGCCGCCAAACCTAAAGGGCTACCGGACCGCCGGCATTATCCCCGCTAATCACCGGCGGGCGGTCGCGGAAACCATCGCGGCGCCGTCGGGCTTTTGTCGGATCATGCGCTAGTTCGCGGTGCTGCCGGTTTTGGCGTGCAGCTTTGGCGGCGTGGTCTTGGTAACGGTCTTGGTAGCGGCTTTGGGCGCGTCGATGCTGCGCGCGTTGCCCCACGGGTCGGTAGCGGCCTTTTCGGGAATGTTGCCGAGCGATTGCTCATAGGCTTTTTGGGCCGCCTTCTCATCCTGGATCTGGCGGGCTGACTTTTCCTTGTCAGGCTCGCCGGCTCTTTGAATTGGGGCCTGGTCTTGGGCATAAGCAGGCCCGGCCAGTAACGCGATCATTGCTGCGGCGCGCAAAGCTTTCATGGGGTAGCCTCCCTTGATTTTGCCTGCATATCATTACGCCCACCGCGCCGCCAATAGCCGTAACGCGCCTGCCCGCCTGAGTTTGTTGCGATGCCGTCCATCGTCGTCGGTGCGCTCGGCCTGCGTGCAGAAATCGCGGAACAACAGGGCACATCGACGGCGCCCGTGCCGTCTAGTTCTGTGCAAGTTTGATGGTTGAAATCGGCCATTTCCCGTCGTGGCCGGCGATCGAAACGCGCAGGCCGTGCAATTCGTCGAGCCAGACATTCTCGACCGTCCCGGCCTTTCCGTCGGTCAGCACCACAGCTTTGCCGATCAGTTCGGATTGAGCTCGCTCGAACGCGCCGAGGATCGTCGAGGCACGGAGTTTCACAAGGGGCATGGCATTTCCGACGTCAGACTCGAATCTTTCGCGGCCGAAGTGTTTGCATTGAAAGGTGCACAACTCGTGACCGGACAAAGGCGCCGGGCCGTTTCCCGGCGCGCGTGTTGGCGCTTGACATCGACGCGAACGAAATGGGAACGTCCCCGTCCAGGGCGTGCAGGCCGCAAACGCAATGCAAAACGAAGAGAGCCCAGACCGTTCGAACGTGCGTTACGTCAAGCGTCGTGCCGCAAAACGCGTCGTGAGCCGCACGCGCCTCGTCATGGGTCTGCTGTTGATCGTGGCGATTCCGATCTTCATCGGCGTTGCCAACCGGGCCGTGCACGAAAACGCAGACGTGATCCGGCTGGGTTTCAGTCGATAGGCCGCACCGACGAGCACGACAGCTTGCGCGGGCAAGAACCTCGATTTTGATTGGTCGGAGCGAGAGGATTTGAACCTCCGACCCCTAGTCTCCCAGACTAGTGCGCTAACCGGGCTGCGCCACGCTCCGATGCCGTTCCCTTAGCTTCGATCAGCCCTGCGCGCAAGGCGCGATCGGGCGCGCGGAGCGGCCTGAGTTGGGGTTTCCTCCGTACAGGGCGATCAGCCATCCTTCAACGCGGCATCGAGCAATTGCCGGCAGGCCATCAGGTCCTGCAACACGCCTTCCAGGCGTTCCGCGTCCAGGATCCCTGCCCCGACACCGGGAATCGGTCCGCTGTCGAACGCCGGCGACAGGCCGTCCTTGTCGATTTCGAGAAAGCGAAAATCGATGCCGTCGGTGCCATCACCTTCCTCATCATCGGTATCGATGCCCGGAACCGCCTCGTCATCGTCTTCCAAGAGACTTTGCCCGATCGCCCGTTCGACCGAACCAAACGAAGCGACAGTCAATCCGTCGGCCAGCGCCTGGACCGCTTTGATGCCATGCTCTTTCAGAATGCGCTGTACACCGCGGATGGTGTAGCCCTCGCCGTACAACAGGCGGCGGATGCCCCGCAGCAGGTCGACATCGTCGGGGCGATAATAACGCCGGCCGCCGCTGCGCTTCATCGGCTTGATTTGAACGAACCGCGTCTCCCAGAACCGCAGCACATGCTGGGGGATATCGAGATCGTCGGCGACCTCGCTGATGGTTCGGAACGCATCCGGCGCCTTGTCCAAATGCTCGCTCCTGCCTATTGCCTTGTTGAACGACTGTTCCAGCCGACCTTGCTAGTCGCCCTCACCGGTACCATTGCCGTTGATCCGCTGCTTCAAAATGGCCGACGGCTTGAACACCATCACGCGACGCGGAGAGATCGGCACCTCGGTGCCGGTCTTCGGGTTACGGCCGATACGCTGGCCTTTCTTGCGCACCATGAACGAGCCGAACGACGACAATTTCACGGTCTCGCCCTTCTCGAGGCAATCGGTGATCTCTTTCAGGACCAGTTCGACAAAGGCGGACGACTCCGTGCGCGACAAGCCCACCTTCTGGTAGACCGCTTCGCACAGATCGACGCGTGTGACTGTTTTTCCGGTCCCGGTCATCGCCTGCCCCAAAACTCCCGGCGAACAATTTGTTTCTGAAATTATGAGCTTAACGCGCGACGGTCAACAGCGCTCATCAATGCAATAGCATGAAACAAGTCGGCAAAGTGCAGAGATTTTTTAAGACTGCGCTTACCAGCGCAACAGCGCCGAGCCCCAAGTGAAGCCGCCGCCCATGGCTTCCAGCAGCACCAGGTCACCTTTCTTCACGCGTCCGTCTTTGACTGCGACTGCGAGTGCCAGCGGAATCGACGCCGCCGAGGTGTTGCCGTGCAGGTCGACCGTCAGCACCACCTTCTGCGGTGCAATATGCAGCTTGTGCGCTGAAGCATCGATGATTCGCTTGTTGGCCTGATGGGGAATGAACCAGTCGATATCGTCGGCGGTCGTCCCGGTGGCCTCGAACGCGTCCACGATCACGTCGGTGATCATGCCGACGGCGTGCTTGAACACCTCGCGGCCTTCCATCCGCAGGTATCCCACCGTCCGGGTCGAGGAAGGACCGCCATCGACGTACAATTTCGACTTGTGGCGGCCATCGGAGCGCAAATGCGTGGTCAGTATGCCGCGGTCGGTGGGCTTGCCCGGCTGCACCTGGGCGTCCAGCACGACGGCGCCGGCGCCGTCGCCGAACAGCACGCAGGTGCCGCGGTCGCTCCAGTCGAGAATGCGCGAGAATGTCTCGGCGCCGATCACCAGCGCGCGCTTGAAAGCGCCGCTGCGCAGGAAGTTGTCCGCGGTGGCCAGCGCGAAGATAAATCCCGAGCACACCGCCTGCAGGTCGAAGGCGGCGCCATGGTTGATGCCGAGCCCGTTCTGCACCGCGACCGCGGTTGCGGGAAAGGTGTTGTCGGGGGTCGAGGTCGCCAGCACGATCAGGTCGATCGACTGCGCGTCGATCCCGGCATTGGCCAGGGCATCGCGCGCGGCATTGATCGCCAGATGCGAGGTAAACTCGCCCTCGGCGGCGATGTGGCGTTGCCGGATGCCGGTACGCTGCACGATCCACTCATCCGAGGTATCGACCCGCGCCGCCAGTTCGGCATTGGTCAGAATCTGTTGCGGCAGGTAGGAACCGCAACCAAGCACGACCGAACGTATAGCAGTCACGAGACAGCCTCCTGCGCGGTCGGCGCAGAAGCAAGCGCACTGCCATCGCGATTGAGCATTTGATTGATCTTGGTCAGGAGATCGTAGCGGACCATCTCATAGCCAACATCGACCGCGTACGCAAAGCCTTCGGCATCGGTTCCGCCGTGGCTTTTGACGACGACGCCGCGCAGCCCGAGCAGCACGCCGCCATTGGACTTGCTGGGGTCCATCTTGTCGCGCAGCGCCTTGAAGGCATTTTTGGCGAACAGGTAGCCGATCCGCGAGCGCCAGGTGCGCGCCATGGCCCCGCGCAGATACTCCGAGATCTGCCGCGCGGTTCCCTCGGCGGCTTTCAAGGCGATGTTGCCGCTAAAACCCTCGGTGACGATAACGTCGGCCGCACCCTTGCCGATGCCATCGCCTTCGACGAAACCGATATATTCGAGCTGGGGAAGATCCATCTCGCGCAGCAACTCGGCGGCTTCGCGAATTTCCTCGCCGCCCTTCACTTCCTCGACGCCGATATTGAGCAGGCCGACGGTCGGCCGTTCCAGATCGAACAATACGCTCGCCATCGCGCTGCCCATCACCGCCAGCGCCATCAGGTGATGCGCGTCGCCGCCGATGGTGGCGCCGAGGTCGAGCACGACGGAATCCCCGCGCATCGTCGGCCATACTGCCGCGATCGCCGGCCGGTCGATGCCGGGCAGCATGCGCAGACAAAACCGCGCCATCGCCATCAGCGCCCCGGTATTGCCGGCGGATACCGCGACATCGGCTTCGCCCCTCCGGACGGCGTCGATCGCAAGCCACATCGACGAGGTCTTGCGGCCGCGGCGCAATGCCTGGCTCGGCTTGTCGTTCATGCTGACGGCGACATCGGTATGAACGACGCGGGAAACAGCCTTCATCGCCGGGCACTTGGCGAGTTGCGCTTCAATCAACGCGCTTTCCCCGAACAGCAGGAATTCGGTGTCAGGATGCCGGATCAGCGAAATCGCGGCGCCGGGAATGACAACCGATGCGCCGACATCGCCACCCATCGCGTCAAGCGCGATTCGAACCTTTTGAGGCATGGACGTCCCGGAAACCTGATCTTTTGCGGCCTTGAAGCGCTCGGCGGCGGACTGGAAATCGCCGCGGAAAGCGGCGATCGGCGAAGCGCAACGCCGCGCCTCGGCCGGGCCGCGACAATAGCGTGTCCCCGTCCCGACACAACCTCTTGACCTTGCCGTTTTGGGTGCCGAACCGCGGCGCGGCGGAATCGGAACGTAAGAATAAAACCAGGGAGTTCAACGGATTAAGACAAATTATCGCATCGTTCCGGCGGTGATCTTTGTCGCAATGTATCCGTGCAACGATGCTTCAGCCGCCTTTGGGCTTGTTCGGAGACCGCTTGGGACCTGTTGCCTTGGCATCGAGCTGCAGCGCCTTGAGCGCGGCAAACGGGTGATCCTCGGGATCGGCCGCCACGACCGGCGGTTCGAAAATCGCGTCCGGCCTGCGCGGATAGGGATCGACGCCCAGGAACAACGCATCGGTCGCTACCCGGCCAAGATCGATGACGCCATTTTCGATCGGCTCCGGCGGATCGGGAATTTCAGTGTCGCTGTCGACGGCCTCGTCTACCAGATCGGCCAGTTGAGGGATTTGCTCAGGGGGCGCGAAAATCAGATCGATCGTTTCGTCGATGTCGTTCTCGATGGGGTCGAGCGAGACCACGCAGGTCTGCCCGATCCGCGCCTGGACGCGGCCCGCTACGTGGACACGGCCTCTGCCTTTCGGGGTCACATCGAGCGAAGCCGTCGCAAACAGAATTTCGCGCAAGCCGGCGACCTCGGCCATCGCGGCGCGGGCGGCTGGGCCGGCTTCCATTTCGCGATGCAATCCGGTGTCGGGTATTTGCTCGACGACGACGGGAACGCTCCAGGGATCTGCCCGGCCGCTCTTGCTGTCTGTTCTGTTCATGCCTGCTCGTCCGATCGGGCGAGCGTGGGAAACTTCCACGATCCGCTCTGCAACGCCGCCTCGTCCGATCCTGCCAGGGCCGCGATAGCCGACTCGGCATAGACGGCGAGCCGCCGTGCGTTTTCGATTCCCTCTCCGTTCAAGATATTCTTGCACAGCGCTTGCGCCAGTGGCTCTTCGCCGGCGGCCAAAGCCAGATCGTAGGCGGCGGATCGGCCGTAAAAAGCCTCGCCGAAGGCCTGCATCCGCTTCGGGACGGCGAGGTCGCCGACCCCCATTTCGCGCAAATTGGCGTCCATATCGTCGCAGAAGCGATCAAACAGCACCTGGGAAAGGTCAGGGCCGCCGGCCATCGGCCTCAGCCGCCGCAATACCATCCACAAATGCAGCACCAGCAGATCAAAACGACCGTTAACCGTATCCGGCACGCCAAAGTCCCGATAAAACAACGGTTCTCGCGCTTGCGTCACGATCATGCCATAGATGGTCTCAATGGTGCCGCGCGGGACGATCCAGGGGTTCCTGAAGTGATTGAACGGCCAAAGCATTATGGGTTCCGCAAGCGAGCCCCCGAGGTTTGCTTACTGGGGGCCCGCGCATGTTGCAATCCGACGTGCTGCCCGGTACGTCAACACCTCGCGCGATGCAAGGGCACGGGGCCAGTTCCGGAATGATTGTGACCAGTCCGACATGCTCAGGCGTGCCCTCCCGGCGCGGCCTCGTTGCGCGCTGGCGCGGCATCCGCGCCGCCGTTGCCGTTGCGCTGGTCTGCGGGGCGCTCGGCGGCTGCGCAGGCGAGCAATTCCAGAAGGGTTACATTCTGCCGCCGGGCGCGCTTGAGCAAATTCCGATCGGCGCCAGCCAGGACCAGGTGCTGATCGTGATGGGAACGCCGTCCACGGTGGCGACGTTGAACGGCGAAGTCTTCTACTACATTTCGCAGCGTTCCGAACGCAAGGTGGCGTTCATGAACCAGCAAGTCATCGACCAGCGCGTGATTGCGATCTATTTCGACAAGAACCGCCAGGTGCAGCGGCTCGCCAATTATGGCCTGAAGGACGGCAGGATATTCGACTTCATCAGCCGCACCACGCCGACCTCGGGCCAGGAACTCAGCTACCTGACGCCGCTGTTCAAGCTTCTCAGCTTCAATTGAGTCGCGATCGCTTCGCGGTGCAGCGCTTTTGCGTTGCATCCGGGAAACGCCGATGGAACGACTGCGAGACAAAGGAAAACCCCGCGGCTCGCACCGCGGGGTTTTTGTCTCGATCGCGGAATGCTGCTGCTTAGTGCGCCAGGATCGCCAGCAGCAACAGTGCCACGATGTTGGTGATCTTGATCATCGGATTGACGGCGGGACCCGCAGTGTCCTTGTAGGGATCGCCGACGGTGTCGCCGGTCACCGCGGCCTTGTGGGCGTCGGAGCCCTTGCCGCCATAGTGGCCGTCTTCGATGTACTTCTTGGCGTTGTCCCAAGCGCCGCCGCCCGAGGTCATGGAGATCGCCACGAACAGGCCGGTCACGATCACGCCGAGCAGCATCGCGCCGACGGCGGAGAACGCCGCCGATTTGCCGGCTGAACCGCCGCCGGCGATGCCAAAGATGACAAAATAGACGAAGATCGGCGACAGCACCGGCAGCAGCGAGGGAATGATCATTTCCTTGATCGCCGCCTTGGTCAGAAGATCGACCGCCTTGCCGTAGTCCGGCTTGTCGGTTCCCTGCATGATGCCGGGTTTCTCGCGGAACTGACGCCGCACTTCTTCGACGATGGCGCTGGCCGCGCGTCCCACGGCCGTCATCCCCATCGCGCCGAACAGATACGGCAGCAGGCCGCCGAACAGCAGGCCGACCACGACGTAAGGATTGTTCAGCGAGAAGTCCGGGATCACGCCCTGGAAGTAGGGAAACTTGACGGCGTTGGCGATGAAGTATTTGAGGTCTTCATTGTAGGCCGCGAACAGCACCAGCGCGCCGAGACCGGCAGAGCCGATCGCATAACCCTTGGTGACCGCCTTGGTGGTGTTGCCGACCGCGTCAAGCGCGTCGGTGGCTTTCCGGACTTCCTTGGGCAGGCCGGCCATTTCGGCGATGCCGCCGGCGTTGTCGGTGACCGGGCCGAAGGCGTCGAGCGCCACGATCATGCCGGCCAGCGCCAGCATTGTCGTCGTCGCGATGGCAATGCCGAACAGGCCGGCCAGGCTGTAGGTGACGAGGATGCCGGCGATGATCACCAGCGCCGGACCGGCGGTGGATTCCATCGAGATCGCCAGGCCCTGGATCACGTTGGTGCCGTGGCCCGTCACCGACGAAGCCGCGATCGACTTTACCGGACGATATTCGGTGCCGGTGTAGTATTCGGTGATGACGATGATCAGTCCGGTCACGACCAAGCCCGCGATGCCGCATTCGAACAAAGCCATGCCGGTATATTTCACGCCCGCCAGCGGACCGAAGCCGACCAGCCAGTAGATCACACCGGCAACGCCGAACAGCGACAATACGCCGGTGGCGATCAGGCCCTTGTACAGCGCGCCCATGATCGACTGGCTGGCGCCGAGCTTGACGAAGAAAGTTCCGATGATCGAGGTGATGATGCAGATGCCACCGATCGCCAGCGGCAGCGTCATCACGTTGACGAGCAGCGGCGAGGTCGCGAAGAAGATCGCGGCCAGCACCATGGTGGCGACCGCGGTCACCGCATAGGTCTCGAACAGGTCGGCGGCCATGCCGGCGCAATCGCCGACGTTATCGCCGACGTTATCGGCGATGGTGGCGGGGTTGCGCGGATCGTCCTCGGGAATGCCGGCTTCGACCTTGCCGACGAGATCGCCGCCGACGTCGGCGCCCTTGGTGAAGATGCCGCCGCCGAGACGGGCGAAGATCGAGATCAGCGAGGCGCCGAAGCCGAGCGCCACCAGCGCATCGACCACGGTGCGGCTGTTGGGGGCCAGATTGAGATAATGGGTGAGGAACGCAAAGTAGATAGTGACGCCGAGCAGTGCCAGACCCGCCACCAGCATGCCGGTGATGGCGCCGGCCTTGAAGGCGAGTTCAAGCCCGCCGGCCAGCGAGGTCGTCGCGGCCTGTGCGGTGCGGACATTGGCGCGCACCGAGACGTTCATGCCGATGAAGCCGGCGGCGCCCGACAGGATCGCGCCGATCAGGAATCCCGCTGCGACCAGCATGCCGAGGAAATAAGCCAGCAGCGCAAAAATCACGATGCCGACCAGACCGATGGTCATGTACTGGCGCTTGAGATAGGCCTGCGCGCCCTCGCGCACCGCGGCTGCGATTTCCTGCATCCGCGGATTGCCGGCGTCCGATTTCAAAACCGATGCTGTCGCCCAGATGGCGTAAACAATTGAAAGCGCTCCGCAGAGCACAATCATCCATATTGCTGTCATTGAATTTGCCTCAGATCCTGATGGTGCCTACGCCAGTCACCGCGGGAGCGGCGGGCGCACAAAAAGGAGGCCTGCCCTGCCCAAAAGGGCGGCCTCAAATCGGCGGGACCATGCCAAAATCGCATGCCGGGCGCAACGCTGTGAACGGCCCAAACAGGCGATTTTCCGAAAGGTTTTGCGGTGGAAACCGCAACAATGCCCGCTTTTGGCAAAAATGCTAGAAATGGCTGTGAGACAGCCGCTGCAGCACGATCTCCCGGCCCGTCCCGTCCAAAAACCTCGGAACCGCCGTCCCCGCGATCACGGTGCCAATCGAGCACACGGCTACACCTGCAACCCCTGCGGCTTGCGCGAACACCTCGAAGCGATTCTCGGGGATGGTGCACAAGATCTCGTAATCGTCGCCGCCGGAAACGACGGCCTCGATGCCGACAATGCCGCGCTTGACCAGTCCCCGGACCGCGGATGAGCGCGGGATGCTCTCGGCATCGATCACGGCCGATACGCTGGAGGCCACGCACAGCTTGGCAAGATCGCCGGCAAGGCCGTCGGACACATCCATCGCAGCACTGGCATGCTCGCGCACCGCCAGCGCCAGCGCGTCGCGTGGCTGCGGCACGCGATAGCGTTCGACCAGCATCGCTGTTGCCGCGGGGTCGTCCGCGAGCGCGCCAGCGACCGTGCCGCCCTTCAGGATATCGAGACCGAGCGCGGCGTCGCCGATCGTTCCAGTCACCACAATGCGGTCGCCGGGTTTGGCGCGGCTGCGAGGGACCATCCTGCCTGCCGGCACCCGCCCGAACGCCGTGATCGAGACCGTCAGCGGGCCCGGCGTGGAAACCGTATCCCCGCCCAACAATGGACAGCCGAAATGGCCGGCATCCTCGCCAAGCCCGCGCGCAAAGGAGGTAAGCCAGCCATCATCGAGGGCACGCAAGGCCAGCGTCAGCACGAAACCCGCTGATGTCGCGCCCTTGGCGGCGAGGTCGGACAGATTTACCCGCAGCGCCTTGCGCGCGACGGTGTCGGCGGGATCATCGGGCAGGAAATGCACGCCCTCGACGATGGCGTCGGTGGTGACCACGAGATCGTCGCCGGAGAATTTAAGGATCGCCGCATCGTCCATGAGGCCGAACGCGCCCGGATCGGTCGCGATGGGGCGGAAATAGCGTGCGATCAGTGAGTCTTCGCCTGAAGGCATGTTGTCACACTAACCACGCACAAACTCTTCGGCACGGAACTGGCGGGCGATCTGGTCGAGCACCGCATTCACCATCCCGGTCTCGTCACTGTCGACAAAGGCATGCGCGACATCGACATATTCCGACACCACCACGCGCGCGGGCACGTCCTTGCGATGTTCGAGCTCGTAGGAGCCGGCGCGCAGCACCGCGCGCAGGATGGCGTCGATCCGCTTCAAGGGCCAGCCCTTCGACAGCGCGTCGTCGATCAATGGATCGAGTTTGGCCTGATCGCGGACCACGCCGGACACCACGTCGCGAAAGAACGCGGCCTCGGCCGGCAGGTATTTGTCGCCTTCGACCTCGCCGCCGAGCCAATGGCTCTCGAACTCGGCGAAGATGTCGTTGATCCCGGCGCCGGCGATATCCATCTGGTAGAGCGCCTGCACCGCCGCGAGCCGCGCGGCGCCGCGGCGATTGGCTTTCTTGTCCGGGCTCCTGACGGGCTTGTTTTTGTCGTCTGCCATGGTCAGGCCCGCGCCACCTGGCGCTTGATCCGCAGCATCGCCAGCGCCGCGCGCGCGGCGTCGCCGCCCTTGTTGAGTTCGCCGGCGCGCGCCCGCGCCCAGGCCTGCGCGTCGGTATTGACGGTGATGATGCCATTGCCAAGCGGGAACTTTCTCGCCACCGCCAGGTCCATCAGCGCGCGCGAGGATTCCATCGAGACGATCTCGAAATGGATGGTGTCGCCCCTGATCACACAGCCCAGCGCGATCGCGGCATCATAGGGTTTGCCGCTGTTCTCGGCGGCATCGAGCGCGATGGCGATTGCGGCCGGAATTTCCAGCGCGCCGGGAACCGTGATGACGTCATGGATGACGCCGGCGGCTTTCAACTCGGCCACCGCGCCTTCCAGCAAGGCATCCTGGATGTCGTCGTAGAAGCGCGCCTCGACAATCAGCGCGCGCGCGCCTGAAATGTCGGTCTGATCCTTTAATTGTGCGCGCCGCGCGTCTGCCATACATGCCAATCGGAACTATGTGCCAGTTGGCAGCGTTTTAGGCGCAGCAGCGGCTAATGCCAAGGGCCGCTTCTATTTCATTTCCGCAAGCCGCGCAGCGTAGCGGGCCATCAGGTCAACTTCGAGATTGACCTCGCCGCCCGCGCGCCAGCCGCCGAGCGTGGTGACCGCTAGCGTGTGCGGAATGATCAGCACCGAAAACACCACGTCTTCAACCGTATTCACCGTCAGCGACACGCCATCCAGCGTCACCGAGCCCTTGGCGGCGATGAAACGCGCCAGTTCGCGCGTGGTGCGCAGTTCGAACCGCGCCATGTCGGGCAGATCCTCGCGCCTGATGATGGTGGCGATGCCGTCGGCATGCCCGGCCACGATATGGCCGCCGAGTTCGTCGCCGATCCTGAGCGCCCGTTCGAGATTGAGCCTGGTGCCCGCGGCCCAGTGCTTCGCGGTGGTCATGCCCAGCGTTTCGGCGGCGGCATCGACCTCGAACCAGGTTTTGCCTCGATCGACGCCCGACGCCACCACGGTCAGGCAAACCCCGTTGCACGCGATCGACGCACCATCGGCAATGCCGGCGCGGTCGTAGCGGCACGCGATGCGCAGCCGGTGCAACTGGCCCTGCGCCGTGGGCGTCAGGCTGACGATCTCGCCGATGTCGGTGACAATGCCGGTGAACATTAAGCGCGCTCGTAAATGGTCAGGGTGTCCTGGTGCAGACTTTCGCTAGCACGAACCCGATAATCCGGCGACTGCGTGATTGCGGTCAGCGGCAATGCGTCCAGCGCCGCGATGCCATCCGTGCCGATCGGCTCCGGCCCGCGCAGCAGCCAGACTTCATCGGCGAGGCCTTCAGCGACAAAGGAGGACGCCACCCGCGCGCCGCCTTCGACCAAAAGCCTGGTGATGCCCTTTTCCGCCAGCGCATGCAGCACGGCGCCTAGATCGAGCTCTGGCGGCGCCGATGGGGTGGCCACCCGGATCACTTGCGCGCCTGATGCGCCGAGCTTCATGGCGCCGGAAGCTTCCGAAACCTCCGACGTCATCACCCACAGCGGCGTCTCGCGGGCCGAATGAACCAGCCGGCTGGTACCCGATATCCGCAACGCGCGATCCAGCACCACCCGCACCGGCGAGCGCGCCTCCATGCCCGGCAGGCGGCAGGTCAGCAGCGGATCGTCCGCCTGCACGGTGCCGATCCCGACCAGGACCGCGTCGCATTGCGCGCGGAGCAGATGCACGCGCGACCGCGCCGCCGCGCCCGTTATCGCGATCGGCTTGCGCCCGGCAGCGCCTATCTTGTCGTCGGACGATACCGCAAGCTTGAGGATGATATGGGGCCGTCCATCGCGGATGCGCCGGAAATGCCCGGCATGATCGTGCGCGGCCTCCGCTGCACCAAGCCCGATATCAACCGTAATACCCGCAGCGCGAAGTCGCGCATGGCCCTGCCCGGCCACTTCAGGGTTGGGATCCTCGATCGCCGATACCACGCGCGCAATGCCGGCGGCGATGATGGCATCCGCGCACGGCGGCGACTTGCCGACATGCGAACATGGCTCCAGCGTCACATAAAGCGTGGCGCCGCGCGCGGCCGCGCCGGCGTGGCCGAGCGCCACCGGCTCGGCATGCGGGCGGCCGCCCGGTTGCGTCCAGCCGCGACCGACAATGACGCCGTCCCTGACCACGACAGCACCGACGGCGGGATTGGGCCAGGTCCGGCCCTGCCCGCGCCGCCCGAGCGTCAGCGCCAGCTCCATGAAGCGCCGGTCGGCGGCTTTCGACAGTTTGGATTTCTCGGCGTACTGGTCTTCCAGAATGCGGAAGATCATTTGCGTAACGTGGCCAGCCGCGCGTCGTCGTCGCCGGAGAGCTCGCCGAGCACGGCTTCAAAGTCCTTTGCCTCGCGAAAGTTGCGATAGACCGAGGCAAAGCGGACATAGGCGACATCATCGAGCTGGCGCAGGTGCTCCATCACGATCTCGCCGATCGCCTCGGACGAGATCTCGGCCTCGCCGCCGCTCTCCAGTTCGCGCACGATCGCCGAGACCATCGTCTCGACTCTTTCAGGATTGACCGGGCGTTTTCGCAAACTGATCTGCAGCGAGCGCACCAGCTTGTCGCGATCGAACGGCACCCGGCGTCCGTTGCGCTTGATCACGGTGAGTTCGCGCAACTGCACCCGTTCGAAGGTGGTGAAGCGGAAATTGCAGGCGACGCAGACCCGCCGCCGCCGGATCACCGCGGAATCCTCCGCCGGACGGGAGTCCTTCACCTGGGTATCGAGACTGCTGCAGCTCGGGCAACGCATCTACCTGCCTTACTGGTAAATCGGAAAGCGGTCGGTGAGCGCCCTGACCCGTTCCTTGATCGCGGCTTCCACCATCGGCGCGCTGCCGTCCGGCGACTGCGCGATGGCGCCCAGCACCTCGGCGATCATGCCGCCGACCTGCTTGAACTCGGCCACGCCAAAACCGCGCGTGGTCGCCGCCGGCGTTCCCAGCCGGAGACCCGAGGTGACGAACGGCTTCTCCGGATCGAAGGGAATGCCGTTCTTGTTGCAGGTGATCGCCGCGCGCACCAACGCCTTCTCCGAGACGTTGCCCTTGAGGCCCTTGGGCCGCAGGTCCACCAGCATCAGATGGTTGTCGGTGCCGCCGGAGACGATGTCGAGGCCGTGAGAGCGCAGGCTCTCCGCCAGCGCCTTGGCATTCTCGACCACGTTCTTGGCATAGACCTTGAAGTCCGGGCGCAACGCCTCGGCAAACGCCACCGCCTTGGCGGCGATCACATGCATCAAGGGACCGCCCTGCAAGCCGGGAAACACCGCGGAATTGAATTTTTTGGTCAGCGCCTCATCGTTCCACAGCATCAGCCCGCCGCGCGGGCCGCGCAGCGACTTGTGGGTGGTGGTGGTCGTCACATGCGCATACGGCACCGGCGAAGCATGCACGCCGCCGGCGACGAGGCCGGCGAAATGCGCCATGTCCACCATGAAATAGGCGCCGACGCTGTCGGCGATCTCGCGAAAGCGCTTGAAGTCCCAGGCGCGCGAATAGGCCGATCCGCCGGCGATGATCAGCTTCGGCTTCACCTCCGCGGCGCGGCGGGCGACCTCGTCCATGTCGATGGTCTGGTCGTCGCGGCGCACGGTGTAGTGCTGCGCCTTGAACCATTTGCCGGAGATATTGACCGGCGCGCCGTGGGTGAGATGTCCGCCGGCGGCAAGATCGAGGCCCATGAAGGTATCGCCGGGCTGCAACAGCGCCAGGAACACCGCTTGGTTCATCTGGCTGCCTGAATTCGGCTGCACGTTGGCGAACTGGGCGCCGAACAGCTTCTTGGCGCGATCGATCGCGAGAGTCTCGACCACGTCGACCCACTCGCAGCCGCCGTAGTAGCGATTGCCCGGATAGCCTTCGGCGTACTTGTTGGTCAGCACCGAACCCTGCGCTTCCAGCACGGCGCGGCTGACGATGTTTTCCGACGCGATCAGTTCGATCTCATGGCGCTGGCGGCCGAGTTCGCCGCGGATGGCGGCTGCGATATCCGGATCGGCCTCGGCGAGGGTCGCCGTGAAGAACGAGTCGGGTGCGGAGGCGGTTTTGGCGCTGGAAGTAGAGCTGCTCGGAGGGGTCATTGGGCGAAATATCTCCACCGCCGCAGCCGGTTAGGCGGGGTGCGGGCGGTCATCGGTGGCGGTCGAAAGCTATGCCTCGCGCAATACCATATCGGACCGCAATGGCCAAGCGCTTGCGGTGCGGGCCCAGCATTTATGC
Organism: Bradyrhizobium sp.; assembly: GCF_004799405.1. Classification (GTDB taxonomy): domain Bacteria; phylum Pseudomonadota; class Alphaproteobacteria; order Rhizobiales; family Xanthobacteraceae; genus Bradyrhizobium. Next base: position 21,701 of record NZ_SSMW01000027.1, read on the forward strand.
AAGATATGGTGGGGATGGGCGGGTTGCCAGCCTTTCGCGGGCCCCCGGGAACACCGGGACGACGCTTCAGGCCCTACTTCGCAAACCGATACGCCCCGCCCTTCTCGATCGAGCGCTGGAAGGCCGGGCGCGCGTGCATCCGCGACAGCCACGCACGCAGATCCGGGTACGGCCCGAGCTTGTCGAATACTTTCGCCATCTCCCCGACAAAGCTCATCTGGATGTCGGCGCCGGTCAGCGCGTTCCCGACAAAGAATTCGCGGCCCCTCAGCGCGCTGTCGACGTAGCCGAGATGATTGGCGATTTCGCTGTCGATGCGCGGGTGCAACGGGGCGCCCGCCTCCTTCAACCGGCTGACATAGAGGTTGAGCATCAGCGGCAGCATCGCCGAGCCTTCAGCGTAGTGCAGCCACTCGTTATAGGCTTCGTATTCGGCGCTGCCGGGCTTCGGCATCAGCGCACCCTTTCCATAAGTGCGGATGATGTAATCGACGATCGCGCCTGATTCTGCGATCCTGACATCGCCGTCGGTAATGACAGGCGACTTGCCGAGCGGATGCACCGCAACTAATTCGGGCGGCGCCAGGCGCGTCACGGCATCGCGCTGATAGCGCTTGATCTCATAGGGCGTGCCGAGTTCTTCGAGCAGCCAAAGGATCCGCTGCGAGCGGGAGTCGTTGAGATGATGGAGCGTGAGCATGAGGGATTCCTCTGGGCGGCTCGTTGGATGCCAAAGCTACCAGAGATTTGGTGTGAAGTGTCACCGTCATCGTCCGGCTTGACCGGGCGATCCAGTATTCCAGGGAGTTCAGTGATTAATCGAGAGGCCTCGGCGTACTGGCTACCTGCCTTCGCGGGCATGACGACCGAATATGGTCGGCTAGTTGCGTCAGCCCCTCACAGCCCCGTAAACCCTGCCTTGACCGGATCGGTTGAGCCGTCGAGCTCCCGCAAATAGGTCAGCCCGCACACCGTCAGCCGATGGGTGTCCTTTTCACCGGCCTCGAACAATGTGGTGACATAGTCCGTCACCTTGGCGCGCGCTTCGCCGCTGGCGGCCGCGGAGCGGTTCACTAGGAGGGCGTAGGTTTGCATGATGCGATCGATGGTGGCTTCCATGTATCCTCTCGCGGTCAGACCAGTTCAACAGCCTCAAAACGCGCGATCGCCTTGTTGGCGAGGCGGATCTTGTTCATTTCACCGCGCCGGAACAGCTCGACGATGACTTCGAGCAGCGGCTCGTTGGTGGCAAAGGTGTCGGCAATGGCGCCGGTCCGTCGAAGGTAGTTCGAGGCGATGGCGTAGGCGTCGCCGACCACCTCGACATTCATCACCTGCAGCCCGCGCTCAACCAGCATGACCTCAAGTCCTCCGATACAGACTGATAAGGCTTGAGGGTGCAAATGGGTTCCATTTCGGGAAACCTATTTTTGACGCTGTCCTAAAAACAAAACGCATCGGGCCGGAAACCCGGACCGATGCGCTTTGGAAGTGTCGCTTGATCTAGTAGCCGCCGGTCTTTTTGAAACGCCGGCTTGGCCAATGTTCTGCGGCTTCGAAAAGTCTCAGAGCCGATACAGGATCTGGTCGGTCCAGAACCGCTCGAGCCGGTGCAGCGACTTGTTGAGGGTTGCGAACTCTTCGTTGGAAATGCCGCCGACCTGCTCCACGGTCTTGACGTGCTTCTGATAGAGCGCATCGACGATGCGGCGGATTTCCTGGCCCTGCGCGGTGAGGCGGATACGGACCGAACGGCGATCGACGCGCGAGCGCTGATGATCGAGGAAGCCGAGTTCGACCAGCTTCTTCAGGTTGTAGGAGACGTTGGAGCCGAGGTAATAGCCGCGGGTACGCAGCTCGCCCGCGGTCAGTTCCTTGTCGCCGATGTTATAGAGCAGCAAAGCCTGCACCGAATTGATGTCGGCGCGGCCGCGGCGATCGAATTCATCCTTGATGACGTCGAGCAGGCGGCGATGCAGCCGCTCCACCAACGTCAACGCTTCGAGATAGAGCGGCTGTACCGGAGCGTTGCCCGGAGCGCGGTCAGCGGTTTCCACCGCCGTTGCAACGGCTTTCATCATGACACTTCCCCTGTTGTCGTTTTTATCGACTTATTCGACGAAACTTGTGTCCCGCCTGATAGCCGCAACTTAAGGGGACCGTTTGAAGATCAGCTTAAATAAGACAATAAAGAGATCATGAATTTAAGACAGTGAATCGTGGATTAAGCCCATGGATAAAGGGCTTTTCGCAACCTTTCATTGACGGTGCGTACCCCCTGTTCACGCTTCGTTGGCCTGCTCTGTCGCAGAAGGAAACAGCATGGTTCAAATTGGAAACATCGGCGTAACAGGTATGACCGCCGCGTTAGGGTGACTGAAGCGTTACCGCGAAACTTCCAGAAAATTCGATGCGATTTTTGCGCGCTTGCGGAATCTCACGCGGCTATGGCGGCCGTTCGCGCGCGGCCATCCATGCCAGCGCCAGATAGATCGCCAGCATCAGCGCTTCCAGAGCCACCACCGTCAGGCTGCCGCCGTAGATTGCCGGAAACATCAGTTCGATCACCGCCATCGAAACCACCGTGGTCAGCCAAACCACGGCACCCCACGGCGTTGCCAGCCACAGGCCGACGGCGGCGACGAGTTCGATCACCGCGAAATAAACCGTCGCGGTTTGCCATGCCATGGTCTGGTTTTCAAAGGCGTCATCTTCGCCGCCGACGAAGCCGGTGACCTGCGCCCAGTGATAGAGGCCCTTGGCCACGGAAACGACGGCCATGATGCGCAGGAAAAACACCAGCCGCCGGGTCCAGGCATTGTCGTCGGTCTCGCCGCGATCGGACGAAATCGCCTCCACCGACATGGCGCTGTCCCGCGTCTGGTCGCGCGATGGAGTTTCAGACATGCGGGTGACTGTTCATGGTGGGGATCGGCCGTGCATGGGCGACTCATGGCCTCTCGGCGCGATAAAATCAAATGGCCCCACGGGTGCGGTGACGAAAGCCGTCCGGGGTGGTAGGATTGGAACGGTTCAAAATCCAGCCTGCTGCCTTCCGGAGTGTTTATCACATGGCGATCAAATTCGGGCGCCCGATTGAAATGCGCGATGCTCCCCGGCACGAGGCCGCCCTCGCCGCTCCCGCCCTCGACCTCGTGGTTCGCCCGCGCCGCAATCGCAAGGCCGAATGGGCGCGCCGGCTGGTGCGCGAAAACGTCCTGACCACGGACGACCTGATCTGGCCGCTGTTCGTGGTCGATGGCCACAACAAGCGCGACGGCGTCGCCTCGATGCCCGGCGTTGACAGGCTGAGCGTCGATCAGGCGGTGCGCGACGCCGAGCGCGCGGTGAAGCTGAACATTCCCTGCATCGCACTGTTCCCCTATACCGAGCCTACGTTGCGAGACGAACGCGGCTCCGAAGCCGTCAACCCCGACAATCTCGTGTGCAAGTCGGTGCGCGCCATCAAGAAGGAATTTCCCGGCCTCGGCGTGCTCTGCGACGTGGCGCTCGATCCGTTCACCAGCCACGGCCATGACGGCCTGATCGAGGACGGCCGCATCCTCAACGACGAGACGGTCGCGGTGCTGGTGCGCCAGGCGCTGGTGCAGGCCGAAGCCGGCTGCGACGTCATCGCACCCTCGGACATGATGGACGGCCGCGTCGGCGCGATCCGTCGCGGGCTCGATGCCGCGGGTTTCCTCGACGTGCAGATCATGTCCTATGCGGCCAAATATGCCTCGGCCTTCTACGGCCCGTTCCGCGACGCCATCGGCTCGGCCAAAACCCTGACCGGCGACAAGCGCACCTATCAGATGGACTCGGCCAATTCCGACGAGGCCCTGCGCGAGGTCGAACTCGACATCGCCGAAGGCGCCGACATGGTGATGGTGAAGCCCGGCATGCCGTATCTCGACATCGTACGGCGGGTCAAGGATACCTTCGCGATGCCGACCTTCGTCTATCAGGTGTCCGGCGAGTACGCGATGATCGCAGCCGCCGCCGGCAATGGCTGGATCGACGGCGAGCGCGCCATGATGGAAAGCCTGCTCGGGTTCAAGCGCGCCGGAGCCGACGGCATCCTGACTTATTTCGCGGCCCAAGCGGCAGAGAAGCTGAAGGCGGAGGCATGAGACTCCTGTCGTCGCGGCCTTGAGCCGGGATCCATAGCCGCCGAAGCCCAATGTTACGGCGGGCCGATGCAACAGCGTTCAAAAACGAGACGGCACGGAGCATCCCGGCTCGAGGCCGGGACGGCGGAATATTGCTGTTCGGTAACAATCCCGGCCCTTGCAAGCCCAACACCCGTTCCCATGTCCTGCAAGGTCGCGGCAGGAGAGGACTGACCATGTTTGACAACAGTTTGGGCAACCCCAACGGCCCGGTGAATCCGCAGCCGCATGCGTTCGATCCCCTGGCTCAGCCGGAATTGTTTCGCGGCGTGCTGACGCGGCGGGTGTTCGCGTTCCTGATCGACCTCGTGGTGCTGTCGGTGCCGGTAATCCTGGTCTACCTGTTCATCGCCGTGTTCGGCCTGGTCACGCTCGGCCTCGGCTGGGCGCTGTTCTGGCTGGCGTGGCCGGCATCCGTGGTCTGGGCGCTGATTTATTACGGCGCGTCGATCGGCGGGCCGCATTCGGCTACCGTCGGCATGCGGGTGATGGATCTGGAATTGCGCACCTGGTACGGCGCGCCGGGCTATTTCGTGCTGGGCGCCATGCATGCGGTGCTGTTCTATATTTCGATATCGGTGCTGACGCCGCTGATTCTGCTGGTCGGCCTGTTCAACGGCCGCCGGCAATTGCTGCACGACCTCGTGCTGGGGACCGTGGTTGTCAACAGTTCGGTGCGCACCCAGGCCGCGCAACCGGCCCGGACGTTCTGACCCCGCCAAACGGATTGACCGTCAGCCTCCGCGGCGCGATGCTGGCGCCGGCTGCTTCGGAGACTAACGACTTCCCGTGACCCAGCATTCGCGCGACACCCCGCAATTCTACCTTACCGCGCCCTCACCCTGCCCGTATTTGCCGGGCCGGCATGAGCGCAAGGTGTTCACGCATCTGGTCGGGGACAAGGCCGGCGATCTCAACGACCTTTTGACCCATGGCGGGTTCCGGCGCAGCCAGTCGATCGCCTACCGCCCGGCCTGCGACCAGTGCCGGGCCTGCGTTTCGGTGCGCGTCATCGCCAACGAATTCCGCCTGTCGCGCAATTTCAGAAAGATCATGGCGCGCAACGCCGACATCGTCGGCGAGCAGCGCAGCGCGGTGCCGACCTCGGAGCAATATTCGGTGTTCCGGGCCTATCTCGACCAGCGCCACCGCCACGGCGGCATGGCCGACATGACCGTGCTGGATTACGCGATGATGGTGGAAGACAGCCACGTCGAAACCCGTATCGTGGAATATCGCCGCCGCGGCGTCGACAGCGGCGTCACCGGCAAGGGTGGCGAGCTGGTGGCGGTGGCGCTGACCGACGTGCTCAGCGACGGACTGTCGATGGTGTATTCGTTCTTCGAACCCTCGGAGGAAAGCCGCTCGCTCGGCACCTTCATGATCCTCGACCACATTACCCGGGCAAGACGACAGGGGCTGCCTTACGTCTATCTCGGCTACTGGATCGAGGGTTCGAAGAAGATGGACTATAAAGGCCGCTTCCTGCCGCAACAGCGCCTCGCGCCGTCCGGCTGGCTGCGCATCGACGCCTCAGGCGAAGTGCCGTCGGAGCCGCAGGATTAGTCCTGCGCCGTCATCACATAGCCCTCCGCTGCGGTGCGCGTTCGCGCCCTATCCCGCAACGTAATCCCACACCAGCTTTGCATTCAGCGCGATGATCACCGCCGCGGTCAGCGCCGCCAGCACCGTCAGCCAGCGCGGCGCGGTGAACGGGCCCATCTTGCTGCGGCTCGCTGTGAACAGCACCAGCGGCACCACCGCGAACGGCAGTTGCAGGCTGAGCACCACCTGGCTGAAAATCAGCAACTGACCCGTTGCCTTCTCACCGGCCCAGATCGTCACGATCACCGCCGGGACGATCGCGATTACCCGCGTCACCATGCGCCGCAGCCAGGGCGCGATCCGCAAGTTGAGAAAGCCCTCCATCACGATCTGCCCGGCCAGCGTCGCGGTGATGGTCGAGTTCAGCCCGCAACACAGAAGGGCAACCGCAAACAGCGTCGGCGCCATGGTCGAGCCGAGCAGCGGCGCCAGAAAGGCGTGGGCCTGGTCGAGTTCAGCGACATCGGTCTTGCCGGCGCGATGGAAGGTCGCCGCCGCCAGGATCAGGATCGAGGCGTTGATGACCAGCGCCAGGCACAGCGCGATGGTGGAATCGATGGTCGCAAGCTTGATGGCCTCGCGTTTTTCCGCAATGCCGTCGCCGTAGCCCCTGGTCTGCACCAGCCCCGAATGCAGATAGAGGTTATGCGGCATCACGGTGGCGCCGAGGATGCCGAGCGCCAGGTACAGCATCTCGCGATTGGCAAAAATATCGGTGGTCGGCGCAAAGCCCCTGACGACGGCGCCCCAGTCGGGATTTGCCATCACGATCTGCACCGCAAAACACGCCGCGATCACGCCCAGCATCGTGACGACAAAGGCTTCGATCCAGCGAAAGCCGAACGCCTGCAGCGCCAGGATCAGAAACACGTCGGCCGCTGTGATGATGACGCCGATCTCGAGCGGAATATGAAACAGCAGATTGAGGCCGATCGCGGTGCCGATCACCTCGGCCAGATCGGTCGCGGTGATGGCGATTTCGGCCGACAGCCACAGCGGCCATGACATCCATCGCGGATAGGAATCCCGGCAGGCCTGCGCCAGATCGCGCCCCGCCCCGACGCCGAGCCGCGTGCATAGCGACTGCAGCACGATTGCCATCAGATTTGACAGCATCGCAACCGTCAGCAGCGCGTAGCCGAATTTGGAACCGCCGGCGAGCGAAGTCGCCCAATTGCCGGGATCCATATAGCCGACGGCGACGAGATAACCCGGCCCGAGGAACGCCAGCAGCTTGCGCCAGAACGGCCCCTGCTTCGCCGTCCGCACCGAGGCGAAGATGCCCGCCAGCGACGGCTCTCCGCGTGCTGTACGCCAGCCTGGACCGTCCAGCGTTGGATTGGCAGCGGCCGACATCGGCTTGGAATCAGGTGGCAATTCGGGAGTGAGCGCATCCATTTCGGCAGGATGCCTGAGATTGACCTTTATTGCAACTCATTTGCAACTGCATCTGGATCGCGAGGGTGACTACGTCCCCACCCTGCCCGCCAATTCAAGCATCGGACGGCCGAACGCGCGCGCGGCTTCCGCGACGGAACGGCGGGCGTTGACGAGGATGATGCCGCGGGCGCAGCGCCACACCTTGAGGTCGGCGTTGCTGTCGCCGGCATAGATGAAGCCTGCGGGGAACGCGATGATCAGCTGCGAAGCCTTTGCCGAGCCCTTGAGGTTGCGTTCGCCGTCCGACGCCAGCACGCGATCGATGAAGCCGAGGCGCACTGCCACTCGCCCTGCGAGAACGGCGTCGGCGGCGGTCGCGAGCACGATTTTGCGGCCGGCGGCTTTCTCCCGCCGCGCCAGCGCCACAACGTCCTGATGCAGTTGCAGCCGATCCCATTCGATCCGGTTGCGCAATGCCAATTGGCGCTTCAGGGCCGCACGGCCTTGCCGCAGCCAGATCGCGCAACGAAACACGATCAGTGGATTGCGGCGCAGGATCGAGACAAAGCTTTTGTAAAGCAGGTCTCCAGCAATCAGCGTGCCGTCGAGATCGAGCACCAGCGGCATCGATAGCGGCAGGCCGAACAGCGCATCGGCCTGTTCGCGCTGCCGAACCGATGCGGATGTCGGCGCGGCGATGGTTGCGATGCTATTCATGCGCGGCGCTCGGCCGTGTCGAGACCCGGCACAGGCTGATTTCTCGCCCGCCACTTACAGCATTCTTGCAATCGCCATATCCGAGCTTGCTTGCCAGTGCCGCACCGTCCTGATCGGAAGATGAAACGATCAGCAGATGCGGCGCGCCACGGTTGGCGCTCCTGAATTTCGCCACCGCGGCGGGGTCCGGATCGGCTTCCCAGTCCGCCGCCGCGCGCATAAAATCATGCGCCTCGACATATTGCAGCGGGAAGTAGCCGAAATAGCGGGTCGAGGGCAGCGGCGACGACAATCCGACCCCTTGGGCGGCAAGTGCCGCGGTCTGAGCGGCGTGCAGCGTTGGCCGAATGCGCCAGGCGAACAGTGCGCTGCTTTTGAGCGCGATCAGGTCGATATTGACAAAGCTCTGTCCGGGATTGTCGCGGCCGGCGGCGCGTTCGCTTTCCAGTATCGGCGACCACGCGCGGTAGGCCACGGAACGGATCGCAGTCTGGCCGATCAGGCCGGCGAGCGCCGCGGCGCCAAGCATACGCGCAAGCGCGGCGCCTGGCTGGCGCGTGGCGATCGTCATCACCACGGCAATCCAGCTATAGGGGGCGAGCCGCTCGGACAGCAACGCCGAGCCGGTTTTCAGGTTGAACAGCGACAGCAGGACGACCAGCCCGAAGAAGGCCGGCCACATCAGGTCGCCGGATTTCAGGCGCCGCAAGGCGACAACGCCAGCGACCAGCATCGCGGCCAGCACCGGCGCCAGCGCCACCACTTCCCACCATGTGAAGGTGAACAGATAGGTCGCCGCCACGATCCGGCGCACGATCTGCGTCATCCCGCCATCGATGCTCGGCGGCTCGCCCGGGATATTGCGATAGGCAAACAGGAAGATCGCCGCCAGCATCAGGACCGGCAGTGCGGCCGCGGCCGCCCAGGCGCCATCGATCATCAATCGCCTGCCGGCGGCGCGCAGTCCGGAGCGGTCCCACGTCCGTATCGCCCGCGCAATGCCATCCGCCGCGAGCAACAGACAAGCCGCCACCACCGACGTGATGTGCGTCAAATAAAGCGCGATCAGGAACAAGGCCGTGCCGATGAAGGTCACCGCGTCGCCGCGCGTCTGCACCTTGCGCCAGAAGCTTGCGAACAGCAGGAACATCGGCACGCCGAAGGCGAAATTGTAGAAGCCCCAGTGGATGAAGGCGCCGAATGCCAGCGGCAGCAACAGCAGCATCGGCAACGCCGGGCGCTCGCTCTCGGTCCGGCAGACCACAAAGCCAGCCGCGATCCAGAGCACGCCGTAGAGGCTAAGGAAGAACGTGTTTGCGACCAGCGGATCGCCGGTCAACCGGATCAGGCCCGCCAGCAGCAGATAGATGGCGGAGTTGGGCTCGATCCGGGGATTCCACTGGTAGAACCATGCCGCAGGCTCCTGCAATGCGCCGCCCCAGCCGAACCGCGCGATCAGATCGGCCTGCGCCAGATGCACCGGACCATCCTGGGTCGGCACCAGCTTGACCAGCCACACCGGACCGTCCAGCAGCAGAACCAGAACCGCGAACAGCAGGGTGACGGCTGCGACGCCCGCAACGTTTCTGCGGGCACCGTATGAAATGGCGGCAAGCGACATGTCAGCGACCCGCGGTGAGATGGATCAGGTCCGAACTGGTCAGGCCGTTGAGCCACGGCAGATCGACAAAGGTCAGCACACCGAACAGCGCCATCGTCACCGCCGCTCCGGCCAGCATCGCCGGCTGGCGCATCAGTTCTTCCGGCCGCGCCGCGGCTGAATCGGGCGTCAGCGCCAGCCTCATATAGGCCGCGAACAGCGCGACGAAGAGTGGAATGACCACGAGATATTCAATCCGGTATTTCAACAGGAAGATCGCCATCATGAAGGCGAAGCCTTGCGCATAGACCAGGCAGCTCGTCACCAGGCTCGACTGGGTGTAGACGGCGAAGGACGGCCGGTAGGCCGCGAGGCTGGCGGTGCCGCCGGCCTCGACGATGGCGCGGTGCTCCGAGACCCGTTTGGCGGCCATCAGGAAGGCGCCGCCGAACCAGTAGGCCAGCAGGATCGACGCCGGCGGCGCCACATGCGGGGTGACCGCGAACCAGCCGAACAGGAACCGCAGCGGATTATTCAGCGACTCGACGATGACGTCGAGAAAGGCGCGGTCCTTGGCGCGGATCGGCCGCACATTGTAGATCACGCCGAAGATGGCGAACACCACCGCCACCATGCTGAAACTGTAGCCCAGCGTGTGGGCGGCGAGCATGCCGACCGAAGTGAGCAGAATGTATTGCGCGAACACCACGCCGGCAGACATCGTGGTCTGGACCGCCGGCCGCGCGCGCTTGGTCGGATGCATCGCATCGAACGGCGCATCAAGCCATTCGTTGATGGTGTAGTTGGCCGACGACAGCGCCATCGCGACGAACAGGCAGACCAAGAGCCGCTCGGCGAGTGCTGCGTAGTCGATCGGACCGCTGGCCGACATGATCATCGCAAAGGCGACGCCGGGGACGATCAGGACGTGCTTGATCCAGTGATCGGGCCGGGCAATGGCGATGTAATCCGCGAACCGCGCCGAGGGCTGCGGCACGTGGGACGCTGCCGGCGATCCCGACTGATTGGTAACGCTCATGAAATCCTCCAGGCCTTGCTCGCCTGTTCCGCGATTTCGGAACGCAACGAGCGACAAGCCTGAAGGGCATTGATCGTGCCGTGCTGCATTGCCCGGCTGCGGCACGGCGGAAACATGCGCAACGCGGTTAACGCCGCTCGCAAACGCAGGATTTGCGGGGATTTCCAGCACGGACAGCGTCACCATGCACCGGTTCCGCACGCCCTCCGCTATCCGCGAGAGCAACGACGGCGAGGCAACGTGATCCGGAATGAAACAGGGTGTTTCAATCTGAAGAGCCGCGCTCATGCGCGGCGTCTCGGTGTCGGGAATCGGGTGGTTTCAACTGCCATGGACGCCCACGTTGTCGGTGCTGACACGACAGGAACAACATCATGGCCCAATCATCGCGCGATCGTCTGCCACTGACCTTCAACCGCCTCGCGTGGTCTAACCTCGCGGCCCAATCGGCCGAGCAGATCGCGCTCGCGGCGGCGCCCATCGTGGCGGTGCTGCTGCTCGGCGTCGGCGAAGGCCAGACCGGGCTATTGCAGACCGCGCTGACGCTGCCGTTCATCCTGTTCGCGATCCCCGCAGGATTGCTCGCCGATCGCATCTCGCGGCGCTGGCTGATGGCGGGCTCGGAAGCGCTGCGCGCCGCAGCACTGCTCGCAATCCTGATTTTGATCTGGCTCGATCGGTTGACGCTGCCGCTGCTGGCTTTCGCAGGCTTCATCGCCGTGTGCGGAACGGTCGCCTACAGCGTGGCAGCGCCGGCGCTGGTGCCATCGCTGGTTTCCGCGAAACTTTTACCCGCGGCCAATGCGCGGATCGAACTGGCGCGGACCATTGCGTTCGCCAGTGGGCCGGCACTCGGTGGCGTGCTGGTCGGATGGCTGGGCGCCGCTCCCGCATTCGGCTTCGCCGCCGCCCTCTCCGTCGTCGCGGTAGTGTTGTTGTCCGGCATCTACGAGCCCGCCCGCGCGCCTGCGCCGCGGCGCCATCCGCTGCAGGAGATCAAAGAAGGCGCGGTGTTCGTATCGCGTCATCCGCTGCTGCGGCCGGTGTTCGTCACCCAGTTCATCTTCAATACCGGCTCCTTTCTGGTGCTCGCGGTGTTCGTGCCCTATGCCGTGCGTCGTCTGGGCCTGTCCGCGACCGGGGTCGGCACCACACTTGCGATGTACGGCGTCGGCATGGTGGTCGGCGCGCTCTCGGCGACGCGGGTGATGCGGCGCCTGCCATTCGGCATCGTGATCGCGCTCGGACCGGTCACCGGCTTCGTCGCTGCGGTGGTGCTGGCGCTGACGACGTTCGTGCCAAGCCCGGAGCTGGCGGGCTTCGGCTTCTTCCTGCTCGGCGCTGGGCCGATCCTGTGGGTGATCTCCACCACCACGTTGCGGCAATCGGTGACGCCGCCGCGGCTGTTGGGGCGGGTTTCCGCCATCAACATCATGAGCTATGGCGCGCGGCCGGTCGGCGCCGCCATCGGCGCCGTGGTCGGCGGGTTCTTCGGGGCGGAAGCATGCCTTTATCTGGCGGTCGCGATCTTCGGGGCGCAGGCGCTGGTGATCCTGATCTCGCCGGCGGTCGGACTTGCAAGGCAGCCGGACATGGTCGGAGATGGACCGGCGGTGCTGCGGGCCTGCTAGGGAACGCAACGCGCAAACATTCGGCCTTGCTCACGACGGAATAAATGCCCAGCCATTGGAGCTTCCCGTTCCCGTTTTATATGATACATATCATGTCAAACGAGGCGGGAGTTCCCATGGCCGACGAGACCATCTCCACCGTTACCGCCCCGCCAAGCGCGGAAGCATCCTCGACCCTGTCGCAGATCGCCGTCCTGGCCGCATTGGCGGCGACCGGAACCCTCGCCACCAACATCCTGCTGCCGTCGCTGCCGGAGATGGCGGCGTCCCTCAAGGTATCGAGTGCGGCTGTCACCTCCGCCATCACGATTTTCCTCGCGGTATTCGCGCTGGGCCAACTGGTGGTCGGGCCGATCTCGGATCGCTATGGCCGACGCTGGCCTGTGCTCACAGGCTTTGCGGTGTTCCTGCTCGGCAGCATCTGGTGCGGCGTCGCCACCGACCTGCCGGGCCTGTTGATCGGCCGCGTCGTCCAGGGCGCCGGCGCCTGCGCGACTTCGGTGCTGTCGCGCGCCATTGCGCGCGATTTATTTTCCGGCGCGGCGCTGGCGCGCGCGATGGCGCTGATCATGATCGCGATGGCGGCCGCGCCCGGCTTCTCGCCGCTGCTCGGCGGCGCGCTCGATCACTATTTCGGCTGGCGCTCCGAATTCGTTTTCATCGGGATCTTCGCCGCCATCGGCGCCGTCGCCTATGACATCGTCCTAGGCGAAACCCATCGTTCGACCCGCATTCCGCTCAATCCGCTGGCGATCGCGAAAAACTATCTTGGGCTGATCGCCGATCGCCGCTTCGTGGTGCCGGCGGCGACCGTCAGTCTGATCATGGGCGGACTGTTCGCGATGTTTGCCGCAGCTCCCCGGGTGTTGATCGAGGGACTGCACTTCACCCCGATCCAGCTTGGGCTGTTTTTCGCCGGCACCGTGATGATGGTGTTCGCCGCCGGCATGCTGGCGACCAGGCTCGTGCCGCGGTTCGGGCTCGACCGTTCGATCCGGGGCGGCCTCGTGGCGGCGGCCACCGGCAGCCTTGCGATCCTGCTGGTGTCGGTGTTCACCCCTACCTTCCTGCCGTTCCTCGCGGGCATGCTGGTATTTTTGCTGGGCATGGGCATCGTCAATCCGCTCGGCACGGCACAAGCGCTGTCGCCGTTCGGCGAGAAGGCCGGCGCGGCATCGGCGCTGCTCGGCTTCTGGCAGATGATGAGCGCCGCGATCGCGGTTTACCTCGCAGCGACGGTGTCGCAGCAGCCGATGTTCGCGCTCGGCATCGTGCTGACGGTCGCCTCGTTGGTGGCATCGGGGCTTTACGCCATGCGGGCAAGAGCGAGTTAACTCGCCAGACAGCGCTGATAGCTTTCCGTGGCCATCGGCGGAACGGCGGGCGTTGAGCGAGATCATGGCGGAAACCACGGTCCGCAGCTCCGCGCGCCTGGTCTGCTAGCGTCTCAGAGCGCGCAGCATCGGACTCTCAATCCAGATGAAAACGGCCCAGCCCACGAGCGAACTGAACACCTGGCACAGAACGATGGTAAGCCCCTCCATCCACAGCCCCGGTGAAACGATGCCGGCAAACGCAAGACCGAGAACCGGCAGCACGAAGCCATGGCTGAGATAGATCGAATACGATGCGTCTCCCAGCCTCAGCAGCCACCGTGGCAGTGCCGGCGGGGCCAACGGCTCCAGCGAGACGGCGCCGGCCACGATGGCAAACGCCGGTATGCCCCAGCTAAGAACCCTCGTGTTCTCCGAGACCATTGGCAGGACAAGGATCAGCGCAAATCCGCCGAGCACCAGTCCTCCGGCGAGCGTCGTCGGCAGTCGAAACCCCCGCAAGGTCCATTTCGCGAGCATCACTCCGAACACGAATTCCACAACGATGGTGTCGAACAAGATGGTCCAGGCGGGCCAGGTTTCGACGCGGACGAGCGCCACCGCGGCGAACAGGCCCAGGCCGGGAACAACGATGCGAAGAACATCCACGCGCATCGCCAGGGCGGCTGCGAAAAGCAGATAGAACAGAAATTCGTAAGTCAGGGTCCAGCCCACCGGAAGCACGGGCCGAAAATGCCCGGCAGTGTCGGTGACGGGCAAGAACAAATAGAGACCCCGCCACAAAATCGAAGTCGAGGCCGGTTCTCAGGACGACACTTCCTAGAGCCGCGACGGCGAGAATCTTGACCGTCGTGAGCAGCCAGTAAAGCGGAACGATCCTGACGACGCGATGCTGAAGGAAGATCAGCCACGCGCCAGCTCGATCGACCAGGCGACGTGACGAAATCACCATCACAAATCCGCTGATGATGAAAAATATATCGACTCCGGCCGCGCCA
>NZ_SSMW01000028.1 GCF_004799405.1 Bradyrhizobium sp.
GTGCTCTCCTTCGGTCTCAACGATAAGTGTTTGCGGACCGCCCTTATTGATCTTCATCAAGACGATTCCCGGATAATCTGGCCCTGATGCCCCCGATCGAGGTCAATGGTTCGCCAGCTTGGCGCCGTAGGCGTTACCGCGTTCACGACGGGGTTCATTCCGGAGAAGCAAATGCGTGCGATGGTGCTTTCGGCCCCGGGCGTGCCTCTCCAAATGCAGGAACGCGCGGACCCTATCCCCGGCGAGGGGCAAATTCGCGTCAAGGTGAGCGCGTGCGGGGTCTGCCGCACCGACCTTCATGTCGTCGATGCCGAGCTTCCCGGCATCAAATATCCGATCGTCCCAGGCCATGAAATCGTCGGCCGCGTCGACCTCGTCGGCGGTAACGTCGACACGCACCGGATCGGCGATCGGGTCGGAATCCCCTGGCTCGGATACACCTGCGGTGTCTGCCGGTTCTGCAAGGAGGGTATGGAAAATCTCTGCGATCGTCCGCTGTTCACCGGATACACCCGCGACGGTGGCTTCGCTACGCACACCATCGCCGACGCGCGCTATGCCTTCCCGCTCGGCGAAGCCGGCGACGATGTTTCGATCGCGCCGCTGCTCTGCGCCGGCCTGATCGGGTGGCGATCACTGGTGATGGCGGGCAATGCCAAACGGCTCGGCATCTATGGCTTCGGCGCGGCAGGACACATCGTCGCCCAGATCGCGCGCTGGCAGGGTCGCTCGGTCTACGCCTTCACGCGAGCCGGCGACACCGCGGCGCAGGACTTCGCCCGGCGGTTGGGCGCGGCATGGGCGGGAGCCTCAGGCGAAGTGCCCGACCCGCCGCTCGATGCCGCCATCATCTACGCTCCCGCAGGAGAACTGGTGCCAGCGGCGCTGCGCGCGGTGCGCAAGGGCGGCAGGGTGGTCTGCGCAGGGATCCACATGAGCGACATCCCGAGCTTTCCTTACGACATTCTTTGGGAAGAGCGACAACTGGTGTCGGTCGCAAATCTCACGCGTCAGGATGGGCTGGATTTCCTCAAAATTGCACCGCAGGCCGGAATCCGGACCCAGACGACGGCATTCCCGCTTGTCGAGGCGAACGAGGTGCTGCAAAAGCTGTGGACGGGACAAATCCTGGGTGCCGCGGTTCTCCAACCTTAGGTCCACAGCATGACAGCCTCGACGTCAGCCGATGCCGCCGCGCAGGACCGGGTGTTCGCATTCCTGACGGACCCGGCGACACATCCCGGCGTGCAGCGGATCGATACGCACGCAGCAGCGGTTTTCCTCGAAGGGACCCGCGCCCTGAAGATCAAGCGCGCCATCCGATTCCCATACCTCGACTACTCGACTCTGGCGAAACGCAAGGCGGCCTGCGATGAAGAGCTGAGGGTAAATCGTCCGTTCGCGCCACAAATCTATCATCGGGTTGTTGCGATCACCCAAAATCCCGACGGATCCCTGAGCATCGGCGGAAGCGGAACGCCGGTCGAATTCGCGGTTGAAATGACCCGCTTCGACGAGCGTCAGACCATCGATCGTCTGGCGGAAGCCGGCGAGCCGGATCGCGAGCTCGTCGACGCCATTGCCGACGCGATCGCGGCCTCCCATGCCGTCGCGCAACCGGCGCCGGCTGAACGCTGGATCGAATCTATCTCGGCGTTCATCGATGACAATACCGCGGCATTGCGAACCGCAGCCTGCTTTCCCGCCAGCGATGTAGACGACCTCGACGGCGCGTCCCGGTCGGCGTTGTGCCGGATCCGAAAGTTGCTGGAGCAGCGCGGCAGGCAGGGATATGTGCGGCGTTGTCATGGCGACCTGCATCTGGCGAACATCGCGCTGATCGATCGCAGGCCGGTGCTGTTCGACGCGATCGAGTTCGACGCCAGCATCGCCTCGGTCGACGTGTTCTACGACCTTGCCTTTCCGATCATGGATTTTCTTCGGTACGGCCGCGGCGCTGCCGCCAACGCGCTGCTCAACCGTTATCTGGTATCGACCGCGAGCGAAACCCTCGATGCGCTTTCGGCACTTCCGCTGTTCATGTCGCTGCGATCGGCGATCCGCGCCAAGGTGCTGCTCGCGCGCATGGGCGTGAATTCCCGCGACAAGGCCGGCGTGTTGCGATCCGCATCGGCCTATTTCGAACTCGCGCGCGAAGCGATCCACCCGCCGGCGCCGACCCTGGTCGCAATCGGCGGTTTGTCCGGGACCGGAAAGTCGATGCTGGCACGCGCGCTCGCACCATCCGTCCTGCCGCAGCCGGGCGCCGTGGTGCTGCGCAGCGATGTGTTGCGCAAGCAGCTTTTCAAGATCAACGAAACCGATCGGTTGCCTGAGCGCGCTTACCGGCCGGAGATTACGGCGCAGATTTACCAAATCATGGTGCAGCGTGCTCGCCGGGCGCTTTCACAGGGCCATTCCGTCGTGGTGGACGCGGTATTCGCCGAACAGGCCGATCGAAACGCGATTTCCCAGACCGCGCGTCAGCTCAAGGTCCGGTTTAACGGCTTCTTTCTCCGGGCCGACCTTGCGACCAGACAGAGCCGGGTGGTTCGCCGGAAGCGCGATGCGTCGGACGCTACGCCCGAGATCGCCGGGCTACAGGAACAATATGATATTGGCGCGGTCGACTGGGACATCATTGATGCCTCCGGAACGCCCGAGCAGACCCTGGAGCGGTGCCAAGCCCGCATCACGCATCGTGAGGCGGCCTAGGACATGTCGCCATTGCCTAAATCAGGAGGTAAAGGCGCGTCGCGCATCGCGCGGATGCCGCGGCCGTACCCGCTGTCGAGTCCGGCGATGGCGTGCGACACGGCCTTTCGCGTGGTGGCGCGTCGCTGTCTTCTGGATTTGACGGCAAATCATGCCGCGACATGCAGAGGCGATCCCGAGGCGCTGCATCAAATGCGCGTTGCGCTCGCTCGCTTGCGAACCGCCATCTCGTTTTTCTCGCCGATGGTTTCCGATCCTCAACGAATGCGAATAAGACGCGAACTGAAGTGGCTGCACACCCATCTCGGCACCGTGCGAGACCTCGATGTCGCGATCGAGCGGATCGAGACTACCGGCAAAGTGCGACCGCAAGACTGTCGATCCTGGAAGGCAAAGCGGGCGGAGCGCCATCGGCGTCTGGCCCACGCGATTCGGTCGCCGAGATATCGGCATCTGATCAAAGATGCGTCAGACTGGGTGGAGAGCGGACCATGGGCCATCAAGAAGGGAACGCGATCCGTTGCGAGACGCGCTTTCCCGATCGCGGCATACAGCGCCGACAAATTGATGCGATGGCAGGAAAAACTTGTGAAGAAGAGCCGAAAACTGCGGGACTTGGGCGTGAAGAAGCGACATCGGCTGCGCCTGCTCAACAAGAAATGCCACTATTCGACCGAGTTTTTCGCAGACCTGTTCGGAAATGAAGGGCTGTTGCGGCAGCGGGCTGCGCTCAAGTATTTGCGTCGGGCGCAAAAGGCGCTCGGAGAGTTGAACGATGTTGCAAAAGGCCAGTCTCTCGCCGCCGCGCTGGAACGGGACGGCATTCGCGTATCGTTGCAATTTCCCGGCCGAAAGCGTCAAGAGCGATTGATACACCGCGCCGCCGCGGCCTACCGGAAACTAGCTGCCCTGAAACCGCTTCGGGTTTAGCGAGCGACGCTGGTCAAATGCGGACATAGTCGCCCGGTGCATCTGGCAAAATCTGAGCTTCTCCGCGCTCGATGCCCATCCGGGGCGGTTCGCGGAACTCGCCGGATTGCGCCGTGAGCCACCTGGCCCATTCCAGCCACCACGACCCTTCAACCTTTGGGGCCACCTTCAGCCATTCGTCCGGCCCGATATAGGCGGCGTCCGCCGCTTTCGTCCTGACCTGATAGAAATGTCCGGGTTCATCCGGCGGCGCCACGATGCCCGCATTGTGACCGCCGCTGGTCAAGAGGTACGTAACATCGGCTTCCACCTGATAATTTATCTTGTAGGTGGATTTCCAGGGCGCCACGTGATCGCGAATCGTTCCAACCACGAACATCGGCACGTGAATATCTGACAGAGCCACCGGCCTTCCTTCGACCAGATAGCGGCCTTCGGCCAGATCGTTGTCAAGGAACAGCTTGCGCAGATATTCCGAATGCATCTGGTATGGCAGGCGGGTGGCGTCGGCGTTCCAGGCCATCAGATCGCTGGGTGGCGCTCGCTCTCCCATCAGGTAGTCGCGGGTAAGTTTCGACCAGATCAGATCATTCGAGCGCAGCAACTGGAACGCGCCCGCCATCTGCGCGGTGTCGAGAACGCCGCGTTCCCACATCATGTCTTCCAGAAAAGCGACCTGGCTTTCGTTGATGAACAGGGTCAGCTCGCCTGCCTCGGTAAAATCCGTTTGCGCCGCAAGCAAGGTAACCGACCTCAACCTGTCATCTCCGTTTCGTGCCATGGTTGCGGCAGCAATCGACAGCAATGTCCCGCCCAGGCAATAGCCCAACGCATGAATCTGAACGTCCGGCACGATATCGCCGATGGTCTCGACTGCGGCTTTCACGCCAAGCTTGCGATAATCATCGAAGGCGATATTGCGATCCGCAGCCCCCGGATTACGCCATGAAATCATGAAGACGGTAAAGCCTTGCCCGGTCAGGAACTTGACCAGCGAGTTTTGCGGCGACAGGTCGAGGATATAGTATTTCATGATCCAAGCCGGAACGATCAGGATCGGCTCCGGATGCACCTTGCCGGTGGTTGGGTAATACTGGATCAGCTCGATCAGGTCGTTTCGGAATACCACCTTGCCGCGAGACACCGCCACGGTTTTGCCAACGACAAAATCCTTGTCCGAGGCCGGCTTGCCGGCGGACTGCAATTGCATCCAGTCACTGAGCCAGTTCTGCCAGCCGGACACGAAATTCTCGCCCCGGCTTCGGAAGGTCTTGTCCAGCACTTCCGGATTGGTAGCGGCGAAATTGGATGGCGCCAGCATATCGAGCACCTGCCGCACCGAGAACTCGACGATCGCCTCGTTCCGCGGTGTCACGCCGCGCACGCCGGTGGTCGCCTCGTGCCACCATTGCTCTCTCAGCAGAAAAGCCTGCGCGAGCAAATTGAACGGCGGGCGCTCCCAGTCCGGCCCGGCAAAGCGCCGATCCTGAGGCTTTGGCTTGATCAGGGACCAAGGGCTGTATTGGGGTGAAAAACAGCGAAGCGCAGCGTCGAGGAACTGTCTCGCGCCGCGCATGGCGTCCTGCAATAACTCCATTCGCCGCTGCGGCGCCGCCATCAAATGGGAGACCCAATCCATATAGGCCAGCGACAACGCGACCGGCGATACTCCCCCGGTCAGCCGTGCCAGCATGGCGTGCAAGGCGCGATCGGCTTGATACGGCTCCGGTTGCTGGTCTCGGGGAGTTGCAGTCTCCTGCGGGTTGGCCGGCTGGCCCGGCAGCGAGCCATGTGCTTTGCCATTGCCCGGGGCATGGGCGCGACAACGCAATCTTGCCTCGTCGGCCCCTGGCATGGTCGATATTGGCTGCACCGAATTCATCTCTTTCAAAACCTCGCCCCGATTGCCGGACTTCAAATTCACACCAGCCTGGACGCTAATCAGGCCGGTGGCTGGCGGTTGAACAGATTGGCTGCGGTCTCGATCATCCGCTGGCCATGTTTGAAGATGCGTTCACTGTCACGGCGAACAAAGTCGATCTGGTGTTGACCGCATTCCTTGCACATCGTGTTCAGGTTCTTGACCGAATGCGCTTCGGCCATTTTCGAGTAAAATTCACTGAACAAGTGCGTTTCGACTCGCGCCCGGTCGAGAATCTCGTTGCCGACGAAGATCAGCTCTTCAAGCATCGTTTTCTGCACGCCGAACATGAAATCCAGGACGTTCTTGTTTGTCTTGTTCACTCGCTCCACCGTTTTCGCGATCGAATCTTCGATAATCGCAGCGCCAGGTTCATAAAATTCCAGCATGATGATGATCTCCGTTTTCCGCTTTTCTCTCCGTTTTCCGTTTTCGCGTCTCTGGAAAATGATACGACTTCAATCGGTAATCCCAATTGAGTTGGATCAAGCCGGCGAATTCTCCTCACCCCTTGATCTTCCTCAAATCGCGGGCCCGCCGCCTGGAATAACCTGCAAAATGACAAGTTAATCCTGAACCAGCGGAGCCACCCATGCGCGCCCATCAGATTATGACCCGACCGGTCATCACCGTCACGCCCGAGACGACGATCGTCGAAGCCGCCAACACCATGCTGCGCCGGCACATCAGCGGGCTTCCCGTGGTTGACGCGGGCGGCAAGCTCGTCGGCATCATCTCGGAGGGTGACTTCATTCGCCGCAGCGAAATCGGCACCCAGCGCAAACGCGGCCGGTTTCTGAAATTCATTCTTGGCTCGGGAAAGGAGGCAACCGATTTCGTGCACGAGCATGGCGGCAAGGTGGGTGAGATCATGACGCCGGAACCGCTCACCATCGACGAAGGCACCGATCTCGAGAAGATCGTGGAACTGATGGAAAAGCACCATGTCAAGCGGCTGCCGGTAACGCGAGCCGACAAGCTCGTCGGCATCGTGACGCGTTCCAATCTGCTGCAGGCGGTCGCCAGCCTGGCGCGCCAGATTCCCGATCCGACGGCTGACGATGACCATATCCGCAATCGGATCATCAATGACCTGGAGAAGAAAGACTGGTGTCCGTTCGGCCTCGGCGTCACGGTGCGCGACGGCATCGTCCACATCTCCGGTGTCATCACCGAGGAGCGTTCGCGGGAAGCCACGATCGTCGCCGCGGAGAATATCGCCGGCGTGAAGAAGGTTCACGACCATCTGTGTTGGGTCGATACGATGTCCGGGATGTACCTGAACTCTCCGGAGGACGAAGGCTACGCCAAGGCAAGCTGAGATGGCCGATACCGGGTCCGCGGCGATGTTCCATCGATTTTACGTGGGCATGACGGCTGTTCCAAAGGCAGTCGCCGCACTCCGCAAGTGCTCACCAATGCTGGTTCGGATCTCTTTTCTGATGCGACACGTCTGTCGTCGTGTTGGGAAGGGCTGGAAGTTACTGACCAGCGGGATAGATCTGCGGCATTTCCCGCCGTCATGCTGTGGATAGACATAGCGCGACATTTTGCCAATTTTCCCGCGGGTTTGGCGTCACTCGCGGACATCCGTGAAATTTACGTGCCGCCACAACAGCGCTGCAATGCGCGCATCACGTCTTCGCGAGATATCATGCCGACCAACCGCTGGTCGCCTGCGATCACAGGCATGCTCCTGATGCGGTGATCGACCATGAGCTGAAGCACCCGCGTCAGTTTGGTGTCCCTGCGGACATAGATGAAGTCGGGTGTCATGATATTCGCGACGGTCTGCTTCATCAGGTTGTCATAACGCGGAACCATGGTAGCCGTCGAAAACACGAAACAGGCGAGAAAGTCGAACTTCGAAACCAGCCCAACGACTTGCGAGCTTTCTTCGACCGGATAAGCGTTGAAATCGTCCTTTTCGAATAAACCTTCGAGCTCTCGCAACGTGACATCGCGCGAAACCACCTTAACATCGGGTGTCATATGGTCGGCGACTGTCTGTTCGAGGAACGTCTGCAAAGGCCTGGTCCTTCATTCGGGCGCAAACAACATTTAACCATGCTCCGCGCACGCGATAATTGATTGAGGTCAATTCGCTTGCGGCCCCGAAAAGGGCGTCGCGGGCTCGGGGGTTCACCGCGACAGCAGCGAACAGCGATCCGACGGATTGAGAAGGCGCCTCGTCACGCCGCCGAAAACCCATTCGCGAAGCCGCGAATGACCATAGGCGCCGGCAACAACCACGCCGGCGCCGACCTCCGATGCAATTCGTTCGATTTGCTCGGCGGCGTTACCCTTCTCGGCGGGTACCTGTTCGGAAGCGACAACGCCGTGACGCGAAAGCCAGACGGCGACGTCCCTGATTCCCGACAACGCCGCCAGCCTGTTCGGCTCCTGCTCGATGATTTCGAGGACGGCGACATTCTTGGCCTGCCGAAGGATGGGCATCGCATCGACGATGGCTCGCCGGGCTTCGGGCGTATCTTTCCAGGCAATCAGGACACTTCGCAAATCCAGCCAGTTACAGGAATCGGGAACAACGAGCGCGGGCCGGCCCAGTTGCATCACCAGATCATTTGGGTTGGTCTCGGTGAAAGGATCGGCGAGTGCTTCGCCGGCCTCCCCGCCGACCACCATAATATCGGCGGCGCGCGCATGCTGAATGACAAATCTGGTCGGAAAGTCCTCAGCGGAACGCCATTCCACTGCTGCCGCCCGGTTCTGCATCGCGGCGCGAAACTGTGCTTCGACTTCGGCAACACGATTTTTGATCGCTGCCCGGCCCTGGTCAATGATTTGCTGGGCCTGCTCACCCGTCGTAAAATAAAGCGGCGGACTGAATTCACCTGCGGCTATTCCGATAGCATGCGCATTGAACCGCTCGACCAATTGCCCAGCTATCTCGAGGCGGGCATCATTCGCCCGGTCCAGCGCCAGATTGACCATCACCGTCTTATAAGTCATTCGTCCCTCCCGACGTGTATCCTGCAGTTTTCCTATTTAGCGCAGCGCTTGATGGAGATGATGAGGTAGATCAAGGAATTGACAACCGTCCGCTCGTCCTGGGTCGTTGCCTCATTGCCATTTACCGGCGCAAGTCCGCGGGCTTTATCGCGGCAGGTTGAGGTGTATCAGAACGCTCAACTTCAAGGTGAAATCAGCATTTAGTCAAAGATCACTCGGCAGTAAGCCGCCGATTTCGACTTGATCCAATACCCCAGACCGATGATCGCCAGAGGGGTTGCGGCCGCAAAGTAGTAGCCTCCAATTGAACATCTGGGTATTCTGCCGTCGCCAGAAGGGGATAACTGGCACGAAGGCGGAACGTGACCACAATCGTACATCCGGCGTCAGATGATCCTGTTCGGGACCAGCGTTTTCGGCTGGGAATCGAAGGAGCCGGCATCGGTATCTGGGATCTTGATCTTGTTACGCATGGACTGCTCTGGTCCAGTGCCGCCAGGACATTTTTTGGCGTCCCCAAAGACCTGCCCCTCACCTACGACCTGTTCCTTTCACTGCTTGAGCCGCAGGACCGCGAACGTACCGATCAGGCCATAAGGCGCTCGATCGAAACCGGCTGCACTTTTGATATGCAGTACCGGCTGGGTGGGTCTCCACCGTACCAATGGGTTCGCGTGCTTGGCAGCATCATACGGGATGAAAAGGGGGTACCGCTCCACCTCAGCGGGCTCGTAATCGAAATCAACGATCAGAAACAGATCGAAGAAACGGTTCGAATCAGGGAAAGTCACCTCCGCTCGATCCTGGAGACCATTCCCGACGCGATGATCGTGATCGACGGGACCGGTATCATGCAGTTCTTTAGCAGAGCCGCAGAACGGCAATTCGGTTATACCGCGCAGGAAGGTATCGGCAAGAATGTCAGCATGCTGATGCCACAACCGGATCGGGCACGCCACGATGGTTACCTGGCGCGCTACGAGTCGACGGGAGAACGACACATCATTGGCATCGGACGAATCGTAACCGGCCAACGCAAGGACGGCACGACGTTTCCGATGCATCTGTCGATCGGCGAAATGCAGACCGGGGGGGTTCCGTATTTCACCGGTTTTATCCGCGATCTCACCGAGCATCAGCAGACGCAGGCGCGACTTCAGGAACTGCAATCCGAGCTCGTCCACGTTTCGCGTTTGAGCGCAATGGGAGAGATGGCATCCGCACTCGCCCACGAGCTCAATCAGCCGCTTGCCGCCATAAGCAATTACATGAAGGGTTCACGCCGGCTTCTGGCTGACAATCCCGATCCCAACAGATCGAAGATTGAAAATGCGCTGGATCGTGCGGCCGAGCAGGCGATTCGCGCCGGTCAGATCATTCGGCGCCTTCGCGATTTCGTTGCGCGAGGGGAGTCGGAGAAACGTGTCGAAAGTCT
Organism: Bradyrhizobium sp.; assembly: GCF_004799405.1. GTDB lineage: Bacteria > Pseudomonadota > Alphaproteobacteria > Rhizobiales > Xanthobacteraceae > Bradyrhizobium. The sequence goes on from NZ_SSMW01000028.1 coordinate 9,975, forward strand.
CTCAAAATTGATTGAAGAGGCCGGCGCCCTCGGCCTTTCCGGCGCCCGCGAGCAGGGGGTCCAGCTTCGCTTTAACCTGAATCCAGAGTATGATTTGGTTCTGGTCGATCGGGTCCAGATCCAGCAGGTCTTGGTTAATCTGTTTCGTAATGCACTCGAAGCGATGGCTCACTCGCTGCAACGTGAGCTTATCGCATCGAACGCCAAGGTCGCGGATGACATGATTGAAGTTGCGATATTTGATACCGGCGCTGGAATCCCGGATGATGTCATGCCCAACCTGTTCCAGACCTTCTATACGACCAAGGAAACTGGCATGGGGGTGGGGCTATCGATAAGCCGTTCGATTATCGAGGCTCATGGCGGCCGGATGTGGGCCGAAGCCAATTCTTTGGGCGGCGCAACCTTTCGCTTCACGTTGCCTGCCGCATCAAATGAGAGTGTGACGAATGCTACATAGGGGAAAAGTCTATGTCATCGACGACGACGATGCGATGCGCGACTCCCTCGACTTTCTTCTCGGGGCGGCCGATTTCCACGTCACACTCTTTGAATCTGCACTGAATTTTCTCGATACTCTCCCCACCATCGATTTTGGATGCGTAGTCTCTGACGTGCGCATGCCCGGCATTGACGGCATTGAACTTTTGAAACGCCTCAAGGCCGGCGGCAGCCGGTTTCCCGTGGTGATCATGACCGGTCACGGCGATGTCCCACTTGCCGTTGAGGCGATGAAGCTTGGCGCGATGGATTTCCTTGAAAAGCCCTTCGAAGATGACCGGTTGATCGGAATGATCGAGGCGGCGCTGAAGCAGGCAGAACCGGACGTAATGAGCGAAGCGGTCACGTCAGAGATACAGTCGCGGATAGCGAGCCTCAGTCCTCGCGAGCGTCAGGTGATGGACGGCCTCATCGCCGGACTCTCGAACAAGCTGATCGCACGGGAGTACGACATCAGCCCGCGGACGATCGAGGTTTACCGGGCCAACGTGATGACCAAGATGCACGCGGCCAGCCTCTCGGAACTCGTCCGGATGGCGATGCGGGGCGGCGTATTCAAAGATTGAGCCAAGTCAAGACGCGCCCGCCCAAAATGGGCTTTCTATGGCTCATGGATCAGGCAAAAAGCTCAACCCCGGTGATGTCCCCGTCACCGCCCAAGCCCGTCGTCTACGTGGTCGACGACGACCCGGCGGTCCTCGGCTCGCTGCGATTTCTGCTGGAAACAGATGGATTCGACGTCGAGACGTTCAGGAGCGGGTCAGCGCTGCTCAATGCGGTCGCTTCGAAAAGAGCTGACTGCTTTGTGATCGACTACAAAATGCCGACAATGAACGGTATCGATCTCGTAAATCGGCTGCGTAACCGCAACATCGCCGCACCAATTATCCTCATTACCGGCTACCCCGATGACAGCATACCGACGAAGGCTGCGGTCGTTGGCGTGCATGACGTGCTGTTGAAGCCCCATCTTGAGGAGAGCCTCGTTGCCCGTATTCGGGGAGCCATTCAGGAAGCCCATCCTGGCCAACCTTGAGTAACCGGGACGACCTCCGGTAAACTACTTAAGTACTTCCCCTTAAGATATCGGACGAAATTTCCAGCCTCGACCGACCCGCGTAGACATCAGCCATCCGCTGCAAAGGAGATGGCAAATGCATACCCAACCCCTCATCCCGTCGGTTATTGGCGCCAAAATCAGCCCGGTTATCTGCCCCACAGCCGATCAGTTCGGCTTGCTCACAGGTCATGCGGGCCTTGTTGCCACGGAATTCTCCTACGGCAAGGATGCAGAAATCTACGGAGAGGACGAGCCGGCGGAATACGTCTACCAGGTTATCCAGGGAGCCGTTCGGACCTACAAACTGCTTTCCGATGGACGGCGTCAGATTGGAGCGTTTCACCTGCCGAACGATGTCTTCGGACTGGAATCGGGAACCAACCACCGGCTGGCGGCGGAAGCCATCGTCGATACCACCGTGCGCCTGGTGAAACGCCGCAATCTTGAGCAGGCGGCGGGAACTGACGTCAAGGTTGCGCAAAAGCTTTGGACCATGACCGCCGGTGATCTTCGGCATGCCGAAGACCATATGCTGCTTCTCGGGCGCAAGAGCGCCATGGAGCGGGTGGCAAACTTCCTTCTGGAGATGGACCGGCGCCTTGCCGTCACAGGCATGATGGCGCTGCCGATGTGCCGGCGCGATATCGGAGACTATCTGGGCCTGACACTCGAAACTGTATCAAGGGCCCTTTCGCAACTTCATAGTGAAGGCGTGCTCGGATTTTCCGGCGCCCGTCAAATCGTCCTTCGCAACCGCCAGCGCCTGCGCAACATGGACGCGTAAAACGGATGGGGTTGCGCTAAAAGTGGAGGTTGCAATGGCACGGTACGTCGCTCGATTTTTAAAGAATGTTCTCGGGGAAAATGGATGTGAGGCGGAAATCTGCCAACGCTCGCTTGAGGTCGAAGCTGTGTCTCAAGCGCATGCGGCGGAGGTTGCAAAGCGCATGTTCTGCGAAACCGAGAATGTAAAGAACTGGCTCATTCACGCAGATCGCGTTCAAGTCGTCGAAGCGGAATTCCCGTCTTGAATCTTAAAGCGAATTGCGTCCCGGAGGCAATCGAGACCTCGCCGGCGTAGTCTAAACTGCGCGCGAATGGATTGCGGCGGATCTTCCGATATGAGCGTCGAATGTCGATGCCACGGTACGCACGAGAAACCGCGAATCGTTCTCGACTTTCAGCTTGCCGTTCTTCATTGCGACGACGCCGTCGGATACCAGTGACGACAGTCTCGCCAGTTCCGGCGAGAGCGTTTCGCGTCCTCGCCCGTGCCGGCGGCAGACCTCGTCCAGGTCGACAGCAAAGTCGCACATGATGCGCTCGATGATTTCGGCGCGGAACTGGTCGTCGTTGGTCAACGCGTACCCCTTGGCCGTCGCCAGCCGTCCGCTCGCGATCCGCTCCGAATAATCGCGTGTCGGCACCATGTTTTGGACGTAGCCCTGGGGAAGACGGCCTATGGCGCTTGCGCCGAAGCCGAGCAGGAGATCTCCGCGGTCATCCGTGTATCCCTGAAAATTCCTGTGCAAGAGGCCATTGCGTTGAGCAACCACCAATGGGTCATCCGGCAGCGCAAAGTGGTCCAGCCCGATCGGGACATAGCCGGCGCTCTGCAGCCCATCGGCGATCGCTTCGGACTGCCGGTACCGTTCCAGGCTCCCGGGAAGGGCGGATTCGGATATCTTGCGCTGGTGCTTCTTGAACGATGGCACGTGAGCGTACCCGAACACGGAAAGGCGGTCCGGGCGTAGCGCAACGCACTGCATGACGGTCTGCACGCAGGATTCGATCGTCTGGTGCGGCAGACCGTAGATCAGGTCGAAATTGATCGCGTTAATTCCAGCCTTTCTCAGTCCATCAGTGACGGCCGCCGTCTGCTCGAACCTCTGAATCCGGTTGATTGCGCGTTGGACGACCGGATCAAAGCTTTGCACGCCAAGGCTGGCGCGGTTGACACCGCCGTAGCCCATGGCCTCGATCATTGGCGGCGTCAGCGTCCGGGGATCGATCTCCACCGCTATTTCGGCGCCCGGCAGCACGAAAAAGGAGCAGCGCAGGGATCCGACAAGATCGGCAAACAACTCGGGGGTCATGATGGTAGGGGTGCCGCCGCCGAAGTGGATGTGGGCGACCTTGGCTCTGTGCGGTATCGCCTTCGCGACCAGATCGATTTCGCAGCGAAGCGCCGCTGCGTAGACCGCGATTGGCTCGTTGCGCCGCGCCACCGAGGTATGACAGCCGCAATACCAGCACATCGAGCGGCAGAACGGGACGTGCAGATAGAGCGATGCGGTCCGGTGTTGCGAAATCGCACCAAGCCAGTTGCGATAGATATCTTCGCCGACGTTACTGCTGAAATTGGGGGCTGTTGGATAGCTCGTATAGCGTGGCAGCCGTTCCTGTCCGTAGCTTGCCGCAAGTGCCGACTTCATGATCAATCCCGTCACCGATCCGCTGCCGTTGCGGAACCGTTCTGTGCTGTCGAGCCCAGTGCGCGCGCGACCGCACGGAGCAATTCGAGGTGGCCTACGATGCCTACTACGGTCGCCCCGCAAACGACCGGAAGCTGCGCCACATGACGCGCATCCATCAACGTGACGACCTCGTCGAGAGTTGTTTCATCATCGACAAAGACAGGATCCGGGCTCATCGCTTCACGGACGAGACGCGCCCGCATCCGCCGGCGCGCCGGGGTATCCTCTTCGATGCCGAGGATTTCTTCGAGCCAATTTCCGGGCGGCGCGGCTATATCGAGTTCAACCCGATGCAGAAAATCGCTCTCGGAAATGATCCCCACCAGACTCCCCTCGTCGTCGATCACCGGCAGACCGCGTTGGTTGGTTTCCAGAAGCGAACGCGCGGCATCCAGCAACGACGCCTCGGGTTTGATCGTTGCGAACGAACGCCGCATGACATCAGATACGTTCATCGGCTCATCCTTCCAGGCTGCATCGATACCGTGCTCGTCAGGCCGAAACGCCCTGCGCGATGGCGAAAAGCGCGTCCCGCTTCTCCCGGATCTGCCGGGGATCCACGCCGTGCGCCGCGAGATCGACAACGAGCTGCTTGAAGGCGGCATCCGGCGTTCGGAGATCGGCCTCGATCAAGGCTCGCGCGTAGTCTTCGGCGGCGTTCCCCGTCTCGCCGCGCTTTTCGGCGGCCCACAATGCCAGCATGCGCAAAGCGCGCACCCGTGCCTTGAATGCACGCTCCTCGTCATGCGCGAACTTCGCTTCGAAAGCCTCTTCCCTGCGGTCAAAGCTCGTCATATTCGTTCTCCCTCGCTTAGCTCATGTATTGTCCGCCGTTGATCGACAGTTTCCAGCGCCAGTGCGCGGGTAAAGCCGAGATCCCCCGCCTTGCGACCGAACTTGCGGGTCCGCATGCCTTCAATCACCGGGCGGCACATATTGAAGAGGGCATTGAGGTCGGTGGCGATGACTGCACCCCATTGGGCCTTGGTCATCTTGTGCAGCGAGCTATCCCGGACGATCCCGGCATTGTTGACCAGCACATCGATCGGCCCGATGGCCGCTTCAACCTCGCGGATGCCGGCGGTACAGGCTTCGAAATCCGCGGCGTCCCAGCGGTACACAGCGGCTCCCGTCTTTGCCCGGAACGCTTCTGCGGCGGCGACGTTGCCGGCATAAGTCGCAGCCACCCGATACCCGGCTTGGAGCAGCGCCTCGGAAATGGCGGCGCCGATACCGCGCGTTCCGCCCGAGACCAGTGCAACTCTTGCCATCTTTCCATCCTTCGACCACCCTGCGCCGGGTGCGCGGGAGATGGTTGATAGTTAGTCGCGGGGGGATCAGACTGGGTTGAGGTGGATCAAATCGGGCAACCGCTTTATTCTTTAGTTGGAATGCGGACCGCAGGGGCGGACGCCTGTTATGAATGCGCGGAGAGCCGTCATGCTTAGAGATATTCTCGTCCATATCCCTTCCGAACGGCCGATAAGGCCGGTCGTAGACGCCGCCGTCTCGCTGGCAATGACTCATGCAGCGCATCTCGACGCAGTTTCGATTGGCTTTGAATACACAAACGTGGACTTGGCTCCTGATGGGGGCGCGGCACTCGCAGCCTTGGTTGAAATCGAGTGTGAACGAGCGCTTGCGCGAGCTAACGCCACGCTCGCGGTATTTGAAGCCGAAGCCCGCAACGCCGGCATCAGCTATGCCCTTCAGCCGCTTCCAAGTGTGTCTGCCGACGCCGCGGCAGCCGTGAGCGGCCTGGCACGGCTCCACGACTTAACGGTCGTGCTGCAGCCCGAGGCTGGTCGCGATACGTTCGACAACACCGTACCTCAAGAGATTCTCTTTCAGTCCGGCGGCCCGGTTCTGTTGATTCCATACACCCATAAAGGTCCTTTTGAACCGAAGCACATCGGCATTGCCTGGGACGGCAGCCGCTTGGCCGCGCGAACCCTTCATGACGCCATGCCGTTTCTGACGCGTGCGCAGGCCATCACCGTCATCACCGTGAATGGGACGGAAATACCCGAAATACCCGCCGAAGTATCTGCAGCGGCCCTGGTGGCTCATCTCGCAAGGCGCGGGCTTACCGCGCGCATCGAGAGCATGAGCGCTGACCGGGCGGATATTCAGCCGACGATCCTCTCGATTGCGGCCGACACCGGTATCGATCTGATCGTCATGGGCGGCTACGGTCATTCGCGCCTGAACGAGCGTATCCTGGGCGGTGTCACGCGCGGCATGTTTCAATCCATGACCGTGCCGACACTGATGTCCCATTGACTTCCGCCCTGAAAGCCCCGTCGCAACCGAAAAGGTCGATCGGCAGGTTGCGCCGTCGCGTCTACGCGGTGCTTGAGCAGGGCGATGGTGCCGGGGGCGCAAGCCTTGCGCTCAATCGGTTCCTGATCCTGCTGATAGTTGTCACGCTGACCGCAACCGTGATCGAATCCGTACCGGAGATGGCAAGGACTTACGCCCTGCCGCTCAGCGTAATCGAGTGGACCGCGACGCTGGTGTTTTCGCTGGAGTATGCCGCGCGGATCTGGTGCGCGGTCGAACATCCCCTCTTGAAACGCGGCGCAGTTCTCGGACGGCTGCGTTTCGCGCTGAGTTTCTCCGGGCTGATCGATCTTGCGGCTATTCTGCCATTCTGGCTGAGCATTTTCATTGCTTCCGATTTCAGGATCTTGCTCGTTCTTCGCCTGGTGCGCTTCTTCAAGCTGACGCGCTATTCGCCCGCGATGCGTTCGCTTCTGGACGCCCTGTATTCCGAGCGCCGCGCGCTGAGCGGATGCTTTGTCATTTTGCTAGGCACGGCACTTATCGCGGCAGCACTGATGCACCTGGCCGAGCGCGCGGCGCAACCCGAGCGGTTTGGAACGATTCCGGATGCGCTATGGTGGTCGATCGTGACGCTCGGGACGATCGGTTACGGTGACGTCGTTCCAGTCACCGTGCTGGGACGCGTTCTGGCAGGCTTCACCATTTTCGCCGGACTGCTCATGATGGCGCTGCCGGTGGGTATTTTCGCCACTGCTTTTGCCAACGAGGTACACCGCAGGGATTTCATTATAACCTGGGGCCTTGTCGCCCGTATTCCGCTGTTCCGTGCCCTGACCGCGAGTGAGATCGCGGATGTAATGACGATGTTGCGGGCTCAGAAAGTGGATGCCGGGACGGTCATCGCCCGCCGTGGCGAGCCTGCCCATGCGATGTATCTCATTGCGGACGGCGAAGTGGAAGTAAAACTGCGGCACAAGCATCTACAGCTTGGCACCGGCCAGTTTTTCGGCGAGATCGCGGCGCTGCGCCGAACGCACCGCTCGGCGACGGTGACAGCCGTGACGACGACGCGGCTGTTGGTTCTGGATGCACTGGACCTTCACGCGCTGATGGACCGCCAACCGGCGCTTGCGGCCCGGATCGAGGAAGCAGCACGTGAAAAGCTTGGACATGCAATCGATGAACCAGACAGCGATCTGATGTCCGAAGAGTTGACCCACGAGCCAGGAGGTAGCGGCGACCAAGTTCAAAGCCCGTAGAACCGGGCCGACAAGTACAAAGTCTGCTATCTCACAATTCAAAACTCTGATTCTGCTGCGGCATTTCGACTCGGGCATCAACAAGGTTTGTCGCGAACTGGTTCATGCTGTTTTCTTCACCGTGAACGAGGAACGTCCGCTTTGCACCGGTCTGCTTTTGCCAGGCCAGCAATTCAGCCTGGTCGGCATGAGCGGAGAAGCCGTTGATGGTATAAATGCGTGCCCTGACCGGAATGTCCTCGCCGAATATTCTCACTTGCTTGGCGCCATCGATGATCTGTCGCGCGAGAGTACCACTGGCTGCGTAGCCGACGAATACGATGGCCGACTTATCGCAGCCCAGATTATGCTGCAGATGATGCCGCACGCGGCCGCCGGTGCACATGCCCGACCCGGCCATGATGATGGCGCCGCCATGAATGTTGTTCAGCGCGACGGATTCGGCGGCTTCTCGGGTGAAATGCAGCCCTGGCAGATAAAATGGATCGTGCCCGCCTTGAAATAATTTTGCGGTTGCAGGCTCAAAACACTCGGGATGGCGCCGGAATATCTCGGTAGCCGAAATCGCCATGGGCGAATCGAGGAACACTTGCGTCGATTTCGCGAGCTGCCCCTTGCTGATGCCGTCATTCAGGAAATAGAGCAACTCCTGCGCTCGCTCCAGGGCGAAGGTCGGAATGATTACATTTCCCCCTCGTTTGAAGGTCTGGCTTATCGCTTCAAACAGCTCTGCGATGGATGGACCTAATGGCTTATGCAGCCGGTCTCCATACGTGGTTTCCATGACGACATTATCGGCGCGGGGCGGCGTCGCCGGGCTGCGCAGCAGCCCATGACCGCCGTTGCCCAGGTCACCGGAAAACAGCACGCTGGTCGAACGGCCCTGTTCCGAAAGTTGCAGAAAGATGCTGGCGGAGCCCAGAATATGCCCGGCATCGATGAAAGTCGCGCTCGCGCCGGGGCTAACTTCCAAAACCTCGGAGTAGGTTGCGGTCCGCCCGAAATTGTCGAGGCAGTTCAGCGCGTCGAGGGTCGAATAGAGCGGGCTTGTCGCGTGACTACGTGCACCTGCGTGACTGCCCCTGCGCGCAAGGTGACGCGTTTCTTCTTCCAACAGATAGGCTGCATCCAGCAGGACCAGTCGCGTCAACTCACGCGAGGCGGATGTCGTGATGATCTCCCCTCGAAAGCCGCGCTTGGTCAATAGAGGCAAACGGCCGCAATGATCCAGATGTGCATGGGTTAGCAATACATAATCAATGCTGGCGGCGTCAAAGCCGAACGGTTGGGCATTTTCCTCGTCCAACTCTCGGCTGCCTTGATACAGCCCGCAGTCAATCAAGATCCGCTTCCCGGCGCATTCAACCAAGTGACAGGAGCCAGTGACGTTGCGATCCGCGCCGTGAAAGGATATTTTCAAATTACGCTCCCTTGCATTCGTTCATCGAGACCGGATTCGCATGGGGCATCACAGGATCGACCGACGTAAAGCCGTCGCTCATGATGCGGTGTGCAAAGGATCGCCGCTCGCGTCGTGCCAGTGCAAAATGCCGTTCCATGCTTCCTGGGCCGTCTCGGCAAACCAGAACAATTCCCGATCCTCGGAATCGATAACGCCCTCATCGACGAGGAAATCCACGTCGACGGCCCGACGCCAATAGGCCTCGCCCACCAGCACCACCGGCATCGGCTTGATTTTTCGTGTCTGTATCAGGGTTAGCACCTCGAACAGTTCGTCCAGCGTGCCATAACCACCAGGGAACGCGACCAGCGCCTTGGCCCGCAGCAGGAAGTGAAGCTTGCGCAGAGCGAAATAATGAAAACTGAAACAGAGTTCGGGCGTGACATAGGGGTTCGGATATTGCTCATGCGGCAGGCTGATGTTCAGCCCGACCGACTTGGCTCCCGCGTCGAACGCTCCGCGATTGGCCGCCTCCATCATCCCCGGGCCGCCGCCGGTCACAATGGCGGTATGGCGTTTGCGGGCGCCTCGATTTGCCGTCGCTACCAGACGTCCAAATTCGCGGGCGACGTCATAGTACCGGCTGTTGGCCTGAACTCGCGCGGCAACCGCCAGCCGGCGCCGAAGTTCGTCGTTGCTTTTGTCGACCTTCAGCAAAGCACGTAATTCCTGCACCTTGCGAAGCGCCGCGGCGGGTTCGCCGATCCGCGTACTGCCGAAAACCACGATGGTCTGCTCGATGTCATGCTCGCGGAGCAGCAATTCAGGCTTGAGGTAGTCGATCTGCAAGCGCACGCCGCGCAGGTCATCCCGTGCAAGAAACGCAGGATCGGTGTCGGCGGGACGGTAGCTCGGGCTTTTGAGGATCGCCTGCACCCGCCGCATCGCCTCGGGGTCTTCCTCGAGGGCCTTCGGCCGTTGCCATGGCAACGCCTCGCGACGTCGATAGGGATGAGCGGGCGTCGGGATTTGTTGACCTTGTTTCATTGACTTTCGATCGCTCCGGCTTGCCGACGGCACCATTGTGCGTTGATTGCAGCATGGAAACCCGCGAAGCGTTGATGCGGATCAAGCACTGGAAGATTTCCTCCTTCTCGATCTTGCGACTTGACCTGCGTCAAGTGCACGAAAGTCCGGTGGCGTAACATTATTAATGTTATCGGCGATCCGAAAGCTGGAGCCTATCAATGCGCGCCCATCAAATCATGACCCGCAAGGTCATCTCCGTGAAACCCGACACCTCCATTGCCGATGCTGCAAACACAATGTTGCAGCAGCACATCAGCGGACTTCCGGTCGTTGATGACGCCGGCAAACTGGTCGGCATCATCTCGGAAGGTGATTTTATCCGCCGCGCGGAAATAGCAACCGGGCGGAAACGCGGCCGATGGCTGAAGATACTGGTTGGACCGGGTCGGGCTGCGACTGACTTCGTGCATGAGCAAGGCCGCAAGGTCAGCGAAATCATGTCACCGGAGCCCCTCACCGTGACGGAAGATGTCACGCTCGAAGAGATCGTCAAGGCGATGGAAAAGAATCATGTCAAACGCCTTCCCGTACTGCGTGGAGATCGGCTGGTCGGTATCGTGACGCGCGCCAACCTTCTTCAAGCTGTCGCAGACCTTGCCCGCAATGTGCCGGATCCGACCGCCGACGATGACCGCATTCGCAACCGCGTCTTTGCGGCGATCGAAAAAAACGATTGGGGACCAATCGCGCTCAGCGTCACGGTACGCGATGGCATCGTCCACCTCAGCGGCGTCATCTTGGACGAACGATCGAGGCAGGCGGCAATTGTCGCGGCCGAGAACGTTTCCGGCGTTATGAAGGTTCACGATCATCTTTGTTGGTTTGAACCCAACTCGGGGGTATATCTCTACTCTCCCGAAGATGAGCAATGGAAACGGGCGATTTAATTCGCCAGCGAACGGATCAGGATCATGCAGTCACATTTTCACGCGGTGGTGTGGATCGACCACCTTCAGGCCAAGATATTCCACATCGGCTTTTCCGGTCTCGATGAGGTCGTCCTGCACCCCCATATGCCGACGCGGCATATTCATCACAAGGCCAACTCGATCGGCAGCGGCCATGTCCATGAAAGCGGGGAATTCCTTAAACAGGTACTGGACGCCGTCAGCGATGCCGGTGAGATCCTGATCCTCGGGCCGGCCGGCACTAAGATCGAACTAGCCAAGTATATTCGCGAACATAATCCGCAGGTCGGCAATCGAATAGCCGCGGTGGAAGCCGCCGACCATCCCAGCGATCCCCAGATCGTCGCCTACGCGAAGCGGTATTTCAAGATTGGCATCGTCCGTTCGGCCACCGATCAGCGTAAATGATCCGCCGATCGGTGGGACTCTTAGTATCTTTTCGGGAGCGCGTTCCTTATCGCATCCTCGACTTGAGCTTGAGTGTATCGCCGTCCACCACGAACTTGCCGTAGCCGTGATGGTGGATGGTCTTCGGATTGCGTTGTGCATATGCCAGGACATTGTCATGACGTTGGCGCGGCCGTTGCGGGCGGTCGTCAGCAGGACGACCGGACCCGGTTCAAGCAACTGATAGACTTTCGCTAAAGGCAGTTTTTTTCATCGCCGATTCCGCCTGGGCACGCTACGCCCGCCCCCGGCACAACGCGCCTCTCTGTCCGGTCCCAGACCCGAACTTGCCTCCGGTCAGTTACTTAGGGGTGCCCCCTTAAGATAAGAAGCGAAATATCGAAGCCCGGTCATATCAATTAGGAAATAGCCATCAACCCCGGCAGGAGATGGCACCATGCTCACCCAATCGATCAGCACTTCCGATATGGCTGGCAAAATCAGCCCAGCGGCCCTCTCCGCCCCCGACCAATTCCACATGGTCGCCGGCCAGGCGGGCCTCGTGGCGACGGAATTCTCCTACAAAAAGGACGAGGAAATTTACGGGGAGGGCGAACCTTCCGACTATGTCTACCAGGTCATCCGCGGCTCGGTTCGGAGCTACAAGTTGCTTTCCGACGGCCGGCGTCAGATCGGCGCGTTTTACCTTCCCGGGGACGTGTTCGGGCTGGAGTCGGGACCAGCGCACCGCCTCACGGCGGAGGCCATCGTTGACACGACCGTGCGTCTGGTGAAACGGCGGAGCCTGGAGCAGGCGGCCGGTATCACCGTCCAGGTGGCCCACAGCCTTTGGTCGATGACCGCCGGAGAACTTCGGCACGCCGAAAACCACATGCTGCTTCTCGGCCGCAAAAACGCGATGGAGCGTGTGGCCAGTTTTCTTCTGGAAATGGACCGCCGCCTGACCGTAACAGGCATGATGGCGCTTCCGATGTGCCGCAGGGATATTGGCGATTATCTGGGGTTGACCATCGAGACCGTTTCGCGGGCGCTCTCGCAACTGCACAGCGAAGGGGTGCTCGGGTTTTCCGGCGCGCGCCAGATCGTCCTGCGAAACCGCCAGCGCCTGCGCAACATGGACGCTTGAGAGCCTTCTCCAAAAGATCGGTCGTCCCAATTCTGAAACCGTGGAAGCACTAGGAGGCGTTGATGAATTATTCGATTTACAGCGCAGATCGCACGACCCATCTTAAAATCGTGGTCGTTGGGCTGGCGGCAAGTATCGGAATAACCAGCTTTGGAATCGCGGCCCACCTCAAGGCCGGCGACCAATACTCCCAGACGGCATATGTGGTCAAAGCCGCCAAGCCCAGCATGAGGTTTGCCGTCGCATTGCCTGGCCGCCAGGACACTGTGTCCGACTTGACCTTGATCAACAGTTCTCAGGCTCTTTCTGGTATCCAAATCAAATGATCAAGCGCAGCGATCCATGGCATACCCGCTCCACCATCAGCCGGTCGGCGCACGTCCTGGAACGGACGGGGCTCGCCTTGACCGGGGCAGCATGCGGATTGTTCGTCGCCGCGCATGTGGGAAGGGCTGACATTGATCTGCTTGGTTCGGCTGCTGCCGTCTTGGCCCTGATGCTTTATGGAGCCGTCGGCTTCTATCTTGGGATTGATCTGCCCCCTGTTCCTCCAGACCACCGAATGCACTTGCCGCTCCGGCAGGGACTGGGTTCCAGTTGGGACGCCGTGGAACTGCTCAGCGCGGCCGGTACTTTCCTCGCCGCGGTAGAGGCGGTGGCGTCCGTGTCCAGCATTATTCTGGACGAGACCGCGCGCCCAGGCACTGCCCTGCTGATTGGCGTCGGCTGGGCGGCAGGCACCACCATGCAGATTGCCGCCGGCATCATTGCGCGAATGCGGGCAAATGCTGCCGGCACGTCCTAGGGCAGGCTCCTGCACTATTTCGTCCTCCGATTGACGAGATGGCCCAAGCGTAGAACTATTCCGGCAATCCAGCGGGATGCTTTTGCAAGAGCATGGCCGCATGGCGCGAAAGCGGCCGTTTCAGGAATTCGTGAACGCGAGGACGCCAATGTCGTCAAAAAATCCCATGAACTGGATGTTGGCCGAAGCCGTCGATTCGCTCGCCCGCGCCAATCGGCTGCATCAGCAGTTCTTCAGCTTGCGGTCGTCGGCGGGCTCTCGGGAACCCAGCTGGGAGCCTCCCATCGATGTCCTGGAGACCGACCGGGAAATTCTCATTCTGGTGGCGCTGCCCGGCGTCGATCCCGATCAGGTCGAGGCCGTGATCGATAGCGGCACGCTGATCATCAGCGGACACCGGGTGCTGCCGGTCGAGTTGCGCAATGCCCGGATTCACCGGCTCGAGCTCCCGCAAGGCCGGTTCGAGCGCCGTATCGTACTGCCCACGGGGCGTTACGCCGTCAGCCGCTTCGCCGTGAACGGATGCATTGCGCTACGCCTGTCAAAGTCTGCTTGAGGATGGCCATGCCGCCAGTCAACGAAGAACACGCCGCGAGTGAGGCTGCGCCTGTCGCTATTCCCGCCGATGCCCTTATCATTGTCCCGGTTCGCAATACCGTGCTGTTTCCGGGCGTCGTGGCTCCGATTACGATCGCTCGGCCGAAATCGATCGCCGCCGCCCAACAGGCGCTGCGCGAGCAGCGGCCGATCGGAATTCTGCTCCAGCGAAACATCGAAGCGAACGATCCGGGTCCCGAGGATCTTTACCGGATTTGCACCGTCGCCAACATCGTGCGTTACATTACCGGCCCCGATGAAACCCATCACATCATCTGCCAGGGCGTCCAGCGCGGCCGCGTCCTTGACTTCCTTCCTGGCACGCCGTTTCCGGCGGCTCGGGTTCTCCATATCCCGGAACCCGCGACGAGTTCACCGGAGATAGAGGCGCGGTTTCTGAATTTGCAACAGCAAGCCATCGAGGCCATTCGATTGCTTCCTCAGGCGCCGCCCGAACTCGTCGGTGCGTTTCAATCGGTCACCTCTCCAGCGGCCCTCGCCGACCTCGCCACCTCCTACATGGACATCAAACCACAGGACAAGCAGGAGATCCTGGAGACGATCGACCTGTCACTCCGTATGGAGAAGGTTTCGCACTACCTGGCCGAGCGGCTCGAAGTGCTTCGATTGACGGCCGAGATCGGCCAAAAGACCAAAGCCACGTTCGATGAACGCCAGCGCGAAGCGATCCTGCGCGAGCAAATGGCAACCATTCAGCGCCAATTGGGGGAAGGAGACGGAAAGGCGCAGGAAGTCGCGGAGTTGAACGAGGCCATCGCAAAAGCGCAGATGCCGGCGGAGGCGGAAAGCCAGGCGCGAAAGGAAGTGCGGCGCTACGAGCGAATGCCGGAATCAGCCGCAGAGGCAGGCATGGTCCGGAGCTATCTCGATTGGTTGATCGAGCTGCCTTGGAGTTCGCCGGCCGAGAAAGAAATAGATATCCCGGAGGCGCGTCGCGTTCTCGACGAGGATCATTTCGGCCTGGAAAAAATCAAGAGCCGGATTATCGAATACCTGGCGGTTCGGAAATTGGCGCCGCAGGGCAAAGCGCCGATCCTGTGCTTCGTTGGCCCGCCCGGCGTCGGCAAAACATCGCTGGGACAGTCGATCGCACGAGCCATGGGCCGGCCGTTTGTCCGCGTCAGTCTGGGCGGAGTTCACGACGAGGCGGAAATCCGCGGCCACCGGCGGACCTATATCGGTGCGCTGCCCGGCAATATCATTCAGGCGATCAAAAAGGCGGGATCGCGCAATTGCGTCATGATGCTCGACGAGATCGACAAGATGGGACGGGGAATTCAGGGCGATCCATCGGCCGCGATGCTGGAGGTTCTCGATCCGGAGCAGAATTCGACGTTTCGCGACAATTACCTGGGAGTGCCGTTCGACCTGTCCCGGGTCGCGTTTATAGCCACGGCCAATATGCTCGATACCGTTCCCGGACCGTTGCTGGACCGCATGGAGATCATAAGCCTGCCGGGCTATACGGAGGATGAAAAGCTTGAGATAGCGCGACGCTATCTGGTTCGCCGTCAGCTTGAGGCGAACGGCCTGAAACCGGAGCAGGCCGAGATCGACGTTGAAGCATTGAGGCTGATGATCAAGGGTTATACCCGCGAGGCCGGTGTTCGTGCTCTCGAGCGGGAAATCGGCAAGGTGCTGCGTCATGTGGCGGTGCAGATCGCCGAAGGCAGCTCAAGTCGTGTCGTCGTTGCCGCAAAGGACCTCACGGGCGTTCTCGGCCAGCCCCGGTTCGAAAACGAGATCGCGATGCGCACCAGTGTTCCCGGCGTCGCAACCGGACTGGCCTGGACCCCGGTCGGAGGCGATATTCTTTTCATCGAGGCGACCCGCATTCCGGGAAAAGGAGCGTTGATCCTGACGGGTCAGCTTGGCGAGGTGATGCGAGAGAGCGCGCAGGCGGCCCTGACCTTGGTAAAAAGCCGCGTCGCGCAGCTCGGTATCGATCCCTCGGTGTTTGAAAAAAGCGACATCCACGTCCATGTGCCGGCCGGCGCCACGCCCAAGGACGGGCCAAGCGCGGGGGTTGCGATGTTTACCGCGCTGGCCTCCCTGCTCACCAGCCGCACGGTCAGAAGCGACACCGCCATGACAGGCGAGATATCCCTGCGCGGTCTGGTGCTGCCCGTTGGGGGCATCAAGGAAAAGGTGGTCGCGGCCGCGGCTGCCGGCCTCACCAGGGTGATGCTGCCGGCGCGAAATCGGCGGGATTTCGATGAAATTCCACAGGGCGCCCGCGACAAGTTGGAATTCATCTGGCTCGAGCGGGTTGATGATGCGATCGCTGCAGCTTTCGAGGAGAACGCACCCACGATCGCAGCGGCGAGGTAAACGGCAGAACCCCTTCGCACGCCGTAGCCGCTTTGCCGAGCCCGCGCCACAAGCGCGGCAACCCCCGCAATTTCCCCGCGACAATCCCGATTGATCTCGATCAAGCCCTTGCGTGGCTTTTCCCTTAGCGTTGTGGCGTTAATTTCGGGATTGGACTCACTGAATGCGCGCGCATCAAGTAATGAGCCGGAATGTGGTCACGGTCGGCCCCGAGACTTCGGTGTTTGAGGCCGCGAAAACCATGCTGCGGCATCACATCAGCGGACTGCCGGTGGTCAACACGGCCGGCAAGCTGGTCGGCATCGTTTCAGAAGGCGATTTTATTCGCCGGGCGGAAATCGGGACTGAGCGCAAGCGGGGCCGCTGGCTGCAGTTCTTGATCGGACCGGGTCAGATCGCGTCCGAATTCGTGCATGAGCGGGGTCGCAAGGTCAGAGAGATCATGACACCGCATCCGGCTACCCTTGCAGAGAATGCGTCTCTCGAAGACGCAGTCCGGCTGATCGAGAGACACCATATCAAGCGCCTGCCCGTTATGCGCGGCGATCAACTCGTCGGCATCGTGACCAGATCCAATCTGCTGCAAGCAGTCGCCGCACTCGTTCCCGACGTTCCGGATCCGACCGCCACCGACGATCAAATTCGCAGTCACATCGTGGCGGCGATCGATGGCAGCGACTGGTCGCCTTCCCGGTTCAACGTCATTGTACGCGATGGTGTCGTGCATCTCGGCGGCATCATAACCGACGAACGCTGCCGGCAGGCTGCGATTGTGGCAGCCGAGAATGTACCCGGCGTCAGACACGTACAGGATGAGCTCTGCAGCTACCCGCCTCCCGAAGAGGACCTTGGCGGCGGCGATTTTGTTTCAGTGCAGTACGACCCATCGACAACGGATGACGCACCGCTCTGAGCACTCAACCGGCCGAACCGCCGGACGACAACGATACAAGGGATGTGCGGGATGCAAATAAGACGAAATGGCCGGCCGTTGACGTGGCGGGAAGGTCTGGCGCCGTTTGCCAGGCCGGCGTCGACGGCAATCGCCTGCCTGATCTTGGCGCTGACGCTCTTGCCTGTATTGACGACGGCAGGTCGGGCTCAAGCGCTTGGCGTTCTCGCTGAAACATCGTCGTCTCCGACACTCGCGCCGCTGGTGAAGAAAGTCATTCCAGGCGTGGTCAGTATTACGGTCAGGGCGAGCGCTCCGGTGCAGCCCATGTTTGTCGATCCTGAGACGGGGTTTCCCGATGCCCCGTATCGATCCACGGATCGCGAGATCAGCGCTACAGGCGTTGTTGTTGACGGCCCCAAGGGACTTATCGTGACGAACACTCATGTCATCGAGGAAGCCGACGACATCGCTGTCATCCTTCCGGACGGACGCCGCTTTCAGGGGTCCCGCGTCGATGCCGATCCAGACACAGACATTGCGGTGATAAAGATCGCGGTTGCCGACCTTGTCGCACTTCCGATGGGTGATTCGGATATGCTGGAAGTTGGAGACTACGTTATCGCCGTCGGCAATCCGTTCGGCATGGGAATAACCGTCAGTCATGGAATTGTGAGCGCCCTGCACCGCTCCGGACTCCACCTGGGCGGCTATCAGGATTTCATTCAAACCGATGCGTCGCTCAATCCGGGCAGCTCGGGCGGCCCGCTGCTAAACCTGCGCGGAGAACTCGTTGGCATTACCACCGCGATTACCGCGCCGACCGGAAGCAATGTCGGGATTGGCTTTGCCATCCCGGTCAACAGGGTACGCGAGGCCGTCAGTCGGGCTGCGAAGTACGCCGAGATGCGGTCCGTCAGGCACGCCAGAAACTAGGCCGGGTCTGATCAAATTCTGTTCAAGCCGACTGCCTCGCCAGCGCCCTGGACCCGAAAGGGTTTACGCTATTCGGCGCCCGTCGGTGTCAGCCGTGACGGACGGAACGATCGTCACTCGACATTGTTGCCGCCGTGTCTGCCCTGGAGATGTCTGGATGCGAACCCACAATGCACACGATGCCGATCCAACGGCCGGCGAGCTGGCGCTGCTTGATCGGTACTGGCGGGCCGCCAATTATCTGTCGGTGGGCCAGATATACTTGCTGGACAACGCGCTCTTGCGCGAACCGCTGCGGCCCGAACACATCAAGCCGCGCCTGCTCGGACATTGGGGGACCACGCCGGGACTGAATTTCATCTACGCCCATCTCAATCGCGCCATCCGCGCGCGCGATCTCAATATCATCTATGTCTGCGGCCCCGGCCACGGCGGACCGGGCATGGTCGCGAATACCTATCTTGAGGGCAGCTACAGCGAAATCTATCCCGATATCGGCCGCGATGCCGATGGCCTGCACAAGCTGTTTCGCCAGTTCTCGTTTCCCGGCGGAATTCCGAGCCATGCTGCACCGGAAACCCCGGGCTCCATCAACGAAGGCGGCGAACTCGGCTATGCACTGGTGCATGCCTATGGTGCCGCATTCGACAATCCCGACCTGATCTGCGCCTGCGTGGTCGGCGACGGAGAGGCCGAAACCGGTCCGCTCGCCGCTTCCTGGCATTCCAATAAATTCCTGAATCCCGCGCATGACGGCGCCGTGCTGCCGATTCTTCATCTCAATGGCTACAAGATCGCCAACCCGACGGTGATCGGCCGGATGGACGACGACGAGGTAAGGAATCTTTTTCTCGGTTATGGTCACGAACCGCTGTTCGTCGAAGGGGACGACCCGGCCACGATGCATCGTCTGATGGCGGCGACGCTGGATACCGCATTCGAGAAGATCCGCGCCATCCAGACTGCGGCGCGCGACGGACGCGCAACAAGCGCGCGCCCAAAATGGCCGATGATCGTGTTGCGCAGTCCCAAAGGCTGGACAGGTCCAAAGGAAGTCGATGGTCTGAAAGTCGAAGGTTTCTGGCGCGCCCACCAGGTGCCGATCGCCAATCCCCGCGGCAATCGGCAGCATCTGCAGTTGCTCGAGCGGTGGATGCGAAGCTATGAGCCGGAAAAGCTGTTCGACGAGAGTGGCCGACTACACCAGGATTTGCAGATGCTCGCGCCGGCCGGCGAGCGGCGAATGGGCGCCAATCCGCATGCCAATGGCGGATTGCTGAAGCGCGAACTAAAATTGCCGGATTTTCACGCTTATGCCGTCGACGTCCCGCGCCCGGGCAGCGTCGACGGTGAAGCGACGCGCATTATGGGACAATTCCTGCGCGAGGTGGTCTCGCTGAACGCCGAGGCACGGAATTTCCGCATCATGGGACCGGACGAGACCGCATCGAACCGGCTCGACGCGGTGTTCGAAGTCACCGAGCGGGTGTGGATGGAACGCATCGAACCCTACGATGTCCATCTTGCCCAGGACGGCCGGGTGATGGAAATCCTGAGCGAACACCTCTGCCAGGGCTGGCTCGAGGGATATCTGCTGACCGGCCGACACGGCTTTTTCTCCTGCTACGAGGCCTTTGTCCACATCGTGGATTCAATGTTCAACCAGCACGCCAAATGGCTGAAGGTGTCGCGTGGCCTGCCCTGGCGGCGTCCGATCGCGTCGTTCAACTACCTCCTGACGTCGCATGTCTGGCGACAGGACCATAACGGCTTCAGCCATCAGGACCCTGGGTTCGTCGATCTGGTCGTCAACAAGAAGGCCGATATCGTCCGCGTCTATTTTCCGCCGGACGCCAATACCTTGCTGTGGATTACCGACCACTGCCTGCGGACCTATGACCGGATCAACGTCATCGTCGCCGGCAAGCAGCCTTCGCCGCAATGGCTGACCATGCAGCAGGCCGCAACGCATTGCGACGCCGGCATTGGAATCTGGGCATGGGCCGGTACCGAACTCGAAGGCGCCGAACCCGACGTAGTGATGGCCTGTGCCGGCGATGTACCGACGCTCGAAACCCTGGCCGCGGTCGATCTTTTGCGAAAGGCGTTTCCCGACCTGAAGATTCGCGTCGTCAACGTGGTCGATCTGATGACCCTGCAGCCGAAAGACCAGCACCCGCACGGTCTCAGCGACCGGGATTTCGATGGCATCTTCACCTGCGACAGGCCGGTGATTTTCGCCTATCACGGCTATCCCTACCTGATCCATCGCCTGACCTACAACCGCACCAACCACTCGGGAATGCATGTTCGCGGCTTCGAGGAAGAAGGTACCACGACGACACCGTTCGACATGGTGGTGCTGAATGAACTCGACCGCTTTCATCTGGCGATCGAGGTCATCGAGCGGGTGCCCAAACTCGGCGTTGCGGCGGCGCACATAAAGCAGCAATTCCGCGATGCGTTGATCGAGCATACGCGCTATGTCCGTCAGCACGGCGAGGACATGCCGGAAATCCAGGGCTGGCAATGGCCCTATAGTGACAATGCCGCTCCGCAGGCCGGCCGCTGAGGAATGACACGAGCCACATCATGAGCGATGCCATCTTGGTTCTCAACGCCGGCTCGTCCAGCGTCAAATTCTCCATATTCGAAGGGCATGAGCGACCGGGGCCCAAGGGACTTGTCTGCGACGGCGAGTTCGATGGCATCGGACATCGCGTGCATTTCGTCGCCAGGAGCAACTCGGAAAAGGCTCTCATCGATCAGTATTTGACGGGCGGCGCCACCCATGAGGACGCACTTGCCACACTCTTGAGCTGGGTCGAGAGCCAATTCCCAAACCATCGCCTGCTCGCCGCCGGACATCGCGTAGTGCACGGCGGGTCGCGCTATACCAGTCCGGTCCGCATCGATTCCTCCGTTATCGGCGAATTACACCGTCTCATTCCGCTGGCGCCGCTGCACCAGCCCCACAATCTGGCGGCCATTGCCGCGATCTCCAAGCTGCATCCGCAACTACTCCAAGTCGCCTGCTTTGATACCGCCTTCCACCATACCCAGCCCGAGGTCGCCGCGGCGTTCGCCCTGCCGCGTGCGATCACGGTTCAGGGCGTCCGCCGCTACGGCTTCCACGGGCTGTCCTATGAGTATATCGCCAGTGAGATGCCCGATGTCGTCGGCCCCGTCGCCGACGGTCGCGTCGTGGTGGCCCATCTCGGCAGCGGCGCCAGCATGTGCGCCATGCATCGGCGCAAAAGCGTGGCGACCACCATGGGATTTACCGCGCTCGATGGTCTCGTGATGGGCACCCGGAGCGGCACCCTCGATCCGGGCGTCATCCTCTATCTGATCCAGGAGAAGGGCATGACACCGCAGGCCGTAAGTGACCTGCTCTATCATTCGTCGGGTCTGTTGGGCGTATCCGGCATCAGCGACGACATGCGGACGCTGTTAGCCAGCGACGATCCGCTCGCCGCCAGCGCGGTGACATTGTTCGTTTACCGGATCAGTCGGGAGCTGGGGTCACTGGCGGCCAGCCTCGGCGGGCTGGACGCGTTGGTCTTCACCGCGGGTATCGGTGAACATGCCCCGGAAATTCGTCGCCGCGCCTGCCAGCAAGCTTCCTGGCTCGGCATCGAACTGGACGATGCGGCCAACGCCAGCGGCGCGGCAAGGATATCGACGCCCGCAAGCAAGGTCTCCGCCTGGGTCATTCCCACGAACGAGGATTTGATGATTGCCCGACATACCTGGCATCTGACTGAGGGCGATGCAAAGTATGCTAATCTTCCAAATGACCGTCAGACCCGGAAATGAGCAAAGCCCCCCTTAGAGAACAACACCGCGCGCAGAGCACCGGATGGTTGCGCGCGGCGGTATTGGGCGCGAATGACGGCATCCTTTCCACAGCAAGCCTGATGTTGGGCGTCGCGGCCGCGCATGGGACACGCGGTAACGTATTGATCGCTGGGGTTGCCGGTCTGGTCGCAGGCGCGATGTCGATGGCCGCGGGAGAGTATGTTTCAGTGCACTCGTAGGCCGACACCGAACATGCCGACATTGAACGCGAGATCGCTGAACTCAGGGCGGACGACAAGGGTGAGCATGAAGAACTGGCACGGATCTACGTTGGGCGCGGCCTGGAGCCCGAGCTCGCGAGAAAGGTCGCCGACCAGCTCATGGCTCGTGATGCCATAGGCGCCCACGCCCACGACGAACTGGGCATAACTGAAAATCTTAGAGCCCGCCCGATTCAGGCTGCATTTGCGTCGGCCGCCAGCTTCGCCGCTGGCGGAGCCATGCCACTCCTGGTCGCTACGCTGGCCCCTGAGCCAGGCATAATCTATTCCGTGTCTGGAACCTCATTGCTCTTCCTCGCGCTGTTGGGGGCATTGGCGGCGCGCGCCGGCGGCGCAGACGTGATGCCAGGCGCGATACGCGTCACGTTCTGGGGCGCACTCGCCATGGCTATCACCGCGGGCGTAGGAGCCTTGTTCGGGACAGTGGTGTAGCGATTATCTCAAGACCTTTATTGTAAGGCCATGACACGATAGAAAACGCGCTTGGTGACTTCCACGATGGCAAGGTACGCCAGTGTTGCGCCGACCAGGAATGCGAAAAACAGCGGCGGCGGCGCCACGAACCCCAACCACCCGCCGGCAGGGAGCAGTGGAAGGGCGATTGCGACGGCGATAACTCCGAGCGCCAGGGTGAGCAGGAAAATGTGCGGCCTGCTCCGAAAGACCGATCGCCGCGTCCGGATGGCAAAGACGACCAGAACCTGGGTGGTGATCGACTCGATGAACCAGCCCGTCTGAAACAGCGCTTCACCGGCGCCAAATAGATACAGCAGAACATAGAATGTAATAAAATCGAACACGGAACTGACTGGTCCAAATACCAGCATGAACCGCTCGATGAACCTGACGTCCCATTTCACCGGCCCGGCGATAGCCTCTTCATCGACCCGATCGAAGGGGATCGCGATCTCCGATACGTCGTAGAGAAGGTTGTTGAGCAAAATCTGGATCGGCAGCATCGGCAAAAACGGCAAGAACAGCGCCGCCCCGGCCATGCTGAACATATTGCCAAAATTCGAACTTGAACCCATCAGGACATATTTGGACACGTTTTGAACCGTGCTGCGCCCGCACACCACCGCCTCGCGCACCACAGAAAGATCGTGCTCAAGCAGAAGCAGGTCGGCAGCCGCGCGCGCGACATCGGCAGCGCCATCGACCGATATTCCGACGTCGGCCGCATGCAGCGCCGGCGCGTCATTGATGCCGTCACCCATGAAGCCAACGACATTGCCGAGCCGCTTCAGCGCCAGCAGGATACGAAGCTTCTGCTGCGGATTGACGCGGCAAAACAGGTTGACCCGCGGCAACTGCCCGATCAGCGCCTCGTCCGAGAGATTTGTCAGTGCGTCGCCCGTGAGTACTCCGGTGACAGGCACCCCGATCTCGGCGAAGACGTGTCGCGAAACGAGTTCGTTGTCGCCGGTCAGCACCTTCACCGAGATACCCGCAGCGGTCATGGCCTGGATGGTCGCCCCAGCACTGGCTTTCGGAGGATCGAGGAAGACAGCGAAGCCGGAAAAGACGAGGTTGCTCTCATCGCTGATTGCGGCGGTCTGGTGGCTCGCATCGACCACCCGGCTGGCTATTCCGAGAGCGCGGAATCCTTGAGCACCGAGTCCGTCAAGGGTGGCCTCGAAGGAACGGCGGGTCTCAGCGTCGAGCGGCAGCACCTTGCCATCCGCGTTCTCGTATTGTGCCGACAGCCGCAAAAGGTCCTCCGGCGCACCCTTAACAATCAAACGGCGCTCGGCGCCGTGCTCGACCAGAACCGAGACACGCCGTCGCTCGAAATCGAACGGCACCTCATCGATCTTCTTCCACTCGGCCATATCGAAGGGATGGGCCAAAAGAATTGCTTGATCGAGCGGGCTCTTCATCCCGGTCTCGAACTGGCTATTGATATAGGCGTTGGCATATACAGCCTTGCTCTCGACGCCCCGCCCATCAATGGCGCGCATCAGCTTGATGGTAGCTTCCGTCAGCGTTCCGGTCTTGTCGGTGCACAGTACGTTCATGGCACCGAGATCGTGGATTGCGGTTAGGCGCTTCACGATTACCTTCCGCTTGGACAGCTCCAAAGCCGAGCGCGCAAGCGTGACGGTCACGATCATCGGTAGCAGCTCGGGCGTCAGTCCGACCGCCAGCGCCAGCGCGAACATCAGCGACTCCAGCACCGGTCGATGAAACGAGATGTTCACCACCAGCACGAAGAGCACCATCAACACGGTAAGGCGCATGATCAGCAGGCCAAACCGGCGAATGCCTACCGCAAAATCGGTGGCCGGCGGCTTTTCGGCCAGGCTCGTCGCAAGATGGCCGAGAGCCGACTTCCCGCCGGTTCGGCAAACAACAATCGTTGCAGTGCCGCTGATCACGGAGGTGCCAGCAAACACGGCGTTCGACGCACCGGCGGGATTCTCGGCGCCCGACGGGGCATCGCTGGCCTGCTTCTCGGCAGGGTACGGCTCTCCGGTCAGGAGTGCCTGATTGATGAAGAGATCACGACTTTCGAGCAGCCGTGAGTCCGCCGGTACGAGATCGCCGGCGATCAGCTCGACAATGTCACCGGGCACAAGTTGATCGATTGGTATCGAGACGCTGGCGCCATTGCGTCGCACCGTTGCCTGTACCGCTACTGACCGGCGCAGCGCCTCAACTGCATTTTGAGCGCGGACTTCCTGGACGAAATCAATCGTCATACTGATCGAGACGATGGTCACAACGATCAAAAAGCTCGCGACGTCCCCGGTAGCCGCGGACAGTCCACTCGCCACCAGCAGGATAATGACCAAGGGGTTACGGAAGCGCGACACAAATTGGAGCCAGAGCGGCGATCGCTTGACGATTGCTGCATCGTTCGGCCCAAATGTTTCTAACCGCGACTGGACCTCGGCTGCGTCAAGACCAGCCGCGGTCGTCGCAAGTCGCGATAGAAGCCGGTCGACCGGCTCCTGCCAGATTTCTTCCGCGCCGAGTTCGTTTGCGGGGTCCATCGTGACATCCCTGACCTTACCTGAGTCTATTGTGCGGACTTAACGCCATATATGACAATCTGGTCGATCTGGACCCGCTCGGCAAACAGCCCCGTCGCCACAAGCGTGGATTTGCTCGTGGTTATGACGGGCAATTTCATCTTCGTTCTGTCTGGACCTGGTGTGTTCTAAGGCTTGCTCTGGGGCGGAAACACCTGATTACTGAAGGGCGACGCAGTGGGCACCCGCATGACAATAAAGCCACGTCCGACCGACTGATGGCAGGCGTTGCACCCGACGGTCAGTTCACCAAATGTGCTCGCGAACATTCTGCCATCTTTTGCTTCGATCGCATCGGCAACGGCCTGAACGGGCTTTGCCATCGTCGTCACGCTCGTCACCGGTATACCCGGATATAGCGAAGCTGCTTCCACCAGACTGTCCTTGAGCTGGCGAAGTTCGAAAGCTGCGAGGTCCCAATTGGGAGCTTGGCCCGCGAACCACAGCTTCATATGCCGCAACTGAGCCGTGCTCATGATGTCGGACAATCTCGGAACGTATTGCTCGGTGGCCCCGGTTTGCCCTGTCGGGGATTGGGCGATGGCAAAGGCCGGCAATAAGCAGATCGCCAGTAGCGCCATGATATATTTACATAATTTCATCGAAACTCCGGCTGTCCCGCAACTTGTATCGATAAATTCGGCTTCAAGATAGTTCCCATACCCGGCGGACGCTTTGCGTTTGATCAAAGTCCGCCGCTTTGCGTGAGGCGGGTCCGGCCACCTCTTGAGGCCGATCAATATGCGCGCCGAATGATCATGAGAAATTATCTTTAGCCTCATGATCATTCCTTTGCTCGGAGTACGGAAAATGCTGATGCACCTCCCGATTGTTATTCTCGCTTCTCTTCCCTTTACCACGGTCGCGGATAGCGCACCGAAATTCGATATCGCACGGGAATGCCGGTCCGAAGGCGGCTCGCAGGCCATTCAGGAAAAATGCACCGAGGACGAAGCGCAATCCCGCGATCAACTTCAAACGCAATGGATGCAGTTCAGCACCCGCGACAAAGCCGTTTGTATGCAGGAGACCAGCATAGACGGCACCCCCAGCTACGTCGAATTGCTGACGTGTCTGGAGATGGCTCGCGATGTCAAGAAATCGCCGAAATAGCCCTATGTTGCGGCTGAACGATGGTAGCGGTTATCCATCGCCTTACCGGCTTTCCGGAAACATCTACGTCGCCTGAACCGTCACCGACCGGAAGCGGAGAATTGCAAACCCAAAGAACAGGGCACCGATAACGGCCACCGCAAGGAATTGCGGCCACACCACGTCCAGCCCTGCACCGCGATAGAGAATCGATTGCGCGAAGGCGACGAAATGCGTGGACGGCGACACCTGCATGGTTCGGGCCAGCCAGACCGGCATGCTTTCCAGTGGAGTGTTGCTGCCTGACAGCATGTTCATGGGCAAATACACCAGCATGTAAAGCAGGCCCAGTTGCGGCATCGACCGCGCGATTGTGCCGAGAAAAATGCCGATCGCCGTCGCAAAGAACAGGTAGATCACCACGCCCGTCATAAAGAGCGGTATCGAGCCCGCGACCGGAATGCCAAGCATCATGCGCAGGACGAAATAAAGGCTGACACATACGGCCACCGCAATCACCAGACCGTTTGCCCAGACCTTGGACAAGGCGATCTCGAACGGGGTCAGCGGCATGACGAGCAAGTGGTCCATGGTGCCGTGCTCGCGCTCCCGCACCACCGCTGCGCCGGCGAGAATGATGGCCAGCATGGTGATATTGTTGATGATCCCCATCACGCTGGTAAACCAGGCGGTGGTCAGGTTCGGGTTAAATGCAATTCTGACATCGAGATTCACCGTCGATAGCGGCACACCCTCGGTATGAGAGACGAAATCCGCTATCTCGGTGGTGATAATCTGCTTCGCATAGCCTGAACCAAGCCCTGCCTGGACCATCGCGGTCGCGTCGACGTTGACCTGAAGTCCCGGTTGGTGTGCCGCCAGAACATACCGTTCGAAGTCCGGCGGGATGTCGATTACGAAAGTGTATCGCCCCTTGTTCATCATGGGAATGATATCCCGCTCGGCTATCGGCTGCGGCCGCTGGAACAGCGGCGGATAGAATGCGTGGGCGATCCGGCGCGAGAGCTCCGAATTGTCCTCATCCACGATTGCGATCGAGGCGTTGTGAAGCTCCTGCGAACTGCTGCGCGCTTGCAGGATGACCGCCAGCGAAAAAGCATAAGCGACCAATCCCAAAAGAACGAAATCACGCAGAAAGCTGCGCAACTCCTTGATGCCGAGCCAGTAGATGTTTGCAGCCTTCCGCATATCGTTCGCTCTAGCGTTCCTGTTTGCGGAGCAGCAGCACGCTGATCAGGGTGAAGACCGGAACAAAGGCGAGCAGCGCCAGCAGATCGAGGTTGAGGTCCGCAAACCCGAGTCCCTTGGTGAAGGTGCCGACGGTGATCGGCACGAAATAGGTCATGGGAAAGCCGCGGCCGATGATCTGAGCCTCGGCGGCCAGTGAGGAAACCGGCGTCATCATGCCGGCAAACTGCGTCGCGGGCAGGACCGTGAGGATGGCGGTGCCGAACAGCGCCGCGATCTGGGTGCGCGTGAACGCGGAAATCAGCATGCCGTACCCGGTCATCGTCGTCACATAGATCAACACGCCGGCCAGCAGCGTTGGAAAGCTCCCCTTCAACGGAACCTTGAATACGAACAACGCCAGCAGCAACATCAGGGTAAAGTTGGCCATTGCGACAGCGACATAAGGGAGCTGCTTGCCGAGCAGAAATTCGAGCCGGCTCACCGGCGTCACATAGAGGTTGGTGATAGAACCGAGTTCCTTCTCGCGAACGATCGCCAGCGCCATCAGGATTGCAGGAAACAGCGCGAGCAACATCGCCATGTTTGAAGGCACCATCGCATAGATGCTGTCGAAATCCTGATTGTACTTGAACCTGACTTCGATATCGGCGAGCGGCGGCGCGGCAGGAATCGTCGTCTTCACCGCCGGATCGACCAGATATAATTGATGCATGCCCTGCAGATAGCCGCGAATGGTATCTGCCCGGAACGGCATCGCGCCATCCACCAGCGCGCTGACCGAGACGGGACGACCGTGTTTGATGTCGCTGCCGAAACTCGTCGGAATTTCGATCGCAGCCGAGATATCGCCGCTCTTGAGCCGATTGTCGAGTTCGGCGTAGGTGGTCAGCGGCGCCTTCTCGACGAAATAACTCGAACCCCGAAGCTCTTCCAGATAGGCGCGACTCTCGGGACTTTGATCGCGATCCAGCACAGCGAACGACAGGTTATTGACGTCGGTGGAAACCCCGAAGCCGAACACCAGCATCAGAAGGGTCGTGCCGAGCAAGCTAAACCCCAGCCGGATGGGGTCGCGCAGGAGTTCGAGGGCCTCGCGGATGGTATAGGCCAAGAGGCGCTGCAGGCTGAACACGGAACGCGCATAGGTCCGACTTCGAATTGGACCGTCATCCGGCAGGGTTGGATGATCTATCGTGAGAACCCGTATTTCGGTTACCGCCTCAAGATAGCTGATAAAGGCATCTTCGAGCGTGTCGGCGCCGCGGGCCGCGACCAATTCCGCCGGAGTGCCGGTCGCCAGCACGCGGCCCGAATCCATCAGCGATATCCGGTCACAGCGTTCGGCCTCGTTCATGAAGTGGGTCGAAACGAAAATTGTTACACCGTGATTGCGCGAAAGATCGATCAACGCTTCCCAGAAGCGGTCCCGCGCCAGAGGGTCGACGCCCGAAGTCGGCTCGTCCAGGATAAGGATCTCCGGCTCGTGGACGATGGCGATCGCCAGCGACAGCCGTTGACGAATCCCCAAGGGCAAATCGGCGGTGCGCTGATCGAGATAGTTCTCAAGGTCGAACGTTCCGATGAGTTCGGCGATGCGGACCGCGGCCTTTTGGGCCGATAGATGAAAAATGTGCGCATGAAGATCGAGATTTTGCCGGACTGTAAGTTCGGTATAGAGCGAGAACGACTGCGACATGTAGCCGACGCGATAACGCGAACTCATGTCGTCGGCGTCGAGAGGTTTTCCGAACAACAGCGCCTCGCCGGCGGTGGGCGGCAGCAGGCCGGTGAGCATTTTCATGGTGGTGGTCTTGCCGCAGCCATTGGAGCCGAGAAAGCCGAAGATTTCCCCGCGTTCGATGGTGAAGTTGACTCCGTCAACGGCGGTGAAATCACCGAAACGACACGTCAGGTCTCGCGCCGTGATAATGGGCGCGGTGTCGAACATCCGGCGCGGCGGGATCTGGAGTCCGTGGTGACCGCCATGCTGCCCCGGAAGCAGTGCAATGAAGGCTTCCTCGACCGTGGTGGCGCCGGTGCTTGTCTTGAGTTCGGCCGGAGATCCGGTCGCCAGCACCCTTCCGGCGTTCATGGCCGCCAGCCAGTCGAAGCGTTCAGCTTCCTCCATATAGGCCGTCGCCACGATGACGCTCATACCTGGCCGGCGAGCGCGGATACGGTCGATCAATTCCCAGAACTGGCGGCGCGAGAGCGGGTCGACCCCGGTGGTGGGCTCATCCAGAATAAGCAAATCCGGATCGTGAATCAGCGAGCAGCAGAGGCCAAGTTTTTGACGCATGCCTCCGGATAGCTTCTTGGCCGGCCGACCTTCAAAAGGCGCCAGACCCGTGCTTTCCAGCAGTTCGGCAATTCGCCAGTTGCGCTCGTCACGTGATTGTCCGAACAGGCGGCTGAAAAATTCGATGTTCTCGCGGACGCTCAGATCGGGATAGAGATTCTTGCCAAGCCCCTGCGGCATGTAGGCGATCCGCGGACATACCGACGCCCTGTGCTTCGCGTCGGAGATGTCCCCATCGAGGACGGTGGCACTGCCCGACTGACCTTGACGCGCGCCGGCGATGATGGCGAGCAGCGTGGATTTTCCGACCCCGTCAGGACCGATCAGTCCAACCATACAATCGGCCGGTATCCTGATCGTGACGTGGTCCAGCGCTGTAACCTTGCCGTATTTCTGCGTGACGCTGTCGAGGACGGCAACAGCTCGACTCCGCTCGTTCATGGCGGGCCTTGAAGATCTTTGGGCCAGGCGACGCTGGGGTCCGCGCGAAGGTACGCGACGCCCGGTAATCCGCTGCGGACGGAAGCGGCGTGAACGCGCGAGCGATCGGGATCGATCCGCACCCGAATGCGGAACATCAGTTTGTCCCGCTCGCTCTTGGTTTCAACCGTTTTAGGCGTGAATTGCGCCTGGCTGGCAATGAAGGAAACCTTCGCGGGAATCGGCGAATTCGGATAAGCGTCGAGCAAGATCCGGCCTTCGGTGCCGACCTTGATCTTTCCGGATTCCGGGGCCGGCAGGTAGATGTCCATGTAGACATACGAGATATCCAGCATCGTAAATACCTTGCCGCCGGCCGGGAGCACTTCGCCGATATTGGCGATTCGATATTGGATCCGGCCGTCTCGCGGGGCCACCAGATCGTTGTCATTGATGTTGACGGTGTAGAGCCCGACATCGTGCTCGGATGCTTCGAGCGCGCGTTCGGTTTCGGCTACCCTGTTGGTGGCAGCGCTCAACCCGGCATTAACGCCGTCCAGCGCCTGCTTGCGCTGGTCAAAAAGCTCTTTCGTCGCCCAGCCATTCTTCAACAGCGCTTGCGTACGATCCAGTTCCTGCGCAGCCAGGGTTTGCTGCGTACGCTGCTGTTCGAGATTTGCGCTGGCTTCTTCGATGGCGTGCTGCGCCTGCTTGACCTGCGCTTGCGCTTTCTTGAGTGACTCCTGAAGGTCCCTGGTATCCATGCGGCCAACCAGCTGGCCGGCAGTGACCATATCACCGATGTCGACACCCAATTCCGCGATCCTGCCTGGAAACTTGGTGTCGATATCGATCTCGTCGGCCTCCAGCCGACCATTGCCCCAACTTATCCCGGCGGGCAACTGCGGCTGGGCGTGCTTCCACCAATAGAAGCCAGCTCCACCAGCGGCAAAAAGAACCACAAAAAGCCCGATCGAAAACCGCAGCCGCCGCACCTTTCGGACTCGCGTTGAAGGTAAGGTCATCGGCAAGTTGCCGGCACCGCCGACCGGATGAGGATTCTCGCTTTTGAGCACGGCATCGCCTGCCTGCGCGCCCACCCGCGGTTTCTCGTCGATATTTTCAATTAGCTGCTGCAAGGTCTGCTCCGCCAACCAGTTCATTTTCTTTGTTAAAAATGGCATTGCCTGGCCGGGTCAGTATTGAGCGATATCAAACGATAGGAAAGCTGCAGACGTTAAATGGCGCAAATCGAGCCACCGTTGACTTATTGGAACCGAGCGGAGATATCGGCGCTTGGCCCGCAAAACCCATGAAAAATTCTGTGGTGGGACTTTCCAGCGTCGAGGCGCAACGCATTCGCGCCCAGGTCGGTCCGAATGCGACCCCGGATGTGGCCATTCATCCGGTGCGGCTGGTGCTGGGCAAATTTATGGCGCCTGTCTCTGTCCTGCTTGAGATCGCCATCGTTTTGGAACTGGCGCTCGGCGAATATGTCCAAGGATCGATCATAGCGGCACTTCTCGTATTCAATACCGCACTCGGATTGTAGCGCCCGGGCCGGACACTTAAAAACTGGCGGAGAGGGAGGGATTCGAACCCCCGATAGGCTTGCACCTATGCCGCATTTCGAGTGCGGTGCATTCGACCACTCTGCCACCTCTCCAAGCCATTGAAAACACTAAATAAATAATGGAATGGTCAATTCCAAAATCGGCGTTTGCTACCGCTTTGCTACCCAATGTTTTCGGCGCGCTTCTTTTCTGCGATTTGATAGGCCTCGTCAACGCGCGCGGCGGCGTCCTCTTGCATTCCCGGTAGGACATGACTGTAGAGATCGAGCGTAATGCCGACGCGGGAATGGCCCAGGCGCTCGCTTGCGACTTTCGGGTGAACGCCGGCAGCCAACATATGCGTAGCATGGGCGTGGCGAAGATCATGGAAACGGATGCGCGGCAGCGCCGTCGTAATGGTTGACCACATCTGAGAGAGACTCCGTGGCTGCATCGGCTCTCCGTCTTGGCGGGTGTAGACAAACGTCGTGTCGGATTGCCTCACGCCGAGCCCTAACAGCTCTTCAGCTTGGGCGAGGCGATGCTGGCGCAATTCGGCTGTCACCGTTGCCGAAAGCGCGACTGTGCGCCCCCTGCCCGATTTTGGTGGCTTGTATCGAATACCCGCGGCTGTCTGTTCCGCGCTCTCCACCACCATCATCTTACCCGCAGCGAGATCGATGTGGCCCCATCGTAGCGCGACAATCTCCCCTCGCCGCAGCCCGCACATCACTCCGAGGAGAACCGGCAAACGAAGCCGCGATTCACGCAGTTCCTCTAACAGCTTGACGGTCTGGGTCATGTCATACGTCGTTAGTGTTCCGCGCTCGACTTTCGGAGGATCGACCGCATCAGCTGCGTTTCGCGCCAGCAACTCCCACCGAACCGCTTGTCCCAGGGCCTGCTTAATAAGGCGATGCATATATACGACAGTGGACGGAGCCAAGCCGCCCTTGCCGTCCCGGCGTCCGCTCGTGAGGGCCCTGCTATAGACCGCTGAAATCTGTGCTGGCCGCAACTTGGTCAGGAAGACGGCGCCAAGCGCTGGGACGATATTTTTGCGAACTATCTCGCAATAACGCTCATGCGTCCGCGGCGAGACCTGTGATTTCGCGTGATCAAGCCAGCGTTCCAAAAACTGAGCAACGGTGGTCTTACCCGGCTCTAAGTATGTCCCACCCGTCATTTCGGATATCAGGCGCGCGCATTCAACCTGTGCTTCGCGCTTGGGCCCGTGGAAGGAATGCCACTTTCGTCTTCGCTTTCCGGTCTCCGGGTCGCGCAAATCAATTATGATTGCCCAGTGACCCGGGGACCGTTCGCGAATATGGCCCTTCATACTTTCCTCCCTTTAGATCTTGGCGTTGTTGGCCGCATCGATTGCGGCGCAGAGGTCATTTCGGGCAGTTGACCTGTTGCGCGGTCGGCTAGCTCGCCCAACTGGTCCTTAAGTCGCGCCATAGCCCGTTGGCGTTTGGTGCTCTTCTTGAGTTGGCGCGCGGGATCAGCGGTCTGAACTTCCCGAACGATTTCCAGAACGGGCGCATCAAACTGCGGCGACTCGACCATTAGATCAGTCGAGGTCAACTGATGCGGATGAAAAACTTTCAACGTCCGCGTGATTACTTCAAGCGCTTGGGCGAACAAGTTCGCATCCGCTGTCCAATGAATTTTCGGATCCTTTAGGCTACACAGCGAGTTCACAGCCTGTGCCGCGAGCTTCATGAGCGCATAAGTGCGTAGATCACCAAAAGTGCCTTCGATCTCCTCGTCTTCATCTAAGCCACGACGAAGCTGGTGTTCGAACTCCTGAGAGACGCTGCGGCCCGATTTCACCGCGGCCTGCTGTAATTTTGTCCAAGTGTCCTCCCGGACCCGCGAGGCAAAAACCCGCTTCTTTTCGGGGTATTCACCTTTCGGCCGCCTTCCGCGCTTCGCCATTAGTTACCTCTCTGCCGAATTTGTCATACGAAACAGACGTTGTGCAGTCAAGATCGCTCTGGCATAATAACATACGAAACGTACGTCAAATGGGCAGACACCGCCGTGAACGAAAAGCCGACAGATCGCCGGAACGCAGCCGCGGCGGCTGAGCGTCTGACTTACGACGTGCCCGAAGCTGGTCGACTGCTTGGGCTCAGCCGCAACGGCGCCTACGCGGCCGCGAAAGCTGGGTTAATCCCAGTGCTTGAGATGGGTGGCCGCAAGTTGGTGCCCAAGATCGCGCTGCACCAAATGCTCGCCGCTGCAGGCGCCGACTGGGAACGCGCGCGCGAGGCCGCGGCCGAGCGCTCAGTATCTGGAAAAGGTGAAGGTCTGACCATCAGGCAAAGAACTGCTTCTCGTGAGGAACCGCGGGATTGGACGCCTCCCGATGGCGTCGAAACTAGCGTTCCAGCGGCTAATCGAAAGCGATGACCGATGCCCCCGCGCAAGCCGAAACCCGGTGAGCCGATGAAATTCTTCACCATCGCGGAGGTGGCGGAGATTGTCGAAGTCGCGACCCGGACAGTCCGACGCTGGATCAAATCCGGCGATCTTGTCGCGTACCGGTTTCGAGGCCTCGTGAGGATTGGCGCAGCCGATCTGAACGAGTTTCTCGAAGCGCACCGTGGTGAGGAACCGTGAAAGTGCATCTCAGATTCTCACAATAAATCAATAGGATAAACGAAGTCGGGAAGACATCTACGGTATAGAATTGCCATCTACTCCCCATATGTCTTCCCGAATGTCACCCCCTGTCCGTCCGGGTCCGACCCTGACCCCCGCGGTCTACTGGAGAGAAGCCCATGAAAACCATCCCTTATCCAGATACCTCCATCCCGGCGACGCTGCAAACCGTCCTCGACAGGCTTGCCGATGCTGGCGGGCTATCGGAGAACCGCAGGCGCGACCTGAGGTCGGCCGTCACCGCCTTCGCAAAGCTCCGTGGCCAGCCGGCCTCGGAAATCCGGCTCGATCTCGCTGAGATTCGGCGGACTCTCGACGCGATGGAACCGGCGTGGGCAAAGGTCACGCGCAAGCGCTGGGCGAACCTGCGCAGTGACCTCGCCGCCGCCATCGACGCCTCGGGCCTACTGCCGATGCTCACGACCCGCGACCTCGGTCTTGATGATGCCTGGAGTGACCTCCTTGCTTCTGCCGACCGGTGGATCCGCCTCCGCCTCTCACGCCTCGCCCGATGGGCGAGCCAGAACCGGATTGCTCCGCAGGACGTCAACGCCGCCACGATTGACCGCTTCATTGCCGAGTTGCATGCGGCAACCCTGGTGCGAAAGTTGAAGTACCTCTCCCGCAACGTTGCCAGAGGATGGAACGCCCTTGTCGCTCTCCATGGGGACGCCGGTCTGCAGCCTGTTGCCATCCCGGCGAACGGGCGTCTGCTGATCCGGATTCCTTGGCGGCAACTACCACCGTCATTCCAGGAGAACGTTGAACGGTATAAGACCTGGGCCTCCATGCCCGACCCGCTCGACGAGGGGGCTCGGGCCAGGGCCCTCTCGCCGCGGTCCCTGCGCCTGCAGCAACAGCACATCCATTCAGCCGCAGCTGCCGCGGTTGCGGCCGGCATCCCACTGGAACAGCTGACGTCCTTGGCCAGCCTGGTCGACGTCGAGACCTTCCGAGTCATCCTGCGCCATCGTTGGCGCGAGGATGGAGGCAAGCTGTCGGCCTACACGCATGGCCTTGCAGTGACGTTGATCGCAATCGCGTCGGAATGGGTGAAAGCGCCTCCGGATTCTGTCGCAGCTCTCAAGGCGCTTCGGGGCAAGCTCGGAACGCTGCCGGGCGGCTTGACCGACAAGAACCAGGCGTTGCTGCGCACCTTCGACGACCAGCGCCTGCTGGCGGCCTTGGTTGCGTTGCCCGATCGCCTCTGGAATGCAGCGCGGCGGGGTCTGGCGACATCACAGTCGCCATTTACCGATTTGCAGAGTGCGCTCGCGATCGATCTGCTGCTCCATGTGCCACTTCGCATGCACAACTTGGCTGCATTGGATTTTGAGCGCCATCTGCATTGGCCTCAGGGACCAGGAAAGCCGGCACTCCTCACCTTTGCGAGCGACGAGACCAAGAATGACGTCCGGCTTGAATTCGAGATCCCAACCGCGCTCGCCGACCGCCTCCTCGTCTATCGCAACGAGATCGCACCCGCGGTGATCGGCGCGCGTCCCAACGCAGTGTTCGTTACGAGGACAGGCAAGCCTAGGAGTCAGGCGGCAATCATGGTCGCCATCGAGAAGACGGTTCGCCGACATTTGGGCGTGAAACTCACCCCGCATCAGTACAGGCATCTGGCAGCAAAAATAATTCTGGACGCCAGCCCGGGCGCTTTCGAGCTGGTCCGGCAGTTGTTGGGCCACACGAGCATGAAAACCACTACCTCATTTTATGCCGGCATCGACACGAGGAGAGCCGGACGCGCACATGCCAACCTCGTTATGAAGCTGCGACAGCCCAAGTTGAGCCGTCGGCGCCGCGACCGTAAGCCACGAACGCGGGAGGACTAATTTGTCATGCCCGGACGTGAACCGCGACTCCATCTAACCTATAATCAATGGCCGGTAGCCGACCGGTTGCTCTGGGAACGAGCCTTTTGCAACGATGATCCCTTCGCCGAGGCAACGCGCTTGGCCAAGGCCTCGCAGGAGGGTTGTCTGTGGGCTTGGCGACGATTCCTAGGGTTCTTGGCAATCTATGAGCCGACCGCACTGGAAATAGCGCCGAACGAACGGTTGACTGCCGAGCGCGTACGAGCCGTCGTTTCCCATCTTGCCGAGACCAACGCACCAAGATCGGTCGTGAGCCATGTTAATGCGCTCTATCTGGGCGCTCGGGTGATGATGCCGGAACACGATTGGAGCTGGCTTAAGGCTATCAAAGCGCGGCTCCTCGCGGCCGCACCCGCCCGATCTCAAGCCAGGCCCGTAATCACCAGCGTCCAATTGCTCGACATTGGTCAGCAGTTGATGGACGAAAACAAACCAGAACCGGGCGCTCCGATCAGCCTGCATGATGCCATCCGCTACCGCGATGGCTTGATGGTTGCGCTCCTCGCCTTTGTTCCGATTCGACGCAAGAATCTTGCTGCACTTGAGATCGATCGCCACCTTGTCCGGGAAGGTAGTCGATGGTTTGTCGTAATTCCACGCGAGGAGACAAAAACAGGCACGCCCATTGAGTTCTTGCTCCCCGAATTGCTGGTCTTGTATCTCACCGTTTATCTGGATGTCGTTCGTCCACGGATACTCCGGGGTGCGACCTGCTCTGCACTCTGGGTGAGTCCCATAGGCAACCGCGCTCTCTCAGAGGTGGGACTCGAAAAAAGCTTCAATCGGCTCTCGATCCGCGTCGGCTTCCGCATCACTCCGCACGACGCAAGAGATGCGGCTGCCACAACTTGGGCCATTGCAATGCCCGGTCAGATCGGCATTGCACGCGACCTCCTTGCTCATAGCGATCTGCGCACCACCACGAGGCATTACAATCGGGCAAGAGGGATCGAGGCCAGTCGGGCATACCATCAGGTGACTGCTGCAATGCGTACAAAACGACCTTTTCGCAGGAGCTAAACTCGCTGCCTGTCCCATCAGCTTTGAAGTACGTTAATCAAAAATACATTCTGAGCGTCGAACGCTTCGACTCCCAGCACTTCTTGCCGTTGTAAATGAAAAAAATAGCTCATGGTTTAGATCGGCGAGCAGTCGTGACGCCCTTGAAATGGGATGTCTGTATTGCACCCCCGAGAACATCCGTCAGCCGAGCGTTTGCCCGTCGGCGGTGGCGATCAGGCCTCGGGGCACCAGCAAGAGGGTTGGCAGGATCAGGGCATAGACAATCGTGATCGCGAGGACGCAAACG
>NZ_SSMW01000029.1 GCF_004799405.1 Bradyrhizobium sp.
AGAGCCGACACGTAACCCTGAACCGGCGAGACCTGTCCCGCCGCCACGACCGCAAGAGCCGTCCCGCCAACCAGAGCCCAGCAGACAATAAGCCAAGCCCTCACGGCCAACCTTCGCGCGTGCAGCATTGATATCGCTCGCAGGTTGCGCTTGGATGTTGGCTGGTCGGGGGATCAGTCATGAGATCGACAGGACCGCAACGGGTAGCATTGGCGCTCGCAGTGCTGGCGCTTGCAATCATCACCTACATCGCGATGCCGTCAGCTGTAATCAAGCAGGCCAGCGCGCTGTGGAGCGGGGGCTGAAGGCGAAGGGGACGAAGGGGTAAAGAAATGGTTCGCAAACCGATAGTCAGCCGATGGTCAATGAAGAGCGATCGCCAGCTGATAGCCCTGGCACCGTCGCAGAGCCTAGAAGCCATCGCTGATCGTTTCAAACGCTCACCAGCCAGCATTCTCAGGAAGGCGGCTCAACTGGGTCTTTCGATCAAACGCCAGAACGAGAAGGGGAAATGACCGGGCCTCGTCCTGCAGGCCGCCGTTGGACGCCTGCGGACGACGATTTGCTGCGCGAGCTACTAGCTTCGGGAATGAAGCCGCGGTTGATTGCTCAAAAGGTGAAACGCTCGATCGGAGCCGTTCAAACGCGAATTTTCCTTTTCAAAAAGCCCCGAAAGCGGTCTGCACCTAAAGTCTGATTTGCCAAGCCATCCCGAACGGCACGCGATTTGTCTCGCTTTCGCCTGCTGACAGGCGCAGCCTTTGCGCGCGGGCCGGGAGATTGATCATGGACGTCAATATATTCAACACCAAAGGCGTCCACGTCGCCGTGGTCTCGGGTCTTGAAATTTTTAACCTCACGGGCCGGAAGCTTTACAATCTCCGGGGCGTCAACATTTATAGATTGAACGGCGACCTGGTTGGCCATTTGTCGGATGCAAAAGGCGCCGAGAAGCACCTGGACAAAGCTACAGACCGATTGTTTCCAGCCTCCTGATTTGCCGATTTGACAATTCCCCGCCTGGGGAAGCCTAAGCGTTGGCTATTGCCCTCGCCAAAGGGCTGGCCGGAACAAGCCGAATAAGCCGACGCCCCGTCCCTGAGCAGAAAGCGGAAGGAGTGTTGCCCTCGCGCTACATCGAAAGCACGCGATTCGGTCTAACATCATTTCATATTTTCGCCGTTTAGGAATCCCAATTTTGAAAAAATTTCTCGCTGCGTTGCTCTGTTCACTTCCTTTTGCCGCTAGCGCTGCGGATCTACCGCGCGCGATGCCGGTCAAAGCCCCTGTTGCTGTGATAGCTTCCGACTGGACCGGGGCTTATATCGGCGTTCACGTCGGTTATGGCTGGGGAACGAGCAACACTTCCGTCACCCCGGGTAACAGCTGGATCGGAGATCCTGACTGGCCCAACGTCAATGCGGCTTCAACGAACAGCCTCAAGCCGAACGGCCCCTTTGGCGGAGCGCAAATCGGGTACAATCAACAGTTCAAAAATTTCCTGCTAGGAATCGAAGCTGACTTCTCATATTTCGGAATGAAAAAGTCTGCAAATAGCGGGACGATTGCATGCCTTCCCAATCCTGACTGTGCAGGAGGAACGTTCTCCGTCTATACCGAAACCAAGGGGAACTGGGTTTCAACCATTCGGCCGCGCCTTGGCTGGGTCAACGGCAACACGCTGTTGTATGTCACGGGCGGCTTGGCCATAGCTGACGTCGGTTATTCTCAGTCAATAAATTTTTTCAGCACAGTATTGGATGATCTCCCGCACACCCCTGATGGCGGCGGCGCCAACGCGGGCTCCGTTTCGAAGACCCAAGTCGGCTGGGCTCTTGGCGTTGGCGGAGAATATCGCCTCGATCAGAACTGGTCATTGAAAGCCGAATATCTCCATATCGATCTCGGATCGCAGGGTTTCAATTCCACCTATGTTGAGCCGCCTCCATTCGGGCGAACGTTTTCCGTCAGTCATACCCAGGAACTGACGCTTGATACGGTTAGGCTTGGGCTTAATCGACACTTTTGATCGGTGGGTGACTTTGCAGGTCGAGGGTTCGCCGACGAAGGTCAGCATGATGCCGGTCCCCCGCGAAAAAATCGCCAAGCTTGAGCCTAGTCTTCGAACCAATAGCCGGTTGCCGCCGCTCGTCACGCCGACGGCGTCGGTGTGCCTCCCTAAAAGCTCGTGTCCTATTTTAAGTCCTCCAGAACCGCTGCAATGAACCAAGGTACGCCCAAATCAGATTCTATGCTGATCCGAATTGCTCACATTTCAAATTAGGCC
>NZ_SSMW01000003.1 GCF_004799405.1 Bradyrhizobium sp.
CGGGTGATTTCCGGTGTGACCGTGGTGACTGTTACTGGCATGGCTTGTTTTTTCTGCCCTGCCAGGCTGCGGGCGCATTGGGCGCCCGGCATTCCCTGCGCCCTCTTTTTCGAGAGGGCAAGGAAATTTCCAGCAAACCTCGGGCGCATCGCGCCGCGAGAATGCGGACTCACACCTCCCCTCATCATCCGCGAAAGCGGGTGATCCAGTATTCCAGAGGCGTTAGCGATAGAGCCGAGAGGCCGCGGCGTACTGGATATCCCGCTTTCGCGGGGTATGACGAATTCGATATCTGGAACGGGGATTCGCTGGCGGCGGGTACAGCCTATGCCGTAAAGTCGCTTGCCGCCGTGCCGGTCTTGGCGATGGCGGCCAATAATATCGGAAGGGAACGGGTTGATCATGAGTTCGAGACCGCAATTGCCGGAACGAGCGCCACGGGGAGAGGGCGTGCCGACCGCTCTCGACGGCCTGCTGGTGGTGGATTTCACCCGGGTCGTCGCCGGACCCGCCTGCACGCAAACGCTGGCCGATTTCGGCGCCGAGGTCATCAAGATCGAAAACCCGGACGGCGGAGACGATACCCGCCACTATGAGCACGCCGATCTCGCCGGTGAAAGTGCTGCCTTTGTCAGCCTGAACCGCAACAAGCGCGGTATCGCGCTCGACCTTGCCAGGCCCGAGGCGCGCGCGATCGCGCGCGAATTGATCCAGAAGGCCGATGTCGTGGTGGAAAATTTCTCCGCCGGCGTGATGAAGAAGTATGGCCTCGATTACGCCTCGGTCGCGCCGGCCAATCCCCGGCTGGTCTATTGTTCGATTTCGGCCTACGGCCGCCAGGGGCCGTTCGCCTCGCGGCCGGGGTTCGATCCGATCACGCAGGCCGAAAGCGGGTTCATGTCGCTGAACGGCTTTGCCGACGGGCCGCCGGTGCGCACGGGAACGCCGATCGTCGATTTTGCAACGGGCATGTCGGCCTGCAACGCCATCCTGCTGGCGCTGCTTGCCCGCGACCGGCTCGGCCGTGGCCAGCATGTCGAGGTCGCGCTGTTCGACATCGCGGTGGCGCTGACCGGATTTTACGGCATGGCCCATTTGATGACGGGCCTGAATTACAGCCGGCAGGGTAATTCGCCGAACGGGTCTCCTTCGGTCGGCGTCTACGATGGGTCGGACGCGCCGTTCTATATCGCCTGCGCCAATGATCGGCTGTATCGCCGCCTTGTCGTCGACGTGCTCGACCGGCCCGATCTCGCCAGCGGCGAATTCGGCGACCGGCGTTCGCGAACGGCCAACCGGGAAAAGCTGCGCGGAATCCTCGCCGGCATTTTTGCCTCCGACATTCGCGACAACTGGGTGACCAGGATGAAGGCCGCCAACATCCCGGTCGGATTTCTGCGCACCATCGAGGAAGCCTTCAACTCGCCGGAACTGCGGGAGCGGCATCGCCTCAACCAGATCCCGCACCCGGCAGCGGGCTCGGTCCCCAACATCGAATCCCCGCTGCGTCTCGATCTGACGCCGCTGGTCGATCCGGTGGCGGCGCCCATGCTCGGCCAGCACACCAGGGAAGTGCTGCGCAAGACGCTCGGCTTTGACGAGGACCGCATCGCGAAGATGGCCGAGGCCGGGGTGTTCGGCGCGGCGGGGAGCAAGGGCTGAGATCGCCGCCGTAAAACCTGCGCAGGCGCGCGCACAATATGCTAGCGTTACGGACCAGACGGGAGGATGCGAACATGAACGAACCAAAATTGGAAGTACCGGCGGAATTGCGCAATCTGGCGGAAAAAACCATCGACCAGGCGGAAAAGGCGTTCGGCATGTTTTTCGATGCCGCCAGCAAGTCGATGGCGTCGATCCCGAGCGCGGGCACCGAAGTTTCCAGGCAGGCGCTCACCTTCACCGAACAGAACATGAAGGCGGCGTTCGAGCACGCCCGCAAGCTCGTTCACGCAACCGATCTGCAGCAGGCCATGCAAATCCAGTCGGAATTCCTCAAGAGCCAGTTTACCAATGCCGGCGAACACATGCGGCAGATCTCGAGCGGCGTGATGTCCGCCGCGAGCGATGCGTCGAAGGGCAAATCCTGAACTGAGCCGTTCTATTCTTTAAGCGAGACTTCGCTGCCGGCCAGGTGTCTGCGCGTGGAGGAGCGACCATGTTGACGATGTCCCATGCTGCGGGGCCGAGCGAGCCGGCGGTCCGCGACATCACGCTGGGCGAATTGCTGCAATGGGCGGCGGAAACCGCGCCCGACCGGACCGCGCTGATTGCCGGCGTCCCGGACAAGGAAAATCGGCGGCAGTGGACTTACGCGGAGCTGTACGCGCAGTCGCTGCGCACAGCGCGGGCGCTGCGGACCCGCTTCGAGCCGGGCGAACGCGTGGCGGTCTGGGCCCATAATATCCCGGAATGGATCATGATGGAGTTTGGCGCCGCCATGGCCGGCGTCATCCTCGTGACCGTCAATCCCGGCTTCCGGTCGGCCGAGGTCGAATATGTATTGAAGCAGTCGCGCGCGGCCGGGGTGCTGGTGGTCAAGGAGTTCCGCGGCAATCCGATGCTGGCGACGGTCCAGGCGCTCGGCGCGCGCTGCCCGGAATTGCGGGAGATCATCTGCTTCGATCAATGGGACGCATTCCTGGAATCCGGCGACAGGGCAAACCCTGCGCTGCCCGCCGTGCGATCGACCGATCCGGTGATGATCCAGTACACCTCGGGGACCACAGGCTTTGCCAAGGGGGCGCTGTTGCACCATCGCGGTCTCGTCAATAACGGGGCGCACACCGCCGACCGCGCCGGCATTCCCGACGGCGCGGTACAGATCACCACCATGCCGCTTTTCCATACCGGCGGCTGCGTCTGTTGCGTGATCGGTGCGGTGTCCAAGCGCGCCACCCAGGTGCTGGTCGAGGCCTTCGAGCCTGGCCTCGTGATCGAGCTAATGGCGAGCTACCGCTCCAATGCGATGCTCGGCGTGCCGACCATGCTGGTTGCGATGATGGAGCATCCGTCGTTTGCGTCGGCCGATCTTTCCGCGCTGAAAGCGATCTATTCCGGCGGCTCGACGGTGCCGGCGGCGATCGTCGCCGATCTCGAGCGGCGGCTCGGCGCGCCCTTCACCATCGTGTTCGGCCAGACCGAGTGCTCGCCGGTCGCATTGATGACCTGGGCTACCGACACCATCGCCGACAAGGCCGAGACCATCGGCACGCCGATGCCGAACGTCGAGGTCAAGATCGTCAACCCCGATACCGGACAGACCGTCGCGATCGGCGAGATCGGCGAGATCTGCACCCGCGGCTATCACGTCATGCAGGGTTACTTCGAGGACGAGGCCGCGACCAAGGCGGCGATCGATGCCGAAGGCTGGCTGCACACCGGCGATCTCGGCGCGATGGATGCGAGGGGTTACTGCACCATCGAGGGAAGGCTGAAGGACATGATCATTCGCGGCGGCGAGAACATCTACCCGCGCGAATTGGAAGAAATATTGTTCCGCCATCCCAAGGTCGGCGACGTCGCGGTGATTGGATTGCCGGACCACAGATGGGGCGAAGTCGTATCGGCGTTCATCCGCCCCGCGCCCGGGATGCTTATCGTCAAAGAGGAATTGCATGATTACCTGCGCGAGCATCTCGCCCCGCACAAGACCCCGCGCCACTGGTTCGTGGTCGACGCCATGCCGCTGACGGGTTCCGGCAAGATCCAGAAATTCAAGTTGCGCGAGCAATGGTCCAAAGGCGAGATGGTGGAGCTTTGACGAAGGCTTGGCCGGTGTTCCGCTCGTTCGCGTCCTGGCGCCCGGCCTTCCTGACGCCGGACATCATCGCCGGTCTCACGCTTGCGGCGATCGTTATCCCGGAGCAGATGGCCACCGCGCGATTGGGGCACTTCACCCCGCTGCTCGGCTTTTTCGCGTTCCTCGGGGGATCGCTGGCTTTCGCGGTTTTCGGCAGCAACCGGTTTCTGTCCTGCGGCGCCGATTCGACGATCACGCCGATCATCGCCGGTGGCCTCGTGGCGCTGGCCGCGTCCGGTTCGCCGGATTACGTCATGCAGGCGGTGGTGCTGGCGCTGATCGTCGGGTTGTTTCTCATCATCGGCGGGATTTGCCGGATGGGCTGGGTTGCCGATCTCCTGTCGGTGCCGGTGACGGCGGGCTTTCTGGTCGGCATCTCGGCCCACATTCTGATTTCCCAGTTGCCCACCATTCTGGGATTGCCGGCGCCGGACAGCAAGCTCGCGATGCTCGCGCGGCTGGGGGCGTTGCTGCCAAACCTCGGCGATGCCAATCCGTTCACGCTTGCGATCGGCCTCGGTGTTCTCATCGTGATTGCAACGTCGGAAAGGATAAATCCACGGATTCCCGGTGCGCTGATCGGGCTGGTCGCGGCGAGTGCCGCGGTCGTGCTGACGGGGCTGGAGCACCGCGGCGTTTCGGTACTCGGGGTTATTTCCGTCGGCTTGCCGAAACTGACGGTGCCGGATGGATCGCTCGGACAGTGGATTCGCCTGGTGCCGCTCGGCCTCATCATCTCGATCGTCGTGATGGTGCAGACGGCGGCGACCACCCGGTCGTTTCCATCCGATGCCGATCAACCGCCCGACGTTAACAGGGATTTTATCGGCGTCGGTGTGGGCAGCGTGTTGGCGGGACTGTTCGGCGCGTTCCCGGTGAATGCAAGCCCGCCCCGCACCGGCATCGTTTCGGAAACCGGCGGGCGGTCGCAACTGGCCGGCCTGGTCGCCGTCGCCGTCGTCTTCCTGCTGCTGATGTTCGGGGCAGCGCTGTTGCGGCACGTGCCCGAGGCGGCGCTCGGAGGCGTCTTGTTGTTCGTCGCGCTGCGTATCGTCCATGTTCAGCAAATCGTTGCGATCTACCGCCAGTCATGGATCGAATTTGTTCTGATCGTGGCGACCGCCGCCGCTATCATCCTGTTTCCGATCCAGCAAGGGGTCGGGATCGGCATCACGCTTTCG
Source organism: Bradyrhizobium sp. (assembly GCF_004799405.1). Lineage (GTDB taxonomy): Bacteria > Pseudomonadota > Alphaproteobacteria > Rhizobiales > Xanthobacteraceae > Bradyrhizobium. The sequence goes on from NZ_SSMW01000003.1 coordinate 4,984, forward strand.
CTAGTGTACGGCGTCTGGAGCATCACCCGCGCGCGCCTCCTGCGCTTCGAACGCATCCCCGGCACCTCGATCTGGTGGCCGGCGAGTTCGCATCTTCCAGGCGAGACCGAGTCCGGCATCGTCGTTGCAGGGTTTCAGGCGCCGTTGTCATTTCTCAATGCCAACGATTTCCGCCAGGACGTCCTGAACGCGCTGCATTCGTCGGCCGTCAAAATTCGCCTGTTCGTACTGGAGGCGACCGGCATCCTGGCGATCGACTTCACCGCCGCGCAAGCGTTGAACGCTCTGATTCGTCAGTGCCGCTCCGAAGGCATCGATTTTGCGATCGCTCGCCTGGAATCGATCCGCGCCCAGGAAGCCATCACCCAATTCGGCATCGACCGGTCATTGGGTCCCAACCGGATTTTCCACAGCGTCGCCGAAGCGCTGGCCGCTCTCCAGGCGCCGGCCGCATGACGGCCGACAGCAAACCCACAGCCTTGTGATCGCGGCGCGCGAGTCTTGAAACCCGCAAGCTGCGTGCCTTCGTATAAGGAATGCTTGCACCGATGCGAAGATTACGCTGCGTCGGAGATGACAATTCGAAAGTCCTGCGATGCACGATGTCTCGATCCCGGCGGCGCTGATTGCCGGCCTCATCAGTTTCCTGTCGCCCTGCGTGCTGCCGCTGGTGCCGCCCTATCTGATTTACCTCACCGGCGCGACCATCGAGCACGTCGCCAGCGACGAGACCATCTCGGCGTCGAAACGCGCGGTGATGATTTCAGCCCTGATGTTCGTGCTCGGCTTTTCCACCGTGTTCGTGGCGCTTGGCGCCAGCGCGTCCTTTATCGGAAACCTGATCCGCGCCTGGTCGGCGCAATTGTCGATCGTCGCCGGTATCGTCATCATTCTGATGGGCCTGCATTTCCTCGGGCTGACGCGGATCGCGTTACTGATGCGCGAGGGCAGGCTGACGGTGCCAAAGCCGGTCGGGCTGTGGGGTGCCTATGTCATGGGACTGGCGTTCGCGTTCGGCTGGACGCCCTGCATCGGGCCGATTCTGGCCGCGATCCTGTCGCTGGCCGCGGCCGAAGCGACGGTGACCAAAGGGGCCGGGCTGCTCGCGATCTACTCTGCGGGGCTCGGCATACCCTTTCTGCTGGCGGCCTTCATGATCGAACAGTTCTCGTCGCTATTTGCGCGGATGAAGCGGCATCTTGCCAGCGTCGAGCGGGCGATGGGCGTGCTGATGGTCATCACCGGGATCGGATTTCTCACCGGCTCGGTCTCCGCCATCAGCATCTGGCTGCTGGAGACATTTCCAAGCTTGCAGAATATCGGCTGAAGCCTGCGTAAATCCGGCGTGCTTGCGCGTTCTGTTCCACCACTAACCCTTGCGCTCCGGGCCGCTCGGCGGCACATTCCGGTAGCGGCAACAGCCGCCAATAACGATGCCCAAGGGAAACTCCATGGCGGCCACGCGGATCGACTGCGATATCCATCCCGCCGTGGGAGGCACGCGCACCACGCTTTTGCCTTATCTCGACGATCACTGGAAAGAGCAGGTGGTGAGCCGTGCCATCGACGGCCTCGATCTCACCAGTTATCCGCCCAACATGCCGTTGTCGGGCCGGGCCGACTGGCGGCCGGCCAAGGGCAAGCCCGGCAGCGATCTGGCGATGGTGCAGCGTGGCGCGTTCGACCAGCTTGGGGCGAGTCACGCGATCTGCAATGTGCTCTACGGTGCGCAGGCGGTGTACGACCCCTATATGGCGGCGGCGTTCTGCAAGGCGATCAACGACTGGATCTCGGCCGAATGGCTGGCGCAGGATTCGAGGCTGCGCGCCTCGATCGTGGTGCCGATGCAGGCTCCTGATCTCGCCATCGAGGAGATCGAACGCCGCGCCGGCGACAACAGGTTCGTTTCGGTTCTGGTGCTGGCGCAAGGCGAGAGCCTGTTGGGGCGCCGGCATTTTTGGCCGGTCTATCGGGTCGCCGAAAAATACAACCTGCCGCTCGCGATTCACGCCGGCAGCGCCTATCGCGGAGCGCCGAGCTCGATCGGCTGGCCCTCCTATCGCTACGAATATTATCTCGCCGAGTCGCAAGCGTTCCAGGCCCAGGTGTTGAGCCTGATCTACGAGGGCGTGTTCCTCAAATTCCCCGGCCTCAAGGTGGTGCTGATGGAATCGGGCGTGAGCTGGCTGCCGGCCTTCATGTGGCGCGCCAACAAGACCTGGCGCGGCGTTCGGGTCGAGGTGCCCTGGATCGATCGCGAGCCGGCCGCGATCATGCGCGACCACATCCGCCTGACCACGCAGCCTTTCGACAGTCCGCCCGACGCAACAGGGGTCGCCGACATCATCGACCAGATCGATTCCGACAGGATGCTGCTGTTCGCGTCCGATTATCCGCACTGGCAATTCGACGGCGATGATGCGATACCGCCGCATCTGCCGGCCGGCATCGTATCGCGCATGTGCGTCGACAATCCGCTTGAAACCTTTCCGCGGCTCGGTCTCGCCGCATGAACTTGATGGCCCGAAGGAGGATCGCATGAGCGACGTCATCGACCGCCCCATCCCCAAGCAGGAGAAACCCGCAAGCAGCCGCCTGCGGATCATCGACTGCGACGTGCATCCGAGCCTGCACGCCCGTTCCGACCTCAATCCATTCCTGTCCAGGCGCTGGCAGGAGCACATGAAAACCTACGGCGATCACCTGCGCACGCCCTATATCGGCACCACGCCCTATCCGCGCTCGGCGCCCCTGATCTCGCGCCGCGATGCGTGGCCGCCGACCGGTGGCCCGCCCGGATCCGATCTGGAGTTCATGCAAAAGCAGCACCTCGATCCGCTCGACATCGAGTTCGGCATCCTGCAGGTGCTCGATCTCTTCATCTTCTCGCAGCAGAACCTCGAACTGGGTGCTGCGATCCAGCGCGCCGTCAACGAGTGGCAGCTCGCCTGCTGGTCCGGCCGCGATCCGCGGCTGAAGGCGTCGATTCTGGTGGGGCAGGATGACACCGAAGCCGCCGTCGCCGAGATCGAGCGTTGCGCCAAGACCGGCCAATATGTGCAGATCAATGTTGCGCCGCGCGCCAACGAGCCGCTCGGCCGCCACCGCTACTGGCCGATCTTTGCCCTGGCAGAAGAACTCGACTTGCCGATCGGCATTCATTCCGGTGGTTACGGCGGCCATGCGCCGACCGGCGGCGGATGGCCGTCCTACTACACCGAGGAGCATCAATCGAACGCGCATTCGATGGCGGCCCAGCTTACGAGTCTCGTGCTTGAAGGCGTGCCCGAGCGTTTCCCGAAGCTCAAGGTCGTCTTCATCGAGGGCGGATTCGGCTATATCCCGGCGACGACATGGCGGATGGACCAGCATTTCGAACGCTTCCGCGACGAGGTTCCGCATCTCAAGCGGCGTCCGTCCGAATATGTGCGCGAGCACTTCTGGTTCACCACGCAGCCGGTCGAGGAACCGGATAATGCGAAGCATCTGCGTACCCTGATCGACTGGATCGGCGTGGATCGCCTGCTGTTCTCGTCGGACTATCCGCACTGGGATTTCGACGACCCGCGGTTCGCGATCAAGACGCCGCTGACCGAACCCGAACGCGTCAAGATCTTCAGCAGCAACGCCCGCGCGCTCTACAAGCTCTGATTCGATGGCCCGCCACATCGTCGCCCGCACATCGGACATTCCGCCCGGCGGCAACAAGGTGGTCGGCGTCGACGGCCGCGATATCGTCGTGTTCCATGTCAATGGCGAGTTCTTTGCGCTGCTCAACCGCTGTCCGCACGAGGGCGCACCGCTCGACAAGGCGGCCTGCATCGCCCGGCTCACCTCTCCCGAGCCGGGCGTCTATCAGCGTTCGCGGGTCGGCGAGTTGCTGCGCTGTCCGTGGCACGGCTGGGAGTTCGACATGCGCAACGGGCAATCCTGGTTCGATCCCGCGCGTGTCAAGGTCCGCACCTACCCGGTCGTGATCGAGGACGGCGAGACGCTGGCGAAGGGGCCGTATGTGGCCGAAACGTTTCAGGTCTATGTCGAGGACAGCTACGTGATCGTTGAGACGTAGCGTCGTCATTCCACAGGGGCGGTCGCAAAAATGCGAGGCCCATGCTATAATGCTACTTCGTTTTTCATGACAGGTGCCATCGGATGTCGAAGCAGTCGATGCGTGAAGAGGCCGAGCGCCTGATCCGCGAAACCATGGAACGCAAGGCCATTGTCGTGAAGCAGGGCAATACCCGTATCGAGGCGACTTGCGGAAAATGCGGCGCGCCGAACCGGGTCTCGGCGGCCAGGGGCCAGACCCGCGTCAAATTTGCCTGCAAGGAATGCGGGCACAAGCAAGAGACGCTGTGAACTAGGGCTCGTCATTCGTCCTTCACGAATGCCGCAAACGCTTCCGCGTAATCCGGATGCCAGCGCGACAGCGCGGGACGATTCTCGACGATATCTCCCGCCGCCCACAGGATACGCCGCTCGTCGAGGCTTCGCGGCACGTCATTGTCCGGACACAGGATGTAAAAATCGCCGGCAGCGATACGCTCGATCATGAAATCGACGGTTTGCTCCGGCGTCCACGCGGCGGCCGGCTTCTCGGCGCGACCCCGCGAGGTCAGGCCCGTGAAGACGAAACCCGGGATCAGAAGATGCGCGTTGATCTGGCTACCTGACGCGTTGCGCAATTCGTGCTGCAGCGCTTCGGTGAAGGCCTTCACCCCCGCCTTCGAGACATTGTAGGCGGGATCGCCCGGAGGCGTCGTGATGCCCTGCTTGGAGCCGGTGTTGATGATGAGGCCGGGACGCCCGCGCGCGATCATGTGGGGCGCAAATACCTGCGAGCCATGAATTACGCCCCACAGGTTCACGCCGAGAATGCGCTGCCAGTTTTCGGTGGGGCCGAACATGGTGCTGCCGGGCTGTATCCCGGCGTTATTCATCAAGACATCAGTACCGCCGAATCGTGCGCGGACCGTGGCTTCGAGCCGCGCAACCTCATCGACGCGGCTGACGTCGGTCATCTCCGCCATGATGCTGGCAGCGCCGGCAGGGGCGGCGTCCGTCAAGGCTGCATGGGCCTGCGCCAGCCGGTCGGCGCCCACATCGGCGATGCAAACTTTCATACCAAGGCGCGCGAGCCGCATTGCGGCGGCAAGGCCGATGCCGGAGGCGCCGCCGGTGACGACGGCGACATTACCCGGCGACATGGCTGCGTGGGGCATCTGTTCTCCTCGTGCGTATCGGCTCTGCCGGTCCCGGCAGCAGATTTCCATTGAAGTCTTTTGCGAACAAGGCGAACCGACTACATATCAGATCGACAGACATGTTTCCGGGGTAATCATGAAATTTCCGTCGTTGTTTTCGCCGCTTCAGTTCGGTCCCTACCGGCTTGGGCATCGCGTGGTGATGGCGCCGCTGACGCGGATGCGGGCGGAAAAGCCGAGCCTCGCGCCGCGGCCGCTGAACGCGGAATATTATCGCCAGCGCGCTACGCCGGGCGGCCTGATCATCGCCGAAGCCTCGCCGGTGATGGCGACCGGACACGGCAATGCCGGCACGCCCGGCATCTATTCGGCGCAGCAGATCAAGGGATGGCGCGGGGTGGTCGATGCGGTTCATGCCAAGGGCGGGTTGATCTTTCTGCAGCTCTGGCACGTCGGACGCGTTTCGCATTCGTCGTTCCAGCCCGGCGGCGTGTTGCCGGTCGCGCCCTCGGCGGTGCCGATTGCGGACCTGAAAACGATGACGGCACAGGGAAAGCCTGCGCCTTATGAGACGCCGCGCGCGCTTGAAACCGGCGAGATCGCCGGCGTGGTCGGCAGTTTCCGGCAGGCGGCGCGCAACGCGCTCGAAGCCGGGTTCGATGGCGTCGAGATCCACGGCGCCAACGGCTATCTGATCGAGCAGTTCCTGCAGTCGCACACCAATCTGCGGACCGACCGGTACGGCGGATCGATCGAAAACCGCGCGCGCTTCCTGCTGGAAATAGCGCAAGCCGTCATCGAAGTCTGGGGCGCCGACCGCGTCGGCATACGATTGTCGCCCTATGGGGTCGCCAACGGCAGCGGCGAAGCCGATCCGATGCCGCTTTACACGCACGTCATTCTGTCGCTCAATCCGCTCGGTCTCGCCTATCTGCATTTCATCGAGCCGCGCTCGAGCGGCGCCGGACGCGCCGAGGTCAACCATCAGAACGTGCCGTCGGCGATGGTGCTGTTCCGCCCCATCTGGACCGGCAAATTGATTTCGGCGGGCGGCTTCACCGGCGAGACGGCGGACGCTGCGATCGCCGCGGGCCATGCCGACGCCGTCGCATTCGGACGCATCTTCATTGCCAATCCCGATCTGCCGCGGCGCCTCGCACACGGATATCCGCTCACGCCCTACAACCGGGCGACCTTCTATGGCGGCGAGGAGGCCGGCTACACGGACTATCCCGTTCATGACGAACTGCAGCGGGCGTGAAGTGCGATGCCGTTCGACGACGCGCCTGTGAAAAAGTCCAAACCGGTCGCGACCGGCAAGCCCGCCGCGGGCCAATGCCTGTGCGGCAAGGTCTGCCTGGAGATCGACACGCCGGCGCGCTGGGCCTGGCACGATCATTCGGCTGCAAGCCGGCGCGCCCATGGCGCCGCCTATGCAACCCATGTCGGAAGCTGGCGCAAACGCTTTCGCATCACCAAAGGCAAGACCGAGATCACCCGCTTCGAGGACAAGGCCACGAAAACCGCGCGCAGCTTCTGCAAGCGATGCGGCACGCCGCTGTTCTACGAACGCGCCCGCTCGCCGCACATGGTGAACATCCCGCGGGCACTTTTCACCGGCCGCACCGGCCGCCAGCCGCTCTATCATATCGCCATCGAGGAGTTGCAGGAGTGGGCCTATACCGGTGCGCCGCTGGTGCCGCTGAAGGGTTTTCCCGGCGTGGTCTGGCAGCGCTCGAAAAAGAAGAAGCGTCTCGATCGCGAAGGGATGTTCTGATCAGGCTTTGCGGTGTGCATGCCATCACTCCGGTCGCGGCTTCACGATCAAACGCAGGAAACTCATCAAGCTGCCGACCGCGGCGAATCCCGCGCCGAGCGCCAGCGCGATGACCGCGCCGTCGTGGCCGGCGAGAGCGAAACATGACGCCGCGAGTGCGGCTCCGATGGTTTGCCCGGTGAGGCGAGCCGTTGCCACGATGCTGCTGGCGCTGCCGCTGCGGCCCGGCGGCGCGCTCGACATCAGCGCCCGCAGATTCGGCGCCTGGAAAAAGCCGAAGCCGGCACCGCAGACCACCATGCGCCAGATGATATCGGCAATCCCGGGAGCCACCGGAAGCGTGGCCAGCAGCACCATTCCCGCGGCCAGCAACACCAATCCGATGCCGCCGAGAATGCCGACCCTGTAGCGATCGGACAGCCGGCCGGCGATCGGCGCCATGATGCCGACGACCAGCGGCCATGGCGTCATGAAAAAACCGGTCTCGACCTGGGACCGCAGCAAGACGTCTTCGAAGTAGAACGGCAGCGCCACGAACGCCAGCCCTTGCACCACGAACGAGCACACCGAAGTGGCGGCCGATAGCGCGAACATCGGCCGCCGAAACAGGTCGATCGGCAGCATCGGTGCGGGATGATCGGTCTGCCGTCCGGCGAGAAACCGTCCCAGCACGATTGCGGCGGCCAGTTCGACCAACACCAGCGTTGTCCGGGTGTGGTGCGCCGCGCTGCCGATGCCGACGATAAAGAAACCAAGACACGCCGATGCCATCAGCGCACCAGGGAAATCGAACGGGTGGGTGGCCCGCGGCAGGCGCGGCAGGGTTTTCAGGCCGATCGCAATGGCGATGAGACCGATCGGAATGTTGACCGCGAACAGCCACGGCCACGGTCCCAACGCCAGGATGCCGGATGCGACCGTCGGTCCGAGCGTGGTCGCGGTCGCCACCACCAGCGCATTGTTGCCGACCCCGCGGCCGAGCATGCGAAACGGGTAGATGTAGCGGATCAGCGCGGTGTTCACGCTCATCAGCCCGCTGGCGCCGAGGCCTTGCAGCGTGCGCGCGACCAGCAGGCTCTCCAGCGACCACGCCAGCGAGCAGGCGAGCGAGGCCAGCGTGAACAGCAACAATCCGCCGAGATAGACCTTTTCGCAGCCGACGATCTCGCCGAGCGCGCCGAGCGGCAACAACGTCGCCACCAGCGCGATCTGGTAGACGTTGACGACCCAGATCACGTCGGAAGGGCTGACATGAAGATCGGAGGCGATCGCGGGAAGCGCGATGTTGGCGATCGCGGTGTCGAGCGAGGCGACGGCGACGGCGATGAAGATCGCACTGACGGCCCAGCGCCGGCGCTCGGCGGGCAGGCCATCGTGCGGAGATGGCCTCTTCGCCGAACTCACATCTTCCGACATCTTTAAGGGCGCTCCGGACCGGACCTTGCCATCGTTTTGGGCGGCGCAATGGCCGCAACGACTATCAATCAACCGATAGCCAATACAATAGCGTCCCCGAGCCTGCCCGCGCAGGGCAGCCATGATCGCGCTTCCTTGATCTCGGCATCCAGGATCGGTCATGATGCGCTCGATCCCCGTTGGTAACGGCCGCGGGAACGGGAGGACTTCATGATGAATCGCATCACCGGGCGCTCGGCGTTCCTTGCGCTGCTCAAGGACGAGGGCATCACCCATCTGTTCGGCAATCCCGGAACCACCGAACTGCCGATCATGCATGCCCTGAAGGATCATCCCGACCTCACCTATGTGATGGCTATGCAGGAGAGCCTGGTGGTCGCCATCGCCGACGGCTACAGCCGCGCCTCGGGCCGCCTCGTCGCCTGCAACGTCCATGTCGCGCCCGGGCTCGGCAATGCGATGGGCTCGCTGTTCAATGCAAGCTTCACCGGTACGCCGATGATCCTGACCGCAGGCCAGCAGGAGCAGGGCCACGGGTTGATGGAACCGGTGCTGTACGGACCGCTGGTCCAGATGGCGGAGCCGTTGGTGAAATGGGCGGTCGAGGTGACAAGGCTCGAAGACCTGCCGCGGATCGTGCACCGCGCCGCCAAGATCGCGACCACGGCGCCGACCGGACCGGTGTTCATCTCGCTGCCGGGCGATATCCTCAATGCCGAAGCCGGCATCGAGTTGGGGCGTTCGACCCGCGTCGATACCCGCGTGAAGCCTTCGGACGAAGCGTTGCAGGCGCTGGCGCAGCGCATTCTTAAAGCCCAAAATCCCGTCATCATCGCCGGCGATGAAATCGTCAAAAGCGACGCGCTGGCCGAGGCCGCGTTGCTCGCGGAAACGCTGGGCTGCCCGGCCTATCAGTGCTCGACGCCCTACAGCGCGCAATTCCTGTCGGAAAGCCCCTGCTTCATGGGCGCGCTGTCGCGTTTGCAGAAGCAGGTTCGCGAGGTGCTGTCGCCCTACGATTTGATGATCGTGCTCGGCGCCGATCCGCTGCGGATGTCGGTCTACAGCGAAGTCGATCCCAAGCCCGACGACTTGCCGATCGTGCAGGTCGGCCTGGTCGACTGGGATATCGCCAAGAACTACGGCGCGGAGATCGCGCTCAAGGCCGACGTGAAGGAAACCCTGCGCGTGCTGGTTCCTGCATTGCGGGCGGCCGGCGGTGCCGCGCTCGAGGCGCGGGCGAAAAACGGCATCGCCGCGCTGAAGCCGAAGAACTGGACGGCGCGGCGTGCCGGCGTGGTCGAGCAAATCTCCAGAAACAGCGGCCGGTCGCCGATCGATCCCGACTGGCTGTCGCTGGCGCTGGTGGAGGCGATGCCCGGCAATGCGATCCTCGTCGACGAAGGACTGACCTCGTCGCGGCAGGTCTTGGCGCTTCGCCCGCACCGCGATCGCTACGGCTATCACGCACTCGCCTCCGGCGGCATCGGCTGGGGATTGCCGGCCTCGGTCGGGGTCAGTCTTGCCAACCCCGATCGCCCGGTGGTGTGTTTCTCCGGCGACGGCAGCGCGATGTATTCGATCCAGGCGCTGTGGACCGCGGCGCATCACAAGCTGCCGCTGACGTTCGTGATCGCCAACAACGGTGGCTACCGCATCATCAAACAAAGGCTGCTGGCGTTTCACGGCGACGACCATTACGTCGGCATGGATTTCGCCCATCCCAAGGTGGACTTCACCAGTCTCGCAAAATCGCTCGGGCTGGAGGCGATGCGGATCGCCGATCCGAAGGAGCTCAAATCCACGCTGGCGTCGGCGTTCGGCCGGCCGGGTCCGAAACTGATCGAAGTGATGGTCGACGGGACGGTGTGACGGCGGTCGTTGCGCGATGACGCGAAAAATCTCTCAACGTCGTCCCCGCGCACGCGGGGACCCACACGCCGTGTCGGTTGTTGTGAGAGACGCTGTTTAACGACTTTCGCGCAACCCCTGACGCCTGTGGCTATGGGTCCCTGCTCGGAGGCCGGGACGACGTGTTGATGGGACGGCTCGTACCTCAGGAGGACGGAGGCCGCATCAGCGCCGGTGCGGCATCATTGCGACCTACTCCGCCGCTTTCGCCGCCTTTTGATGCCGAGACTGCACGGCCGGATGTGGCGCGGCGAGCCGGGCGCGGCCCGGGCCGAACAGTTTCTCGCGCAACGTTCCCTTTGCGTAAGCGTCCTTGTAGCGTCCGCGCCGGACCAGTTCGGGCACCAGCATGTCGGTGATATCCTCGAAATCGCCCGGCGAAATCGCGAACGGGACATTCAGGCCGTCGACGTCGGTCTGGTCGAACCACGCCTCGATCTGGTCGGCGGCGGTCTCGGGCGAGCCGATCACCACCGGGCCGATACCGCCGATGCCGACGTGCTGGGCGACCTCGCGCACGGTCCAGACCCGGTCCGGATCGGCGCGGGTGATGTTGTCCATTGCGGTGCGGCCGGCGTCGTTCTGGACGTGGCGGACCTGCTGGTCGAGGTCGTAGGTCGAGAAATCGACGCCGGTCCAGCCCGACATGAGCGTGAGCGCGCCCTCGGGATTGATGTGGCTGCGGTAATCGTCGTATTTGGCCTTTGCCTCGGCCTCGGTCCGCCCGAGAATGATCGTCATCATGCTGAACATCAGGATTTCGGCGGGGTTGCGGCCGGCTTTCGCGGCCAACTCGCGAATGGCGGCGACCCGCGGCGCGATGATCTTGGCTGACGGTCCCGACATGAACACGCATTCGGCGTGCTCGGCGGCGAACTGGCGGCCACGCGGCGAGGTGCCGGCCTGATACAGCACCGGCGTGCGTTGCGGCGACGGCTCGCTGAGATGAATGGCGTCGACCCGGTAATTTTTCCCCTCATACCGCACCGGATGCACTTTCGCAGGATCGGCAAAGATGCTGCGCGCGCGATCGCGCAGCACCGCATCATCCTCCCAGCTTCCTTCCCATAGCTTGTAGACCACCTCCATATATTCGTCGGCGATATCGTAACGGTCGTCATGTCCGGTCTGCTTGTCCTTGCCGGCGCCGCGCGCGGCGCTGTCGAGATAGCCGGTCACCACGTTCCAGCCGACCCGGCCCTCGGTGAGATGGTCGAGCGTCGACATTCTTCGGGCAAACGTATAGGGCGGCTCGTAGGAAAGATTGGAGGTGACGCCGAAGCCGAGATGTTCGGTAGCAGCAGCCATCGCCGGGATCAGCAGCATGGGATCGTTGGACGGGGTTTGCGTGGCGTTGCGCAGCGCCGCGTCGGGGCTCGAACCGAACACGTCGTAGACGCCGAGCACGTCGGCCAGGAACAGGCCGTCGAACCGTCCGCGCTCCAGCGTCTTGGCCAGGTCGATCCAGTACGGCAGCCGGTTATAGTCGATGGTGCGGTCGCGCGGATGGGTCCACAGCCCCGGCGACTGATGCGCGACGCAATTCATGGCGAAGGCGTTGAGCCGGATTTGTTTTTTCATGAACAGATCGCCCTGGGCATGTTGTCTTGCCTGCACTTCGCCCGATCGTACGCCGGACTGCGAGCAGAAATTGTTGCATTCCGGCGGGTTTTAGCAAGGCAAATTCGATGGCGCGACGGCGCGCTCGACGGTTCTCCTGCCAGGGCTGCCGCTGGAACAATCCTGGCGAAGCTTGCCGTTAGCCGTCATTGGCGGCTAAAAAATTGGTACCGAAGTTTTTCGCCAAACGAAATTTGTACCCTGTTGCCGCCGATCCGGGGCCTCTAGGATCAAGGCTTCGCGGAGACCATTCCATGCAGGACATATCGTTCGGCTTTCAGGCGGCGGCGGCCGACGTCGCGAGCGTTCCCGATCATCAGCTCTATCGCGATCTGATGTCGGATTGCGAACTGGGTCACCGGCTTGGCTATGACGCGGCATGGCTGCTCGAGCATCATTTCAGCGACTATTATCCGACGCCAAGCCCATTGCCGATGATGGCGCATATCGCCGCCAAATTCCCCGATCTGTCGCTGGGGACTTCGGTGCTGGTGCTGCCCTGGTATCATCCGCTGCGACTCGCCGAGGAGATCGCCATGCTCAACATGCTGACCAGGGGCACGCTGCACCTCGGCATCGGGCGCGGCACGGCAAAGATGGAATATGATGCCTACAATATCGATATGAACGAGGGTCGCGCGCGCTTCTCCGAAGTCTTCAAGATCGTCGAGCGGGGCCTGAAGGGAGAGCCGTTCACGCATCACGGCAGGTTCTGGAATATCGAGCGGCCGATTCGTCTGCGTCCCGATCCGGTCGACAAGCCGGTTCACTTCTATGGCGCGATCGGAAGTCCGGCCAGCGCCGAAGTGATGGGAGATCTCGGCATTCCGCCGATCTGCCTTTCGACCTTCCCGGATGGCTTGCTGGTGAAGATCCTGGATCGCTGGCGGGCGCGCGCCGGCGCCAGGGCGAACGGCGCCATTCTTCCGATCTCGGTCAAGATGTTCATTGCCGACACCGACGAGGAGGCGCGCGATATCGGCCGCCGCTATTTCCCGGCCTATTTCGCGCTGCAGGCCGACCACTATGAGGCGGATGCCAACCCGTGGACGGAGATTCCCGAATATGCCGATTTCAGCCGGATGTTCGCCAATTTGCGCAAGTTGACCGATCCGGCCGAGCTTGGGCCGTTCCACGATTCGAATCTGGTCGGCAGCGCGGAGACGATCTGCAGGCGCATCGATGCGTTGATGGGGCTCGGCTTCAACTACTTCATGGTGTCCTGCGCGACGCCGGGCACGCCGCTGGCAGTCCGTCAGCAGATGATGACGCGGTTTGCGGAAGAAATTTGCCCGCGCTACTCGAGCGCGATGCGAAAGGGCCGGGCGGCATGATCGCACCCCCGGTTCGTGGCCGAGCCGACGCGATCGCGGGCGCGCGCCAGCTGCTTCATTCCGGCGAATTCCTCGGCGAACTCGGCCGCAGGGTGGCCTATCAAACCGAAAGCCAAAACCCCGAACGGCGCGATGCGCTGCGCGCCTATCTTGTCGACGAACTGCAGCCGGCGTTTTCGCAACTCGATTTCGCAACCCGGTTGATCGAGTCCCCGACCGGAAGGGGGCCGTATCTGTTGGCGGACTACCATGAGAGTGCGTCGGCGCCGACCGTGCTGATGTACGGACATGGCGATGTCGTCGACGGCATGGTGGGCGAATGGCGCGACAATCTCGATCCGTGGCGGACCACCATATCGGGTAATCGCGTCTATGGCCGCGGCACCGCCGACAACAAGGGGCAGCACAGCATCAACATGTCGGCGCTGCGTGCGGTGCGTGAAGCCCGCGGCGGCCGGCTCGGCTTCAATGCCAAATTCATCGTCGAGACCGGCGAGGAAATCGGATCGCCGGATCTGCGCCAGGTTTGCGAGTCCTTGCGCCAGGAACTCAAGGCCGATCTGTTCCTGGCCTCCGACGGGCCGCGATTGGCCGCCGATCGGCCGACCATCTTCCTCGGCTGCCGCGGCGGCGTGCGGATTCATCTCGATGTCAACTTGCGCGACGGCTCGCATCACTCGGGGAACTGGGGCGGTGTGCTGGCCAATCCCGCCACTATTCTCGCCGGCGCCATCGCCACGCTGGTCGACGGCCACGGACGCCTGCTGCTGGAGGAGTTGAAGCCGCCGCGCATCTCGAACCAGGTCCGCGCGACGTTGGCTGACGTCCAGATCGAGCCGATGGCCGACGAGCCGGCGCTGTCTCCGGATTGGGGCGAGGAGGGCCTGTCGGCGGCCGAGCGGCTTTATGCCTGGAACACGCTTGAAGTGCTGGCGATGTCTTCCGGCAATATCGAGAAGCCGGCCAACGCCATTCCGGGACGCGCGCAGGCCGTGCTGCAACTTCGTTTTGTCGTCGGCACCAGGGTCGACAACGCCGTCGATGTGGTCAAAGCGCGCTTGCAACAAAGCGGTTTTCCGATGGTCGAGGTGCGGGCGACGCAGAGTTTTGCCGCATCGCGCACCGATTTCGACAGCCCGTGGATCAACTGGGCCGCGCAGTCGATCCGGCAGACCACGGGGAAGGCGCCGGCGGTGCTGCCGAACTTCGGCGGCTCGCTGCCCAACGACGTATTTTCCGAGACCCTTGGCCTGCCCACCATTTGGGTGCCGCACTCCTATCCCGGCTGTTCCCAGCATGCGCCCGACGAACACATCCTGTTGCCGGTCACCGAAGAGGCGCTGGCAATCATGGCGGGCCTGTTCTGGGATTTGGGCGAGCTGCTGCGCGCTCTGTAGAATGCGCACCGGGCGTGACGGAGTGGCGCAGCCGGTTTGAGCCGGAATGGCGGGCCAATCCCTTGTCAACGGCGCCTTTTGAAGGTCGTATCACCGCCAAAGGGCGCATATTATTTCGGCCCGGATTATGCAAGCAATAACACTGAAATGGTCCTGACCAGGAGGGTACGAAAATGAAAACCTTGCGCAAGATTGGCCTTGTATTCGGCGTTGGGCTCGCCGCCGCGTTCTGCGCGGGACAGGCGAACGCCGAAGAGCTCACGGGGACGTTGAAGAACATCAAGGAGACCGGCGCGATCACGCTCGGTTTTCGCGACTCCTCGATTCCATTCTCCTATCTGGACGACAACCAGAAGCCGATCGGCTTTGCGATGGACATCTGTTACAAGATCGTCGATGCCGTGAAGAAAGAGCTCAAGCTCGACAAGCTTGAGGTCAAGCTCAATCCGGTGACGTCATCGACCCGCATTCCGTTGCTGGCCAACGGCACCATCGACCTCGAATGCGGCTCGACCACCAACAATTCCGATCGCCAGAAGCAGATCGCCTTCACCAACACCCACTTTTTGACCGCGAGCCGCTTCGTCTCCAAGAAGTCGAGCAAGATCAATTCGATCGACGACCTCAAGGGCAAGTCGGTGGTCTCGACCTCCGGCACCACCAACATCAAGCAGCTCACCGAAGCCAATGCCGCCCGCAATCTCAACGTCAACATCATCGCCGCCAAGGATCACGCCGAGGCGTTCCTGATGGTCGAGACCGATCGCGCCGTGGCGTTCGTGATGGACGATATCCTGCTGGCGAGCCTAGTCGCGGGATCGAAGGAGCCGTCGGCCTATGCGATCTCGACCGACGCGTTCTCCAAACCCGAGCCTTACGGCATCATGCTGCGCAAGGACGACCCGGCCTTCAAGAAGGTGGTCGATGGCGCGACTGCGGCCCTTTACCAGAGCCCCGATGGTCTCAAGCTCTACGACAAATGGTTCATGCAGAAAATCCCGCCCAAGGGCTTGAACCTCAACACGCCGATCGGGCCGGAGCTGAAGCACGAGTTCGCCAAACCCTCGGACTCGCCGGATCCCGATTCCTACAAGGCGATGTAAGGCGGACCGGCTCATGCGATGGCCCGGCCATTGCATGAGCCTTGCTGGCGCGATGTTCGCGTAGGGAACCCCCGTGAACTATCACTGGAACTGGCACATCTTCCTGGAGCCGGGCCCTGACGGGAGCGGCAGCTATCTCGGGCTGTTGCTGTCGGGGCTGGTCGTGACCATCGAGACCGCGCTCTGCGCCTGGATCATCGCGTTGGTGTTGGGATCGATCGTGGGCGTGCTGCGCACGCTGCCCTCGAAGACGGCGTCGTGGATCGGCTTTGCCTACGTCGAATTCTTCCGCAACATGCCGCTACTGGTGCAGTTGTTTCTCTGGTTCTTCGTGTTGCCGGAACTGCTGCCGCCCTCATGGGGGCTGTGGATGAAGCAGATGAGCCATGCGCCGTTCTACACGGCTGCGATCGGCATCGGGTTGTTCATGTCGGCGCGCGTCGCCGAGCAGTTGCGGGCCGGGATCGGATCGCTGCCACGCGGGCAGATGCTCGCCGCGACCGCGCTCGGCCTGACCACGGTGCAGGCCTATCGCTACGTGCTGCTGCCGATGGCGTTCCGCATCATCATGCCGCCGCTGACTTCCGAATTCCTCAACACCATCAAGAACACCTCGGTGGCCATCACCATCGGCCTGGTCGAACTGACCGGTGAGGCGCGGTCGATGCAGGAATTTTCCTTTCAGGTATTTGAGGCCTTCACCGGCGCGACGGTACTGTACCTGCTGATCAATATCCTCGTCGTCACCGCCATGCGCCTGCTGGAGCGGGGTCTGGCGGTCCCCGGCTACATCACCGGGAAATAGCGCAGCATGTTCGCCAATTTCGATTTCGACGTCATCCGCCGCTCGCTGGGCTACCTGTTTTTCGACGGCATGACGTTCACCCTGATGCTGACAAGCCTTTCGGCATTCGGCGGTCTGGTGTTCGGCACCCTGATCGCGCTGATGCGGCTGTCGAGTCTCAGATTGCTCGGCCGCATCGCCGGACTCTATGTCGACCTGATACGGTCGCTGCCGCTGGTGCTGGTGATCTTCTGGTTCTATTTCCTGGTGCCCTATATCGGGCAATGGGTGACCGGATCGTCGCGGCCGATCCATGTCGGCGCGTTTACCTCCTCGCTGGTCACCTTCATCATGTTCGAGGCGGCGTATTTTTCCGAAATCATGCGCGCCGGCATCCAGTCGATCTCAAAGGGGCAGCCGGCCGCAGCGCAGGCGCTCGGGCTGACCTACAGCCAGACCATGCGCTACGTCGTGCTGCCGCAGGCATTCCACAACATGCTGCCGGTGCTGCTGACGCAGACCATCGTGCTGTTCCAGGACACCTCATTGGTCTACGTGGTGTCGATCCCCGACTTTCTGGGCGCGGCGAGCAAGGTCGCTCAACGCGACGGCCGGCTGGTCGAAATGTACCTGTTCGCGGCCATGGTCTATTTCGTCATTTCCTGTATCGCGTCGTTCGGCGTCCGGCGCCTGCAGACCCGTATCGCCTTCGTGCATTAGAGGCCTTTGATGATCGAGATCAGCCATGTCGACAAATATTACGGGCCGAGCTTCCAGGCGCTGAAGGATTGCACCACCAGCGTCGCCAAGGGCGAGGTGGTGGTGGTGTGCGGGCCGTCGGGATCCGGAAAATCGACGCTGATCAAATGCGTCAATGCGCTGGAGCCGTTCCAGAGCGGGGAGATCATCCTCGACGGCATCAAGGTCAACGATCCGCGGACCGATCTGCCGAAGCTGCGCGCCCGCGTCGGCATGGTGTTCCAGCATTTCGAGCTGTTCCC
>NZ_SSMW01000030.1 GCF_004799405.1 Bradyrhizobium sp.
ATCGCCCTATCGAAATCGCTTATGGCATTTTCGTATTGCTTGAGATCGTTAAGAACGGCCCCCCGGTCATTCCATGTTTCAGGAGCTTTTGCATTGAGGCGGATGGCGTTGTTGAACTGCTCCAGCGCCTGCTGAAACTTGCCAAGCCTTTTCGAGATCAAGCCGTAGTTGTAGTAGGAAACATCCGAACTCTGGTTGAGTTTGATCGCTTTCGAGATAAGCGGCTCCGCCTCCGCATGGCGGTCCATGCTCACAAGAACCACCGTCAGAAGATTGAGCACTGAAATATTGTCGGGCAGCCGCTTCAGAAGCTTTTTGAAGAGCCGCTCGGCGTCGACAGGCCTCCCGCTGTTCATCGCTTTGACAGCTTCCTGGAATGTCTGTTCCACGGTACTCATATGCAAACTGACCTGACGGATATTCTGGACGGCGGAATACAGAGACTACCAATTCGCGGCGGCCAGGGCTTCAGTGCGCGTTCTTGCCCACCATGAAGACATACATGCCCCAAAAGGTCTCCGGATGATCGGCTTCGAAGCGGTGCCACTGATCCAAGTTAGCCTCATCGGCCGCGCCCGGAAACTGCTTATGAAATTTTTCAATCACCGTCGGGTCGTCAAAGGGTTCAAAGGCCAGGAAGGACAGATCATTATCGTTCAGAAATGCCGCGATCTCGGGAATGGTAAAGCGATGTTCCATGACGTTAAAGAGCAGGTCGCGGCAGCCGCTCATGCTGTAGAAATCATTCGCGTCGATCAGCATTTTCCAGTGTTCCGCCTCACGGATGATGTCCTGGCGACACCTTCTTATGTCGCCGGCCGTGGCGCGATAACCGCGCGCTGCGATGTGGGCGCGGGCCTCCGCGATAACGTGGCGCGCCAAATCGCTGTATAACCCGATGCGCATCCCGCCACCTGGTCGCAGCAGTGAGACCAGCACACGCCAGCCGGCGGTCGGCTCGGCAAGATGATGGAGCACACCGATCGACTCGATGCTATCGAACGTGCGACCGATCGTGCCTAATTCCAGAATATCCGCTTGCGCGTACTCGATATTGCGCAAGCCCAGTTCGCGTGTCTTTCGGCGCGCGTAGGCGAGACTGGCCAGACTGACGTCGACCGCGAGCAAACGGGCATTCGGGTAGACTTGCGCGATCTGAACCGCGTGCAGGCCGGTGCCGCAGCCTGCGATCAGAATGTCCAGTACGGCCTGACGATCCGCTGTCGGAAGGGTCCTTCCCCGCGCCTGATCGGCCGCGAATGCGTTCAGTGGGTTGATTGTCCAGCGCGGATAAGGATTTTCCTCGTATTGGCGCATCACCTGCAATGATACGCTGTTCTTGATGGGGGCGAGCGTCGCAATGGCGGTGCGCTCGCCCGCTTCCTCAAGTGGCTCGCGGAGCTGCACCTGTAACAGGCCGGCCACGGCCGCAGGCCAATCCCGGTCCAGAAGCGCTTCCGCCATCGGCATGGTATGGAGTGGGAAATAGGCCGCAACTACCGCCAGCGCGAGCGGCGTTATGGCAGTCCCTGATGCGAGGTCCTGCAGCAATCGATCGCGCAGCGTGTTCGCGAGCCCGCTTTCCGCTTCGGCCTGCACGTAGACATACTCGTTGATGAAGCACTGCCGAGCGAGCGCGCAAGCAAAGGCGACTACATTGTTGTCGATTTCACCGTTATCTTCGTCCTGCTCACCTGCAAGCCGCAGCAACTCCGCACGCGCATATCCGAGTAACGCTTCAAGTCGCACGCTTGGCAGCGTCATCGCTTCCATCGCACAGCGCAGGAAGAGGTCGTTTGCAAGCGGGATGACGCTTTCCGTGCCGAACAATTCGGCGTTGGTTACGGGCAGCGGCGACTTGCCGGCAATCCGCGCGACATACCTGGAGATGATGGGACTCTGCAGGATGAATGTGACGGCCTTCTCGTCCATGCCGAGCGCAAGCGCTTTGCTGAAATGCGCGCTCGCTTTAGCGCGATTGCCTAAAGCCTGGTAGGAATTGCCGGCATTGTAATAGCAGGCGGCGTTCACCTCGTCCGAAGCAATCGCTTTCGCGAACATCTTCACTGCGCCCCGGTGATCGCCGGATGCCTGCGCCATCAGACCGAGAAGATTAAGGCTTTGCACGTGCGCAGGCTCGCGCGCGAGAATTTGACGGCAAACCTCTTGCGCTTCGTTAATGCGGCCCGCCCCGCGCAAACGGCTTGCCTCAGCGGCGAGGTCGACGATGCTGACGCCAGCCGACAAGGCAAGCGCGTTTGGCCTCCTTGCAGACTCCTCGCGTCGCTTATTGGCCGCACGTCGTTCTTTTCGGTTCATGTCCCGTCAACCGGTCCAATCGGTAAACCGCCGACGAACAGCACACCGCAAAGGCAGCGGTTCGGGGCTGCGCATCAACCAACCACGCGCGGCAGACATAGGGCGGATCGCGCTTGCAGCCAAGAATAATCTACCACATGGGTTGTTGGACGGCGGATGTCTCGTATCGCACGGCTAAGCTTTCGGCAGATGCGGCATTTCGGACAGACTGCCGGTTGCCGAAACTGCCCTGTCACGGCGCGGACAAGATTGTTTCAACCGGACTCGTCGTCGGCAAGCGGGCCTTGCGGTTGCGGACCCGCGAATAGAACCAGCAACAGTCCGAACAGCGCCACGCCGGCAAGCAGCGCCCAGGCTTCATCGGTGCTGAGCGCGAATGCCGCCTTCTCGACCATCGGACGGAGGTATGCTTCGACGGTGGCGTCCGACACGCCGGCGGGCCGGTGGGTAAACAGCTCAACATCGAGCCCGATCGCCTGCGCCGCGGTCATATCGCCCGCGATCAGGCGGTCGCGAAGCGCTTCGGCATGTCCGCCGGTTCGTCCGTAGAGGATGGTATCGATCAGCGCGATACCGATCGCGCCGCCGAGATTCCGCATCAGGTTGAACAGGCCGCTTGCGTCCGGCACCTGGGGCGCGGTCAGCGCCCCCAGCGCCAGGCGGGTCGGAGGCAGCAGGCAAAACATGATCGCGACGCCGCGCAGAACCTGCGGCCAGAACATCTCGTCGAAATCGGCGACGCGGCTCTGGAACGCGCTGCAACCCAGTCCGAGCGCGAACAGGCCGAACCCGGCCGCCGACAACAACCGCGGATCGAGCCTGCTTTCCAGCGCGCCGGCCACCGGCGCGGCCGCCAGTTGTGAAGCGCCGGTGACCAGCATGACGATGCCGATTTCAAACGCATCGTGATGCCGAACGAAGGCGAGGAAGACCGGCATCAAATAGACCGAGCCGAACAATCCGACGCCGAGGCAGAAGCTGAGAGCGCAACCGATCGCAAACGAACGCGTCTTCAACGTCGATAGCTCGACCACCGGATGCGCCGCCTTGAGCGTCCTCGTGACGAAGACAGCGGCCGCGGCCGCGCTCACGAGGAACAGGCCGCAGCACCAGGGAGAAAGCCAGCCATCGCGCGGGGCTTGCTTGAGGCCGATTTCTAGGCTTGCCAGCGCTGCGGCCATGAGCGCCAGAGCAGGCCCGTCGAGCGTGACCAGATCGGAAAAAAGCGGTTTTTCGCGCGGCAGCAGGAAAGGCGTGGCGGCGGCGGCGACGACGCCGGGGACGACATTGACGAGAAACAGCCAGTGCCAGGAATAGGTGTCGGTGATCCAGCCCCCGACCACCGGGCCGACAGTAGGCGCAAGCACCGCTATAATGCCGGCCATCGTGGTTGCTACCGGCTGCAAACGGGCCGGAAACAGCAGGAAGACCGCGGAAAAAACCGCGGGGATCAGCGTGCCGCCGGCAAAGCCCTGGATCACACGAAAGCTGACGAGCGTCACAAGGCTGCCGCTGAACGCGCAGCCGATGGAAGCAAGAGTAAAGAGACTGATGGCGATAACGAACAGCCACCGCAACGTCAGCACTCGCGTAAGCCATCCGGTCAGCGGGATGGCCGTGATCTCGGCGATCAGATACGCCGTCTGAATCCAGCTCATCGTATCCGGCGAAATCGCAAGCGCGCGCTGGATCGCCGGCAGCGACGCCGCGACCACCTGGATGTCGAGGATCGCCATGAACATGCCGAGGCACATCAGGGCAAAGCCGCACCATGTGGCGGCGCCGGTCCGCCTCGCCTCGGCAGCCGCTTCGCCCGCTGCGCGCTCCGCGCTCACGGCGTGCCGCGCACAATCGCTTCGCGGGACATGGCCAAAGCGCGGTTCTCGGCGCGGATGCGGACCACCAGGACCGCCGCGTTAAGGATCGTAAAGACGGCAGCCAGCAGCGGAAGGTTCAAGGCCAACGGAAGCACGGCGATTTCGCCGGCAACGACGGCGTAGTTGGGGTGCGACAGAAATCGATAGGGTCCCGCCGATACCAGGGGGTGTTCCGGCAGAATAATGATCCGGGTCGTCCACCGCGGGCCGAGCGTGCGGACCACCCAGAACCGAAAGCCCTGCAAAACGAGATAGCCGCACAAGGCCACGACGTTGACCGGTTGATCGCGCCCCAGTACCCACATTGATATCAGCCAGGCCGCGTGCACCGCGACGATCAGCAGATAATGGCGTGGCGCCACCTCGACGGCGCCGCGAGCCAGCAGCCTGCCGGTGTTATAGCGTGAAACGGCGAGTTCGCCGGCGCGCTGCAGCGTGACGAGGCCGAGAATGAGTTCGGCCGGTGTCACGCGGCGTGCCTTAGCGTGACGCAGCTGGCGGTGAAACCGGGTCCGAGCGCCGTCAGCAGCGAGCGTGCCGGCAACCCCCGCGCGCGGGCCTGTTCGAGCACGAACAGCACCGTGGGCGAAGACATGTTGCCGTAGTCGGCAAGGACCTGCCGCTCGTCCGCGAGTGTCCCCTGATTGAGCGCGAACGCCGTCTCCAGCGCGCTCACCACCCTGGCGCCACCGGGATGGCAGATGAAGCGGTCAACTTCCGCCATCGAGAGCTGCATGCCCGCCAGGATCTTCGTCACCGCGGCGTTGAGATGCGCGGTGACGAAATTGGGGATGGTTCGGCGGAAGATCACGCCGAACCCTTCCGGGTCGACCCGCCATCCCATGATGCCGAGCGTATCCGGCCAAAGCTGTTCGCCGGTGCACTCGATCCGCGTTGCGCCGCCATCGCCGGCACGCAATATGATCGCCGCCGCCCCGTCGCCGAACAGGCTGATGGCAACGATATTGGCCTTGGTGAGTTCGTCATGGCGAAGCGCCAGCGAACAGAGCTCAAGCGTCACCAGCAGCACATTGGTGCCCGGTCGCGCCTGCGCCAGCCGCGATGCGATCGACAGGCCTGAAACCCCGCCGGCGCAGCCGAGACCGAACACCGGCACACGCGTGACGTCGGACCGGAAACCCATCCGCGCAAAGGCGCGCGCTTCGAGCGAAGGCGTTGCAATCCCGGTGGAACAGACGGTCACGACGGTGTCGATATCGCCGGCGACGAGGTGTGCGGCAGCCAGCGCGTTGCCGGCAACATCGACAAACAGCGCGTCGGCGCCTTCGAGAAACGCCTCGGTGCGTTCCGGCCATCCGCGCCGTTCCAGATACCAGTCGAACGGCTTCACGCCATGACGCTTGATCACTCCGGTATTCGAAAAAATGCCGGCAAGCGTTTCGAATTCGGGAAAGCGGGCGCCGAACCCAACTCTGGCCGCGGCCAGAACATCCTTCTGCAAAAACACGTAAGGCGGGACGGCTGTCGCGAGCGAGACCAGGGCAGCCGTCGTCATCGCAGCGTTTCTCCGGTTGCTTCCACTACACAACAGGGAAACATCGCCGCGGATCGAATATTTCAATGGCTTTGAAAAATCGTCCGCCGAACGTCACTTAAAACTGAAATATGGCGCAATTCGTCGTTTCGCGGCGTCGTCACCGGCTAATGTGATGCAGAGGGCGCTTCAGCCGCCAGGAATACACCTGAAACCCGCAAACCCCGCCGTGCCACTGTCTTTTCCGGATCTGCCGCACGCGAACCGGTATCCACTTCGCTCGAAAACGCTCTAATGGGTGGTGATCCAGGCGCGGGCCTCACGCTGGGCCACGGCGATCTCGACCTCGGACATCATCGCGGCGACTTCGCGGCGCAGCTCGATGGCGTCGATGCGGCCCTTGAGGGCTGCGAGGTTGAACCACTTGTGCGCGGCGACGAGATTGACCACGCCGGAACGCTCGCCCAATACAGGCCGCGCTCGAACAGCACGTCGGGGATCGCGCTTGCTTCCACCGGCGTCGCCATGTCCAGATCGATATGCCCCTGAAACATCCGAAGTCTCCTTTTTATTTTTGCCGCCCTCGCGCCCCGCGCGCGGCTCCCGTCCAACCGTTAAACGTCCCGTTATTCCCCCACGCCGTTTGCCGGCTTGTCGGGATGATCATGACCGATCAAATTTGAAGGGCAGTTTAAGCATCGCGATGAATCGAATGTGAATGCGAGCAAGGCTTCTGCCGCAGCGCAAGGCAGAAACGCCCATTTCACAGGGGTTTCGCCGATTCATGAAATTTGGTTTACCCTGCCGTTTGGCGAAGCGATAACCATTGGCGCAATCGCGCACCGCAGTTCACGCGGTCGGCACGACCGGTTGCGGAAGGATTTTGCATTCACCGAAGGATTTTGAGAAATCCGAGCATCAGGCTCTATCGGCTCCGATGGGAACGAGGGCGTCGGCGAACACGTCAGGACCAGATTTCACGTGAGGCTTCGCAGCCGGTGAAATTGCGGACCTAAATATCCGCACCGAACGAAGAAAACCTGTTTCTTCTGCCAGACCGGTCCTCGCAAGAGCGAGCCCTTCGAAAATCCGATCCAGCCGTTTGACCTGATGTCTCGCCGACACCCTCTTTCGTCGACCAGAGCCGCCGATCGGAATCTGCCTTAGAAAAGCAAATCGTCCTGAAGGCTCGTGTGACGTGCCGGCATCAAGCCGCCGGCAATTTTCGTAAGCGAGATTTACTTCTTCTTCTTGGCGACCTTGCGGGTCTTCTTCGCAGTCTTCTTCACTGCGCTCTTCGCTTTCTTTGCCTTCTTAGCTTTCTTGGCCATGTTGCCCTCCTAAGTTAGTGAGATGGCTTAATCGCTGCGTGCACTCGGGAATCGAATGCACTGCATCCCGAATACACCAACACATTGAAAAAAACAGCGTCCTGCTTAAGGAAGTATTTACGCGACAAGGCGGGAGCGCACGACGCGCATCGATCGACAACGCAACAACGCATTCGCATGACGCTGCCGACAACACGCCAAAATCCTGCGCCGGCAATTATCAAAAATGCCGAAAACGCTTGCGCCACCGATGTTTTCGTTATTTGCACGATTGATCGATGACGCGCGCGCGACATCATCGCGCCGTAGCGATGCGGGTCAAAAACGCGTTGCGCGGACTCTGAGTCGTGGATTTTGGCAATGAAAAAATTTTCACGTTCCCCGGCTTCGCGCGTCATCGCCGCTCGCCAAAGCGGCATTTTTGCGCGAATCGCCGCGACTGATTCGCGAGGCGATTTTTCATCCGCGCGATATTCATCGATCGTTATCCATGATCGATGCGCGCGCCGAGGCGACGCCGCGCCATCGCGCCGGCGTCTCATCTTGCAGAGGTTCAGATGCCGAGTTTGGACTTGAGCAGATCGTTCACGGCTTGCGGGTTGGCCTTGCCGCCCGATGACTTCATCACCTGGCCGACGAACCAGCCGATCAACTGCGGCTTGGCGCGGGCTTGCGCGACTTTGTCCGGGTTGGCGGCGACGATGTCGTCGACCACTTTCTCGATCACGCCGAGGTCCGTGACCTGCTTCATGCCGCGCGCCTCGACCAGTGTGCGCGGATCGCCGCCTTCCTGCCAGACGATCTCGAACAGGTCCTTGGCGATCTTGCCGGAGATGGTGGTGTCACCGATCAGATCGACAATGGTTCCAAGCTGGATGGCTGAAACCGGCGACGCAGCGATATCGAGCCCTTCCTTGTTGAGCCGGCCGAACAGCTCGTTGATGACCCAGTTGGCGGCGAGCTTGCCGTCGCGGGCCTTGTCTGCGAGCCTCGACAGCACGGCTTCATAGAAGTCGGCACTTTCGCGCTCGCTCACCAGCACGCTGGCGTCGTAAGGCGACAGGCCGAAGTCGGCGATGAAGCGCGCCTTCTTCTGGTCCGGCAATTCCGGCAGTTTGGCCCTGAGGTCGTCGACAATGGCCTGGCTGAACTCGAGCGGCAGCAGGTCGGGATCCGGGAAATAGCGATAGTCGTGCGCCTCCTCCTTGGTGCGCATCGAGCGGGTTTCGCCCTTGTCCGGGTCGTAGAGCCGGGTTTCCTGATCAATGGCGCCGCCATCTTCCAGGATTTCGATCTGCCGTCGCGCCTCATATTCGATGGCGTCGCCGATAAAGCTGATCGAGTTCATGTTCTTGATCTCGCAGCGGGTGCCGAGCGGCCCGCCGGGCTTGCGCACGGAGACGTTGACGTCGGCGCGCAGGTTGCCTTTTTCCATGTCGCCGTCGCAGCTGCCGAGATAGCGCAGGATCGAACGCAGCTTCGTCACATAGGCCTTGGCCTGCTCGGACGAGTGGATGTCGGGCTTGGAGACGATCTCCATCAAGGCGACGCCGGACCGGTTGAGGTCCACCAACGACTGGGTCGGGTTCTGGTCGTGCAGTAACTTGCCGGCGTCCTGCTCGAGATGCAGTCGCTCGATGCCGACAGCGACGCTCTCGCCGCTCGCCAGTTCGACGACCACTTCGCCCTCGCCCACGATCGGCGATTTGTACTGGCTGATCTGGTAACCCTGCGGCAGGTCCGGATAGAAATAGTTCTTGCGGTCGAACACCGAGCGCAGGTTGATCTTTGCGTTTAGCCCGAGGCCGGTGCGAACCGCTTGCCTGATACATTCCTCGTTGATCACGGGCAGCATGCCCGGCATCGCCGCATCGACCAGCGAGACATGGCTGTTGGGCGGGCCGCCGAATTCGGTCGAGGCTCCGGAAAACAGCTTCGAATTCGAGGTCACCTGGGCATGGATTTCCAGCCCGATCACCATTTCCCAGTCGCCGGTGGCGCCTTTGATCAGCTTCGACGGTTTGACCGACACGTTCATGCGAGGCACGCCATATATAAACGCTCCACTCTGCCTGTTGGGTTAGATGCGGACGTTGTATTTTACACTCACGGGTTTAAAACTGGTTTCCGGTTTGAACGACATGATAGAATAATGCAGCCCAAACTTAAACTACCCAGCGTCACCTTGATTACTGTGACGTCGGTCGACATTGAAAAAACCAACGCCGCGCTGCTGCATTGTTGCACATGCGCCGAATTCGGCGCCGTCAAGATGCTGTGTTCGCAGCCACCGCGACTTCGTCACCCCCAAATCCAGTATATCGCCATCCCGTCGATCGATTTCCTCGGCTATAGCCGGTTCATAATCGAGGATCTGAACAAATTTGTGGAGACGGAGCATTGTCTCATTGTACAGGCAGACGGATTTATCGTCGATCCCGCGCGCTGGCAGCCGAGATTCCTCAAATTCGATTACATCGGAGCGCCCTGGCCGGAATATGTCGGCTTGAATGGCCCGGGGCACCAGCGCTTCAGGTTCGGCAAAAACCGCGTCGGCAACGGTGGCTTTTCACTCAGAAGCAAGAAACTCCTCGAGGCGACGGCACAGATACGGTTCGATCAACTCAATCTACCCATCAAGTCCGAAGATATAGTGATTTGCCACTATTACTTCGCGGATTTGCGTTCGGCCGGAATACGATTTGCTCCATCAACTCTCGCTGCGCGTTTCTCCATTGAAATTGCTACCGGGAACGCGACGCTCAATTCCGTGTTTGGCTTCCATGGGAAACATTGGCTGCCAGCCGTATACCGCGCCTATCCGTGGTTGCAAGTTTAACCCGATACCAAAACCGGCGCTGAAAGGACAAGCGATGCAAAATAACAGCGCTGATACTCAATTCGTGTCGTCGGCGTCATTTGAGACGCCAAAATTCGTTCCTCCCATATCGGGTTGGGGTGGCCACGCGCCATTCGCGTTTTGGCTGATAGAAGCCTTAAAGCCCAGAACCCTGGTCGAACTGGGCACGCATTACGGATATTCATATTTCTGCTTTTGCCAGCAAGTGATGTTGCAGAAACTGCCGACTCGTTGTGCCGCGGTTGACTCCTGGAAAGGTGATAAACATGCGGGACTTTACGACGAGTCGGTTTTTAACCTCGTTCAAAAGATCAATTCCGAGCGCTACGAAAGCTTTTCGCGCCTCGTCAGAGCAACTTTTGCTGAGGCGCTGGACCAATTCGCGGACAATTCAATCGACCTTTTGCACATTGATGGACGTCACCGTTATGAAGATGTGAAGCAGGACTTTGAGTCGTGGCTTCCAAAACTTTCGGACACCGGCATTGTTCTAATTCACGATACTCAGGTCCAAGGTCTGGATTTTGGTGTATTCCGTTACTGGAAGGAATTAGCGTCAAAATTTCCGCATTTCGAATTCACCCACGAGTATGGTCTGGGTGTATTAGGCGTTGGGAAGGCTGTACCCGACAAATTGCGTTCGCTGTTTGACGCAGCCTCATATCCAGACAAGGTTGCCGCCATTCGAACCAGCTATCAAAGGCTTGCTCTCGCCTTGTATGGGCGGCGAATTAGGAGAATGGAGCCCTGTCCGTGTGGTTCCGGCGAACGTTTCAAACATTGCCACGGAACGCTTTCGACACAGACCTTTGGCGAATAGAGCGGTTCTGTTATCTCACCAAAAAACAAGCGGCCTCGAAAAATAATCCGCCAATTAGAAGAACCCCGCCGACAAAATGCTTCCCGCGTTTGGAGATGAGCGGAATATCTAAGGTCTCCCGCTTTTTAACGAAAAAAGCACAAACGAAAGTCCGAGAACCATCATTAAAATCGCCAGCGACAACCGAATATTTTTGCCTTCAAGAGCAAATGACACGGTCAAGTCTCCAACTCGTAAGCCGATCTGGTTTGTCGATGCGCAGACCGATTCACCTTCAGGAACGAATGCGCTCGATCCCGAGTAGCGCCGAAACGATTCCTCCCCATTCGCTCTCAAGCGAACCTGTCGCAACAGGTTTTCCCGCCCGCCGGTACCAATAACCGGCATTGCCGAGATCGCCCTCGACGCGGTGCAGATAGGCATGGATCCACGCCGCATCGGCGCTGTCTTCGTCCTGAACCAGCTTGTGCGCCTTGTTCCAATCGCCCTTGGCGGCCCACCACAAGGCCGCCAGCGGCGCGTCCAGTTCCGGCGCGGGTGCCGAGTCAGAGAGGCTGGCTTTGAAATCCGCGGTGCTCACCACCACCTCAGCGGCGTAAATCGTCCCGCCGCCTGCTCGATCACTTCGCCGAGCGAGAACAGCGTCCCTTCGTCGAACGGACGCCCGATCAATTGCAGGCCGAGCGGCAATCCCTGGCCGTCCTTGCCGGCGGGAATGGCGATGCCGGGCAGCCCCGCCATGTTCACCGTCACCGTGAAGATGTCGTTGAGATACATCTCGACGGGGTCGGCGCCCTTCTCGCCGATGCCGAACGCCGCCGAGGGCGTCGCCGGCGTCAGGATGGCGTGCACGCCCTTCGCGAAGACGTCCTCGAAATCCTTCTTGATCAGGGTGCGGACTTTCTGCGCGCGCAGGTAATAGGCGTCGTAGTAGCCGGCCGACAGCACATAGGTGCCGATCATGACGCGGCGGCGCACCTCGGCGCCAAAACCTTCGGCCCGGGTGTTCTCATACATCTCGTCGACGCTGCGGCCGGGCACGCGCAGGCCGTAGCGCACGCCATCGTAACGCGCCAGATTCGACGAGGCCTCGGCGGGCGCCACGATGTAGTAGGCCGCCAGCGCGTATTTGGTGTGCGGCAGCGACACCTCGACCAGTTCGGCGCCGGCGGACTTCAGCCACGCCGCACCCTCGGTCCAGAGCTTTTCGATCTCCGCCGGCATGCCGTCGAGGCGATACTCCTTGGGGATGCCGATCTTCATGCCCTTGATGGATGTTCCGATCGCAGCCTCGTAATCCGGCACGTCGCGATCGACCGAAGTGGTGTCCTTGGGATCGTGACCGGCCATCGAGCGCATCAGGATCGCGGCATCGCGCACGGTGCGCGCGATCGGTCCGGCCTGATCGAGCGAAGATGCGAATGCGACGATGCCCCAGCGCGAACAGCGTCCATAGGTCGGCTTCATCCCCACGGTGGCGGTGAACGCCGCCGGCTGGCGAATCGAGCCGCCGGTGTCGGTCGCGGTCGCCCCCATGCAGAGCAGCGCCGCCACCGCCGATGCCGAGCCGCCGGACGAGCCGCCGGGCACCAGCGTGGTGTTGGAACCCTCGCGCCGCCACGGATTGACCACCGGACCGAAGCACGAGGTCTCGTTCGACGAGCCCATCGCGAACTCGTCATTGTTGAGCTTGCCAAGCATCACCGCGCCGTCGCGCCAGAGTTGCGAAGTCACGGTGGATTCGTAAGGCGGGGTGAAATTGCTTAGGATTTTCGAGCATGCGGTGGTGCGCACGCCCCTGGTCGCGAACAAATCCTTGATCCCGAGCGGAATGCCGGCAAGCGGCCCGCCCTCGCCTTTCGCGATCCCGGCATCGGCCGCGCGCGCCATGCGCCGCGCCTGGTCCGGCGTCTCCAGCACAAAGGCATTGAGCGCGCGCGCCGCCTCAATCGCCGCCAGATGCGCATCGGTCAGTTCAAGCGAGGTAAAGGATTTGGCCGCGAGGCCATCTCGAGCCTCCGCGATCGTCAGCGATGTCAAATCGGTCATTTATTAACCGGGCTGCAGAAGAACGGAGACAGCGTCTTGTCGTTGGCCGGATCGTCGCGCAACGCCTTGTTGCCGGCGGCTTCGAGCGCATCGAGCACGGCGTCGACCGCCTTGTCGGGATCGGCGACCTTGCCCTGGCGCTCCATCGCGTCGAGATAATTCATGTAGGCCTGATAGGCCTTTTCATCGTCGCACAGCATGCACATCGGATGTCCCGCCTGGGTAACCACTTCGCTTGAAAACGCTATGTTATTCGACGACTTTCGGCACCAGAAAGAAATGATCCTGGGTTTCAGGCGCGTTGGCGACGATGTCATCGGCGATCTCGCCGTCATTGACGACGTCGGCGCGCTTTTTCATTTCCATCGGGGTCACCGAAGTCATCGGCTCGACGCCCTCGATATTGACTTCACTCAGCTGCTCAACAAAGGCCAGCATCGCATTGAGTTCGCCCTGCAAATGGGGCACCTCGGCGTCGGTGACCGCAATCCGCGCCAGATGCGCGATACGGCGAACGGTGGCGGCATCGACGGACATTATATAAGGCCTCTGTGGCGGCAAATTCAGCCCGCCGTATAGCAGAGTGGGGTTTTGCGCCGCAACCGCGGGGAGGTCCCCTATCCGGCCATCTGGCTCAGCCGCGCCAGCGCGGCCCCTGCCAGCGCCCTTGTCAGTTCCGCAGCCGGCATTTCGCGACCGAGCCGCACCGCCTGCCCGGCCCAGAGATTGGTGAAATCGACCTTTCCGAGCTTTTCGGCCGCCGCTTTCAGAGGCCCAAGTGCGGTCGCGGCATGGGGAAACGCCGGTGCGTCCGGCGAGGTCGGGCCGACCTCGCGCATCACGCGGTTGGGCACGCCGCGGGCCGGTCGTCCGGTCATCACATTGGTGATCACGGTGGAATCGTCGTGCGCCTGCGCCAGTGCCACCCGCGCCGGCGCGATCACCCTGGATTCCGGACAGCGCAGATAGGCGGTGCCGATCTGCACCCCGGAGGCACCCAGCGCGAACGCCGCCGCGATGCCGCGCCCGTCGGCGATGCCGCCGGCGGCGATCACGGGGACTTTCACCGCGTCCACCACTTGCGGCACCAGCGCAAAAGTGCCGATCTGCTCGGCGATATCTTCGGTGAGAAACATGCCGCGATGGCCGCCGGCTTCGGCGCCCTGCGCGATGATGGCGTCGGCGCCGTTCTCTTCAAGCCAGATCGCCTCGCGCACGATGGTTGCCGACGAGATCACGATGCAGCCCGCCGCCTTGATGCGCCTCAGCAAGGCCTGATCCGGCAGGCCGAAATGAAAACTCACCACTTCGGGCTTTAATTCCTCCACGAGTTCGCACATCGCGGCATCGAACGGCGCACGGTTGGCGACGTTGATCGGCGCCGAGGGGTCGATCCCCAATTCCCTGTAGTAGGACGCCAGCCGCTTTTTCCATCCGGCCTCGCGTGCGGAATCGGCCTCGACGGCGTTGTGAACGAAAAAATTCATGTTGACCGGCGCCGACACCCGCTGGCGGATGATATTGACCTGTTCGCGCGCCTTCTCCACCGACAGCATCGCGCAGGGCAGCGAGCCCAGCGCCCCGCCCTGGGATGCAGCGATTACGAGGTCGGCATCCATCACCCCGGCCATCGGCGCCAGAACGATCGGAAATTCGGTCTTGAAGAGATCGAGGAGTCGGCGGTCCGGCCACATGGTCTGCTCATTAGGTGTCTGGGGGGATTGGCGGGCGTCGTTGCCCGACCGCAACAAGCTTAGCACTGCACAAGCCGCCGAAGCTATGCAAGGGATCGCGGCCTGACAATCCAGCGCCGCAGCGCAACGCAAGCCCAGACCGCCTCGACCAGCCCGAACGGCCATGCACCCTGCAGAAATCCGTAAACCGAGCCGAGCGCGCAGGCGGCCGCGAAAGCGAGGATGAACCAGTGGCTGCGATGTTCCAGCGCGTAGGTCACCAGCATCGCGGTCACCGCGAACAGACCGAATAATGTCAGCCGATCCATGATTGTCAGCCCTTCTGCTTTGGACGGACCGCAGCCTGCGTGGTATGCCGCGCCATGCCTGCCCCCATCCTACCGCTGATCGACGCTGTTGCGCACTGGCCCGAACGCGGCGCGCTGATCGGGCTCGATCTCGGCACCAAGACCATCGGCGTTTCCGTGTCCGATCCCGACCGCCGGCTCGCGACCGGCGTCGAAACCGTCCGGCGCAAGGCCTTCAAGGCTGACGCCGCGCGCCTGCTCGCCATTGCCGGCGAGCGCCATGCGGTGGGCTTCGTGCTCGGCCTGCCCATCAATATGGACTCGAGCGAGGGGCCGCGCGCGCAATCGACCCGCGCTTTCGCCCGCAATTTCTCCAAACTCACCGATCTAGCCATCGCGCTGTGGGACGAGCGGCTCTCCACCGCCGCCGTGGAACGCGAACTGATCGGGATGGACATGAGCCGCGCCCGGCGCGCTCTCGTCATCGACGAGCACGCCGCGATCTTCATCCTGCAGGGCGCGCTCGACCGGCTGGCCAGACTTCGCGAACCGCGCGGAGAGCGCTGAGCACCCCCTCTCAAATCAGGACAGGTGAAGCAGAGTTTGTCAGTTCGATCCCGCCAGCCAAAGCGTCTGCAGCGTCGCGGCGAGATTGTTGAGGCCGTGCAGGACGATCGTCAGCCCGGTCGAGTTGCTGCGATAGCGGAGATAACCGAACAACAGCCCGATCGAAAACACTTCGCCGAAAAAATACCAGTCGTATTGCAGGTGCAGCGCCGTCCACACCATCGACGACAGCAGGATGGCGCCGACGGGCCCGAGAACCGACTCGGACCAGCCGTAGTAGAGAAAGCCGCGCGCGAACAATTCTTCCGCGGCGGGAGCGGCGACGCAGAAGGCGATCACCAGAAGCCATAGCGCGCCGTCGGCCTGCGCCGATTTCAGCACCTCCATCATGAATCCCGGCGCCACATCACGACCCGTCGCGCGCGACAGCAGGTCCCATCCCATCACCAGCACAGCTAGAGCGACCACTCCGATCAGAAAATTGCTCCACGAGGTCCAGCGCAGCGCCAGATACTCAGTGAAAGGCGTTCGCGACAGACGGATGGCGAGCCACAGTGCGGCCAGCACCGCCGGCAAACCGAAGATCACCGAGAGCGAAATCGTGACGCCGCCGCCAAGCACCTGTTTCAGCGCTTCAAGGTCGATCGGTCCCTGATGGATCAGGATGGAGTAAGCCACCGCGGCGCCCTGGCCGACGAACATCGCGGCAAAGACCAGAAGGCCCCACAACGTGGTGCCCCAGAACTTCCAGATCCGTGGCGGACGCGGCGCGCGAACGACGGGAACCGACGCAGCCGAACCGGAACTTTCAAGGGAATCCATCAAGTCGCTTTCAGGTTTTGCCTCGTCATGCCCGGCCTTGTGCCGGGCATCCACGTCTTTTTGTCGTACGGAATCTGAGACGCGGATGGCCGCAAACCATCACGGCAACGCCCGTTCCAGCAGCGCGTTGACATCGCGGTTGTCCAGATCGACAGCGCCGTACATGCTGGCGTGAGTCCCGGCAAGCCGCGTCGTTCCGAACAACTCGGCGTGATGCGGCGATACCCGATTAAGCGCCGCCATTGCCGCCAGCAGCGCCAGCCTTTCGACCGCCAGCCGCGCCACGCGCTCGCTGTCCGGCCTGCGGAACGTCTTGCCGACGAACGCCACGGCCTCGCTGGCGCCCGGCAGGCCCTTGGTCTCCTCGGCCAAACCCTGCAATACCGCGGCGGCGGCTTCCACTTCGCGCGACAATGCCCGCAGCACGTCGAGACACATCACGTTGCCCGAGCCTTCCCAGATGGCATTGACGGGGGATTCGCGGTAATGCCGCGCCAGGATGCCCTCCTCCACGTAACCATTACCGCCGAGGCACTCCATCGCCTCGTACAAAAATCCCGGCGCGCTCTTGCAGGTCCAGTATTTGACGGCCGGAGTCATCAACCGCATGAACTCGGCCTCCGCGGGGTCGTCAGGTGTCCGGTCGAACGAACGGCACAGCCGCATCACCAGCGCGATCGAAGCCTCGACATGCAGCGCCATGTCCGACAGCACCGCCTGCATCAGCGGCTGATCGGCGAGATGTTTCTGGAACACGCTGCGATAGCGGGCGTGATGCAGCGCATGCGCCAGCCCCGAACGCATCAGGCCAACCGAGGCAGTCGCGCAATCCTGCCGCGTCAACTGCACCATCTGGATGATGGTTCTGATGCCCTTGCCCTCGTCACCGACGCGCGTCGCATAGGCCTCGGCGAATTCCACCTCGGACGACGCATTGGAGCGGTTGCCGAGCTTGTCCTTCAGGCGCTGATAGTGAATCGCGTTGACCGATCCATCCGGCCTGAAGCGCGGCATGAAAAAACAGGTGAGGCCTTCGTCGGCCTGCGCCAGCACCAGGAACGCGTCGCACATCGGCGCCGACATGAACCATTTATGCCCGGTGATGCGATAGGCGTCGCCGTCGCGGGTGGCGCGCGTGCTGTTGCTGCGCACATCGGTGCCGCCCTGCTTCTCGGTCATGCCCATCCCTAAGGTCATGCCGCGCTTGGTCCACCACGGCGCAAAGGAGGGATCGTAGGCACGGGTCGCGATCACGGGCATTGCTTTCGCCAGCAGATCCGGCTGCACCGCCAATGCCCCTACCGAAGCGCGCGTCATGGTGATGGGGCAGAGATGACCGGTCTCGACCTGGGTCGCCATGTAGAACTTTGCCGCGCGCACGACTTCGGTAGCACCCCCGGCGGACTTCCCTTCGGCAGTCCAGGTCGAATTGTGGATGCCGGCATGCGCGCTGCGCGCCATCAACTCGTGATAGGCCGGATGAAATTCGACTTCGTCGCGCCGGTTGCCGCGGGCGTCGAACGTGCGCAGTTTGGGTGTGTTCTCGTTGGCGAGCCGGCCGCGTGCCGCCATCTCGGCCGAACCCCAGTGCCTGCCGAATTCGGACAGTTCCTTTTGGGCCGAAGCGCCGCCATTGGCCGCGACCGCTTCCGCCAGCGGCCGGTCGACCGCAAACAGATCGACATTTTCGAACGGCGGCGACTGGTTGAGCACCTCGTGGTTCACGAATGAAGCCTGCGTCATGGGCTGTTCCCCGGATATTCGTCGAACCAGCATACGCCGGAACGCGCGCTATTTCACCCGCGCCGAGCCCGCGCGCTAGATGTTCCGGCCATCCACGTCTTTTTTACGGTTAATGATCGAGAAGGCGTGATGCCCCGGGCATCACGGAAAAAGACAGACCGGGGGATAACTCGCAAGACGCCTATTCGCCCTTGCCCCGGCTTGGCTTCCTGCCTATAGCTCTGGCTTTAATGACCCCTGCATCGAAATCGACCTATGTCTTCGGTCACCGGCATCTGCTGGGAATCGAGGGGCTTTCCGCTGCCGATATTACCGGCCTGCTCGACCTCTCCGAGGAGTATGTCGAGCTCAACCGCCAGATCGACAAGAAGCGCACCTCCTTGCGCGGCCGCACCCAGGTCAACCTGTTCTTCGAGGCCTCGACCCGCACCCAATCCTCGTTCGAAATCGCCGGCAAACGCCTCGGCGCCGACGTCATGAACATGTCGGTGTCCTCATCCTCGATGCGCAAGGGCGAAACCCTGATCGACACCGCGGTGACGCTGAACGCGATGCACCCGGACATTCTGGTAGTCCGGCATCATGCCTCCGGCGCGGTTGAATTGCTGGCGCGAAAGGTCGACGGCTCCGTGATCAACGCCGGCGACGGCGCCCATGAACATCCGACCCAGGCGTTGCTCGACGCGCTCACCATCCGCCGCAACAAGGGCCGGATCGAGGGCCTGGTGATCGCGATCTGCGGCGACGTGATGCATTCGCGGGTGGCGCGCTCCAACATCCTGCTGCTCAACACCATGGGCGCCCGCGTCCGCGTGGTGGCGCCTTCCACGCTATTGCCGCGCGGCATCGAGCGGATGGGCGTCGAAGTCGCCCGCGACATGCGCGAGGGCCTCAACGGCGCCGATATCGTCATGATGCTGCGGCTGCAGCGCGAGCGCATGAACGGTTCGTTCGTGCCGTCGAGCCAGGAATACTTCCACTACTTTGGCCTCGACCAGAAGAAACTGGCCTATGCCAAGCCCGACGCGCTGGTGATGCATCCGGGACCGATGAACCGGGGCGTCGAAATCGATTCGATCGTGGCCGATGGCGCGCAGTCGCTGATCCGCGAACAGGTCGAAATGGGAGTGGCGGTGCGGATGGCGGTGCTGGAAGCGCTCGCCCGCAACCTGCCGAACGCCTGATGCTGACCGATCGCCGCCCGATCCTGCTTGCGAACGCCCGCGTGATCGATCCCTCGCGCGATTTCGACGGCCCCGGCGACGTCCTGATCGCAGACGGCGTGATCCGCGATTCCAGGCGCGGCATCGGCGCCGCCGGCGTGCCCGAAGGCACCGACATCGTCAATTGCGCCGGCAAGATCGTCGCCCCCGGGCTGATCGACATGCGCGCCTTTGTCGGCGAGCCCGGCGCCAGCCACCGCGAGACCTTCGCCTCGGCAAGCCAGGCCGCGGCCACCGGCGGCATCACCACCATCATCTGCCAGCCCGACACCTCGCCGGTGATCGACAACTCGGCGACGGTGGATTTCGTGCTGCGCCGCGCGCGCGACACCGCGATCGTCAACATCCATCCGATGGCGGCGCTGACCAAGGGCATGCGCGGCGACGAGATGACCGAGATCGGCCTGTTGAAGGCCGCCGGCGCCGTCGCTTTCACCGACGGCGCCTCGAGCGTCACCAATGCGCAGTTGATGCGGCGGACGCTGACCT
The DNA here is from genome assembly GCF_004799405.1 of Bradyrhizobium sp. Taxonomy (GTDB): domain Bacteria; phylum Pseudomonadota; class Alphaproteobacteria; order Rhizobiales; family Xanthobacteraceae; genus Bradyrhizobium. Next base: position 19,577 of record NZ_SSMW01000030.1, read on the forward strand.
ATGCCCGCGATTTCGACGCGCTCATCGTGCACCACACCGAAGATCCCGATCTGGTCGGCGAAGGCGTCATGAACGAAGGCGAGTTCGCGGCGCGGCTCGGCTTGATCGGCATCCCCGATGCCGCCGAGGCTGTCATGCTGGAGCGCGACATGCGCCTGGTCGCGCTGACCGGCGGACGCTATCACGCGGCCTCGTTGAGCTGCGTCGCGTCGCTGGAGATCCTCAGGCGCGCCCGCGATGCGGGATTGGCGGTCAGCGCGTCGGTATCGATCAACCATGTGACGCTGAACGAAAACGACATCGGCCCCTACCGGACCTTCCTGAAACTGTCGCCGCCGCTGCGCACCGAGGACGACCGCCTCGCGCTGGTCGACGCCGTCGCATCAGGACTGATCGACGTCATCATGTCCGACCACAATCCGCAGGACGTCGAGGTCAAGCGGCTGCCGTTTGCCGAAGCGACTGCCGGCGCGATTGGGCTCGAGACCATGCTGCCGGCGGCACTGCGGCTGATCCATAGTGGCGAGATGGATTTCAAGACCCTGATCCGCGCGATGTCGACGCGTCCCGCCGAGTTGCTGGGCTTGCCCGGCGGATCGCTGCGCGCGGGCTCCCCCGCCGACGTCATCGTGATCGACGCCGACACCCCCTGGGTGCTCGACCCTGCCGATCTCAAATCGCAATGCAAGAACACGCCGTTCGACGAGTCCAGGTTTTCCGGACGCGTCATGCGCACCATCGTCGGCGGACGCACGGTCTATGAACATGTCTGATCGGTACGCAACGTACCACCAAGGGAGGCACGATGATGTCGCCTGAAGTTTCGCTGCCGCTGGCGCTGGTGCTCGGCTATTTGCTTGGCTCGATTCCGTTCGGGCTGGTCCTGACCAAACTCGCCGGCACGCAGGATCTTCGTTCGATCGGCTCCGGCAATATCGGCGCGACCAACGTGCTGCGCACCGGCCACAGGGGCCTCGCCGCGGCCACGCTGATCTGCGACATGCTCAAGGGCACGGTGGCGGTGATCATCGCAGGCTATGGCGGCGGCCCCGACGCCGCCATGCTGGCAGCGCTTGGCGCCTTTCTCGGCCATCTGTTTCCGGTGTGGCTCAATTTCAGGGGCGGCAAAGGCGTCGCGGTCTATATCGGGGTGCTGCTCGGACTGTTCTGGCCGGCCGCCGTGGTATTTTGCGTACTTTGGCTCGCAACGGCAGCGACCACGCGCTACTCCTCGCTGTCAGGACTGGTCGCAAGCTTCGTCACGCCGCTGTTTCTGTGGTGGTTCGGCCATCCCGCCCTCGCCTCGCTGTGCGCGGTGCTGACGCTGCTGTCGTTCTACATGCATCGCGAAAACATCAAGCGGTTGCAGGCGGGGACTGAGGGGCGGATCGGGGAGAAGTAAGCCTTTAGCGCCGCGCCAGCGCCGCCTCGACAAACCGCGCGGCCTCGAGCGCTCGTGCGTCGCCGCCGAACGGTGCGATGATTTGCACCCCCACCGGCAGCCCATCCGCGGTGACGTAGGCGGGAACGTTGACGCAGGGGACACCCATCAGGGTCCAGAGCCGGTTGAAACGGGGATCACCGGTCGATGCCAGTCCTTCCGGCGGCGCCCCCAGTGCCGACAACGTCAGCAACACGTCGATGTCCTCGAACACGCGAGCCAGCGCACGCCGCGCCTGGTTCGCGACCCCGCGCGCCGCATCATAAGCGGCGGGCGTGATGTCCCTGCTTTCGTCGAGCCGGCCACGCAGCAGCGGCGGCATGGCGTCGTAGTTGACGCGGTATTCCCAGGCGAACGACTGGTGCGCCTCAAAATCCTGCACGACAGGATGGATGCGCCATGCCTCGGCGACGATTTCCGGCAACGCCAGCGCGCGAACCGATGCGCCGGCGCGTTCCGCCGCCGCTGCTGCGATCCGCAGCGCCTCGTCACCCGAAGCCTCCGCCGCGCCGGCAAACTCCTGCGTCACGATGCCGATGCGCGGGGCCTGCATCGCGGCGCGCGGCAGCAGTTCGGCCCGGCCGGTGATGGCGGAAAGTCCGTGCGCGAGATCTGCGACCCCGGCCGCGAACAGCCCGACCGTATCTAGCGTCCACGAGAAACATTTCACGCCGATGGTCGGCAGCAGCCGGTAGCTCGGCTTGATCGCGGCCGTGCCGCAAAACGAGGCGGGCCGGATCACCGAACCGCCGGTCTGCGTCCCCAGCGCCAGCGGAATCATTCCGGCGCCGACGGCGGCCGCCGAACCCGCCGACGATCCGCCCGGCGTATGACCGTGATGGTGCGGATTGAGCGTCGCCGTCGGATCGTTGGCCGCGAACGCCGTCGTCGTGGTCTTGCCGATGATCGTCGCACCCGCCTGCTTCAGCATCATCACCACAGCCGCATCCGCGCGCGGCCGCCATCCTCCGTAGATCGCCGGACAGCCCATTTCGGTCGGAAGGTTCGAGGTATCGATGATGTCCTTGATGCCGACGGCGATGCCGCGCAATGGCCCGGCGCTTGCCGCGCCGACGGTCCCGGGGCGGCAGACGAACGCACCGATGGTCTTGTCCTGCGCGTCGATCGCTTCGCAAGCCTGCGCAATCGAAGCTTCCGGTGAAAGATCGCCGGCATCGATACGGCGCTGGAGTTCGGCGAGCGAGATCATGGGCATGGTTCCCTGCGGCGACCGGATGCTTGTACGGACCTGATACCGATGGGGCAAGCCGATTGGAGTTGCCCGCCTTCGCCGGTTGATCCATGCTTGGCCGGCGGGGCGGCATGGACAAGCGATCACCTGGCACAACCCATCTCACCGATGCGCAGCGGATCGACTGGCTGCGGCTGATCCGCAGTGACAATGTCGGACCGCGCACGTTCCGCTCTCTCCTCAATCATTTCGGCAGCGCGCGAACCGCGCTGGAACGGCTGCCCGATCTGGCGCGGCGCGGCGGCGCCTCACGCCCCGCTCGAATCTCCAGCGAGGACGATGCGCGGGCGGAATTGTCGGCCGGACAAAAAATCGGTGTCAGCCTGATCGCACCGGGTGAAGCCGGTTACCCGCCGCGGCTGGCGGTGCTCGACGACGCGCCACCGTTGCTCGGCATGCGCGGCGGCAAGGAGGTGCTGATGCGGCCGACGATTGCGATCGTCGGCTCGCGCAACGCGTCGGGCGCCGGCCTGAAATTCGCCGGCATGCTCGCGCGCGATCTTGGCGAGGCCGGCTTCGTCATCGCCTCGGGGCTGGCGCGCGGCATCGATCAGGCGGCGCACCGCGCCAGCATCGCGAGCGGCACCGTGGCGGTGCTGGCCGGCGGTCACGACAGGGTCTATCCGCCCGAGCATGTGGGTCTGCTGGCGGAGATCGTCGAGTCCGGCGGGGCGGCGATTTCCGAAATGCCGATCGGCCATGTGCCGCGCGCCCGCGATTTTCCGAGGCGCAACCGGCTGATCTCGGGTGTGGCGCTTGGCGTGGTCGTGGTGGAGGCCGCGCATCGCTCGAGCTCGCTGATCACGGCAAGGATCGCGGCCGAACAGGGCCGCGAGGTGTTCGCCGTGCCCGGCTCGCCGCTCGACCCGCGCGCCGCCGGCACCAACGACCTGATCAAGCAGGGCGCGATGCTGACCACCTGCGCGGCCGACGTCATCAACGCCGTCGCGCCGATCATGGAACGGCCGATCGAATTATTCGCGCGCGAAACCGACGACGGGGAGCCGGCGATCAGTGAACCCGATGCGCGCGACCGCGATCGCGTCACCGGCCTGCTCGGACCAACTCCGGTTCTGCTCGACGACCTGATCCGGATGGCCGGAACCTCGCCGGCCATCGTGCGCACCGTGTTGCTCGAGCTCGAACTCGCAGGAAGGCTCGAGCGCCACGGCGGCGGATTGGTCTCGTTGATGTGAGGTGGGTCTGAAAGCGGATCAGTACCAGACGCCGGGTACGCCCGCCAGAATCGCAATCAGGGATGCCAGCAAGCCGATTCCGGAAAACAGCGCGATTGCGACCAGCGGATGACCATCGGATTTCTCCGATGAAGCAGTCGGCGCGAGAATTTGTGCAGAGATGCGTGCGGCTTTCGGCATGTCAGGCTCTCCATTCCAAGTCAAAAATCCCTGCCCATCGAGTTGTCTCCGCGCCTGCGACCAAGGTTCAACGCGCTGGTGCAAAATCAAAAAGCCTGACGCCAATGATGGAACCGCCGGCGCAATTGCGATTCGACCTCTCGTCAAATCACAGGATTTGTTTTCGTAAGCGAGCCGGGTTCCATCCTCCGCTTCCATTGCGTCGAACGGTGGCGAGGCGCCGGCCGCGCGAGATCGACAAAGTTCTGCGTCCGCAAAACGTCCAATAACGTGTATTTCCGGTACATACTCTTTTCGAGAGCGCAACCCAGGGAGTGTATTTTACAACTTTATGGACCCCAAACCGTGCCGGCTCGGGGTGTCTTCAACATCTGTCGATTTGACAGCGGGGGCCTGTGCACCCATGTTCGGAACGAAACGGCCGACGCGAATCCCGCGGAACCGGCCTTTATTTTTCCCGTAAGCCATTGGAATGACATGAATATCGTCATTGTCGAGTCGCCGGCGAAAGCCAAGACGATCAACAAATATTTGGGCGCGTCCTATGAAGTCCTGGCCTCTTTCGGCCATGTCCGCGACCTTCCGGCCAAGAATGGATCGGTCGATCCGGACGCCAACTTCCAGATGATCTGGGAGATCGACCCCAAGGCGGCGGGCCGGCTCAACGACATCGCCAAGGCGCTCAAGGGCGCCGACCGGCTGATCCTCGCCACCGACCCCGATCGCGAGGGCGAAGCCATTTCCTGGCACGTGCTCGAAGTCCTGAAGGAAAAACGCGCGCTCAAGGACCAGAAAATCGAGCGCGTGGTGTTCAACGCCATCACCAAGCAGGCGGTGACCGACGCGATGAAGCATCCGCGCCAGATCGACGGCGCGCTGGTCGACGCCTATATGGCGCGCCGCGCGCTGGATTATCTGGTCGGCTTCACGCTGTCGCCGGTGCTGTGGCGCAAACTGCCCGGCGCGCGCTCCGCCGGCCGCGTGCAGTCGGTGGCGCTGCGGCTGGTCTGCGACCGCGAACTCGAAATCGAGAAATTCGTCCCTCGGGAATACTGGTCGCTGGTCGCGACCCTGACCACGCCGCGCGGCGAGACGTTCGAAGCGCGGCTGGTCGGCGCCGACGGCAAGAAGCTGCAGCGGCTCGACATCGGCAGCGGCGCCGAGGTGGAAGATTTCAAGCAGGCGATCGAGTCAGCCGGCTTCACGGTCTCCACGGTCGAAGCCAAGCCGGCGCGCCGCAATCCGCAGGCGCCGTTCACCACTTCGACGCTGCAGCAGGAAGCCAGCCGCAAGATGGGCTTTGCCCCGGCGCATACCATGCGGATCGCACAACGGCTCTATGAAGGCATCGACATCGGCGGCGAGACCACGGGTCTGATCACCTATATGCGGACCGACGGCGTCCAGATCGACGGCTCGGCGATCACGCAGGCGCGAAAGGTGATCAGCGAAGACTACGGCAACGCCTACGTGCCTGAGGCGCCGCGCCAGTACCAGACCAAGGCCAAGAACGCGCAGGAAGCGCATGAAGCGATCCGCCCGACCGACCTGTCGCGACGCCCGGCCGAGATGCGCCGGCGTCTCGATCCCGATCAGGCGCGGCTCTACGAGTTGATCTGGATCCGCACCATCGCAAGCCAGATGGAATCCGCTGAACTGGAACGCACCACCGTCGATATCGCGGCCAAGGCCGGTTCGCGGCTGCTGGAACTGCGCGCCACCGGCCAGGTCGTCAAGTTCGACGGTTTTCTCGCGCTCTATCAGGAGGGCCGCGACGACGACGGTGACGACGAGGATAGTCGCCGCCTCCCCGCCATGAGCGAAGGCGAGTCCCTGAAGCGCAAGGACCTTGCGGTCACCCAGCACTTCACCGAACCGCCGCCGCGTTTTTCGGAAGCCTCCCTGGTCAAGCGCATGGAAGAGCTCGGCATCGGCCGTCCCTCGACCTACGCCTCGATCCTGCAGGTGCTGAAAGACCGCGGCTACGTCAGGCTCGAGAAGAAGCGCCTGCATGGCGAGGACAAGGGCCGCGTCGTGGTCGCGTTCCTGGAAAACTTCTTCGCCAAATATGTCGAATATGATTTCACCGCCGCCCTCGAAGAGCAGCTCGACCGCATTTCCAACAACGAGATTTCCTGGCAGCAGGTGCTCAGGGAGTTCTGGGTCGGCTTCATCGGCGCGGTCAACGAGATCAAGGACCTGCGGGTGACGCAGGTGCTGGATGCGCTCGACGACATGCTGGGACCGCACATCTATGCGCCGCGCGAGGATGGCGGCGATCCCCGGCAGTGCCCGACCTGCGGCACCGGCAAGCTCAACCTGAAGGCCGGCAAATTCGGCGCCTTCGTCGGCTGCACCAATTATCCGGAATGCCGCTACACCCGTCCGCTCGCCGCCGACAGCGAAGCCAGCGCCGACCGGGTCCTCGGCAAGGATCCGGTGTCCGGTCTCGACGTCGTGGTGAAGGCCGGCCGCTTCGGCCCCTACATCCAGCTCGGCGAGCCCAAGGACTATGCCGAAGGCGAAAAGCCGAAACGCGCCGGGATTCCGAAGAACATATCGCCAAGCGATATCGAACTCGGGCTGGCGCTGAAGCTGTTGTCGCTGCCGCGCGAAATCGGCAAGCATCCGGAGACCGGCGAGCCGATCACCGCAGGGTTGGGCCGGTTCGGTCCGTTCGTGCGCCACCAGAAGACCTATGCCAGCCTCGAGGCCGGCGACGAGGTGTTCGACATCGGGCTTAACCGCGCGGTGATGCTGATCGCCGAGAAGATCGCCAAGGGACCGAGCGGACGTCGTTTCGGCGCCGATCCCGGCAAGCCGTTGGGTGATCACCCGACCCTTGGGCTCGTCGCGGTCAAGGGTGGACGCTACGGCGCCTATGTCACGGCCGGTGGCGTCAACGCCACTATCCCCAGCGACAAGACGCAGGAAACCATTACGTTGCCGGAAGCCATCGCGCTGATCGACGAGCGCGTGGCGAAAGGCGGCGGCAAGCCGGCGCGAGGCAAGAAGAAGGCCCCGGCCAAGCCGGCAACCAAGCCTGCCGGGGTTGAAGCGGATGCGAAAGCGCCCAAGCCGGCCAGGAACGCCGCCGCGGCCAAGCCTGCGACAAAGCCTGCGGCAAAGGCCAAATCCGGCGCCGCCAGCAAGGCGCGCGCGCCGGTGACGCCGGCGGCGAAAACATCGCCCGCAAAAGCTGCCAAACCCGTCACCAAGAAAAGCGCCGGAAAGGCCCGCGGATAAAGTGACCAAACAACGCAACAGCGGCTTTCCGGACCGGGATGCCATCGTTGCCTTCATCCGCGCGCATCCCGGAAAAGTCGGAACCCGCGAGATCGCGCGGGAGTTCGGCCTGAAGAATGCCGACCGCGCCGAACTCAAGCGAATCCTGCGTGAATTGGCCGATGAAGGCACGATCGCCAGGCAGGGTAAAACGATACACGAGCCCGCGGCTCTGCCGCCGACCGTGATGGCCGACATCACCGGACGCGACAGCGACGGCGAACTGGTCGCGACCCCCGCCGAATGGGATGAGCAAAGCGGCGACCCGCCGAAAATCCGCATCCATGTTCCGCGCCGCCCGCAGCCGGGCACCGCCGCAGGCGTCGGCGACCGCGCGCTGCTGCATGTCGAGAAGCCGGAACCGAGCGACAGCGTCTATCGCGGCCGCGTCATCAAGGTGGTCGATCACGCCAAGACCCGCGTGCTCGGAATTTTCCGTGCCCTTGCCGGCGGCGGCGGACGGCTGATTCCGGTCGACAAGAAGCAGGCCGGCCGCGAGTTGAACATCGCCAAGGCCGACAGTGGCGGCGCCGAGGACGGCGATCTCGTCAGTGTCGATCTCGTGCGCTCGCGCGGCTACGGGCTGGCGTCCGGCAAGGTGAAGGAGCGGCTTGGTTCGCTGGCGAGCGAAAAAGCCGTCAGCCTGATCGCGATTCATGCCCACGAGATTCCGCAAGCGTTCTCGCCGGCCGCCCTGCGCGAGGCCGAGGCGGCAAGGCCTGCGACGCTGGCGGGGCGAGAGGACTGGCGCGACCTGCCGCTGGTGACGATCGATCCGCCCGACGCCAAGGACCATGACGACGCCGTGTATGCCGAACCCGATCCCGATCCCGGCAACAAGGGCGGCGTCGTCGTCACGGTCGCGATTGCGGATGTCGCGTTCTATGTGCGGCCGGGCTCGGCGCTCGACCGTGACGCGCTGACGCGCGGCAATTCGGTGTATTTCCCGGACCGCGTGGTTCCGATGCTGCCCGAACGCATCTCCAACGATCTGTGCTCGCTGGTGCCAGGTGAGCCGCGTGGCGCGCTTGCGGTGCGGATGGTGATCGGCAGTGATGGCCGCAAGCGCTCGCATACGTTCCATCGCATCCTGATGCGCTCGGCCGCCAAGCTGAATTACGCGCAGGCGCAAGCGGCGATCGACGGAAGGCCGGACGACACCACCGGTCCCCTGCTCGATCCGATCCTCAAACCGCTCTACGACGCCTATGCCATCGTCAAGCGCGCGCGCGACGAACGCGATCCGCTCGATCTCGACATTCCCGAACGCAAGATCTTGCTCAAGCCCGACGGCACGGTCGATCGCGTGGTCGTCCCCGAGCGGCTCGATGCGCACAAACTGATCGAAGAATTCATGATTCTGGCCAATGTCGCTGCGGCCGAAATGCTTGAAAAAAAGGTGCTGCCGCTTATCTACCGGGTGCACGATGAACCGACGCTGGAGAAGGTTCACAACCTTCAGGAATTCCTGAAGACCCTCGATCTGCCGTTCGCCAAAAGCGGCGCCTTGCGGCCCGCTCTGTTCAACCGCGTGCTGGCGCAGGTCAAGGGACATGATTCCGAACCGCTGGTGAATGAAGTGGTGTTGCGCTCGCAGGCCCAGGCGGAATATTCGGCCGAGAATTATGGCCACTTCGGCTTGAACCTCCGTCGTTACGCGCATTTCACTTCGCCGATCAGGCGATACGCGGACCTGATCGTGCATCGCGCGCTGATCCGGGGGTTGGGGCTTGGCGAAGGCGCGCTTCCGGAAACCGAAACGCCGGAAAGCCTGAGTGAGGTTGCCGCGCAAATTTCCGTCACCGAGCGCCGCGCCATGAAGGCCGAACGCGAGACCGCCGATCGCCTGATCGCACATTTTCTCGCCGACCGTATCGGAGCTACCTTTCAGGGCCGCATCTCCGGCGTCACCCGTGCCGGACTGTTCGTCAAGCTCAGCGATACCGGCGCCGACGGCCTGATCCCGATCCGCACGCTCGGCACCGAATACTTCAACTACGACGAGACGCGACACGCGCTGGTCGGCACACGCAGCGGTGCCATGCACCGGCTGGGTGACGTTGTCGATGTCCGTCTGGTAGAAGCAGCACCGGTGGCCGGCGCGTTGCGGTTTGAGTTGTTGTCGGAAGGCAAGGTCATGCCGCGCGGCCGCCGGCGCGACGGCGCGCGTAGCGGTGGTGCGCAAGCTCAGGCCAATACAGCGGTCAAGGCGCATCCTGGCCGCAATCCGCGCAAGAAGGATCGCGGGCCGAACAAGGCCAGGCCCGGCAAATCCAAGAAAGGCAAGTCATGGAAACCGTGAACGCTGCGACCAAGGTCTGGACGCGGGATGCCGCGATCGCCGAAAAGCGCGACCTGTGGACTGCGATGAAGCGCGGCTTCCGCGGCCGCTGTCCGCGCTGCGGCGAAGGCAAACTGTTTCGCGCCTTCCTCAAGGTGGACGGCAACTGCTCGGTCTGCGGTCTCGATTACACGCCGCACCGTGCCGACGACCTGCCCGCCTATCTCGTGATTGTCATCGTCGGCCACATGCTGGTGCCGGCGATATTGTGGATCGAGACCGTTTACGCGCCGCCGGTCGCGTTGCAGCTTTCGATCTATCTGCCGTTCACGCTGATCGCATCGCTGTTGTTGCTGCAGCCGGTGAAGGGAGCCGTGGTCGGGACGCAATGGGCGTTGCGGATGCATGGATTTGACGAGCAGAATCCTGAACCGTAGATCACGGTCATACAACAAGAAACGCGAGGGATGGCGGGACCAAGATGAGCGAAACCGAAAAGGTCGAAAAAGAAGCCGACCATCATCCCTACCGCCGCCCCAGGGATGCCGCCACGCTGATCCTGATCGATCGCAGCGGAGCGGTGCCGAAGGTTCTGGTCGGCAAGCGCCACGACAAGGTGGTGTTCATGCCCGGCAAGTTCGTCTTCCCCGGCGGACGCGTCGACAAATCCGACAACCGCGTTCCGGTGGCGGCGCCGATCTCGAAAGCGCTCGAAGCCAATCTGCTGAGGGGCAGTCCGAAGATCACCCCGTCGCGGGCGCGCGCGCTGGCGGTCGCCGCGATCCGCGAAGCCTGCGAGGAAACCGGCCTCTGTCTCGGCCTCAAGAGCAACGGGGCGATGCTCGAAGGCCCGTGGAAACCGTTTTCCGAAGCCGGCCTGCTGCCGGACCCGTCCAGCCTGTTCCTGATCGCCCGCGCGATCACCCCGCCCGGCCGTGTCAGGCGTTTCGATACCAGGTTTTTCACCGCGGATGCTTCCGCGATCACCCATCACGTGCAGGGCGTGATCCACGCCGATGCGGAACTGGTGGAGCTGGTCTGGGTCGAGATCGGATCGAAGCCGCTGGCCGATTTGCATCCCATGACCAAAAATGTGCTGAACGAGCTGGAAAAGCGCCTCGCCACCGGCCCGCTGAGCCACGACGCGGCGGTGCCGTTTTTCCATTTCTACGGCGGCAAGATGCACCGGGATATCCTGAGTGAGGCGTAGCGCCGTTCTCTCCTTCCGTCATTCCGGGATGCGCCGAAGGCGCAGGCCCGGAATCCAAAACCATCATCGGGAGTATGGATTCCGGGCCCGCGCGAAAACGCGCGTCCCGGAATGACGGTGTTGAGGGGACGCCCAAAAACAAAATAATCTCCTGTGCTTCCCATGATGGCGCGGCGCGGCTTCGTGCCCATCTCTTCAGGCGACTTCAACACGGGATGATCCAATGGCCAAACGTCAGTTGCGGCTCGGCGCGTTCATGCGGCCGGTCTCTATTCATACCGGCGCGTGGCGATACCCAGGGGCGTGGCCGGACGCCAATTTCAATTTCGCGCATATCAGGCAATTGATCCGGAAACTCGAGGCTGGCAAGTTCGACGCGTTCTTCATGGCCGACCATCTGGCCGTGCTCAACATGCCGATCAATGCCTTGAAGCGCAGCCACACCGTCACGTCGTTCGAACCGTTCACGCTGCTGTCGGCGCTGGCCGGTGCCACCGAGCATATCGGGTTGATCGCGACCGGCTCGACCACCTTCGACGAGCCCTACCACGTCGCCCGCCGGTTTGCCTCGCTCGATCACATCAGCGGCGGCCGCGCCGGATGGAACATCGTCACCACCTCGAATCCGGATGCCGCGCTGAATTTCGGGCTTGAGGAGCACATGGAGCACGCCGAACGCTACAAGCGTGCGCGCGAGTTCTACGATGTGGTCACCGGCCTGTGGGATTCCTTTGCCGACGACGCCTTTGTGCGCGACGTTGAAGCGGGCCTCTATTTCGACCCCGAAAAGATGCACGTGCTCAATCACAAGGGCAAATACCTCTCGGTCCGCGGACCGCTCAACATCGCCCGCCCGATACAGGGCTGGCCGGTGATCGTGCAGGCCGGCGCCTCCGATGACGGCAGACAGCTTGCGGCGGAGACCGCGGAGGCCGTGTTCACCGGCGGCGGCAGCCTTGCCGACGGACAAAAGCTTTATGCCGACATCAAGGGCCGCATGGACAGGCTCGGCCGCGACCGCAACAACCTGAAGATCCTGCCGGGCGCGTTCGTCGTGGTCGGAGACAGCGTCGAGGAAGCCCGCGAAAAACGCGCGCTGCTCGACAGCCGGGTGCATTACGACAGCGCGATTGCGTCGCTGTCGGTGATCCTGGGCACCGACGCGTCCGGCTTCGATCCCGACGGGCAGTTGCCGCCGATTCCCGAAACCAACGCGAGCAAGAGTGGCCGTCAGCGGCTGGTCGATGCCGCCGCGCGCGACAAGCTCACGGTACGCCAGTTGGCGCAGCGCGTCGGCGGCTATGGCGGACTGTCATTCGTCGGCACGCCGCAGACCATCGCCGACCAGATGGAGGAATGGCTGACTGCTTACGGCTGCGACGGTTTCAATATCATGTTCCCGTATCTGCCCGCCGGGCTCGACGACTTCGTCGACAAGGTGGTGCCGGAATTGCAGAAGCGCGAGATTTTCCGCACGCAATATGAAGGCAAGACCTTGCGGGAAAACCTGGGCCTGCCGCGGCCGAAGAACCGGTTCTTCGAAGCCTAAGCCACCGCCCTCTACCTCGGACGATGCGCCCGCAGGAAGGAACGGATCTGGCGTACCGCCAGCGGCACCCGTTCCTTGGGCTCCTTCCACGGGAACATGCTCACTTCCGCCTTTGGCGCCAGCATCGCCGTTTCCATGGCGACGGCGTAGGGATGCGACGGAATATCGTCGGGCAGGATCAGGACCGGCGTCTGGCAATTGCGCACGAAATCGCGCGTCACGGTGAAGACGAAGTCGGGATTGGTGCGATACATTTTTGTGAGGAATTTATCGACGATTTCCATCGTGAGTTCGGCCCTCCGGGCAACCAGGGCCGGACCCCAGTTCTTCATGTTGTTGTCGTAGAAAAGATCGCGCGCCTCGGGGCGCGATCCGCTCGGCTGCGCCAGCACCGCGGCGACAACGCGATCGGGCGCCCGCCGCAGCAGGTTCCAGATCATCGGGCCGCCGATGCAGAAGCCCAGCACCATGAACCTGTCGATGCCCAGATGATCGAGCAGGCCGAGTTGGTCGTCGGTGTGCGAATCCCAGGGACGGTCGATCTCAAGCGGGCCTGAGGATTGGCCGGGATTGGCGTTGCGCAGGTCGAAAGCGACGCAGCGGTACTCGCCCTTGAACTCCTCGATCGCGTTGAAAGGCGGATAACTGCCGGTGATGCCCGAGATCGTCGAGTTCAATCCGCCGCCGGCGATCAGCAACAACGGAAAACCGGAGCCGGCCTCCTCGAAATGGATGCGCACCGCGCCTTTCTCGTAAGTGCCCATGGTCCCTCCTCCCTGCCCGCTCGCGCAAACAGACGCGTGCCCGCGGTAGCCGTCGCCGTCGCGGCGACTCCGTTGCCAGTATGGTCCATCTGATTGGATCCATCGCCGGCGTTCCCCATTGCCCGGCACATCGTTGCTGCGTGCCGCTCGGAGCGAAGTGTAGCTTTCGCGAGGCCGGATTAGCACAAGCTCGGTCAACGCTGAAGGGGGGCGAATGCCCCTCTTCAAAGCGTCACCGCAACGCCCGCTGCGGCGATGGCGGCGTCGTATGCTTCTCCCCCCACATGCGCAAGGTGCGAAGCAGGGGCCGAAGCTCACGCCCCTTGCCGGTAACGACATATTCGGCTCGCGGAGGATGATCCGCGTAAGTCCTTCGCTCAACGATCCCGTGCTGTTCGAGTGTTTTAAGGCGGGCCGACAGGGTATTTGGACTAATTCGAGGAAACGCGCATTGCAAATCCTGAAACTTGCGCGGGCCCTGCAGAATAAGGTCGCGCAAGATCAGCATTGTCCAGCGGTCGCCGACAATCTCGAGCGTCCGGGCCACCGGACAAAATTGCGTGTAGTCGATCGTCATTGAGATACCGCGTCTGGAATCGAATCCCGGCCCCGTCCGGGCCAAGCCGCGGGCAAAGACGTTCACGACTTTATCATGATCGTCAGCGTTGACATAGTCGCATCCTATATTATAGTAACTGCAAAATCTATAGCAATAGGAGCCCAATCATGAGCACCCTTTCCGCAGGATTCAAACAACCCCAGGCATCCCAGGCGGCGACAATCGGCCTGTTGCTGTCGGGTGGCGCGCTCGCGGCCCTCTGGGTCGGGATCAACCTGATTTTCCCGGGTCTCGCTCCGACGGGGATTCCGTCGGCTGTTACGCGCCTAGCAATTCATTTCGCGATCCTGGCAGGCTTATGGCTTGGCCTGTCGCGGACCGAGTTTTCAGCGAGCAAGCGCTTCATCCTTTGGCTCAGCGTCGCCATCCCCTTCACGCTGTGGCTCGCGGTCGTTTGGAACCTGGCGGTTAGCGGCGCCTTCCAGCCGATTCCCGGAGTGGTCCGCGTGCCAAGGTTGCCGATCGCGATTTTTGCGCCTGTCATCATTGGGCTCTTTGTGGTGTTGCGGTCGAAATCGATCGCGACGTTTTTGGATGCCATGCCAGGCTCCTGGCTGATTGCGCTGCAGGTTTATCGAATCTTCGGCGGGATTTTCATCGTCAATTGGGTGAACGGAACGGCACCGGGGATTTTCGCCTGGCCCGCCGGCATCGGTGACATGCTCACGGGCATCACGGCGTTGCCAGTCGCGCTGTTGCTGGCATCCGTAACAGCGAGGGCACGAAGCGCCGCCATAACCTGGAATATTTTCGGACTTTGCGATTTTGCGGTTGCGATCACGATGGGCATCCTCAGCTCGCCGGGGCCATTGCAGATATTCGGCTTTGAAATCCCGGCATCGCTGGCGGGCACCTACCCGACCGTGATGATCCCGGCATTCGCTGTCCCGAGCTCGATTCTCCTGCACGCACTTTCGATCCGGCAACTCAGGCGGATCGAACGGCGGGAGAACCCCGCCTGACGCGCCGTGAGGCTCAATCGCCGGTCGTGGCGCGGTGTCCGACCGCGACGGTCAGCCCGGAAACGCCGGATTTCCGTAAGGGTAATACTGCCTGAGGTCGACATTTTCATAAGGCAGCTTGTTGAGGCGAACCGTTCCGAGAAACGGCTCGGTCGGCTCGACCAGCAGGATGGTCTTGGCAAAACCGTTGTCGTGGAAGCCGCGCCGGAAATGCACCCGCGATTTGATTGCGAACACCTGACAGGCGTCGAGATCCACGCCCAGATTCTTCAGCGAAAACGGCTCGATCACCTGCACCAGATAGGAACTGAGGATCAGGACATTGCCGCGGCCGAACTGGATGCTGGCCCAGAACTGGCCGTGGCCTTCGACAGCCCTGATGATCGTGCCCTGGATGCGCACGGGGTCGCCGGCGGATTCGTCGGCCAATCCGCCGATCGCCATGTCGAAGCTGTCGCCGGCCTTGGCGCCCCGCGCTTTGAGTTCGGCGGTGGCCGCGGCATCCGCGATGGTCGCAATCACGGTATTGGACAGGTCCTGCGCGACGATCTCCCTGAGCAGCCAGGTGGCATAGCCGGAGCGATCGCTGTGGTCGGCCAGCACGACCGGGGTCTCGCCGCGCTGCACGGCCTGTTTCGCCAGCGCGACGCCTTCGGGAATGCTGTGGACTTTGGTTGAATTCAGCAGCGCCTCGCGCAGGCGCCATGTAGTCGCGGCCATGTCGCGGCAGACCTTGGCGGCCAGTGCGGGATTTCCGTTGGTGAGCACTTGTATGGTCATGCCGACATCGGGCACGTCGGCAAACGGGAAACCGAAGAACACGTTGACATAGACATCGGGCTCGCTGGCTTCCCAGACCAGCGCCCGCTGCACTAGGTCCATCCAAGGCGAGGCACCGGTCCACTGCAGCACGGTCGGCGAGATGATCGGAACCTTCGACGTCACATGCGCCGGCTTGTAGTCGCCCCTGATGGCCCGCACCAGGGTTCGCGCCGCGCGCTCGCCTTGCAGATAGCTGTCGTAGTGCGGGAAATATTTCACGGTGAACGCCATGTCGGCGTATTTGAGGAATTCATCGTCCTCGTTGCCGTGCGGATCGAAGGTCGCGGTGATGAACACCTCGGGGCCGACGGCTTCCCGCACTCGTCGCGCCAGTTCAGCCTCGGGGCGAGCGATGCCGCGCACCGCCATCGCCCCGTGCACGCAGAGATAGACGCCGTCGAACGGCTTGCCGGCTTTGATCCCGGCGATCATCTTGCCGACAAAGATTTCGTAGGCTTGCCCTGTGACCCACCCCGAGCCGGTGCCGGTCTTGGGCCATAGCGGCGATTCGATGCCGACCAGTTCGACGCCATCGAACTCCCGCGCCATCTTCACAAAACCGCCCATATAGGCTTTGGGGTCGAATTTCAGCAGCGCTTCGCCGCTGGCGGGCGAGCCGGGATAGATGAAATCGTCTAGCGTGGTGTCGTTGTTGAGAAACGTCACCGTCTCGTGGGAAAAATGCAGCACGGCAATGCGGATCGAAGAATCGCCCATGACTGCCCGTCCCTCACCCTGCCCGCGACCGGCAACATTCTGGCATCGAAGAACGGCTCCGCCAACAGGGCGAAATCGGCGCGATCCGGCGGCAAAACCGGTCATAATAGGCCGCACGCGAGCTTGACTTTGGGCCGTCAGAAGCTAGGTTGCGCGGCAAATGCGCCCCGGACGGGCTGCGCCAGTTTCCCTTCTATTTGAGGTTCCCGACATGGCCAAAGCGGTCACCATCAAGGTCAAGCTCGTTTCCTCGGCGGATACCGGCTTCTATTACGTCGCCAAGAAGAATTCGCGCACCATGACCGACAAGCTGGTCAAGAAGAAGTACGACCCGGTCGCGCGCAAGCACGTCGAATTCCGCGAGTCCAAGATCAAGTAGGATTGCGGACGTTACTGACTTCCAGCGGGGCCTTCGGGTCCCGTTTTTATTTGGGACCTCGATGCTCGCCCCAAATACAACTGTCATCGCCCGGTCAAGCCGGGCGATGACAGTTAGGTCAGCGGCCGTCGGCGCATGACACCGCCGCCCTACGCCGTCCGCAACAGCGGCGGCCGCGAGGGCCGTATCAACGCGAAGGCGACCTGGACAATGCCGCCGGCGAGACCCAAGGCGACGCCGATGCGCCACGCCATGGTGTAGGAGCCGAGCGCGTCATAGATCAACCCGCCGCCGTAGGCGCCGAGGAAGCTGCCGAGCTGATGGCTCATGAAGGCGAGGCCCTGGATCATCGCCTGCCACTGCAATCCGAACATCTCGGCGACGGCGCCCGCGACCAGCGGCCCGACGCCCATCCACAGGAATCCCATCAGCGCGCCGAACAACAGGGTCGAGGCCGGTGACGGCGGCAGCGTGAAATACCAGGCGAGAATCAGCGAGCGGAAAACATAGATCGCGCCCAGCAGCGCCAGCTTGTTCCAGCGTTCGCCGGCCCAGCCGAAGAACAGGCTGCCGAGCACGTTGAAGCCGCCGATCATGCCGAGCGTCTGCGCGCTCAGCATCGGGTCCATGCCGCAGATCGCCAGATAGGACGGCAGATGCGTGGTGAGAAACACCAGTTGCATGCCGCAGACGAAATAGGCGCAGGTCATCACCACGAACGACGCGTTGCCAAGGGCGACCTTCACCGCGACGCCGGCCGAGGTATCGCCGATATCGTCCACCGACCGTGCCGGCAGCGGCACCTTGTCGACCTTGCCCGCAAACCACGCCGCCGGAAGCATCACTAACGACAGGATCACGAAGCCGACGAGGCCGGTGCGCCAGCCGTAACCTTCACTGAGGATTTGTCCGATCGGCGCCGACAGCAACGCGCCAAGCGATCCCGCCGCCGAAACCATGCCCAGCACGGTGCTCCGCACCGTCGCCGGCACCGCGCGCGCCGCCACCGACATCGCGATCGCCGCGGCGGTGCAGGCCAAGGAAGTTCCGATCAGCACGCCCGCGCCGATCATGACGCTGAGAAATCCCTGCGCGCTCGCCATCAAGGCGAGGCCCGCGATGTAAAACACCGCGCCGGCCATCATGATCGGGCGAAAGCCGTATCGCACCGTCATCGCGCCGGCGAGCGGCTGCAGGAATCCCCAGGCGAGGTTCTGCATGGCGATCGCAAGGGTGAAATCGGAAACCGAGATGTGGATGTCGCGCGTCAGCGGCTGCAGGAAGATGCCCAGGCTCTGGCGAAAGCCCATGCTCAGCGTAAGCATGACGGAAGCGCCGATCAGGATGGGAAGCGTGGGACGCAGGGTTCTCAGCAGGGACATTGTTCTTGTTCTTTCTTGGCCGTCGCGGGGCAAAAACCGCGACCTGCCGTCGCCTGAGAGTTCGGGGACTGCAGTCTGCACAAATTTAACGCAGGCGATCCCGAGACGCAACTCCGAGACGTCAGCGATTGAACCGAGAAGCTGCGGCGTACTGGATACTCCGCTTTCGCGGAGTATGACGGACCGGGAAGTGCCAAACGCTACGCCGCCGCGGCGACCACCCGGTTACGGCCGTCATGCTTGGCGCGGTAGAGCGCGGTGTCGGCGCGCTTGAGGACGTCGGCGACGGGCTCGCCCTTCAATTCCAGCGTCGACAGCCCGATCGAGATCGTGACCTCGATGCGTTTGCTGCCCTTGCTGACCGCGAAGGGTTCGCCCGCGATCGAGCGCCGCAGCCGCTCCGCCACCATGCCCGCGACATGCAGGTCGGTCTCCGGCATCACGATGACGAATTCCTCGCCGCCGTAGCGGCAGGCGAGATCGATGCCGCGGATCGACTTGCGGACCCTCACGGCAAATTCGCGCAGCACGTCGTCGCCGGCATCGTGGCCGTAATTGTCGTTGATCGACTTGAAAAAATCGATGTCGAGCATCATCAGCGCCAGCGGCTTGCCGCGGGTCGAGGCCTGCTCGGCCAGCGTGCTCAAATGGCTTTCCATGTAACGGCGGTTATGCAGGCCGGTCAGCGCATCGGTGATCGCCATCTCGATTGAATTCTGCACGTTGTCGCGCAGATGGTCGGTATAGCGGCGCTTGCGGATCTGGGTGCGCGCGCGCGCCAGCAACTCGTTCTTGTCGACCGGGCGCAGCAGGTAGTCATTGACGCCGATCTCGAGGCCGCGGAGCAGCCGCGTATTGTTGTCGGCATCGGCGATCGCCAGGATCGGCACCGCCCTCGTCCGCTCCAGCGAGCGGGCCTGGCTGCACAGCCGCAACCCGTCGAAATTCTGCAAGCCCAGCGAGACGATCAGCAGGTCGTAATTGCCGTCGGCAGCATGAAACACCGCTTCTGCCGGATTGGTTTCGACATCGACGGTGTGCTCCAGGCTCAGCACCGGCGCCAGCCGCTCATAGGATGACGGCCGGTCGTCGACCAAGAGGATGCGCCCCCCCTTGCCGGTATCGGCCACCGCACTGCGCTCCGGCGCCTGCACGCCGATCTCGAGCGAGGTGATGGCGCGCATCCGCAGCTCGTCGGTCATCATCTTCAAGCGGGTCAAGGAGCGCACCCGCGCGATCAGCACGATGTCGGATACCGGCTTGGTCAGGAAATCGTCGGCGCCGGCTTCAAGGCCGCGCACGCGATCGGCCGGGCTGTCCAGCGCCGTCACCATCACAACCGGGATGAAATGCGTGGCGGGGTTGGACTTCAGCCGGCGGCAAACCTCGAAACCATCCATGTCCGGCATCATCACGTCGAGCAGGATGATGTCGCATTCGGCGCGGGCGCAGATCGCGAGCGCCTCGGCGCCGTCGGTGGCGGTCACGACATCGAAATATTCGGCCGACAGCCGTGCTTCCAGCAGCTTGACGTTGGCGGGGACGTCGTCGACGACCAGGATACGCGCGGACAATCGAAACTCTCCTACCCGATGAACCGTCGAACGGTTTCAATAAACTTGCCGACCGAGATCGGCTTGGACAGATAGGCCTCGCAGCCACCCTCGCGGATGCGTTCCTCGTCGCCCTTCATCGCAAACGCCGTCACCGCAACCACGGGAATGGCGCGCAGTTCGGGATCGTCCTTGATCCAGCGCGTCACTTCGAGGCCGGATACCTGCGGCAGCTGGATATCCATCAGGATCAGATCGGGACGCATGGTGCGGACGAGATCGAGCGCCTCGAAGCCATTGCTGGTGCCCGAGGTCTGGTAGCCATGCGCTTCCAAGAGATCGCGAAAGAGCTTCATATTCAGCTCATTGTCCTCCACGATCAGGACGGTTTTCGCCATCCCGTCCCTCCCCTGATCCCAACTAGCAGGCCCCGGCATCCGATGCATCGCCATCGCCGAACGTGTCAAAAACTGAATTCAAACTAGCGCCAGATTCGCTCTAACCCGTTAAGCCGCAGTGCCATCTTTATGCGAAGTGGCTTCCACTTGCTTGAACACGTTCCGCAGACTCGGGCATGATGGTTCCAAAATAGAGACCATAAGTTACGGAAAGGCAAACACATCCGTTGAGAAAGCCTGTTCACAACCCCCGGGAAGTGGCTGAAATCGTTGCCGTTCAGGCGCTTTCTTTTATCGCCGGCGAGCCCGAACGGCTAGGCCTGTTCCTGGCCGAAAGCGGAATCGGCCCGGAGACCCTGCGAACTGCGGCTGCCGACCCGCATTTTCTCGGCAGCGTGCTCGATTTCGTGCTGCGCGATGACGCAACCGTGAAAGCGTTCGCCGCCGCCTCGCAGCTTCACCCCACCAACATTGCCGCAGCACGCCAGGCGCTAAGCGACCCCGATTGGGAGCGCGATGGGCCGTGACATCACCCGCGCCGCCGATGGACGGACCGACCTGCTTCTGCCGGGATTGCCTTGGCGACCAAGATCTTGGCAATAAAGCGGTCCGGCGATGCGGCGAATGCGGCTCGCCTCGCCTGGTTCGTCACCCCGCGCTGCCCTCGCTCACGCTCGCCCATATCGATTGCGACGCGTTCTACGCCACGGTCGAGAAACGCGACAATCCAGAGCTCGCCGACAAGCCGGTGATCATCGGCGGCGGCAAGCGCGGCGTGGTGTCGGCGGCCTGCTACATCTCCCGGACCTACGGCGTGCGCTCGGCGATGCCGATGTTCAAGGCGCTGGCGCTGTGCCCGTCCGCCATCGTGATCCGGCCCGACATAGCGAAATATGTCCGGGTCGGCCGCGAGGTGCGCCATGCCATGCAGGCGCTGACGCCGCTGGTCGAGCCGCTGTCGATCGACGAGGCGTTCCTCGATCTTGGCGGCACCCAGCGCGTGCACGGCATGATCCCGGCGAAAGTGCTGGCGCGCTTTGCCCGCGAGGTCGAGCGCGGCATCGGCATCACGGTCTCGGTGGGTCTTTCCTGCAACAAGTTTCTTGCCAAGATCGCCTCCGACCTGGACAAGCCGCGCGGCTTTGCAGCGCTCGATCAAGACGAGGCCCGGGTCATGCTGGCGGACAAGCTGGTCGGGTTCATCTTCGGCGTCGGGCCTGCCACCCAGGAGAAGCTGTTGCAGCGCGGCTTTCGCACCATCGCCGACCTGCAGCGCGCCGACGAGGTCGACCTGATGAAGCAGTTCTCGACCGAGGGCCGCCGGCTGTGGCGGCTGGCGCGCGGCATCGACGACCGCAAGGTGGTGCCTGACCGGGGCGCCAAGACCATCTCCAGCGAGACCACGTTCGAGACCGACATCCGCGATTTTGCCACCCTGGAAAAGACGCTGTGGCGGCTGTCGGAGAAAGTATCGGCGCGCCTCAAGAACAGCGAGCTTTCCGGGCTGACCATCACGCTGAAGCTGAAGACCGCCGATTTCCGCCAACGCACCCGCTCGCAATCGATCCACGCGCCGACCCAACTGGCGGCAAAGATCTTCGCGGTCTCGCGCGAGATGCTGGTCAGGGAAGTCGACGGCACGGCGTTTCGCCTGATGGGGACAGGCGTCAGCGCGCTGCGGGCGGGATCGCAGGCCGACGACACCGACATGCTCGACCGCCGCTCGGCCCACGCCGAACGCGCGATCGACGATCTGCGCAGGAAATTCGGCAATGCCGCCGTGATCAGGGGGATTGCCTATGACGGGCCGGAGAAGCCGGAGTGAGGCTCGACGCGCCGCTCCGAGACCATCCTCGATGCGTGATACGATCCGAATGCAGATGGAGCCGAGCGCCAGAACTTTGCCTAACGCGGCAAAAAGCTGACCGTGATATGAGTGATGGTCCAGTAAAGGAACGCCCCTGGCGCCAGGACATACCACAACGGGCCATGACCTTCGAAACCATACGTCCACACCGCCCCAACGGCAATGAAGGCAACGACAAGACCGACATGGAGGGTACGAAAGCCTGACAGGTTGGTTCGCGTCCACGTCAACCAATCGGCTGCCGGTGAGGCTTGGCCACGCTCTTTCAGTTTGTAGCACGTGAACACATACCAGCCGACCACGTGGAACAGAATCAGCAGATAGATGCCCAAGCGGAGCGCAAATCCGAGGCTGATCCAGAGGAATACGCCAACGAAAACCCGAATGAGCGGGCCATGCCGGTCCCCCATCTCTTTAACCGTTTGCCCCGTGGCGTGGGCGTACCAACGCGCTAATGCGCCCAGACCCAGCACGCAGAAGGCTACCGGCGCCAAAGCGATTACGGCGCGCAAATTACCTGTTAGTTCGGGGAGAACAAGCGCGGGCGATTGCTGCCCCAAGACCAAGGCCGACCAAATCACGGTAGCAAAAGTCCCGATTGACAAGCCGATCAACCAGTTAACAAAGCGATCGAACAGCGGCCGATCCGCGATGACGCCCGAGGAGTCGGTTGCCACATAGAACATCGCTTGATCGCGTAATTCGTGCGCCAGGAAGTAGAACAATATGGCGTAGAGCGCCAGGGGACTCGCCCCGGTTTCAGACCAGTGGAAGCGCATCGTCTTGCTACCGGTCATTTCATTGGAAAACGCCGTCCCTAGAAAGGCGTATCCCAAACACAGGAGACCGCCGAGCACCAACAGGCCGGCGATCGACGCCCGTCGACCCACCGTCCGGTTCCGCGCACTCGCCGCCATGAACAGAAACCCGATGCCGTAGTGGGGTAAGGTGACATAGCGCATCACCATTTCAGCAGACCCCTTCAGATCATCCATGAAATCAAAATCAATGGAAGGGTCCGGGTGAAGGAAGTTGCTGACTCCCCAGAAAAAAGGCTGAATCATTCCAACCAAGCCGATAACCCAAGCGGACGAAATGAGAAAATTCTGCTCATTGACGCCCAAGCCGCGCCCAGGAATGGCGACGCGGAAGCCAGCCATACGCATTCTGCCCGCGCCAAAAGAGTGATTGGGGTCTGGCAAGTTCGGAACTTCACGAGATCCGAGCTGAGGATTCCACGTGAACTGGCTGCCCGGTCGCGGCGTCGATCCATGCGGCATGGACTGTTGGACGAAATGCAATCCCGAGCGACAGAGCCGCGACAGCAATCCCATCCCACGCGAAATGCCATTCCCACGCATAAACGCCACCGACCGAAAACACGATTAAGTATGGGAACAGCCAACAGCCGGGCGCCTTTGGCGTCAATGAGCCGGTCGGTCTCCGTCGAGGGACAAGCGCGATTGTTTGCCGATGTGTCGGCGGCGCAACATGTCCGAAGCGGGTCTTGGCCGTGTAAAAACGCCATTCCGGGGAAGTCGGTGAGAAGGCAGCACGGTTCGGTCTCAGGCCGCGACCGCAGCCATCAGCGGCTTGGTACCGACGATGTTCCGGCTCGTGATTTACCCGACGAGTCAAATCGCGCCTCGCCTTTTAGGTCCGGATTTGGCCGGGGCCGCTGTTGCGCCAAAGCATCAGTTAGGTTTCTGTTTTTCACGACGCGCACAATCCTTTTGACTGTGCATCCGCGTGCGGTTAGGTCTACCCGCTGGGCTACAGGATCGTTGCCATGTTGGAAGCATTGACCGCGTTGTTCGGCGTCGTGAGCGCCGGAATTTTCATCGCCCACGCCTTCGACGGTTACCTGTCGCGCCCTTAAGGGGGAGAGCCGGAATTGCGCGGGAACAAATGGTCGCTCTCCAGCATCAGTCCGGTGACGGATAAGGCGCTCGCGTACCTAATATCTGTCGGCATAATGGGCTTTGGCTTTTGGATTGTATGGGTTTCGTCCGGCTCGGCGCTGATGTGGCTTGCTGGATCGGCGCCGGTGGCGGTCGGGCTGCTCAGCCTTTCCAACGAAATTCGCAATACGCCCTAGAGCTGACGGTTCTCTCACAGTCGACCAAGATAGCGGCGCAGGCTGTGTCTGGTCGTCCTCACGGGCCGGTCAGATCATCATGAGCTTGATCTGCCCGCCTTCAATGGTTCCCGTCGCGAGCGCGTCGCGAGCCCTCTTTTCGATGGCCGGCCAGTTCGCCAGAAGATACTTCTGCGCCTGTACTCTGGTTGGTAAATTGGTTTGCAAAACGCAGCCCTGCCGCGCGTTTCCATTCGCAATCTGAAAAGAGACCGTTTGGGGGCCCTCATTAATCTCTTGTTCGGTGGGCTTGGGAAGTTTGCGCATAGTGCTCTTTCACGAAATTTTCGCGCTGGCCGCGAAGGATGCCCGTCCCATCTTGGGCTGAACGAAACGACGGGGCGACCCGGCAGGTTTAATCGACGCAGGCTGCCCCAGCCTCGATCTTTTTGGCTTTTGCCAGTCGCTTCGGCGCGGGCTCCGGGCTGGGCTGCGTGTTGCGCACAGCCTCCGTCAGCATTTGACGGAGTTCAGCCTTCGTCTTGGGCGGTTCCCGAGTGCTCGATCTTTGCCAGTTCATTGATCTTATATGGGGATGCCCGAGGGTAAATGCCACTGTGCCGGTGAAACAGGACCCCGCATCGGTCGCCGCCGGCGCCTGATGTACCCAAGACGGGCAAATCAGTGAACTGTCAAGGCCCGGTCGCAAAAATATTCTGATTTTCAGAATAGCCAAATCAGGCGTATACCCATTGCCGTCCCGTCCCTTTCGGAGGGGCGTTGCGCAACGTCATCAACGCGGGGCGGGATGCGGTGGACGCGGATGGCGCTTTGACGAATGCGCCTGAGGCAGACGGCGAAGTCGTGTGGTCCTGACACCCCGACGCTGGTGTCAAGTTTGCGAAAGGCGACTTTCGCAGATGACGGTGGCAAGAAAGCCCGGTCACCGGGGAGAGCGCGAAATAAGCCGTAAAACCATTGTGCGGGGAATGCCGGGTGATTTCCGGTGTGACCGTGGTGACTTTGCTGGCATGGCTTGT